>NC_009486.1:0-607837 GCF_000016785.1 Thermotoga petrophila RKU-1
AGTTGGACGAAGGTTCTGATCCCTACAGAACACCTGCCCTGAAATGGTCCCTCAGGAGAATCATCGAGGAGTTAACCGCTCAGGGCTCTTTTTGAAATCTCTCCTATCACTTCATCGATCAGGCTCTTCAGTTGTTTGTTCCCTTTGAGGAGGGAATCTTTGACTCTTTTGACACTGTCTAAAACAACAGGGTGTGACCTGTTGAATTTCTCCGCTATCGTTCTCAGAGAACTATTCAGATGGTTCTTGGCCACGTACATACCAATTCGTCTGGCTGTGAGAGCCTTAACGTTTCTGTTGTTGGAAAGGATCTCTTCACGTGAAACACCAGTTACTTTTGCAACGATCTCTATGAGTTCATCTATTGGATCCATGGCTTTTACTCTGTTTGGCTTTATGAAGTCTTTCAGGAGCAAGATGGCTTCTCTCAGATCGACCTCTTTTCCCGTCGTTTCCTTGTAAACCAGAAGCTTTATAATGGCTCCTCTGAGTCTTCGCAGGTTATCGTCCACGTTCTCTGCGACAAAATTCAGAACTTCTTCAGGAAGTTCACCATGCTCGATTTCAAGCATCTTTTTCGCAATGCTCTTCCTCGTTTCCTCGTCGGGGGGCTCTAACTTCGCCACGAGCCCCATTTGAAATCTGGAAACCAGCCTATCCTGAAACTCACTCAATTTTTGAGGTTCTCTGTCTGAACAAATGACGATTTGTTTTCCGGAATCGTGCAGTTCGTTGAAGGTGTGGAACAGTTCCGTCTGAACCCCTGTCTTTCCTATGAGAAACTGGACATCGTCTATGAGAAGAATATCAACCTTTTTTCTGTATTTCTCCCTGAATTCATTCAGCTTTCCTTCCTTCATACTGTCAACAAGGTCGTTCAAGAATTTCTCACTGGTGATGTACATCACCCTCAGATCTGGTTCGTTCTGGACAACGTAGTTCCCTATCGACTGAAGAAGGTGCGTCTTCCCAAGTCCGACACCACCGTATATGAAGAGTGGATTGTATCTTCCTGGATGTTTTGCCACTTCGAGAGCGGCGTGATAAGCAAACGAATTTCCCGGACCAACGACGAAATTTTCGAAGGTGTAATCAGGATTCAGTGGTGTGAGAAGCACCGCTCTTTTCTTCACAAGAGGTTCGCTGTAAGAGGAGTGAGGTTCAAAGGCTTCGTAAGTGATTTCAAAAGTGGCGTCGTTTCCGAGCACAACTTTCACGGCTTTTGAGAGAACAGAATGATACTTCTTCTCCAGCCATTCTTTTATGAAAAGATTACCGACCGAGAAGACAACCTTGTTACCCTCTATCGATCTCACATCAAAAGAACTGAACCAGAGTTCCCAGCTTTTTCTGTTTACCCTGGTCTTTATTTCCTGGAGTATTCTCTCTTTCATAATGGAGGACCCCCAAACGAGGAGTGACTGGATTAATTATCCAACAGATACACTCGAAAAATCAACGGAGAAAAAGAAACAGATCTGAAAAATTTCTAAAGGGGTGGAACCCCACCCCTTACTTCACTCTTCCACGCTGATAGCTCCGGTTGGACAGCTGTCAGCGGCGTCCTTTGCACAGGGAAGATCCGTTTCAGGCTGGAGGACCTTTGCCTTTCCATCGTCACCGAGCTGGAAAACGTCAGGACAGAGATTCTCACAAACTCCACATCCAATGCAGGCATCTGCGTCAACTCTTACCTTCATGTTTCGTCCCTCCTTGAAAATCAAAACCCATTTGCCGTCTCTTCCGGAAAGATTGAGATAGTACATTTGCTGGAAACCTCCTTCGTCAGTGGAGATCACCTTCAGAAGATAATCGTTGTCTCTGTACACCTTTTTCACGACGAAGATCTTGTTTTCATCTTTGAACACCTTTCCTTCCAGTTCTTTCAGCTTTTCCCAGGTGACATTGCCTTCGAACACACTGTGAGCCATGTTGTTTTCACCCTCCATCAGTCTTTTTACAATTCCACTCTTCACTTTTCTTGCGACGATCAGATAGGTCTTCTTCCCTTGAGACTTCCACTTTCTTTCGTAGCGGGTTTCTACATCTCTTCTGAAGTTCTCTTCGAACACATCTACGACAAAATACTCTGAACTCTCGAAAGTGTCTAAAACTTCCCGTGCGTACCATTCTTCATCGGTTGCAAACTCCACCGTGCCATCCATCTCCAGGACAGCAGAGAGCGTTTGGAGAAAGTCATAGCTGGTGATTCTTCGATCTTCGTGTCTTTTCTTTGGCCATGGACATGGAAAGTTGATGTAGACCTTTTCCACACTGCTGTCGGGAAACAGTTCTCTCAGACCAAACCTGGCATCTACCTTCACAAGTCGAACATTTTTCAGATTGTACCTTTTGAACTTTTTCTGTGCTTTTACGAAGGAAGTGATGGATAGCTCAAAACCAACGAAGTCTTTTTCCGGATGCCTTCTTGCAAGTTCTGTCAGGAATTCCCCGTTTCCAAAACCAACCTCAACCACTATCTTCGCTTTCCTGCCGAATATTTCAGACCAGTCGAGAGGGAATCTGGGAAAGTTTTGAGGTTTCAGTTCGTATTCTGTTACAACCACATCAGCCACCTCTCTACTTCTATGAGATTCAGTTTTTTCTTCTTCGCGTATTCCACAACTTTTAGATATTCGTCTCTGGTGACAAACCTATCGAGTCCATATTCTTTCGCTCTGTACGCTGGGTAGAACTGCGCCATGATGTTCACAAGTGGTTTCGGCTCCAGCGTTGAAAGCAGATCGATCACACCGAAACTGTCTTCAAGGAAACCGGGAAGAACGAGGTGTCTCACAAGAACTCCTTTTTTCATAACACCATTTCTTATCACCGGTTCTCCCATCTGATCGATCATAACCTTCAGAGCTTCCAGGGCGAATCTTGGATAGTCTTTCACACCAGAGAGCTTTTCTCCAAGTTCGGGATCGCTGTACTTGAAGTCTGGCATATAGATATCGACAAACCCTTCAAGAGAAATTATGGTATCGACAGATTCGTATCCTCCACAGTTGTAAACAACAGGAATTTCTTTCTCCATTCTCTCGAAGGCATCGACAATGAAAGGTATCTGGTGAGTGGGAGTCACCAGGTTGAGATTTTCCACACCCATGTCCTGAAGTTCCGTGAATATCCTCAGAAGATCTTCAACAGTGATTTCTTTTCCTATACCAAGCTGACTGATTTCATAGTTCTGACAGTAGACACATTTGAGATTGCAATAGGTGAAAAAGACGGTTCCGCTTCCACCGCGGCCAACGAGTATTCTTTCCTCTCCAAAGTGAGGCCCCCAGGAAGAAACGACGGGAGAGTTTGCTACCCCGCAGGCCCCTTTCTCCCCTTTGAGTCTGTTCACTCCACAATTTCTGGGGCAGAGGTCACACCTTTCAAGCTTCTTGTAGAAAAGTTCACTCTTCACAGCCTCTTCAAAAAGTACTCGGCGTCGTCCGCGTACTCACTATCTGGGAAGAATTTTATGAACTCCTCGAAGAGCGAACGAGCAGTCGATGTATCGCCTTTGTAGTAGTAACACAAAGCCCTGTAATAGTAAACGTCATCTTTGAAATAGACGTTGTCTTCTCCAATTTCCTTTATGGCGATTTCAAACCTATTTATGGCTTCATCGTAGTCCCTTCTCAGGTAGAACATGTATCCCAGAAACCACAGACTCTTTGCCCTCTCTATTCGATCTTCCCGTTCGGGAACGTAAACAACGGACACTGAAGGTTCTTTGTTCGAAGTCTTTGCTATAGCGGATTCAATCTTGGAGAGTCTGGATTCCAGGTTCGTGAGAGCCTCTTTAAGAGATTCAATATTCTCAGAAATGGGACTCATATTCTCCTGCAAGTCAGTGAAATTCTTATCAAGGGAATCGTTTATCCTTCCCAGATTTTCCGTGATGGCAAAGATGTTCGACAAGACATCTTCGATACGCTGTTCGATGGGTTTAATATTTACCGTGCTTTCAGAAGATGGCACGTTTACCTCGATGCGGGAGGGAAGGGTGTAAAAAGCGAGTATTGTTGTGACAAGAAGTGCAACCAAAAGAGAAAGTGTGAACACTTCGAAAACACCTATCTTTCGAGAGGAAACTCTGGTTTCGATCAGAGCAGGGTGCGTTCTGTCAAGGCTTAAAAGAAGCTTTCGATACTTTTCAATCGCTCTCTTCTCGTTTCTCTGGAGGGCGAGTTTGTATCTCAGAGCTATTACTTCCACGAGTTCGGGGTAATCCTTGACGATCGATTCGAGTATGGAGGCAGCTCCCTGAAAATTCTTTCGTTCTATTTCTTTGAGGGCTTCTTCTGTTTCTTTCGAATAGTCTATATTCAGCTGGTTTGTCGCGTACTCGTAATATTCTCTGTATTTCTCCTTGAGTTCATCCGGCAAGTTTTCATAGAGCCTTTTCACAGCCTTCCAGTTCCTGGCAGCGTACTCCACTTCCAGTTCAAGATGAGGAAACTCTTCTGAAAAGAGAGAAAGCAGATTTCTCGCCTCGGTGATTCTTTTCTCACTGATGAGATCCCTCACGATTTTTTCCAGAATGTTCATTCTTTCAACCTCCTTATAGCCTCAGGTATGAGGCGCAGTAACTCGGAAGCGGTGAGCCCTCTTTCATCCTGTTCAAAAAGCTCCGCGGCAAAACCGTGTAGATACACAGAAACCGTGGAAGCTTCGAGAGGGGAAAGTCCCTGTGCCATAAAGCCGGCTATCATTCCTGTCAGAACATCTCCGCTTCCTCCCTTTGAGAGGCCCGTGTTTCCCGTTATATTGAACAGAGTTCTCACACCGTCCGTTACAATGGTGGTAGCAGATTTCAAAACCAACACGCAACCGTTCTCCTTTGAGAACTCCTCTGCCAGTTCGTAATTGTACTTGACGTCCCCAACAGTTTTTTTCACGAGTCTTGCCATCTCCCCAGGATGTGGGGTTAGTACCGCAGGGGATTTTCTCTCCTTCAGAACAGAGATATCCAGAACGTTGATGGCATCGGCATCGATGACAGCCGGTTTTTCGAGTGTTTTCAAAAACTCGTTGACAAACTCCCTCACGTGTTCATTGTTTCCAAGACCCGGCCCGATGGCTACCACATCCACGTCTTTTGATAGCTCCAGACATTCCTGAAGATTCTGCAGGCTGAAGAAGCCTTTTTCTGTATCTATGGGAACGGAAATGAGTTCTGGAAATCTCGAAGTAGCGATCAAACTCTGTGGAAAAGGAACTGCGAGCTTCACAAGACCCGTTCCCACTTTCAAGGATCCCATTCCAGAGAGAACGGGAGCTCCAGAGTACAGTCTGGACCCTGCTATTATCAGCACTTTTCCGTAGGTTCCCTTGTGGGAATCTCTGGGTCTTTCCGGCAGAAGGGAACGAACCATTTCCCGTGTTATCACGTATCGATTGATCGAATCGATCAGATGAACAGGATGACCTATGTTGGCGACTTTGAGCTTTCCTGTGAGATCTCTTCCTGGAAAGAGGATGTGACCTATTTTGGGAACTCCAAAGGTAACCGTGAGATCCGCTTTCACCGCTGTTCCAAGAACCTTCCCCGTGTTCGAATCTATTCCCGATGGAACGTCAACGGAAACAACTATTTTTCCCGATTTATTCACGAGATTTATTATCTCAGCGTACTCTCCCGTGATTTCTCCTCTCAGGCCCGTTCCAAAAATGGCGTCAACCACCACATCGAATTCGTTCAGAATAGAGGGTTTGAATTGTTCCACCCCTTTTCCTCCAAACTTTTTGTAAAGACCGTAATTGTATTCACAATCGGGAGTTTTTTTCTTTCCAAGAGAGACAACCAGAACATCTTTCGCCGTACCGAGGAGATTTCTGGCTACGACAAAGCCGTCTCCTCCATTGTTTCCTCCCCCGCAAAGAACCAGGAATCTGTAATCAGAAAGATTCCCAAGTTCTTCTTCCATCGCGAGAACAACAGAAATCCCTGCTCGTTCCATGAGGATTCTCGAATCCACGCCGTATTCTTTTATCGTTAATTCGTCGATCTCTTTCATCTCTTGAGCGGTTGCCACTCTCACTTTCTCACCTCTCATTGTAGAGGAAACGGTATATGAGATAGGTCCTCTTCACTTTTTTCAAGTATCTTCTCGCACTGTCCAGATTTCTTCCTTCGTCCAGAGCAGTTGGCCCTATGTTGTAAGCCATGATAGCTTTGTCGAGATCCCCGTACAGATCTTTCAAAAATCTCAGATAAACGATTCCGTAGATTATGTTTCCCTCTGGATCCTTGAAATCCTCCTCCAGAGAAAATTTCTTTTTCAACCAGACGGCCGTTGAAGGCATGATCTGCATGAGACCAAGGGCTCCCAGCGAAGAAACCGCGTTTCTGTCAAAACTGCTCTCCACCCATATGATACTTTGAATGAGAAGAGGATCGAGATCATCGGAATTTTTGGATATGAAATCGTAATAATCATCTGGGAACAATCTGTAGAGATTCGCTATAAACACAAGAACAAGCAGAAAGCACAGGAAAAAACTCCTCACACCCCGAGGGCCTCCCTGTATATGTTTCTGATCTTCTCGGGAGTGAAAGTACCAGGTGTGTTGGTCAAGTGTTTCGCTTTGGAACCCTTTTCGACCCACTTCTCCAGTTCTTCAGAGGAGACTGTTACTTTTTCATAAAGCCCAAGCTCTTTCAGAAATCTCAAAAGACTGCCACCGAATATGTGGTTCACCGTGGTCACTTTTTCTGGAATTTCTTCTTTCATTACTTCCATGACAAACGGGAGCACCATACCTGTCGCCTTTCCGTGTTTTATTCCCTTCTCCACTGTCAGAGGATAACCCAGAGCGTGCGCCAATGTGGTTCCAGTTTGCGCAATCACCATTCCAGCAAGGCAGGAGGCCACGAACATCTTCTTTCTGGCTTCTCTGTTTCCTTCAATGGCCTTCGGTAAATTCCTGTGTATTATCTTCATGGCTTCGATCGCGAGGGCATCAGAGGGCGGTGTGCTCTTTCTGGAGAGGAATCCCTCGACCGCGTGGGAAAGCGCATCAACTCCAGTTGACAGAGCCAGTTTATCAGACATGAAATAGGTGTATCCGGGATCGAGAAACGCGTACACCGGGAACATGAGTGTACAACCTCTTTTGTTTCCTTCTGGATCGGTGAGAATGGAATACGGCGTGACCTCACTACCCGTTCCGGCGGTGGTCGGTATCTCCACAACTGGAAGCCAGTGCTTCACTTTTTCTCTATCGTACAGATCTTCAACGGAAAGATCTTTTTCTTTCAAAAGCACGGCCACCGCTTTGGCGAAATCCATTGGACTTCCTCCACCGAGTCCCACGACAAAATCGAAAGAATCGTTTCTGTACCTCTCAACAGCTTTCATGACGTTATCGAAAGACGGATTCTCCTCGACTTCATCGAAAATCTCGTAGGATATTCCTGTTTCGTTGAGAAGCTTTCTCAGATCATCAAGGGATCCATTCTTCTTCGAAGAAGATTTACCGGTCACCACCAGGGCCCTTTTTCCAAGAATATCTATTATGCTTCCTTTTTTTTCGAGGATCTTTTCTCCAAAAAAGACATCTGTGGGCATGTAGAATTCCCACATGAATACCACCTCAATTCTCGTAAACGATCTCGTAAGTTACCTTCGAAGAGCACTTCAAAATGGCAGAGACACTGCAATATTTCTCCTGGGAGAGCTGAACGGCTTTCTCAACCTTGTCCTTCGGGGGCTCTCCATCGAACTTGAAGATGTACTTCAGGTGCACTCTGGTGAATATGCGAGGATGTTCTTCCGCGCGTTCGTACTCAATTTCTATCCTGAAATCTTTCATCTGATCAATCACTTTCATTTTTTTCAAAATTGAAACCACGTCCATGCCAGTACATCCCATGAGTCCGGTGAGAACGAGCTCAAGAGGTCGGGGAGCAGCGTCCTTTCCCCCGACCTCTTCTTTTGCATCCATGAGAACATCATGATTCGAGTCCGTTCTTACATGAAACATCATATTCCCTATCCATCGTGCTTGCATTTTTTCACCTCACACCTTGAACTTTTGAACGAGCGTTGAGAGCTGTTCAGAGAGGGAAGAGAGTTTTTCGGCAGCCTCTGAGACTCTGGCAGCAGACTCGGTCTGGTTTTCTATGAGAGACTCCATCCTGTTCAGGCTTTCCACAACCCCTTCAACGATCTTTGTGACGTTGTCCATGGCACTTGCCATCTCTTCTGCGGCCGCTCCCTGCTCCTGCGCAGTGGCAGCTGTGTTCTCTATCATGCTGTTGATCTCTTCTATCCTTCCAAGGATCTCTCTGAATCTCTTCGTCACTTCTTCTCCCATCACCGCTATCTCGTCCACTCCTTCGAACATCTCTTTCGAGCCGTTCTCTACGTGTTCTATCGTCGTCCTCAGATTGCTCAGCATCTTCGCTATGTCTTCTGTCGCCCTCTGGCTCTCTTCTGCAAGTTTCCTTATCTCGTCTGCCACAACCGCAAAGCCCCTTCCCGCTTCCCCAGCTCGAGCTGCTTCTATCGCTGCGTTCAACGCGAGCAGGTTCGTCTGCTCTGCTATCGAGCTGATCGTGTCCACTATCTCCCCTATCGTCTTGGCTGAGTCAACGAGTTCTCTCAGGTAGTCCCTCTGTCTTTCTGCTGACCCTTTGAGTTTGTTTATGACTCCTCCCACCGCTTCTACTCTCTCTGTTCCTTCTCTTGCCGCTTTCGTCACCGCTTCTGACCTTTCTGTCAGATCCTGGGTGATCTTTGAGATGTTCTGCGCACTCGCTGCCACTTCTTCTACTCCACTCGTCACTTCTGTCAGCGCACTGCTCATGTTGTTCGCCTCGTCCAGTATCTTCTTGGCTTCTTCGTGCAGGTTCTCTGACATCTTGTGGCTCTCTTCTGAGAGAACTTTTATCTCTTCTGATGCTCCGCTAAGCTCTTTCGAAGCTTCTATGATGCTCACTATCATCTCTTTGAGTGATAGTACCGCTTCTTTCAGGCTCTCTTCTATCTGGGTCAGTTCATCTTTCCCTTTCGCTTCGAACTCTACTGTCAGGTCCCCTTCTCCGAATCTCTTCACTCTCTCCACCTGCTCTCTCATCCTCTTCACTATCGGCATCATCGAAACAAACAACACCGCAAAGATCACGCCGCCAAACACTACATACGTCACTATCGTCCCAAAGGTCGCTTTCCTTCCTTCTGCAAGAAGTTCATCCAGGTACCCCGTCGAGAAGATGTAGAAGTCGTATCCGGGCACTTTTTCCCACACGGTGTATTTCTTCTCTCCGTTGTATTCGTACTCTACGTATTTCTCTCCACCTTTCTTTGCTTCCTCGAATGCTCTCTCAAAGTCTCCAAGCTCCTTCACGTCTTTCATGAAGTTTCCCATGTCTTTGTGAATCAGTACTTTCCCGTCGCTTGTGACAAGAAGCCCGTAGCCGCTCTCTCCCAGTTTTCCTCCTTCTGCCACCGTGTGCCAGAAATCCTTGTTTTGAGAAAGATCTATCACATAACCTACTGCGCCGAGCGTGCCCGCACCGAACGCACCTAGCGGAGCTAAAACAACGAGGGCGGGTTTACCTTCAAAGACATCCGAGGTAACTAAATATGGATTTTGCGAATTCTTAACAAGATCCATATATTTTTGATAGATGGTCGAAGAAGAATCGATCTGCTCTAATCCGTCAGCTTTAGCAATGTAGCCAGAACCCGTCATTTCTTCTATCGTAATTCCAGCAATGAGTGTATTGGAAGCTTCTTTCACCAGCTTGACCATGTTGGAAGCCATGGAATATGTATCGAGAAGCTGTGCTTCCATGGACTGGGTCAGAGCAACTGCCCTTTCTACGTATTTGTTCAACTTTTCAGCAAAATAATTCGAAAGAACCTGAATCTGAACAGTAGCATTTTTCTTGACTGTTTCAACAACCGCACCAGAAACGCTCTGATAGATGAGGTAAAAACTAACAAGGAGTCCTGCCAGAACAACCAGTATAACAAGGAAAACCTTCGCACGAAGTGTCATGGCTTCACCCTCCCGGTTTCGATGTTATCAACTTTTATTTTATCAGAGATGTCAACAAAAAAGAAAGGGTACCGGAAACTGCGGGGGTTAAAAACCACCCACTCAAAATCCTTATTAAAACTTTCTTATTTCCCAGATTCATACCCTTTGAGTAACCAGCTCCCAGAACGGCTCCCACAATGGCCTGAGATGAAGAAACTGGGATTCCTATCAAGCTGAAAATCCACACAACCATTGCCTGTGATAAAACCGCTATAAGAGAAGTAAAGTGATCTAATTCTATTAGATTTTTCCCCACCGTCAGCATTACGTTTTTACTGTAGGTGAGAATTCCGATGGCTATACTGATTCCTCCCAGAAAGGCTGCTTGCTCGATCGTCAGGATCTTTCCGGCGAACACTCCTGTTACGTTTGCGATGTTGTTCGCTCCCAAGGAAAACGCACCGTAAGCACCTATGATCCACGCGGAAGTTTTTATTACTCTGTCTTGAATTTGAATGCTGGGAATTCTCCTGAAGAGAAACGAAAGAGCTGGATAGAAGATGAGGCTCAAGAAAAACGCTCCAACTGGTGTTAAAAACCACACAGTAAGTATTTTCGTGAGTGCAGAAAAATCAATTCCACCAATGCCCATTACCGTGACATTGGCTCCTATTATACCTCCGACCACAGCTTGAGATGTGGAAACGGGTATCCCAAGCTTTGTCATGATCGTGACTGTAATTGCACCCGAAAGAACAGCGATACTGGAGAGAAGTAAATCGGAAGTGCTCAGAGAACTGATATTCTGAAGCCCCCTCGCTCCTCCAAGAACAGAACCCAAAATCACGAAAATGCTCGCCACCATGGTGGCTTTTCTGTAAGAAATGAGACCAGATCCCACAAAGGGACCGAAAACGTTCGCCGCATCGTTGGCACCCAGCGACCATCCCAGAAAGAGAGAAGGTAAAAGGAGTATGAACAATACGACCCCTCCTGTGGTGTGTTTTCTATTGTATCACTTTGAACTCTTTTCATGATACCTCCGTCTCAGATAACGAAGGGCAAGAAAACCCAACAGAACTTCACATAATTTTAAAAATAAGGTACCCGTTTAGGAAAGAAATTAGAATCTTCTCTTAACCTGTTACATTTAAAATGTACCATGGAGAACGAAAGTTGACCCCCCTATCCCCCTTGAGATACACCCCCCACGGCCTTGGCGGGCTCGAAAGAGCCCGCATTTTTTTGTATAAAAACCCCGCCAAATGTGGCCCGATGTGATAGAATTTACACAGCAAGTGTCACATTAAGGAGGGATACTCATGGTAGATATTGGTACCTTGATCTTTCAAATTTTTTGGATGATCTTCATTTTTTCACTCATTACGCCTTTTCTCAAGAATTCTGCCCTCAAATCAGCCAGAGAAGCCTTGATAAGAGAAATTGAAAAAAAGAGAAACAGCCGTGTGATCACACTGATTCACAGAACGGAATCCATCAGTTTCCTTGGTTTTCCAGTGCGCAGATACATAGACATCGAAGATTCCGAGGAAATTCTGAGAGCGATTAAGCTAACCCCTTCCGATATGCCCATAGATCTCATACTACACACACCAGGCGGACTCGTTTTAGCGGCGGAACAGATTGCCAGAGCTTTGAAAATGCACAAAGGAAAAGTAACGGTTTTTGTTCCACACTATGCCATGTCCGGCGGAACATTGATAGCTCTCGCTGCCGACGAGATCATCATGGATGAGAACGCTGTTCTGGGACCTCTCGATCCCCAGATAGGAAACATGCCCGCTCCCTCCATTCTCGCCGCCGTGAAAAAGAAAGATGTGAACGAAGTGGACGACCAAACGCTGATACTGGCAGACATAGCGGAAAAAGCGATCAGACAGGTGAAAGAGTTCGTGGTGGAAATTCTTTCAGACAAAGTGCCAAAGGAAAAAGCTGAAGAAATTGCCGATAAACTCTGCAGTGGATACTGGACACATGATTATCCGCTGAACTACGAAAAATTGAGAGAAATGGGCATACAGGTGAAAACTAACATGCCCCAGGAAATATATGATCTCATGGATCTTTACAAACAGGCTGAACCTAAGAGGCCGTCGGTGAACTACATACCGGCTCCCTACTACAATAGAAAGGAGATGGGTAATGGGAATAGATGAGCTCTACAAAAAAGAGTTTGGAATCGTAGCAGGTGTGGATGAGGCGGGAAGAGGGTGCCTCGCAGGCCCTGTTGTGGCGGCCGCTGTCGTTCTGGAAAAAGAAATAGAAGGAATAAACGATTCAAAACAGCTTTCCCCTGCGAAGAGGGAAAGACTTTTCGATGAAATAATGGGGAAAGCAGCTGTTGGTATAGGAATTGCCTCTCCAGAGGAAATAGATCTTCACAACATATTCAACGCCACAAAACTCGCTATGAATCGAGCACTGGAGAATCTGTCCGTGGGACCATCATTTGTACTCGTTGACGGGAAAGGAATCGAGTTGAGAGTTCCCGGTACATGCTTAGTGAAGGGAGACCAGAAAAGCAAATTGATAGGAGCAGCTTCCATTGTTGCGAAGGTCTTCAGAGATAGATTGATGAGCGAGTTTCACAAGATGTATCCCCAGTTTTCCTTCCACAAACACAAAGGTTACGCAACAAAAGAACACCTGAACGAAATCAGAAAGAATGGAGTTTTGCCCATCCACCGGATGAGTTTTGAACCTGTTTTAGAACTTCTGACCGACGATTTGCTGAGGGAGTTCTTCGAAAAAGGCCTCATCTCCGAAAATCGATTCGAACATATAAAGAATCTTCTGGAGGCGAAAAAGAGTGTGGTTTTCCGGAAAGAAAGAACAGACCATAATCTCCCTCTTTTTTAAACACATCGACAAAGTCGAAGAAACTCTGGAATGCGTCTTCAAACTCTTAAAAAAGTATCTTGAAGATGCTGACGATATCGAGTCTCTTTATCTTCGGGCACAAAGGCTTGAAAGCGAAGCCGATCGATTACGCCGAAAAACAGAGATGGAAATGTACAGTGGAGCGTTCCTGCCGAATTTTAGAGGAGACCTTCTTGGTTTGATTGAATCCGTAGACAAGGTGGCGAACAAAGCCGAATACGTGGCGGATTTGATTGTTCTTCAAAAACCAGAAGTTCCCCACCAATTGAAGGATCTCATTCTGATGCAGATGGAATACTCTCTGAAGGCCTACGAATCCCTGAAAAGTGCTCTCAGATTTTTGTTCGAAGATCTCGAGAGAGTTGAAGAGTTCGTTCTTGCCGTGGAGAAATACGAACACGAAGAAGATAATGTGGAGCGAACAGCTCTCAGGAAGCTTTTCGAGATGGACATCGAAAGTTGTGTAAAACTCGAGTTGAAAGAGTTGATAAGGAGTATAGGGGACATAGCCGACAGAACGGAGGACGTATCTGATAGAGCAGAAATCATTCTTCTGAAAAGGAGGTTCTGAAGTGAAAGAAGCGGGGTTTCTCTTCGAAGAACTCGTTTCCATCATGGAAAAGCTCCGGTCTGCTGAAGGATGTGAATGGGACAGAAAGCAAACCCACGAGAGCTTGAAACCGTATCTCATCGAAGAATGCTACGAGTTGATCGAGGCGATAGACGAAAAAAACGACGATATGATGAAAGAAGAACTTGGTGATGTGTTGCTCCAGGTGGTGTTCCACGCACAGATAGCCCGAGAAAGAGGTGCTTTCACCATTGAGGATGTGATACGAACTCTCAACGAAAAATTGATCAGACGACACCCACACGTTTTCGGAGACAGTCCGGGGTACTCGTACAAACAATGGGAAGATATAAAAGCCCAGGAAAAAGGAAAAAAGAAATCCTCGAGGATCGGTGAGATAAACCCGCTCGTTCCCGCTCTCTCGATGGCAAGAAGAATTCAGGAGAACGCTTCACAAGTGGGGTTTGACTGGAAAGATCCGGAAGGAGTCTACGAGAAGATAGAGGAAGAGTTGAAAGAGCTGAAGGAGGCAAAAGATCCCGGAGAACTGGAAGAAGAATTCGGTGACCTGCTGTTTTCGATAGTCAATCTCTCGAGGTTTCTGAACGTTGACCCCGAATCGGCTCTGAGAAAGGCCACAAGAAAATTCGTCGAAAGATTCAAGAGGATGGAGGAATTAATAGAGAAGGACGGTCTGGTTCTTGAAGAGCTTCCTATTGAAAAGTTAGATGAATACTGGGAAAAGGCGAAGGGAGGAGATGAAGAATGAGAAAGTTGATCTTCGTGATTCTGGTAGTACTGGGAATCAGCCTCTTCGGTCAGGCGACAACCACATCCAGCACAGTCGTTGCTATTGTCAACGGGAACCCCATCACCTCTGATTTGCTCGAACTCGAAGCGGATATAGACGGAATCCTGAGAAGCATTGCACAGATCGATTTGAGATTTTTCAACGTTCTTACAGGCACCGAAGAAGGTCTGAAATTGCTGTTGAAATACAAGCAAGAAGTTCTCAACTCTTTAATAGACGATCTTCTTGTTCAGCAACTTGCGGAGAAAGAAGGGGTCGGAGTAAGCGACGAAGAGGTAAAGAAAGAAGTTGAGGCAAGGCTAAAAGAAACAGTTGAAACCATGGGAATAACTCTGGAAGACCTTGACAAGTTCCTTCAGAGAGCTGGATACGGTGATCTCGAATCTTTCAAAAAGAGATTGCACTGGCATATGAAAACACAGCTTTCACTCCAACGACTCCAGGAGAAAATCACTCAGAACGCAACCGTCACACTTGAAGAAGCGCAGAACTACTACAATCAAAACAAGGAAACCTACAGGATACCTGCCGCTGTTCACCTCTACAGAATTACCACTGAGGATAAGAGTAAAATGGATGAGGCACTCTCAAAGATCAGAAAAGGAGAAGACTTCCTTGAAGTTGCAACTCAGGTGGCAACTGGTGGGGATCTTGGCTGGATTGAAGAAGGAAAGTTGGAAAAAGACATCGAGAGCGTGATCTTTGACGCTCCGGAGGGAGCTATTCTTGGTCCTTTCGAGTCTGAAGGTAAATTCGTGCTCTACAAAGTCGTAGAGAAGAGATCTTCTTCCTACAAAAAGTTCGAAGAGGTTAAACAGGAGATCATGGATAAATTGCTCGCGGATAAGAAGAATCAGCTGTGGAACGACTGGTTCAATAAGGTGTTCGAGGAATTCAAGAAGAACAGCCAAATAGAGATAAAACTTGGAGGGAGTCAGGGATGAAACTCAAGACGAAAACGATGGAGTGGTCGGGAGATTCTCTAAAACTCCTCGATCAGAGAAAGCTTCCATTCATTGAAGAATACGTGGAGTGTAAAACACACGAGGAGGTTGCACACGCCATAAAGGAGATGATCGTCAGAGGAGCTCCTGCCATAGGAGTCACTGCAGCGTTCGGATACGTCCTGGGACTCAGAGATTACAAAACGGGAAGTTTGACGGACTGGATGAAACAGGTGAAAGAGACTTTGGCCAGAACAAGACCCACGGCTGTGAACCTGTTCTGGGCACTGAACAGGATGGAAAAGGTGTTTTTCGAGAACGTTGACAGAGAGAATCTCTTCGAAATCTTAGAAAACGAAGCGTTGAAGATGGCGTATGAAGATATAGAAGTCAACAAAGCGATCGGAAAGAACGGTGCTCAGCTCATAAAAGATGGATCGACCATCCTCACTCACTGCAACGCGGGGGCCCTTGCAACTGTAGACTACGGTACTGCCCTTGGAGTGATAAGAGCAGCAATGGAATCAGGAAAAAGAATCAGGGTGTTCGCAGATGAGACAAGACCGTACCTTCAGGGAGCGCGGCTCACCGCCTGGGAACTCATGAAAGACGGTATAGAAGTCTATGTCATCACCGACAACATGGCCGGATGGCTGATGAAGAAAGGGTTGATCGATGCCGTTGTGGTTGGAGCGGACAGAATCGCTCTGAACGGTGACACAGCGAACAAGATAGGAACTTATTCTCTGGCCGTTCTTGCTAAGAGAAACAACATACCGTTCTACGTTGCAGCTCCCGTCTCGACGATAGACCCAACTATAAAGAGCGGGGAAGAAATACCCATAGAGGAAAGAAGACCGGAGGAGGTAACTCACTGTGGTGGGAACAGAATAGCTCCGGAGGGAGTAAAAGTTCTGAACCCCGCTTTCGATGTCACAGAAAATACCCTCATAACGGCAATAATCACGGAAAAAGGTGTGATCAGACCTCCTTTCGAAGAGAACATAAAGAAGATACTCGGGGTGTGATTTTTGGAGACCATATTCAGTTTTCTCGAGGAAAAATTCCTTGCGTGGATGTGTATTTTCACGAGGTTTACGGGATTTTTTTTGATCGCTCCTTTCTTTTCCGAGAGAGCGTTCCCTGTTGAGGTGAGAGTGTTTCTGGGACTGTTCACGAGCTGGTTGATGCTTTTCACAGTTGATGTATCCATACCCTTGAACACACCTGTTTTGAGTTTCACTTTGAATCTGTTTTTCAACTTTCTCGTTGGGTTCGGAATCGGTTTTATCGTTTATCTTTTTCTTCAGGCGTTCAACGGGGCGGGATACATCTTTGGTTTTCAAATCGGATTCGGAATGGAAGAAGTGCTGGCTTTCGGTGAAGAAGAAACAAACCCCACGGGAGAATTGGTTTATTTTATAGCCCTCACTGTTTTTGTGCTGATAAAGGGACCTGTTCTCGTGTTCGAGGGCTTGAAGGATTCAATCGATGTCTTCCCCGTGAATCTCACAGGTGTTGCGGACGGGTTCTTCTCCTACGTCGTGGAAAGATCGAGTGACTTCTTTGTGCTGATCCTGAAGATAGGAGCACCAGTTATCGCTTTCATGCTCATCATAAGCATCGTTCTCGGTATCGTTTCGAGGCTCATCCCACAGATGAACGTTTTCATGGTTGGATTGCCCCTGAAAGTGATCATTGGGGTTATATTGATTCTGGGGATGTTACCGATATGGGCGGAAGTGGCTCAGAAGATTTCAGCGCTCAGCTGGAACGCTATTCAGGAACTTCTTGGGAAATAGAGCTCCTGCTCTTTGCCGAAGCAGAGAGAACAGAGCGCGCCACTCCCAGAAAAAGAAGGAGAGTAAGAGAAGAAGGTAGAGCTCCCGTATCCAGGGAGCTCAACATGGCCGTCACCTTTCTCGTGTTCGCTTTAGCGCTGAAGATCTTTGGATATCAGGGTGTAGAGAGGATCACAGAAGACGTTCAGGCCTTTCTCTCGTTTGAAGAAACAGAGGATTTACTCGTGAATGCAGTAAACACTTTTAAAGACGTGCTTTTGATCATAGGAGCCTTTGTGGTCTTCTCCATGGTCGCAGGTGTTATGATTGGGGCCCTTCAAACGAGATTTTTGTTTGCTCCGAAAGCGTTGAAACCGGACCTCAACAGAATCAACCCGATAGAAGGTTTTAAGAGATTGTTCTCACTCAGATCACTCGTGGAACTTTTGAAGTCTGTCCTTAAAGTCGCCATCGTGGGGATCGTGGTCTACCAGGTCTTGAAAAACAGATGGGACGAAATGATTCTCTTAACAGAAATGAACGTGAACGACGCCTTTGCTAATTTCTGGGACATCGCATCCGAGATCACGTTGAAAAGCGGAATGGTCCTTCTCGCTCTTGCCGTTTTCGACTACTTCTACCAGAGATGGGAATTCGAAAAGAGCATCCGCATGACGAAGCAGGAAGTGAAGGATGAACTGAAAGAAGTGGAAGGAAATCCCGAGATAAAGCGAAGACAAAGACAGATGATGTATGATATCCTACGAAGAAGAATGATGGAAGAGGTCCCGAAGGCGGATGTCGTGATCACCAACCCCACTCACTTCGCTGTTGCTTTGAAGTACGATCCAGATACGATGAACGCACCAGTTGTGGTAGCGAAAGGTGTGGATCATCTGGCACTGAAAATAATAGAAATCGCAAAGGAGAACGATGTACCCGTTTTGAGAAATCCGTCTCTTGCGAGGGCTCTATACTATAAGACGGAGATAGGTGAAGAAATTCCGGTAGAATTTTACAGGATAGTGGCGGAGGTACTCGTTTACGTTTACACGAAAAAGGGCGTGAGAATTTGAAGAATGTGGATATAATCGTTTCTCTGATGATAGTCGCTATCGTTCTTTTGATGGTGCTTCCTGTACCGGACAGGATGCTGGATTTCTTCCAGATCCTGAATATAACTCTTTCCATGATCATACTGTTTTCCACCATGTACATAAGAAACGCCCTTGAACTCTCTTCATTTCCAACACTACTTCTTGTGGTGACCCTGTTCAGACTCGGCCTCAACGTAGCCTCAACAAGGCTCATACTCCTTGAGGGTCCAAAGTTCCAGGGACGGGTTATAAGAACCTTCGGGGATTTTGTTGTGAAAGGAGATTACGTCGTTGGTCTCATCGTCTTTTTCATCCTCGTCATTATCCAGTTCATCGTCATCACCAGGGGTGCGGAGAGAATAGCGGAGGTAGCTGCAAGATTCACTCTCGACGCTATGCCCGGAAAACAGATGAGTGTGGATGCCGACCTGAACAGCGGATTGATAACCGAAGAAGAAGCGAGGAAAAGGAGAGAAGACATCAGAAGAGAAGCGGACTTCTATGGAGCCATGGACGGTGCGAGTAAATTTGTGAGAGGGGATGCCATAGCGAGCATCATAATCGTTTTTATAAACATAATCGGTGGACTTCTGATAGGCATGCTCAGACATGGGATGAGCCTTGCAGAGGCTGCGCAGGAGTACGTGATTCTCACCGTAGGAGATGGCCTTGCGGCACAGATCCCGGCTCTTCTCGTTTCAACCGCCACCGGTATAATCGTATCCAGGGCCGCATCCAAGGAAAATCTCGGGAAAGATCTTGTCACGGAACTTTCGAGAGAAACAAAAGTACTTCTTTTCACCGGTGGAGTGCTGATTTTTCTGGGAATCTTCACTCCTATACCGTTCTTCAGCGCCATTCTTGGTGGAGCGCTGATCTTTCTTGCGATGTACACCTCCAGAGCCGTTCCTCAAGAAGAGCTGGTGGGACCTGCTCCTGCAGAAAGACCCGGTGGGCCTGTTCTATCTACACCTGAAGAGGTTTCTGAGATCATACAGAGCGATACCGTTGAGGTGGAGATCGGCTATGGACTGATACCGCTCGCCGATCCATCACAGGGAGGAGACCTCCTCGATAGAATCACTTCCATCAGAAAACAGCTCGCGTTCGAGCTGGGACTCGTCGTTTCCCCCATCAGGGTGAGGGACAGCGTTCTTTTAAAACCCAATGAATATTCCATAAAGATCCGTGGAAGTGAAGTTGCGAGGTACGAGCTCGTACCCAACAGGCTCCTCGCCATAAATCCAGGGACTGCTAAGGAAAAGATTCCCGGTATTCCAACCAGAGAACCAGCGTTCAATCTGGAAGCATACTGGATAGAAGAGTGGAGAAAGGAAGAAGCCCAGCAAAAAGGTTACACGGTCGTGGATCCACCAACTGTGTTCGCCACGCACCTTTCTGAAGTTCTGAGGAGACACGCCGATGAGCTCCTCGGCTTCAAAGAGCTCGAACTTCTTATAGAAGGACTGAAAGAGAAGTTTCCCAAGCTGGTGGAAGATCTCATACCAGATGTTTTGAAACCCGCTGAAGTCAAGAAAGTGCTTCAGAGACTTCTGAAGGAAGGGGTGTCCATTCGAAACCTTCCAACGATCTTTGAAATTCTACTTGAGAGTGCTGAGAAAAGTAAAGATATAGACTACCTTGTGGAAAGTGTGAGAAAGGCACTGAAACGTCAAATAGCTTCGATGGTCCGCTCCGAAGACGGGAAGATACACGCGATCGTTCTGGAGAGGGACCTCGAACAGAAACTCCTGGAGTCGCTGAAAGAAATAGGAGAAGAAAGGGAGCTCCTTCTCAACCCTGAAGTCTCAAGAGAACTGATGAACAAGATTTCAAACGAACTGGGAAATCTGATGAAAAAAGGCTATCAACCTGTGATTGTGTGTTCGGCAAGGGTCAGACCTTACTTCTCCAGATACGTAATGCGAACTATCCCGGGTGTTTCTGTGATCTCTTACGATGAAATACCCGATGACTACACCCTTCAAATTGAAGGTGTGGTGAAATTATGAAGATAAAAAAATACGTTGCTGAGAGCATCAGAGAAGCGATGATCATGATAAGAAGAGAACTGGGGGAAAACGCCGTTATTTTGAGTTCTCGAAGAATAAAAAAGGGGGGATTCTTTGGAATAGGTGGAAAAACGTACTTCGAAGTGACAGCTGCGGTTGAGGAAGAGAGAAAGAGAGAGGAAAACACGAGTTACAGACTCCAGGAAATACTCGTAAAGAATCGACAGAGTTCGAACGATAATATCAAAGGGGAGTTCGATGAGATAAAAAGGACGATAAACGAGATAAAGCAGATGCTTGTAACTGAAAAGAGGCAGACTCTACCAGAAGGGCTTTCAAAAATTCTTTACGGTATGGAGAAACAGGAAATTCTCCCAGAGATCAGATACAAGCTGATAGATTTTCTGAGAATGAAGTTTGGAGATCTGGATCCGAATTCGAACGAGACTTTCAAGATTCTGTCGGAGCAATTCGCAAACCTTGTGAAGACAAATGCACCAGATTTCAAAAACGCGAAAGTACTCTTTGTGGGAACAACAGGTGTGGGGAAAACAACTTCACTCGCCAAACTTGCAGCCCGTTTCAAGATAGACGAGAAAAAACGCGTCGCTATACTGACGCTTGACACGTACCGGATAGCAGCGGCAGAGCAGTTGAAGATATATGCGGATATCATGGATATTCCCATGAAGATCGCCTACACTCCAAAAGAAGCGGAATACGAAATGATGGCTCTGAAAGATTACGATATCGTTCTTGTGGATACAGCCGGGAGAAGCCATCAAAACGATCTTCAGATGAGCGAACTCAGAGCACTTTCGGAAGCTGTAAAACCAAACATCACTTTTCTGGTAATTTCTATGAACTACAAACTCGATGACGTGAAAAGAATCGTTGAAAGATTCTCCACCGTGAAACCAACTCACATCATTCTCACCAAAATGGATGAAACATCGGTTTACGGAACATTCGTGAACATATCGGAAATCACGGGACTTCCCATTGCGTTCGTTACAAACGGACAGAGGGTCCCCGATGATATATTCGAAGCGAACCCTATGGAGCTTGCCAGGATTGTCGCCGGTGAGGTGTTGAATTATGCCAGATCAAGCGGAACATCTGAGAAAGACTGAACCGAATATAATAAGTGTTCTCAGCGGTAAGGGCGGTGTTGGAAAGTCCGTGATAGCTGTCAACCTTTCCCTTGCTCTTAAAGAGAAAGGGTTGAGAGTACTTCTGTTCGATGCCGACGTGGGATTTGGAAGTGTCGAGATCCTTCTCGGTTTCATGGCCCCCAAGACCCTGAAAGATTTCTTCAAGTCAAATGTGAGGATAGAAGACATCGTTTTTGAAACAAAATACGGTGTGGATGTTCTCAGTTCAGGAATAGACATAGAAGATCTCATTCTTTTCAATTTGAGCGATCGCCGGCGCTTCTTCGACGAGTTTGCCAGACTTCTCAAGAAATACGATTACCTCGTGATAGATTTTCCACCGGGGTACAACGAAAACCTGGATGAGTTTTACATTCAATCAGACTTCCTCATTCTCGTTACCACCCCAGAACCAACCTCGATCATAAACACCTATACTCTGATAAAGCTTCTTTCGGTAAAAGGAATAACACCCGAAGAGATATTTCTGGTGATGAACATGGCTAGGAATATGAAAGAAGGAAGAATGGCAGCCGACAGATTGAAAAGGGTGGTCGAAAGGTTCGTTGGTTTTACGATAAAAAACTACTTTGTGATAAAAGAAGATCAGGTCGTACAGAAGAGTGTGTCTTCACAGGAGCCGTTTGTACAGTTTCACAGTCATTCACAGCCATCCCTTGCCATCTACGGTCTGAGAGAAAAGATCTTGAAGGAACCCGTTCAAAAGAAAGGTTTTCTGAGCAAGATAAGACAGATGCTGGGAATAGGGTGAGAAAGAATGGAGTACTACACAGAGCTCGTAAATGCAAAGGACGTGATAAAACCAGGTCAAAATGTGATCGTAGAGGTTTCTGCGCCGGAGGATCTGGAAGGTCAATACAAGAGCAGTGTGCACGACGTGGACTTTGAAAGGGGAATCCTCACTCTTTCGATGCCGAGTTTTAAAGGAAGATTGGTCCCACTTCCTCGCGGAACCAGGTGTACTGTGATGATACTGGACAGCTCTGCGATCTATGTTTTCAGGACGAGTGTGCTTGAAAGTGGTAGAGACGAAGACGGCTTTCCGGTGACAAAAGTACCGTTTCCCGAAAGATTGAGGAAAATTCAAAGAAGGAGATTCAAGAGAATAAAGATATTTCTCGAAGGAACGTACAGGGTCGCTTCGAGAGATGAACCACCGAAAAGATTTGTGACGAAGGATTTCAGTGCCGGTGGTATGCTTATGGTAGCTGAAGATATCCTGACGCCTGAACAGATCATATACGTTACACTCGAACTGGACGAAGATCTAAAACTCAAGGATCACCCAGCGAGAATCGTGAGAGAAGCGGGCATCCTCGAAACGGGAGAGAGAATGTACGGCGTAGAATTTTTGAACGTTTCCCCGGCTTTGGAGAGAAAACTGGTTAGCTTTGTCTTCAAGAAAGAAATAGAGATGAGAAACAAGGAAAGGAGTGAAAGCGAATGAAGATCTCAGAAAGACAGAAAGATCTTTTGAAAGAAATAGGAAACATAGGAGCCGGAAACGCTGCCACGGCGATTTCTTACATGATAAATAAGAAGGTCGAAATCTCCGTTCCAAATGTAGAAATTGTACCTATCAGTGATGTCATATTCGTAGCGAAAAATCCTGAAGAAATAGTCGTCGGTGTGAAAATGCCTGTAACTGGAGAAATAGAAGGAAGTGTACTTCTCATAATGGGAACTACTGTTGTGAAGAAAATACTCGAAATTCTGACAGGCCTGGCTCCCGACAATCTGTTGGATCTCGATGAGTTTTCCGCTTCGGCGCTTCAGGAGATAGGGAACATAATGTGCGGTACTTACGTTTCAGCTCTCGCGGATTTTCTTGGTTTCAAGATCGACACACTTCCCCCACAGCTTGTCATCGACATGATATCTGCCATATTCGCAGAAGCTTCCATAGAAGAGCTGGAAGATAACTCGGAAGATCAGATAGTGTTTGTAGAAACGCTTCTGAAGGTGGAAGAGGAAGAGCCTTTGACATCCTACATGATGATGATACCAAAGCCGGGATATCTGGCCAAGATCTTCGAAAGGATGGGGATTCAGGAATGAAAAAAGTCATCGGAATAGGAGAATACGCGGTTATGAAGAATCCTGGAGTGATTGTGACCCTTGGGTTGGGATCCTGCGTTGCTGTATGTATGAGAGATCCTGTGGCAAAAGTCGGAGCCATGGCACACGTTATGCTTCCAGACAGCGGCGGAAAAACGGACAAACCCGGCAAATACGCGGACACGGCTGTAAAAACGCTGGTGGAAGAGTTGAAGAAAATGGGAGCAAAGGTGGAAAGACTGGAAGCAAAAATAGCGGGCGGAGCCAGCATGTTTGAATCTACGGGGATGAACATAGGAGCGAGGAACGTAGAGGCTGTGAAAAAACATCTGAAGGATTTTGGAATCAAACTACTGGCGGAGGACACGGGGGGCAACAGAGCAAGGAGCGTTGAATACAATATTGAAACTGGAAAGCTTCTCGTGAGAAAAGTAGGTGGTGGTGAACAATTAGAAATAAAAGAAATTTAGTGTGGGACAAGGAAAGTATGATAAGAAGCTTGCTTCCGTTTATAAAGAGAACAGCTGAGGATTTGGCACAGACCCTACCTCCAAACGTGGAGGTAGATGATCTGATTCAGGAAGGAATCGTCGCAGCCCTGTCTTCTCTGGAAAGATACGATCCATCAAAAGCGAGTTTCACAACGTTCATAATGAAAAGAGTGAAAGGTGCCATGTACGACTATTTGAGAAAAATAGACTGGATGCCGAGGAATCTGAGAAAAAACGTGAAGATGATCGAAAGAGCGATATACGAAAGCGAGGAGTTTCCATCCGATGAAGAGATAGCCAGAAAAACCGGTCTTGAATTGAAGGAAGTCGTTCGTGCAAGAAACGAGATGATGAGGAAGCAACTTCTCATGATAGATGCGATGGAAGACGAAATCGTTCTGAAAACAGAGGGGCCAGACGAAAACGCGTACCGTGAACTTCTGGTGGAGGAGATGAAGAAGGCAATAGAAAAACTCTCGGACAAAGAAAAGCTGGTTCTGTCTCTCAGATTCGAAAAGGATCTATCTTTGAAAGAGATAGCGAAAGTACTGGATGTTTCTGAATCCCGTGTTTCTCAGATTATAAGTAAGTCCCTTCTGAAAATAAAGAAAGAAGTGATGGGCGATGATCAGGCCGGTTGACTTCCAGGGATTTGTCGTGAAGGGTGTGGAGTCTGTTCAAAATGTCTCTCAATCGTTGAACCAGCAAACACTGGTTCAGCAGGCTCTTTCCCAACATCTATTACATCAGATTCAAAGAGAACAGAGTTCAGTTAAAGAGAGCAACACAACTGAAAGAGCGGAAGTGAGAACTTCCACAGAAGGAAGGCAAAGGGGTTTCTCGCAGGCTAAAACACACTCTTCGCTGAAAAAGAAAAAAACGTCAATAAAAGAAGAAAACAAGGGGTTGTTCATGGACGTGAGAACATGACAATAGCATATCTCGATTCAAGAAAGATAGAGGGAAAGTTCATAGGTGGGCTCCTTTCAGTCGATGAAAGAGGAATCCCTGTGGAGTTCAAGTACACAGATCCAGTGGTTCCAAACGAACTCCAGAAAATTCTCTACGGCAGTTCAATCGACACTTATTTGAAGGGAGAACTGATTGCCAAAACGCTGCTGAAGAAAATGGAGAAAAAACCGGATTTCGTTTTTGTACACGATCCGGAGTTGCTGGAAGTGGACGACAGGCTTCTTCTGATCGCAGAAAGAACTGAAAAATTAGAAACCCCCACCCGTGTGTCTGAAGAGGAAGTTCTTCTGCCGTTCAAAGGATCCTCAGTGAAAATTGTGGGAAAAGTATCCGATGAAGACATGAAAAAACTCGCTGATCTTCTGGAGACCTTCGATGTTATGGAACCGTTTCAGAGGCTGGAAAGGGCGCTGGAGTATCTATGTTCGGAAAAATAGTTGTGCTGATAAAGAAATGGATAGAGGGTTTTCTTCTTGAATTGAAAGGGCCTTCTGTTGAAGAAGCAGATACTTCTTTTCAACTTCCAGACGTAAGAGAACAGCCTTTCCAGAACAAGGTGAACGTTTTCTCTCTAAAAGAAGAAACAACGGTTCACGAGGGTACAACAAACCAGCAACAGATCTCTATAAAAGAATGTTCCCTTGAGAATGAAATACGATGTAAAACAGGAACTCCAGAAATTCTAATCTCCGGAATTCACCTTTTTAACCCTGAACTCTCGGACGTATCGTTCCACAGCGAAAACGTTCATTTCATAGTAGATGCGAAAACGATCCCGTCTGAAGAGATGGATGTTTTCTCAAATACCGACATTCCAATCTTGTGGAGAATGAGAGTAAAAAGAGAGGTGCTCGTCGACAGAAAAAAAATAGAAGGAGCACTGAAAGTGCTCCTGAATAGTCTGAAAGATAGAAAGATTGACAGGATCAAATTTGTCGGTTATTACAAAAATGTTCCTGCTGGAAAAATCAGCTTGTTTTCTTCTGATCTTCTCGTTGAGATCGATAAAGGTCCTTCTAAGAATCTCGTCGTTTTTGAATTAGAAATCAACGGAGAAAAGAAGCACGTTTTCATCTCTGTTCAATGAGCTTTGAAAGTTCTTCGACGTTTTCAAGCACTATTTTGAAAAACTTGAAGGCTTCCGTATCCACTTCGGAATTTCGGTCCATAAAGTAGTACATCACCTTCTTTTTAAATTGCTCCCTTTCCTCGGCAGACATCTTGAGAATTTGAGTGACTATTACTTTGATTCTCGAATCTTCCTCCATTACTTTAACTATTTCTCGTATTTCCGGCTTCATCACTCATTTTTGTTATTTTCCAGAAAGACTTTGAAAGAAATACCTGTTCTCACATCATCCCCTATTTTGATTTCAATGAAACCCGGTACAACGAAGAGATCCTTTCCGGATTCTTCCAGAAATCTTCTTGCAACTGCCAGAGCCTTTACTGCCTGGTTCACTGCACCAGCACCGATAGCCTGAATCTCCACCTTTTCACTCTTGGTAAGGGAACCCGCTATCGCACCGGCTACCTTGTTGGGGTTCGAGTTCGAACTGACCTTCAGGATTTCCATCCTACCATTCCTCCTTACTCACGGGTTTCTAATCTGCATTTTATCATAAAAGAATTGGAGATTTCAAACTTGTTCCAAACTGACTTCTCTCAGGTATCTAGCAGCATCTTCTGGTGGCACTATGTTTATGTAAAATCCCGTTCCCCATTCGAAGCCCGCTACTTTTGTCAATCTCGGGAATATCTCTATGTGCCAGTGGTAATAATCCTTGCCTTCAAGACTCGTAGGAGCGGTGTGGATCAAAAGGTTGTAGGGCGGATTATCTAAAGCGGCGTATATCCTGTAGAGAACGTTCTTCAGGATCTTTGCAAGAGACCCAACTTCATCCTCAGATATCAGGTGAAAGCTGTTCATGTGTCTTTTTGGAAGAATCCACGTTTCGAACGGAAATCTGGCAGCGAAGGGTTCCAGAGCTATGAAGTGATCGTTTTCCTCAACGATTCTCTCCCTCTCTTTCTTCTCCTCGTCTATGATATCGCAGAAAGGACATCTTTCCTTGTACTCGTAATATTCCTTGGAACCGTCGAGTTCTTCCTGAACCCTCTTTGGCATGATGGGGAGTGCGATTATCTGGCTGTGAGGGTGGCTGAGAGAAGCTCCTGCGTCCTTTCCGTGGTTCTTGAAAATCAGTATGTATTTTATTCTCTCATCCTTCATGAGCTGCTCGTATCTGATCTTGTAAGCCCAGATGACTTCTTCCACGTTTTTGTAATCCATAACGGCAAGGTGAGAATTGTGATCGGGAGTTTCAACGACCACATCGTGGTAACCAAACCCCATCGCTGCATCGTACATACCTCTTCCGTATTTTCTCAAAGGCACGTCGGGATCAACCGCTGGGAACTTGTTTGGAACAACACGCACCCACCAGCCGGGTGTGTTGGGTTCTGTGTCGGCAGGCCTGAAGGCGAAAATCTCCGGTGGTGTGGTGTGTTCATTACCGTAATCGAAGGGACAGAAGCCCTCCCGTACTTCTTCTACTTTCGTTCTTGCAAAATCGTGGGGCCTTTTCGCTCTCTCGGTGGCTATGATAACCCACCTTTTTATAATGGGATCCTTCCTGAATTCGGGCATGCTTTCACCTTCCAACCTTTGCAAGGGCTTTTTTGTAAAGATCAACGTACTCTTTGGCAGACCTGTCCCAGGACAGATCCGTGTTCATGGCGTTTGTCATGATTCTTCTCCAGTGATCTTTTTCCCTGTAGTAAAAGTGCAAAGCCTTCGAAACAGCCTTCAACAGATGAGCAGAATCGTACTTCTTGAATCCAAAACCCGTTCCTTCCATCGATTGTGGATCGTATTCTTTCACAGTATCTGCCAGGCCTCCCGTGTATCTCACAACGGGGATTGTTCCATATCTCATGCTGAACATCTGTCCCAAACCGCACGGTTCGTATCTGCTCGGCATGAGGAATATGTCCGCACCAGCGTATATCTTCTGCGCCAGCTCGACATCGAATTTTATGTTCGCTGATACTTTGTCTGGATACCTCTCCTGGAACTTTCTGAAGGCGTTTTCGTACTGTTCGTCTCCCGTTCCAAGAACAACGATCTGAAGATCGAAGAGCATCAGATAATCCATCACATCAACCAGAAGGTCCAGACCTTTTTGAGGGACGAGTCTGCTTATCAACCCGGCTACAGCCGTTTCCTTGTTAACGGGAAGTCCCAGTTCTTCCTGGAGTTTCACCTTGTTTTCCCACTTGAGTTCAAGACGATTCACATCGTAGTTGACGTAAATGTATCTGTCCGTAGCTGGGTTATAAAGCTCGTAATCTATTCCGTTCAATATACCGTAGAGATCTTTCGAACGCATTCTCAGTACACCCTCGAGTTTCTCGCCGTACTCTTCCGTCTGAATTTCCTCGGCGTAAGTGGGGCTAACCGTGTTTATCACATCGCTGAACACTATTCCACCCTTGAGGAAATTCAGCTGTCTGTAGAACTCAAGGCCGTCGATAGTGAAAACATAATCGGGAAGGCCTGCAAAAGAGAGGTACTTCGGATCGAACACGCCCTGATATCCAAGGTTGTGTATCGTCAAAACCGTGGCCGTTCTGGAAAAGTAAGGATCGTCCCTGTAAACGGTTTTCAAATAGACAGGAATCAGAGCGGTTTGCCAGTCGTTCACATGGACGATATCGGGCTTCAAATCAAGATGTTTTACCAGATCCAGAGTAGCTGCGCAGAAGAAAATCGCCTGTTCACCAAGATCTGGCCCCGCATAGACATCTTCCGCGGAGAAATAGTAATCGTTGGCAACGAAATACGTTTTCACATCGCTACCGGGAAGAACGGATTCGTATATATCGAACTTTTGATCGGTTTTGACATGAGAAACAGAGAGACCTTCGGCTACTTTCTTGATCTCATACCCAAATTTCTCTGCATTTTTTTCAACGATTCTGTGTTTCGGCATAACTATCGTGACATCCACCCCGTGTTTCTTCAAATACTTTGGAAGAGTTCCAGCAACGTCCGCCAGTCCTCCTACTTTCGCGAACGGAAAAACCTCGTAAGAAACGAATACTACCTTCATTTTTTCACCTCCAGTTTCAGCGGTGCGTCGTGTGGAAAAACTAAAAGATCGATCCTTCCAACTCTGTCAAGGAAGTTCTTAACCTGAACACTTCCGTACCCTTTGATTATATCATAGTAGCTAAGCCTGTTAGGTGTTATATCCCCCGTGATCAGCACTCTTCCCGCATTCTCCGTATCGAGAAGAAAAGAAAGGTGCTCTCTGGCGTGCCATGGGGTGTGAAACACCTTTACTTTTTCATCGAACAGCGACTCTTCTCCCTTCAGAAGCACCACATTCTTCCACGAAGAGATCACTTTTGAATAGATTCTTCCCACGATCGTACCAAAAGAAAGATAGTTCTTCGTTTTGTAAGCTTCATGAACATAGAAAGTAGCATTCTCGAAGAGGACAGAGTTGAAGATATGATCGAGATGCACATGCGTGAAGAGAACGTCCGTTATATCATCCGGGGAGATTCCCAGCTCAGAGAACTTTTCTTCCAGTTCGTCCATAGAAGAGAGGTTACCGGGGTCGATGATGATTCTTCTGTCCTTGTGTTCCAGATAAACGACTGTGGAAAAGTGAGCGTTCAACCTTCCTGGAACGAAAACGCTTCCTCCCGTTACGAGGATTTTCAATTCCACTCGGTATCACCCCACAAGGTAACTCAAAATCGCCACGAACAAACAGTAGTAAGAAAACTGCCATATCTTTCCAGATCTCACAGATCTTGAAAGCACGTAAAGAGCGAAAAGGCCAGAAAGAAAAGCAAAAATCGGTGCCAGAATGGTTATATTTCCCTTTTCTAAGCCGAGGATTCCTGCACCCAGAACGACGGGTATGGACATCAGAAAAGAGTATTGAAGAGCATCTTCACCTCTGTACTTCATGAACAAAAGAGAAGACACTGTGATTCCACTTCTCGAGATACCCGGAAAGAGAGCAAAAAGCTGGGCAATCCCAACAAGAAGGGCATCGAGGAAACTCATGTTTTCCATTCTCTTTTCACCAGACGAAGAATACCTGGTAAACATCAGGATCAAAGCGGTTACAGAGAAAAACAGAGGGAGGAAGCGTGGCGAAGAAAACAGTTGATCGATTTGTTTTTCGAAGAGAACTCCAAAAACGCCAGCCGGAATGGTTGAAACAATCAGATTCAGGATGATTCTCCAGCTTCTCAGGCTCCTTCTTATACCATCGAACGCAAAAAGAACAACGGATACCAGCGTCCCAAGATGCAGAACAGCCGTCTGGTAAGCGTTCAGATCCGTCTTTAACAGATGCGACAGAAGAGTCAGGTGTCCGGAACTGGAAACGGGAAGAAACTCAGTCAACCCCTGTATTATTCCGAGCAGCAGATCCACGTCAGAACCCCTCTTCCTTTTCGATGGATTCTATTTTTATCCCAAGACTTTCAAAAAGCTTGATGAGTGTTCCTTCATCTACCGCGTCCACTTTGATGAGAACCTCTCTCTTGCCATCTTGTGACCTTGTTGTGATAACGGATAAGATGTTTATGTTACTGAGCGCTAAGGCATCTACAACCTTCCTCAACTCTCCAGGTTTGTCCTCGAGAAGGACAGAAAAACGGATACCAGGAACGTCCATCGCCAGAGCCTCTATGAGCGCTTCAAGAAAATCATGAAGACTCACAGCACCCTTGAGGCGCATCTCTTCATCAACCACCGGAAGGTAAGGCTCCTGGTGCTCCAGAAACAGAAGAAGAGCGTGGGTGATGTTGTCTTCTTCGTGGACGAAAAAGTCCGGAAGGGAAACTTTATTGAATACAGAAGAATCGAGATCCAGATCCAGCAAATCCTCCTTGTTCACCACTCCTCTGAAGTGGCCTTCCCGATCTTTGACAATACATTCGTTCGTCTGGTACTGCCTCATCCTGTGCAGACATTCTCTCACTGTAGCTGATTCTTCAACCATCGGGAAGTCCTGGGTGACCCATTTTTTGACTTTCATCGTTCCACCTCCTCGAGTAGTTCATTCAGATAGTGTTTGAGACGTTCCAGAACGAACTCTTTTGAAACACGTTCTTTTATCTCTCCCTTCACGAATATAACAGCTCCATCCCTGAGACCGGCCACTCCCAGATCGGCATCTTTTCCTTCTCCAATACCGTTCACAACACATCCCATAACAGCTATTTTCAATCTCTTTTGAACGTGAAAGAAATTCTCTTCGATCATCTTCGCCATGTTTTCGACATCTATTTCTGCTCTGCCACAAGTGGGGCAGGCTATCACCTCCACACCTTCCCTGAGACCGAGGGCTATGAGGATTTTCTTTCCGACGATAACCTCCCTCACTGGATCTCCAGATATGGATACCCTTATGGTGTCACCTATGTTTTTCAGAAGGAGATGACCTATAGCAATGGAGGATTTAACAACGGCCGTTTCCGAAACTCCCGCCTCGGTCACCCCAAGATGGATGGGATATTCGATCTTTTCAGCAATGTACTCGTTCGCCTTTATCGTTTCGAGTATATCTGAGCTCTTCACCGAGACGACGATATCATAGAACCCTTCCTTCTCGAGTAGTCTGACTTCCTCGAGAGCGGATTCTGCCAGATCTTTCCACCTTTCTGAGGTTCTTCTCTTTATGGATCCCACGTTCGCTCCAACACGAATGGGAATGCCTTTTCCTTTCGCAGCCGCGACGACATCCTTCAGCCGATCCCTACTCATATTACCTGGATTGATCCTTATTTTGTCTGCTCCATTATCAATCGAAAGAATAGCAAGCCTGTAATCGAACTGAATATCCGCAACAAGGGGAATCTCTATCTGTTCCTTTATTCGTCTGATTGCTTTCGCATCTTCTTCATCTTGAACGGCCACCCGAATGATCTCACAACCAGCCCTTTCAAGGCGTTTTATTTGGGAGATGGTTCTTTCCACGTCGGCCGTCTTCGTCGTGGTCATAGACTGAACACTCACGGGGGCGCCTCCTCCGATCACCACGTTCCCGACTTTCACACTCTTTCTCATATTCCCATCATCCTTCCTATGTCGAGGAACGTGATGTAAAGGAAGAGTATCATGAGAAAGATGAACCCAAGAAAATGAATGATGTTTTCGACCTGGGGATTGAGTCTTTTTCGAGTGATCATTTCCACAAGCGAGAAGATAATGCGACCACCATCGAGCGCCGGAAGTGGCAGAAGATTCAAAACACCCAGACTGATTGTTATCACGGCCACAACTGTGAGGACTGCCTCCAGACCCGTTTTGGATGCCGCGCTGATCACGCCCGCCAGTCCCACCACTCCCACTATCTGTCCTGTCTGAACATTCCTGAAGAAGTTCTTCAGAGAAGAGGCAGTCGTCAGTAACACATAGTTGCACGCCTTCACAGAAAGATTCACCGCTTCCAGAGGATTCTTCGGTTTATAACGGGGAACACCCATCTCCAAGAGATCGGGCGTTTCGAGGATGTTCTTCAAAAATGAGGCCTCCACGTTTTTCTCTATCGTGCTGTCACCCCTTTTTATCACTACTCTGACGCTGCCTGAAAGTCCTCTCCACCATTCGAGATCATTTCCCTGCAAACTCACCATCATGGCGTCTTTTCCCAGTGTCAGCCTCTGATAAAGCACCACCAGATCCTGCCATCCTTCTATCTCCTGATCTTCCACCCGGACTATACGATCTCCCTTTTTAAAGACGAAAAGCCCTTCTTTAAAATAAATGTCCTTTTTGAACACAGGAGCGAGCCCGGAGAAGGATATTCCGATCATATATCGGGCCGGAATTTCGTTGAACTGCTTCAGAATTCCCTTTACCGTTCCTCCTTCGAACTCAAGAACCACGTATTCGTTCACAAATTCTTTGAGAACAGATGTGTCTCTGTTTCCGTTAACTGAGACGAGTTTTCCCGAAGGAGTTCCTTCTGCACTTTCGAGAACGAACTCGTACGTTTCGGGATACATTCTGGGGATTAACCTGAGAGATTTCTTCTCACCATTCCTGATGATAACCAGTTCAACAGGCAGTCCTTTCTGAATCTCGTTCGAGATGATCGACGTGTCGAAAGCGATCTTTCCGTTTATGGAATAGACGACATCTCCTCGCCTCAGTTCAGCTTCTTCTGCGGGACTTCCCGGCACAACTTCATCTATCCCGGGAAGCGCGATTCCCCAGTTAAGAGTGATAGGGAGAAAGAGGAGATAACCCGCGAGTATTGAAAAGAGAGGACCCGCAAGGGTGATCAGAAATCTCTGCCAAGCGGGTTTCGCGTAGAAACTCTTTTCTTTCTCTTCCTCGTCTGCTATCTCTTCTCCTTCTTCGCCGAGCATTCTCACGTATCCACCTATGGGAAAGACGTTTAGTCTGAAGGTAGTTTCCCTTCCCTTCACAGAAAAAATCTTTGGTCCAAATCCAATCGCGAACTCCAGAACCTTCACTTTAAAGAGCCTCGCAAAAAGATAGTGGCCGAGTTCGTGGACCATTATGACACCCGTCAATATCAATATGAAGTAGACGATAACCATTCTGTCACCCTCTCCGCTTTTTTTATCGCTTCGAAATGAATTCGCTCCACATCATCCAGCGTTCGCGGTTGTGGATATCCTTGAAACTCTTCGAGAGTTTTCTCTATCACTCTGTGGATACCACCGAACCTTATTCTCCCTTTCAGAAAGGCTTCGACCGCTACTTCGTCCGCCGCGTTGAAAGCTGTTCTCAGAGCGTAAGAATCCTTTATCTCTTTCAGAAGAAAGAACGCAGGGTATTTTTCGGGATCGGGATCTTCAAAAGAAAGGCTGATGGTCCTCAGAAAAAACGGTTCAAGAGCGACGCGTCTCGGATAGAAAAGAGCATAACTTATCGGTATTCTCATATCCGGTGGTGATACCACCATTTTGACGTTTCCATCGGGCAAAACCACCGCTCCGTGAACCAGCCCCTCTCTGTGTATCTTCACTTCTATCTTCTCGAAGGGCAGCTCGAAGAGCTCCATGGCTTCCAGAACTTCGAACGCCTTGTTCACCATTGTTGCAGAATCTACCGTTATACGGGCTCCCATATTCCACACGGGATGCCTGAGCACGTCTTCAGGTCTTGCTCTATCGATCTTGGAAATCTCCCAGTCTCTCAAAGCACCTCCAGAAGCTGTCAAAACCACCTTTTCCACTTCTGGTTCTATCACCTGAAAGATGGCACTGTGTTCACTATCGACCGGAATGAGTTCAGTTCTTTTCTCTTTGAGTTTTTTCTTCACCAGAAATCCGCCGCACACGAGAGATTCTTTGTTTGCAAGGCACACCCTTTTCGAGTGCTCCAGAGACGAAAGCACCGCCCTCAATCCACTGAATCCCGAAACTGCTACCATTGTGATGTCAGGCTTCAGCGCTTCCAGCATCTCTTCTATGGAATGAGGACCTTTCCAGACGTTGATCGAACTGTCTTCGAACTCCACATCACCCGTGACCGCCACGTTTTTCACGTTGAATTCCTTCACGATCTTGAAGGCCAGCTCCAGATTGCTGTGAAACGAGATGCCTATCAATCGAATTCCCTTCACTTTTTTCAAAACATCGAGTGTCTGAGTTCCTATGGATCCAGTGGCACCCAGTATCACGAGGGTTCTTTCTTCCATCTGAAGTAGATCAAACCTCCCTTCTTCACTTCTATCGTGACCCTATCGCTCACAGCTTCGTTGCTCACACCGTAGGGTTTTGTGATGGGCATAACGGCATCCTCAAGGGTGTATTTGAAGCCTTTGAGAGTCACACCTTCTGCGTCGCCACCGAGCGGTAGTATGGACCACTTTTCCCCAGGAACAGCGGAAAGAGTTTTTGCTCCTTCCACGTAACCAACCGTAAGAGAAGATGATTCAAGGGTTGTGTTTTTGAAGCGTTTTAACAGGTAGAAAAGAGCGAGCACCATGTCGAGGCGTTCTCCCTTCCATCCGAAGACAACCTTTTCTTCCTCTTCAAACTCTCGAAGTGCAAGTTCAAGGTCTATTTCGTCCTTCTCTCTTGGAAATATCTTCAGCGTTACCCCGTGTTGTTTCAACCACTCCATGGTTTCCTCTTTCGCCGAATCGGCATCACCTATGAAAAGATCTGGTACAATGTTTCTTGTTCTCAGGTAGTTCGCTCCTCCGTCCACCGCCACGATCCTTTCACAACGGGAAACATCCACGAACTCTTCGTAGGAACCGTTTGCAAAAATACACACCATGGATTTCTACTCCTCCTTCTCGTTCAAGGCCCTGATATAATTCTATCAGGAGGCGGTGTTTTCGATGAGAGTACCGGGAAACATTTCTGTTCAGACGGAGAATGGAAAGGTAGTGAAAATTATCTTGGGATCGAACGAAACAGAAGGTCCGGAGGAGATTCTCCGCGAAATAGAAGAATACCTTTCAGGTCAAAGAAAAAGCTTTTCATTCCAGGTAGAGATCAGAGGCACACCCTTTCAGAAAAGAGTCTGGGAAGAAGTTCGAAAAATCCCGTACGGTGAGACGAAAACTTACAGCGAGATAGCAAAAAAACTCGGAACGTCCCCCAGAGCAGTGGGACAGGCTCTTTCGAAAAACCCTCTTCCTCTCTATATACCGTGCCACAGGGTGGTTTCTAAGAAAGGACTCGGTGGTTTCAGCGCAGGCTTGGAATGGAAGAAATACCTGATCGATCTGGAGAGATTCAGAAAATGAAGAAATTCCTTTTATCCTTCTTCATAGCTTCACTTTTGACTTTTTTCTTACTGTGGGGTCTTTATTTCTTCTTCACAAAAGACCTTCCTCCTCCCGAGGAGAAACTTGTGCCGACCATCAGACTGTTTTACAGTGACGGAACTCCACTGCTTGTCTCCAGGAATATCTGGATAGACCTCTCCGACATTCCAGAGAAATTCGTTGAGATACTCCTCACCTCCGAGGACGAGGAATTCTACAAACATCCAGGATTCGACCTCATGGGATTTCTGAGGGCGTTGATCATTGATATAAAGACACTGAGTTTCTCACAGGGCGGAAGCACCATCACACAGCAACTCGCCAGGACGCTTTATCTTTCGATGGACAAATCCATCGTCAGGAAATTGAAGGAAATCTTCATATCCTTCTGGCTTGAACGCATAAGAACCAAAGATGAAATCCTCGAGATGTACATAAACTCCGTCTATATGGGAAACGGAATATACGGATTCCAAACGGCCTCTAAATTATACTTCGGAAAGGACCTCTCTGATCTTTCGGTGCCGGAGATGTGTGTTCTTGTGGCTCTGATCAAATCCCCCGAGAACTTCAATCCTTTAAAAGATCCCGAGACCTCCCGAAAGAGGGCGAAGATCGTCCTGGACAGGTTACTGACGGAGAAAAGAATCAGCACTCAGGAATACGAGAATTACTCTGCGGAACTTTCAAAACTCGAGTTTCACACACAGCAGATGAACGTGGACGAGGAACTCTTCTGGAGGGTCGTGAGAGAAGCCCAGGACCTTGGATTTTCGCTGAACGAACTCAGGTACGGCTACAGGGTTTATCTCACATTGGATAAAGAACTTCAGAAAAAGGTGTACAACACGGTCGAAGATGATAAGACAGCTTTTGTTGGTGTGAAGGTGAAAACAGGAGAGATAGTGGCTTATCGAGGAGTCGGCCTTCAATACGGAACCGGATGGAGACAGATAGGATCAGCCATAAAGCCCCTGTATTATTACTATGCCGTTCTCAAGGGAAGAAACCCTTCCGATCTTCTTTTAGATCTTCCCCTGAAGATCGGAGAGTGGGAACCAGAAAACTTCGATAAAACTTTCAAAGGATCAGTCAGTTTGAAGGAAGCGCTCGTCGACTCGAGGAACATTCCTTCTGTGTTACTTTACTCGTATTTGCAACCAGAGAGTGTGAGAAATTTTATAACGGAAGTATTGAAGCTGAGAGCCAGATATCCAGACGACCTCACCGCTTCCCTCGGTACCGTGGAAACCGCCCCGGAAGAAGTTGTGAAGGTTTATTCAGCCATCTTCAACGGAGGAGTGGTTCTGGAACCGTACATCATCGACAGAATAGAAGACAGAAACGGAAAGATCGTCTACAGAGGATACCCAAAAGTCCTGTCCGTCGTTCCGTCTTTCGTGAGATCCCCTCAGGAAGCGAGTGAAATATTGAAGGGTATTTTAAAGGAAGTGGTTGAGAGAGGCACCGGTGTTCGGGCAAAGATTCCGGGAAAAGAAATCGCGGGAAAAACAGGAACGGCAGAAAAGAACGCCTGGTTCATTGGAGGAGATGATGATTACATCTTCGCGGTGGTGAAGGACGGGGAAAACCTTCTTGGTGGAAGAGATTGCGCTCCAGTGTGGAAAGAAATAGCGAGCAGCTGGGAGAAGTTCGAGGGAGATCTTCGATACAAAAGGCTGGACAAACCGGGAATTTCTCTTATTGACGATAGAACAATAGAATATCTGGACTACGCGAGACTGGTTGAACTGGTCAATGGGTCAAAACTTCCTGTAAGCGTTCTGGTCAAAATTCTACAGCTCATGGGCTACAATCATCAGATTGAGTTCCTCTCAAAATTGAACAGCGTGGATCCGATACTGTCCCTTGAAATCTGGAAAAAGTTTTTGATGGAAGGAGGTTGAGCGATGGTCCTGTTCGAAAAACCAGGAAAGGAGAACACAAGAAAAACCCTCGAAATAGCGATTCAAAAAGCCTCTGAGCTTTCTTCAAAAAAGCTGTTGATCGCTTCCGCTACGGGTTACAGTGCTAGAATGGCCCTCGAGATGATTCCGGAAGACATGAAGCTCGTTGTGGTGACACACCACGCGGGCTTTGAAGAACCCGACACTCAGGAATTCGACGAAGAATTGAGAAAATTGTTGAAAGAAAAGGGTCACGATGTTCTCACAGCAACGCATGCCCTCTCCGCAGGTGAGAGATCTCTGAGAAGAAAATTTGGTGGAATCTACCCTCTTGAGATAATAGCGAACACGCTGAGAATGTTCAGCGAAGGTGTGAAGGTGGGTGTGGAGATAACGCTCATGGCGGCTGACGCGGGACTTGTTAAAACGTCTGAACTGGTTGTTGCCTGCGGTGGAACAGAGAGCGGTCTCGACTCGGCAATTGTTGTCAAGCCCGCGAATTCTCCAAATCTTTTCGATCTAAAGATCACGGAAATTCTCTGTAAACCTCTGATTTCTTGAGTTTCTGAGCGAAGTTTTTTATCTCCTGGATCTCTTCGTAACTCATACCGTACTTCCACCAGAAGGGAAGAACCGTGTTGTTCAAAAGAACGGGATCGATATCCGGGTCCAACTTGCCTTCTTCGACGAGTTTTTCCCAGTCTTTTGTTCCCGGAATGGGAGTGTATTCGTTTATGGAAATACCTATTCCTTCACTCAAACACACCTTGATGGCGTTCAGCACATCCTCTTTCGTCTGCCCCGGCATGTTCACCATGATGTACGCTGAGACTTCTTTTTCGGTGAAACCAGCTTTCCTCAAGATCCTGGCTGCGCGAACGAGGTCCTCGTCGTAGACCTTACCGCCTGTTTCCCTCTGGAGCCTTCCAGAAGTTTCATAGCCCAGTTTTATCGTCCTGAAGTTCGCTTCTTTCAAAAGGAAGGCCGTTTCTTCATCGAGAAGACGTGCATGTATCCCGTTCGGGAGATGAAACCGTACAGGCCACCTCTTCTCTACGATCAGTTTGAGAAGATCTTTGAACCTTCCCGAGGCCAGAATAGCATCATCGAAAAAGACCACATCTTCAACTTTGAAAATGTTCAGGTACTTCTCTATGGTTTCAACCACTCTCTCCGGTGTTCTTACTCTCAAACCGTTCCAGAGTCGGTGAACAGCGCAGTAAGAACACCTGAAAGGACATCCAAGTGTGGTGATGAACACGAGATAACCAACTCTGTTGTAGAGTTCGTACATGGGATCGAAGACTTCGAACCAGTCAGCGGGGATTTCCTTCGATGGAAATCCCAGAGACTCTAAGAAGCTGGGAAGAAACACGAGATCGCCCTTTTCATAGACTATCGCTCCGCTCTTCTTCGCGTGTTCCGGAAAGAGCCGCGGGTAGACACCTCCCAGAACGATCGGTACGTCGTAGCGACTCTTCAAAAAGCGAATCGTTTCCCACACTCCGGGATACCAGTAGCTCAACGTGGACGTGACCATTATGAGATCAACGTTTCCGATTTCTCTCAATTTCCACTCCAGAAACTCTGGAGGTGCTCCGTACCTCTTATACCTTCTTGGAACAGATTTCAACATCTCTGGTTTCTCTATAACCTGACTTGGAAACTTTCCTGTGCCGTATCTTTTGTCTTTTGGCACTCTCGCAAATCTCGGAAGATCGGGATCGTGTCTGTTGAGAAGATCCACGAGATGGACCTCGTAACCCATCCACTCCATTGCGCGAGCAACGTAAAGAAGGCCGATGGGCTTCAACCAGAAATCGTACGCCGCAAAATCGTGAATCCACGGATTAACGAGAAGTACCTTCAATCTCCGAAGCAGAAATGGTACACCCCCTTGATCGTGAGGTCCTCATCGAAGATCTCGTGTTTTATCATATCTTTCACGATCTTCGACTGACCTCCCGTGAGAACCACCGGTAAATCACCGTAAACTTCCTTCATTCGTCCTATTATCCCCTCAAGAGCGTAGACACTTCCGTTCACTACACCCAACCTGATGTTTTCTTCCGTATCCTTTCCTACAACAAAATCCGCTGGTTTTACCTCAACGAGCGGAAGTTTTGCCGTTCCCCGAAAGAGCGAGTGAACCATCATGAAGAGTCCTGGTAAAATGGCTCCTCCTTCGTAAGATCCGTTCACAACAAGATCCACGGTGGTTGCCGTTCCCATGTCGACGATGATTCCGTTTTTACCGTATTCCTTGACGAAAGCGACAACGTTGGCCACCCTATCAGCCCCCACTTCCGAGGGATTCTTCACGTTCCATTTCACACATCCGTTTTTCGCCTTCACCCATATCGGTGATATGTTGAAATATTTTTGGGAAAAACGTTCTATAACTGTGTTCTGAGTGGGAACGACGGAGGCCACTCCTATACCCTTTATCCCACGCATAGCATCGCCCAGAAGAGGATGAAGGTGTGAAAAGAGTTCGTCCTCCGTTTGAAACACACCGGTGGACAGCCTCCACCTTCTGAAAGTTTTACCATCTTCGGTGATAGAGAAGACAGAATGCGTGTTACCCACGTCCACGAGGAGGTACAAAAGTATCACCTCCACATTTGAGATGGTGTAAAATATTTCTTACACACCTCTGAAACATTTGACACGAAGATGTAGTAAGGTAATACTAAATCTAAAAGAGGACATCAGAAAATTTTATCACGGGAGGTGGAGAGAATGGACTGGAAGAAATACGGTTACAACACAAGGGCTCTTCACGCAGGTTATGAACCACCCGAGCAGACCACAGGATCGAGAGCGGTCCCTATATATCAAACGACTTCTTACGTTTTCAGAAATTCTGATCACGCAGCGAGACTCTTTGCCCTTGAAGAGCCTGGGTTCATCTACACAAGGATTGGAAATCCTACCGTTTCGGTCCTTGAAGAAAGAATAGCCGCTCTGGAAGAAGGGGTGGGAGCCTTAGCAGTTGCCAGTGGACAAGCCGCTATAACTTATGCCATTTTGAACATTGCAGGTCCAGGAGATGAGATCGTCAGCGGGAGCGCGCTGTATGGGGGAACGTACAATCTGTTCAGACACACTCTCTATAAAAAATCCGGCATCATCGTGAAGTTTGTGGATGAGACAGATCCAAAGAACATAGAAGAGGCCATCACCGAGAAAACAAAGGCGGTGTACCTTGAAACTATCGGGAATCCCGGTCTCACAGTGCCGGACTTTGAAGCGATAGCGGAGATCGCTCACAGACACGGTGTTCCTTTGATAGTGGACAATACGGTAGCGCCATACATATTCAGGCCCTTCGAACACGGTGCCGACATCGTTGTTTATTCGGCCACGAAATTCATCGGAGGACACGGAACATCGATAGGCGGTCTCATCGTAGACAGCGGAAAATTCGACTGGACGAACGGAAAGTTTCCAGAACTCGTGGAACCAGATCCCATCTACCACGGTGTGAGTTATGTGGAGACGTTCAAAGAAGCAGCCTACATAGCAAAATGTAGAACCCAGCTTTTGAGGGACCTGGGAAGCTGTATGAGCCCGTTCAACGCGTTTCTGTTCATCCTCGGACTTGAAACCCTCAGCTTGAGGATGAAGAAACACTGTGAAAACGCACTGAAGATCGTTGAATTTCTGAAATCGCATCCCGCCGTGAGCTGGGTCAACTATCCGATAGCTGAAGGCAATAAAACCAGAGAAAACGCACTGAAATACCTCAAAGAAGGATACGGTGCGATTGTAACGTTCGGTGTGAAAGGCGGAAAAGAGGCGGGAAAGAAGTTCATAGACAGTCTCACACTCATTTCCCACCTCGCCAACATTGGTGATGCAAGAACTCTGGCTATTCATCCCGCTTCGACAACCCATCAGCAGCTCACGGAAGAAGAGCAGTTGAAAACGGGTGTTACTCCGGATATGATAAGATTGTCTGTTGGAATAGAAGATGTGGAAGATATCATAGCCGATCTGGATCAGGCTCTCAGAAAATCTCAGGAGGGATGAAAAGTTGCCAATAAACGTTCCAAGCGGTCTTCCTGCTGTGAAAGTCTTGGCAAAAGAGGGCATTTTCGTTATGACGGAAAAGAGGGCGATCCACCAGGACATCCGCCCTCTTGAAATTCTCATTCTGAACCTGATGCCAGACAAAATAAAAACGGAGATTCAACTTCTCAGACTCCTTGGAAACACTCCTCTTCAGGTGAATGTGACCTTACTCTACACCGAAACTCACAAACCGAAACACACTCCCATTGAACACATTCTAAAGTTCTACACAACTTTTTCCGCTGTTAAAGATAGAAAATTCGATGGATTCATCATCACGGGCGCTCCCGTGGAACTCCTTCCGTTCGAAGAAGTGGATTACTGGGAAGAACTCACAGAAATCATGGAATGGAGCCGCCACAACGTGTACTCAACCATGTTCATCTGCTGGGCGGCTCAGGCGGGACTGTACTATTTCTACGGAATACCGAAGTACGAACTTCCACAGAAGCTCTCAGGCGTTTACAAGCACAGAGTCGCAAAAGATTCGGTCCTCTTCAGGGGACACGACGACTTCTTCTGGGCGCCGCACTCGCGGTACACCGAAGTGAAGAAGGAAGACATAGACAAAGTACCGGAGCTTGAGATCCTTGCAGAGTCGGACGAAGCTGGTGTTTACGTGGTTGCAAACAAAAGCGAAAGACAGATATTCGTCACAGGACATCCCGAGTACGACAGATACACACTGCGAGACGAATATTATCGAGATATAGGTCGAAATCTGAAGGTGCCGATTCCTGCCAATTACTTTCCAAACGACGATCCCACAAAAACTCCCATTCTCACCTGGTGGAGTCATGCTCACCTCTTCTTCAGCAACTGGTTGAATTACTGCATCTACCAGAAAACACCTTACAGATTGGAAGACATACACTGAAGAACCCCTTCGGGGTTCTTCTTTTTCCATGTTAAAATAATAGTTGTGATTCTGAACACAAAAGGAGTGGAAAAATTGTCGATTATATCAGCCCTGGCAAATTTCTTTGCTCAAACCGCGTTCCCATATCTCACATTTGGAAACATAGCCATGTTCGCAGTGGCCATTGCCCTGCTTTACGTAGCTATAGTGAAACACTCAGAACCTCTTCTTTTGATTCCCATAGCCTTTGGAATCATTCTTGCGAACATACCCGTTGAAACCACGGGAATATTGAACGAAGGCGGTTTTCTCTACTACATAAAGAAAGGCCTTGACCTGGGAATCTATCCTCCTCTCATCTTCCTCGGAATAGGCGCCCTCACAGATTTTTCCTTCATGCTCTCGTACCCGATCACCATCTTTCTCGGTGCGGCTGCACAGATGGGAATATTTTTCACCTTTTTTGTGGCAAAGGTTCTAGGATTTTCTCTGAAACAGGCGGCTTCCATCTCCATCATAGGTGGTGCAGATGGGCCAACCGCCATTTACATAACGAACACACTATCCCCAGAATTGATCGCCCCCATAGCCATATCTGCTTATTCCTACATCGCTCTCATTCCCATCCTCCAACCCGTCGTTTCCAGAATTTTAGTAAGCAAAGAAGAACGAAAAATCAAAATGAAACCACCAAGAAAGGTGAGCAGATTCGAGAGACTTTCATTTCCGATAGTGATAACAATAGCAACCGCTCTTCTGATTCCAAAGTCGCTCCCTCTGGTTGGATCTCTCATGTTTGGAAACCTCCTCAGAGAAGCGGGGATTGTGAAAAGACTCGTTGAAGCCGCCAGCAGGTACATACTCGACACGGTGACGATCCTTCTCATGCTTTCAGTTGGGGCTTCTGCAAGAGCCGATGTTTTCTTGACTCCCCAAAGTCTGATGATATTCTTTCTCGGAGCAGCCGCTTTCATCGTGTCAATGAGTTCTGGGATTCTGTTTGCGAAACTCATGAACCTGTTTTTGAAGGATAAAATAAACCCGCTCATAGGAGCGGCTGGTGTTTCTGCCGTACCAGATTCTGCCAGAGTTGCACAGAAACTCGCTCAGGAAGAAGATCCAAGGAATCACATACTCATGCACGCAATGGGACCCAACGTGGCGGGAGTCATAGGCTCAGCCACTGTGGCAGGAGTGTTTCTGATGTTCCTCAGCTGAGAGGGAAGAATATGGGTTACAAGATCGTGGTGAATTACGACTGGTGCAAAGCGTGTAAGCTGTGCGCGTGGGCTTGTCCGACTGGTGCCATTACAAGCGATGAAATAGGAAAACCCGTGACAAACGAGAACAAATGCATCGGATGTTTAAAATGTGAGAAAATATGTCCGGATATGGCCATAGAAATTGTGAGTGATGAGAATGCCTGAGATGATGTTTCTTCAGGGGAACGAAGCGTGTGCTCTGGGCGCGATAAAAGCAGGATGCAGGTTTTTCGCAGGCTATCCGATCACTCCCTCCACAGAGATAGCGGAGGTGATGGCAAGAGAACTGCCAAAAGTGGGGGGAGTTTTCGTTCAAATGGAAGACGAAATAGCCAGTGCAGCGGCTGTTGTTGGAGCGTCCCTCGCCGGAGTGAAATCGATGACCGCCACAAGTGGACCCGGATTCAGCCTCATGCAGGAGGTTATAGGCTACGCGATCATGACGGAAACACCGTGTGTCTTTGTCAACGTCATGAGACTCGGCCCTTCCACTGGACTTCCAACGAAACCCGCGCAGGGAGACATCATGCAGACAAGATGGGGAACACACGGAGACCACGCCATAATCGCTCTCTATCCATCATCTGTCGCGGAAGTTTATCGTTATATAATCACTGCGTTCAACTTAGCGGAAGAGTACAGGACTCCTGTTGTGTTTCTCATGGACGCAATGCTCGGTCACATGAGGGAAAGTTTCTATCCACCGAAAGATGAGGAACTGTTCATCATAGAGAGACTGAAAGACACTTCTTTTGGAGAAGAAGATCTTTTCGTATCCTTTTCTGAAAGTGAGTACGCAGAACCCACACCATTCCCCATGGCTGAGATGGGAAAAACGAGGTTTCATGTCTCCGGTCTCGTCCATGACGAATCGGGTTTCCCTCTAACTTCTCCTGATGTGGCAGAAAAATTGATAAGAAGGCTTACGAACAAAATCAGACTCCATGCGGATGAAATAGCTTTCTACGAGGAGTACGAGACGGAAGACGCAGAAATTCTGGTGGTGGCCTATGGAATAGTCGCAAGAAGCGCTATGAAAGCAGTGAAGATCGCAAGACGCGACAGAATCAAGGTGGGATTGTTCAAGCCCATCACAATCTGGCCGGCTCCCGTATCACGTTTCAGAAAATTGGCAGAAAAAGTGAACACCATAGTGATAGCCGAGATGAATCTGGGGCAGTACGCGAAAGAACTCATAAGTTCCATAGACAGAAGATCGAAAGTCATAAGAACTATAAACAAAGTGAACGGAGAACTCATAAAACCTGAAGAGATTCTGGATGTTATAACCGAAACTCAAATAGAGATTTAACATAAAGGAGTAGAATTGAATCTTGGTGGATCAAAAAACCAAGGAGGTGGAAACTGTGTACGTGGAAATCGTGGATGTAAGAGCAAGAGAGGTCCTGGATTCGAGAGGAAATCCCACCGTTGAAGCGGAAGTCGTGCTTGAAGACGGAACAATGGGAAGAGCCATCGTGCCCTCTGGTGCCTCCACTGGAAAATTCGAAGCCCTGGAAATCAGAGACAAAGACAAGAAGAGATACCTCGGGAAGGGTGTTCTGAAGGCCGTAGAGAACGTGAACGAAACCATAGCTCCCGCGCTGATTGGAATGAACGCATTCGACCAGCCACTCGTTGACAAGACACTGATAGAACTGGATGGCACAGAGAACAAATCTAAACTGGGTGCCAACGCTATACTCGCCGTTTCTATGGCAGTTGCCAGAGCGGCGGCGAATTACCTCGGATTGCCCCTCTACAAATACCTTGGAGGAGTCAACGCAAAGGTTCTGCCAGTACCTTTGATGAACGTGATCAACGGTGGACAGCACGCAGACAACAATCTTGACCTTCAGGAATTCATGATCGTTCCCGCCGGATTTGACAGCTTCAGAGAAGCTTTGAGGGCAGGAGCGGAAATATTCCACACGTTGAAAAAGATACTCCACGAAGCCGGTCACGTGACAGCAGTAGGAGACGAGGGTGGATTCGCACCCAATCTGTCTTCCAACGAAGAAGCCATAAAGGTTCTGATTGAAGCCATAGAGAAAGCTGGCTACAAGCCCGGAGAAGAAGTCTTCATAGCTCTTGATTGCGCAGCATCTTCCTTCTACGATGAGGAAAAGGGAGTTTACTACGTCGATGGTGAAGAAAAATCCAGCGAAGTTCTCATGGGATACTACGAAGAACTGGTGGCGAAGTACCCCATCATATCCATCGAAGATCCGTTCGCGGAGGAAGACTGGGATGCATTTGTGGAATTCACAAAGAGAGTAGGAAACAAGGTTCAGATCGTTGGAGATGACCTTTACGTGACCAACGTGAAAAGACTTTCCAAAGGAATAGAACTCAAAGCGACCAACTCCATACTCATCAAACTCAATCAGATAGGCACCGTCACGGAAACTCTCGACGCGGTGGAGATGGCACAGAAGAACAACATGACAGCCATCATTTCCCACAGATCTGGAGAGAGTGAAGACACGTTCATTGCGGATCTCGCTGTGGCAACGAACGCTGGTTTCATCAAGACAGGTTCCCTCTCCAGAAGCGAAAGGATAGCCAAGTACAACCAGCTTTTGAGAATCGAGGAAGAACTCGGAAAAGTGGCAGAATTCAGAGGTTTGAAATCTTTCTACTCTATAAAGAGATAACACCGAAGGCCCACCTTGGTGGGCCTTCATTTTGTTGAGGTGATTTCAGATTGGAAAGGCATGAAGAGATAAAAAAAGGAGCATGGATTGGAATACTTGGAAACACCGTGCTTGCTGTCTTGAAGATTTTGGTGGGACTTCTCACGGGAAGCTATGCGATACTCGCAGACGGAATAGACACGTCCACCGACATATTCACATCTTTTGTCATACTCCTCTCATCCAGAATTTCAGGAAAACCACCCGACGAGACGCATCCATACGGCCATGAAAGGGCAGAAACGATCGCCTCAAAGATAATCTCCTTCGTTATGTTTTACGCAGGAGCCTCTCTTCTTGTTGAATCAGTCAAAAGGCTCGTGAAACAGGAGTTTTCCCTGGAACTCACTCTGACAGCCTTTATTGTTGTTGGGATTTCCGTTGCAGGCAAAACTTTTCTTTTTTTATACAAACTGTCTCTTGGGAAACGTTTGAAAAGTTCGGCTACAATCAGTGATGCACTGAACATGAGAAACGACATAATGATCTCAGGAACTGTTCTGGCCGGCATGGTTGCGATGAAAACCTTCGGATGGTGGTGGCTGGACAGTCTGCTCGCGATTTTCGTTTCCATTATGATCCTGAGAACCTCATTTTCCGTATTCTACGAAGCGGCTTACGAACTCATGGATGGCATGAAAAGAACCGAGTTAGACATGTACGATGATATATTTGCCGTCCTCGAACGTTTTCCAAACGTGCATAATCCCCACAGGGTGAGAATAAGGAAGGTGGGAACAAGGCACTTCATAGAAATGGATATCGAAGTAGATGGAAAGATGTCTGTGAAAGATGCGCACGAATTGACCGTGAAAATAAGGAAAGAAATGTTGAAAAGAAGAGACGATATAGAAGACGTAACCATACACGTTGAGCCACTTGGGAACGTGGAAGAAGAAGGATTTGGCCTGAAGAAAGGAGAGAAAAAATGAGATTGATGGACATCCTTGAAATACTCTACTACAAAAAAGGAAAAGAATTTGGTATTCTCGAGAAGAAAATGAAAGAGATTTTCAACGAAACGGGTGTGAGCCTCGAGCCGGTGAATTCTGAACTGATTGGAAGAATTTTTCTCAAGATCAGCGTCCTGGAAGAAGGAGAAGAAGTACCAAGTTTCGCCATAAAAGCTCTCACACCGAAAGAAAACGCTGTCGATCTCCCGCTCGGAGACTGGACAGACTTGAAAAACGTCTTTGTTGAGGAAATCGACTACCTCGATTCTTATGGTGGCATGAGAATACTATCAGAGAAGAACTGGTACAAAATTTACGTTCCATATTCTTCAGTGAAGAAGAAAAACAGGAACGAGTTAGTGGAAGAGTTCATGAAGTACTTTTTTGAATCGAAAGGATGGAATCCTGGAGAGTACACGTTTTCTGTCCAAGAAATAGACAATCTGTTCTGAGGTGAGAGGATGAACGTTCTGGCACTCGACACTTCCCAGAGAATAAGAATTGGGTTGAGAAAAGGAGAAGATCTTTTTGAAATTTCCTACACAGGTGAGAAAAAACACGCAGAGATTCTTCCTGTTGTTGTGAAGAAGCTGCTGGACGAACTAGATTTCAAAGTGATGGATCTTGATGTCGTGGGAGTTGGTATTGGTCCTGGAGGATTGACAGGTCTCAGGGTGGGAATCGCCACTGTGATAGGACTTGTGTCTCCATACGATATACCTGTGGCTCCTCTGAACTCCTTCGAAATGGCTGCAAAAAGTTGTCCAGTCAGCGGTGTTGTACTCGTGGTCAGAAGAGCTAGGAAAGGTTACCACTACTGTGCGGTTTATCTGAAAGACGAAAATCTCAATCTGCTGAAAGAGCCGAGTGTGGTCTCTGACGAAGAACTGAAAGAGATCACAAAAGAGTTTTCTCCAAAAATAGTCCTGAAGGACGACATTCTCATCTCACCTGCTGTGCTGGTTGAAGAGAGCGAGAGGCTTTTCAAAGAGAAAAAGACCATCCACTACTACGAAATCGAACCTTTGTATCTTCAGAAATCCATAGCGGAATTGAACTGGGAAAAAAAGAAAAGGGGCTAACGCCCCTTACTGAACCTTCTCGAGTTCTCTGGCAACTTCGAGGATCAATTTTTCACCGTTGTAATCCACTCTCACCGTCTGACCTTCCTGCACTTCACCTGCTATGATCATCCTTGCGAGTGGTGTTTCTATTTCCCTTTCTATCAGCCGCCTCAGCGGTCTTGCACCGAACGTTGGATCGTATCCTTCTTCTGCGAGGTATTCTTTCGCCGATTCGGTGATCGTGAGTTTTATGTTCTTGTCCTTCAACCGCGCTTCAAGTCTTCTAATCATTATTTCCACGATCTGTTTCATGTGTTCTTTTGTAAGCGGTTTGAAGACAACAACGTGGTCTATCCTGTTTATGAACTCGGGTCTGAAGTAGTGTTTCAGCTCTTCTCTGACTCTTTCTTCAATCTCATCGAAGCTCTTTCCTTCTTTAACGTAGTTCAGTATCAGATCGCTTGCTATGTTACTCGTCATGATGATGATCGTGTTCTTGAAATCCACAACGTTTCCTTTGCTGTCTGTGAGTCTTCCGTCGTCCATTATCTGAAGCAGTACGTTGAACACATCCGGATGCGCCTTTTCAATCTCATCAAGCAGTACGACACTGTACGGTCTTCTTCTTACGGCTTCGGTCAGCTGACCACCTTCCTCGTAACCGACGTATCCCGGAGGTGCTCCTATCAGCTTGGAGACAGCGTGCTTTTCCATGTATTCGGTCATGTCGATTCGTATCAGTGCGTTTTCGCTTCCAAAGAGCACTTCAGCGAGTGTCTTTGCGAGCTCAGTCTTACCAACACCCGTTGGTCCAAGGAAGAGGAAGGTACCAACTGGCCTGTTAGGATCTTTTATTCCAGCCCTTGCCTTCCTGATGGCATCGGCCACTACCTTGACCGCTTCCTCCTGGTCCACGAGTCTCTGGTGGATTATCTCTTCGAGCTTCAGAAGCTTTTCCTTTTCAGACTCAACGATTCTGGAAACTGGTACACCAGACCAGGATTCAACCACTTCTGCTATTTTCTCCGCTGTGACAACCGGTTTCCCACTCTTCAAAGCTTCGTACTCGTTCCTGAGTTTGAAGAGTTCTTTCTTGAGATCGGCCGCTTCTTTGTACTGAGATCTTATAGTGAGCTCGTCGATTTTTGCTTCAAGCTCTTTTATTTTTTCTTCGAGCTCGCGAAGCTTCGTTTCATCCTTTTCCTGTTTTGTAGCGCTGAGTCTCACTCTTGCTGCCGCTTCATCCAACAGGTCAATCGCCTTGTCCGGCAAGAATCTGTCTGTTATGTACCTCGCTGAGAGCTTGGCAGCTGCCTCTATCGCTTCGTCTTCTATCTTCACTTTGTGGTGCTCCTCGTAGACTTTCTTCAACCCTTTCAAGATCTCTATGGTCTCCTCCACACTCGGTTCTCTCACCATCACCGGCTGGAATCTTCTCGCGAGCGCTTTGTCTTTTTCTATGTGTTTTCTGTACTCATCCAGCGTGGTCGCACCTATGACGCGTATTTCACCGCGAGCAAGGGCCGGCTTCAACATGTTGGCAGCGTCCATCGCTCCCTCGGCTGCGCCAGCACCAACCAGGGTGTGTATTTCATCGATGAAGAGAATCGTTTTTTCTTTCTGTTTCATCACTTCATCGAGGAACGATTTCAGCCTTTCTTCAAACTCTCCCCTGTACTTGGTTCCCGCTATCATCCTTCCGAGATCCACCATCAGTATGCGCACATCTTTTAGAGGATCAGGGACTTTCCCCTCAACGATTCTCTGTGTGAGACCTTCCACAATAGCGGTTTTTCCAACACCTGGATCACCGATTAGAATTGGGTTGTTCTTGGTTTTTCTCATGAGAATTTCAATCACGCGCTCGATTTCTTTGTCCCTTCCTATGATAGGGCCTACTTTCCCCTCTTTTGCCAATTTTGTGAGATCGGTTGCAAAAGCCGTGAGCGGTGACTGTTCGGTCGCGTACTCTTCTTCGTGCTCCCTAATCTTCTGAAGCACTTTTTCGTAGTCAACGCCGTACTTTTTCAGGACACGGGCAGCGTGCGTGGAACCGTCTCTCAACAGTCCTAGAAGGAAGTGAAGAGGACCTACATCCCTCTGCTTGAAGAGTCTGGCTTCCTTTCTCGCCAGCTCCAGGATGTAAGAAAGCTCTTTCGATACATAGACCTGATCGGAGAATCCGTAGTATATCCCGTACTGGGAATCGATGTAGTCCTCCAGCTCAGTAATCACTTCTTCCACGTTTACATTGAGATCTTTCAGTACCTTCGTGGCCTCGTTTTCATCGTAAAGAATCTGAAGGAGAATGTGTTCTGGTCTGAGCAGGTTCTGATTTCTTTCTTTGATATCCTCCACACTCCTTTCGAAAATATCCTTCATCTTGTCGTTCAGGTTTCTCATAATTCTCACCTCCAGTTCATTATGTTAGCACTCAAATATTACGTTTGATAAAACAAAAAGTAAATATTTATTGAAACAACAGAATATCTTCTTTTCCAGCTCAATTAGTACACACTTGTATATAAAAAATGAATCAACCAAAAATCCCTTCAATTCTGCATTTTAAGAGGACTGTCGTTTGTTTACCGTTTTTTTTGATTTTTACGGAAGAATACGTTATAATGTTTCCACACGAGGATCAGAAGGCGTGATAAGATGCGGAAATATTCGCAGCGACATATTCCTGTAATGGTTAGAGAAGTTATCGAGTTTCTGAAACCGGAGGATGAGAAAATCATCCTCGATTGCACGGTAGGTGAAGGAGGACACTCCAAGGCGATTTTAGAACACTGTCCGGGATGCAGAATCATAGGAATAGACGTTGATTCAGAAGTTTTGCGGATCGCAGAAGAGAAATTGAAAGAATTTTCAGATCGTGCGAGTTTGTTCAAAATCTCCTACAGAGAAGCAGATTTTCTTCTTAAAACTTTAGGAGTAGAAAAAGTAGATGGGATATTAATGGATCTTGGGGTTTCTACTTATCAGCTCAAAGGAGAGAATCGGGGATTCACGTTCGAGAGAGAAGAACCACTGGATATGCGTATGGATCTGGAAAGCGAAGTAACGGCTCAAAAAGTATTGAATGAGTTACCGGAAGAGGAGTTAGCGAGGATAATTTTTGAGTACGGTGAAGAGAAGAAATTCGCAAGGAGAATCGCTCGGAAAATCGTTGAAAATCGTCCGCTCAACACTACTCTTGACCTCGTTAAAGCCGTGAGAGAAGCGCTTCCATCTTACGAAATCAGACGTCGCAAGAGGCATTTTGCAACGAAGACGTTCCAGGCTATAAGAATCTATGTCAACAGAGAACTTGAAAATCTGAAGGAATTTCTGAGAAAAGCGGAGGATCTTCTGAACCCGGGTGGTAGAATAGTGGTCATCTCCTTTCATTCTCTGGAGGATAGGATCGTCAAAGAAACGTTCAGAAATTCCAAAAAGTTACGAATATTGACGGAAAAACCGGTTCGTCCTTCAGAAGAAGAGATAAGAGAGAATCCAAGAGCCAGGAGCGGACGTTTGCGTGCAGCGGAGCGGATAGAGAAAGGAGGAGATTGATCTGCCAGCGAAGGTAAACCAGAGGACGAGAGTACTCGTTCTTTCGCATCAACTTATTTTCACCATTGTGCTCGTTGCTGTGTTATTGTTCGTGGGGGTAACCGCCTTAAGAGTGGGAGTTCTGGCCTTCTACCTCACGCAAAACAATAAAAAACTCGAAATCGAGATCAAAGAACTGGAAAGAACTCATCAGGCACTCAAAGAAGAGTTCTACCACATCTCGTCCTATTTCGATCTCCTGAATCCCTCGGAGTGAAAGTGATAGATGGAAAAAAGGTTGTGGCTGTTGCTCGCAATCTTTGCGTTATTTTTGATGGTCTCCTTAGTGAATTTGTTCTTCTTTCCTTTAACAGAAAGAACAAACTGGTTCATTTCTATCCCTCCCCAGAGAGGAAGTATTTTGGACATCAAGGGAAGGAAATTAGTTTACGATTTGCCGAAATACGCCGCTTATCTCGATGTCGACTTTTTTAAAAGACAAAATGGGGATATAAAAGCACTCGAGAAGACCCTGCAAAACTGCGGTATCACAGAGTCATTGGAAGAAGTGATGAAGTACAAGTTTTTCAAACTCACAGAGGAAGAAGACAAAGTTGACGTGTTAAAGAAGATAGAATCAGAGTTGCTGCCCTTTGTCAACATAGAACTGGTATACACCAGAAAAAAAATTCAGGATTACACAGCAGGAGTTCTGCTTGGAACGGTGATAGATGGAACGGGAAAGGGAGGAATAGAGGGTTTTTTTGACGATCAGTTACGAGGGAAAAGAAATGGTTTTTTAGAACTTCGCTACAGAGGAGCCCGCCTCTCTCCTACCCTTGTGAATTACTCTCCCCCCGAAAACGGAAAAGATGTATGGCTGTCACTGGATCTTGACCTTCAAAGGCGCGTCTACGACATCATCTCGAAAGCCGTGGAAGGACACTCTGCGGAAGCGGGTCATGTGATTGTGATGGAATCAAAAACCGGCAGGATACTCTCAATGGTGACCACTAGAAACTGGAACGATTTGATCGGCGGATACATAGAGCCAGGTTCGACGATAAAACCCCTGGTGTACGCGATCGCTCTCGAGACACATTCTGCTTCTCCAGATTTCACCGTTGAGTGCGAAGGTTCAATAAAACCAGTAGAGCAACTCCCTGTGATCATAAGAGATATAGAAAAGCACGGTCTGGTGGATTTCTCCATGGGAATCGTAAAATCGTGCAATGTGATGAGTGTTAAGGTAGGAGAGCTTATCACAGAGAAAATCGGTGTTGAAGGATTCTATGAGTGGCTTCAGAAGGTAGGTTTTGGGGAAAAAACCGGTATCGAAATGGAAGGGGAAATCGCTGGTGTTCTGAGAGAACCGAAAAAATGGTCCCTCATAGATCCGGCTGAGATCTCGATTGGCCAGGGTATCGGTGTCACTCCTGTACAACTGATTGCGTCTCTCAACATCTTTGCGAACGATGGATACTGGGTGAAACCTACCATTTTGAAAGACTCTCCAGTGGAAAAAAGGAAGGTCTTTTCAAAAGAAACAGCGGACATGATAAGACAGGCGATGGTCCGGGTCGTGGAAGAAGGAACAGGGAAACTCGCTCAGGTGAAGGGAATGACGATTGCTGGTAAAACGGGAACCGCGCAGAAGGCGGTCGGTGGAGAATACAGGAATCTCTATCACTCACTTTTTGTGGGTTTTTTCCCCGCTGAAGATCCGAAGTACACGATACTGGTTCATCTGGACAGTCCTTCAGAGGCTTTCTACGGAGGAGAGGTCGCCGCTCCGGTGTTCAGAGAGATCGTAGAGATTCTCACGGAGAAAGAAGACGGAAGAATAAGGGTTGTAGAAGGTTTGATGCCGGATCTAACAGGTCTTCCAATTAGAGACGCTTTGCTCGTTCTGGAATCCCTCGGAGTGAAAGACGTGGAAATAAAAGGAAAAGGGTGGAAGGTGTCTGAACAAACACCCCCACCCAATCATCCTCTTGAAGGACCTGTGATTCTGTTTTTGAGCGATCAGAAGTAATGTTTTGCGGCATGCTCAACGGCTATAGCACCGTCTGCAACAGCTGTGACTATCTGTCTCAAATTCTTCTTTCTCACATCACCGACCGCGTAGATCCCTTTCACGGAAGTTTCCATGTTCTCATCCGTTATAACGTAACCGTAGGGATCCAGTTCCACCAGACCTTCAAGCAGTTTCGAGTTTGGATCGAGTCCTATGAAGATGAACACTCCATCTGCTTTCAGCACTTTCGTTTCTCCCGTTTTCACGTTCTCTATAACAACTTCTTCAACCTTGTCTTTTCCTCTGATCTCCTTCACGGTGGAGTTATAAATGACGTCTATCTTTGGATTGCTCAAGACCCTTTCCTGAAGAACTTTCGCAGCCGTGAGCGTTTCAAGAAGCTGGATCATGGTGATCTTGTTCACTATGTTGGAGAGAAAAATCGATTCGTCGCACGCGCTGTCTCCTCCGCCCACTACGATTACATCTTTTCCTGCGAAAAGATATCCATCACAGGTTGCGCAGTACGACACGCCTTTCCCAAAGAACTCCTTCTCACCTGGCACATTCAGTTTTTTCGGATTCGCACCGGTTGCAACGATCACTACAGGAGCTTCTATTTTTTTACCATCATCGAGTTCAACTACTTTTTTGTCTCCCAGGACTTCCAGCTTAACGACTTCGGCGTTGTATATGTCTGCACCGAATTTTTCAGCGTGTTCTTTGAATTTCGAAGCGAGTTCTTCTCCGGAGATGGCCGGGAACCCCGGGTAATTCTCAACCAAATGGGTGAGGTTCACGTATCCTCCTTCGATCGCCTTTTCAACGACCAGAACAGAAAGTCCTGCTCTCCTGGCGTAAATAGCAGATGTGAGACCCGCAGGTCCTCCACCCACAACGACTATGTCGTATTTGTCCTTTATCTCCTTCTTTTTTATGGATCCAGTATCAAAGAAAACCATTTCTCATCACCCCTTTGCGAGTCTCAACACCTCGTTTATGAACTCTTTCTCGGGATAAGCCCCTACGAAGAATTTCGATGGATCTCTGTTCACAACGATATGGGGAACAGAAGAGACTCCGAATTCCTCACTCAGCTCCCAGTATTCGTTCGCTTCTATCATTTCTCCTATTATCTTGTCGCTGGCCATGGCCATGTTGTGAGCCATGAGAACCGCCCTGGGGCAGTAGGGACACGTTGGTGTAACAAACACACTGATCCTTATCGGTTCCTCGAGACTCTGGAGTTTCTGAATGCTCTCCTCGGAAAGCTGCGGTTTTCCTTCAGAGACGGTGATGATATCTTGAATGAGTGTTCCAAATTCGTGTCCTGAAGGGACTCCGTAGAATCTAATACCGTAATCCTTACCATCCTCGGGCAGAAGAATTGTAGCAGGGACCATTTCCACCTGGTACTTTTCCACCGCTTCTTTGTCGCTGTCGAAATCGTGAATTTCAAGTTCGAGCTTTGGATCGACAGAAACGAGTTCCTCCAGGACCTGCTCCGTGATTTCGCAGTACTGACAGCGCGTTTTGTCTTTCGTCTTGAAAAAGACGATCTTTACCTTTCTTTTGAGTTCTTTCCCAAAGAGATCCTTGAGATAAGCAATGTCCTTGTCCGACAAGATACCCATTTTTTCACCTCCAATATAATTCTACCAAATTAGTCGAACTTGTCTACTCCGTTTAGTAAACCTATTGTTACACCAAGAACAAGCAAGATTGAAATCACGAAAGGATTCTTTAGATCTGCATTCGAAAAGACAATGTACAGACCAAAAAACTTCAGGGCAGGTTTTACAAAGGATTTGAAGAGCTTTTTTCTGATCTGATAAAGGCTGAATTCTCTGTCATTGTATCCAAAGGAGAGAAACATAACGCGGTACTGTTCATTTATACTCATCAGAAAATGAACAGATTCTCCAAGAAAGAAAAACACTGCAAGAACGACAACCATAAGATAGAAAAAGAGAGAATTCAACATCCAGGAAAACAGGTAAATGAGACCCAGTATGGTGAACTCGTTGAATATTTTGAGGGCGCTCAGATCAATTTTTTCTCTTCTTTTCAGATAGAGATAGGAAAAGAAGACAGATACAAAGAATCCAACAACAGAAAAGGACAGCCCTTCAAGGAGCCAAATCATTTCTCATCCCTCTTGTTTTCTTCCTTTTTGAAAATTTCAGATATGGCTCCCAGGCTTGCGAGTATGGAACTCGCTTCAAATGGGAGGAATATCTTTGTCGCCTGACCGTTAGCCATTTCCTTCAGCGTCTCAAGGTACCTGACGGTGAGAAGATCCTTGGTCGGATTTCCTTCGTGTATCGCGTTGAAAACGAGTTTTATCGCCTCAGCCTGTCCACGGGCTTCGAGAATGAGTTTTTGCATGTTCGCTTCTGCGACTCTCTTTATGGCTTCCGCTTCACCCTCTGCTCTCAAAATGGCCGCGTTTTTCTCACCTTCTGCTTTCAATATTTCCGCCTGTTTGTAACCCTCCGCTTCCAGTATGGCCGCTCTTTTTGTTCTCTCCGCCTTCATCTGCTTACTCATAGCATCGGTGATATCCTGAGGTGGATCTATCTTTTTGATCTCAACCCGTGTGATTCTCACACCCCACTTGTCCGTTGCTTCGTCGAGAACAGTTCGAAGCTTCATGTTTATTCTTTCCCTGGATGTGAGCGTTTGATCGAGCTCCAGTTCACCTATGACGTTTCTCAGATTCGTCTGAGCGAGCTTTATGGTGGCCATCTCGAAGTTGCTCACGTTGTAAACCACCCTGTACGCGTCGGTGATCTCGTAGTAGATCACGGCATCTACCGTCACAACCACGTTATCTCTTGTTATGACCTCCTGTGGAGGAACATCAATGACTTTTTCTCTCATGTCTACCTTTATCATTCGCTCGAAGAAGGGAATTATGAAATGTACTCCAGACCCGACTTCTCTTTTGAACTTCCCGAGCCTTTCCACAAGCCCCCGTTCGTACGGACGCACGATCCTTATAGAACTCGCAGCCAGTACGATCAGGAAGAAAACCAGAACAACAAGAGCTATCAACATAGAAACACCTCCCTCATACTCTTTTTACAACCACATGGGCACCTTCCACCTTCATTATCTTCACGTGTTCTCCTTTCTCTATGACCTCATCGTCGTCTTCCGCGTACGCCCTCCACACATCTCCATCGATCTTCACAAGGCCAGTTCCCTTTCTGTTGTCTATTGTCTCAATGACGAGAGCCACCTTTCCAGCGATCTCTTCAACATGGATCTTTCTCGGAGATTCCCAGTTCTGAACCAGCCTTCTCGTGAAAAAGACGAGTACTATAGATACAGCTGCAAAGACTATGATTTGAACATATACTCCAAGATAAAGTGACACCAGAGAAGCGGCAAGGGCGCCCACTCCAAACCAGAATATGAAGAATGTAGGTGTGAGAATTTCCGCAACCATAAGGATCACACCGAGAACAAGCCAGAACACCCAGGCTTCCATATTTTCGCCCCCTCACATTTCAAACACCTTTCTTGGATCCATGTAAAGGATCTCTACATCAGGCATTTCCTCCTTGTATTTTTTTATGACCGACTTGAGCTGTCTTATGTAACGGGTGGAAATGTGGTAGAGAATGACTTTTTTGACACCCGCTGCTTTCACAGACTCCATCACTTCGTCTATGGCAGCGTGGTTCTTGTACCTTCGGTCGCGTGCGTCCAGGAAAGTACACTCGTGGATGAGCAATTCCGTTCCACGAATCTCCTCAGGATCGAGCGCCAGCGAGTCCCCGCTGATAGTGAGAACCTTTTTGTGGTATTCTTCAGTGACGAAGTCTCTGCCTTTTTCTTTTACAAGACGTGAGATTTCTTTGCTGTCCAATCCTTGGAATTCTTTCTTCAATTTTCTTCTAACTTCGAATATGTGATAACCAAAGCTCACTTCGGAGGAAACGTGTTTCGTTCTGAACGGCTGAACATACCTTTTGAATCCCCCTGCGTCCCTCAGAAAAACCTTCTCACCTTCCTTCAAAGGGTGAACGTTGAAAGAGAATCTGAGATCGGGGTTTGCTCTCTTTATGAATTCGGTGTACTCCTCCACGGCTCTGTTTCCCCTTGGATAAAAAACGTCGAGTGGCTTTTCTCTGTCTCCCATACCGTTGTTCCTTATGTTCACAACTCCCCACAATCCCGCTATGTGATCCACGTGCCCATGAGTGAGAAAGACGTATTTGAAGGCGTACACCTTACTTCCAAGAATCGTGGAGACTCCTTCTCCCGCATCGAAAAGTATGCGCTCCGGCGAATAATAGATCCAGGTGGAAAACAGCGCCTTCGAAAACCCTATGATGTTCATTCTTCTCTCTCCACCTTGATCTTTATAGTGTCCTTCACACCCCCTGGCAGATTGACTTCCAGAGAGTACTCACCCAGTTCTTTTATGGGTTTGTCCAGTTTAAACCACCTTTTATCGAGCTTCAAACCGGTGGTTTTTGAGATCTCTTCTGCGAGTGTTGCGGCTGTGACAGCTCCGAATATCTTTCCGCCTTCACCCGCTTTGACCTTCACAACGTGAGTTCTTTTCTTCAATTCCTTGAGGATCTTTTCACTCTCTTCTCTTTCTCGCTCTTTTTTTCTTTTCTCTATTTCCTTTTCGTGTTTTATCGCCCTTTCAAGCCCCTCCGTGTATTCTTTTGCAAAACCACGGGGTATGAGGTAGTTCCTCGCGTACCCATCCGAAACTTCTTTGATCTCACCCTTTTTCCCGATCTTTGGAACGTCCCTGAGAAGTATCACCTTCAAAACAAATCACCTCCTGAAAATTTTTCCTTATCTATTCTATCATGCTTGATTGATATAATCTTGAAAAGAGGAGGTGTGAAGTGTGAAGAAAGCGATAGTTCTGTGTGCTGGAAAAGGGACAAGACTCAGACCGCTCACGTTCACAACCGCCAAACACCTTATTCCTATTGCTAACAAGCCTATTCTCTTCTACAGTCTGGAAAATATCGCACAAGCTGGTATCGAAGAAGTGGGGATCGTGGTGAGCCCTCACAACGCCGAAGAGTTTAAAAGCATAGTTGGTACAGGCGAAAACTTCGGCCTCAGGATCTCTTACATCATTCAGGAAGAACCTAAGGGCCTTGCACGCGCCGTCTGGGTTTCACGAGAATTTCTCGGAGACGAGGATTTCATGATGTATCTGGGAGACAACCTCATTCTCGAAGATCTGGGAAAATTCGTGAAAGATTTTGAAAATTCGGACTATGCCGCTTCAATTCTGCTATCACCAGTCAAGGATCCAACCCGTTTCGGTGTAGCCGTGATGGAAGGTGACAGAGTGATAAAGGTTGTGGAAAAACCCAAAACACCTCCCAGCAACCTCGCCATAGTGGGTCTCTATCTTTTCAAAAGTAAGATCTTCGAAGGGATAAAGAACATAAGACCTTCTTGGAGAGGAGAACTCGAGATAACGGACGCCATCGAATACCTTATTGAGAAGGGTGAAAAGGTTCGGGGTTACATCGTTTACGGTTGGTGGAAAGACACTGGAAAGCCTGAAGATCTGCTAGAAGCCAACAGGAAGATCCTGATGGAGACAACCGAAGAATTTCTCGGGGAAATGGATGACAAGTCCTCCATACAAGGGCCTGTGAGAATAGGAAAAGCGTCGAAAATCGTCAATTCTGTGATCAGAGGTCCTGTAGTTATAGGAGAGAATTGTTTCATAAAGAACTCCTACGTGGGGCCTTACTCTTCGATAGGAAACAGCGTGATACTTGAAGACTGTGAAGTGGAAAACAGCATTGTGATGGATGAATGTTCCATAACGGGTGTGGAAAAAAGGATAGACTCTTCCATACTGGGAAAGGGAGTTTCTGTGAGGGGATCACAGAAGAGACCCGCGAGTTTGAATCTCATCCTGGGAGACATGAGTCGGGTGGAACTTTAAAAAAGAGGGGCTTTGAGCCCCTCTTATTGTTTCGTCCATTTCACGATGATAGGTGAGACAATGTAAAACGAGGAGTACGTCCCCACAATCGTCCCCACCGTCATTCCGAAAGCGAAAGGTTTGACGGCGTTTCCAGCGAACAGAAGAAGGACAAAAACGACGAAGAACGTGGTGAGAGAGGTGTTTATCGTTCTGGCGAGCACCTGATTTATACTCATGTTCACGATGTTCTCCATGTTCCTCCCGCGATATCTTCTCATGTTCTCCCTGATCCTGTCTGAAAGAACGATCGTGTCGTTGAGAGAGTAACCAAGCAGTGTGAGAAACGCTGCCACCGCCGCGACGTTTATCTCGTAGCCGAACAGCGAGAAGAATCCCATGGTGATGAGCACATCGTGTATCAGAGCCACAACGGCGGCGATTCCGAAGATGAACCTGAACCTGATGGTTATGTAGATGAGGAGCACGACAAGAGCCACCAGAATCGCTGTCCACGTTCCCCTTCTGATTTCCTCGGCCGCCGTTCCACTGATCTCATTGAAGGACACCACCTTACCAGAAAGGAGTTTTTCCATCTCTTCTTGAATCTTCTGCTTTTCATCTGGTTCGTAAGTTTTCGGAACGATGATGGAGTACTTCTGAACGTTTGAAGGATCACCCGCGGAACGAATCTCAACTATTCTCGCCTTTGCAAATTCCTCAGAGATTTGAGAGATGGCTGTCCTTATGTCATCTTCAGTGACCTGCTTGTTTTCAAATCTCACTATGATTTCAGAGCCACCGGTGAACTCCACACCGAAGTTGAATCCTCTCGTGAATATGGAAACGATGGATACCGCTATCAGTATCAGCGAGATCGTGATGAAGATTTTCGACTTTCCCATGAAATCAATTTCTTTTCTCATTGTCCGGTCCCTCCCTGTGCCTCACCGGCTCTGAAGGGTTTTATGAAGCGCGCAAGTGCATCGAGAAGCAGACGGCTGAACACCAGATTCACAAAGATACTGCCAAGTACACCGATGATCAGAGTGATGGCAAAGCCTTTGATGGTTCCGGTGCCAAAATAGTAGAGGATGAGACCTGTGAGTATCGTCGTGATGTTCGCATCAAGTATCGTTGAAAGCGATCTATCAAAACCAGCCGCTATGGAAGTTTTAACAGGTTTACCCAACCTCATCTCTTCTTTTATCCTTTCGTATATGATCACGTTTCCATCGACGGTCGTTCCTATAGTGAGGATGATACCAGCTATTCCAGGGAGGGTGAGGATGAATTTGCCGGCCGCCATCACACCAAGAAGCAGTACGGTGTTGTAAATGAGCGCAAGATCGGCGACTATTCCCATCGTTCTGTAATAGATGATCATGTAAGCGAGAACGAGTATGAGTCCGATTATTCCCGCTTTCAGGGAGGCATCGATCACATCACGTCCAAGGAGTGGTGCAACCCATCCCGAAGAGGTTTTTACGAGCCTTGCGGGAAGTGCACCGCTTCTCAGAATGGCAGCGAGTTGTTTCGCTTCTTCCAGTGAGAAGTTACCTGTTATCTCTGCCTTCCCATCAGTTATGATTGCAACTACCTGACCAGCGAACTGAACAACGTTATCGAGCACTATGGCGAGTCTCTTCTTTGGATCGTAGGTCCCTTCGGGAACGTACAGCGCCTGTGTGATCCTCTTGAACACATCAACATACTCTTTTGAAAGCTCAAAAGAGACCTTGTAGCCGTATCTTCCAGTTCTTGTCTCCACTTCCGGTCTTGCATACACGATTCTTGGAGCTTCAAGAACCAGGTCTTTCCTACCCATTATCTCTTTTTTCACGAGGTACCACTTTCCGTCTCTTCCTTTGAGCCATACCGCGTTCTCTCTTCTGGCTTCAAGGGAAAGTTCAGGTACTTTGCTGGGATCTTCACCGAGGTACTCATCGAGAACCTGAGCAAAATAAAGGACACCCGTCGATCCGATCAACTTTTCTGCCTGGACCGTGTCGGTCGCTCCGGGTATTTCCACCACTATGTAGTATTTGTTATCCCGGAGTACTTTATTCACAGCTGCTTCTGTGTAACCAGCCGCATCGAGCCTGTTTCTCAACACAGTCCACACGTCATCCACAACATCGGAAGGATTTTCCGTTTCCTGAAGAACTTCAACCATGTATTCGATCCTTGCACCACCTTTTATATCCAAACCAAGACGAATATTGGATATCCATCCTCCTTTACTGGGCCAAAAGATGGCGAGCAGAGCGCCAGCCAGTACCAGTAGAACCACTACGAGTCTTACTCTGTCTCCCCTCATTCATCATCCCTCCTGATCTTCCTGTGACCTCTCCTTTATAACCGTGGAAATAGCTCTTTTTGTTATCTCGAGTTCCGTGGAATTTGCCGTTTTGATCTTGACGGTGTCTTTTTTGATATCGATGACTTTCCCGACAATTCCTCCGATTGTGACGACCGTGTCTCCTCGTTTCATCTGACTTATCATCTGCTGGAACTGTTTTTCCCTTCTCCTCTGGGGAAGGATGATCATGAAGTAAAAAATAGCTATGAAGAATATCAGCATGAAGAGTAGACTTCCCCAGCCACCACCTGTTGTGGTTGTGGTGGTACCGTTCGAAGCACCTGGAGCTGCTGCGTAGATGATCTCAGGCATTCTCCTTTCCTCCCTTCTCAAATATCAATTGAAGCCGTCTGTAAACCAGTGGAACCAAAATGAATTGAAGAACGATACCGGGAATACCCGTGGTGAAACTCAACAAAATGGAGGTTAACGGCTGAAGCTTGATACCAATGAGAGCCCCAAGAACGTAGTAAGAAACCGAGTAAACGAGTCTTCCAAGAACCACAGCGATGAGGATTCTAACGAATATGTTTTTCTTCATAACCCCCATAACGAAACCGTACGTGAACACCTCAGGTATCATAAAGAGAAACATTGGAAATGGTGGCATTCCCATCGTTAAAAACGAAAGAATAGGAAGTACCGCACCTGTTACTCCTCCCACAAAGGCTCCAGAGGTCGCTCCAGCGAGCATAGCTACCAGGTGAAGAGGCAAGAACATTCTCCCAAGGTTCACCAGGTGAAAAAGATAGGCAAGAGCTACACCAACAGCGAGCCACATGGCAGTGTAGGTCAGCTTCCGCATCTGCATATCACCCCTCTTTTTCGAACTTCGAATTGATTATATCATCTATTATGTTCCTGGCGTTTTTCACATCCTGGTCAATAGCAGCCTTCAGCTCTTCGATTGAATCAAATTTCTTCTCTTCCCTCATGAATTTCAACACTTCCAGTTTCAGCTTCTTTCCGTAAAGATCGCCTTCGAAATCCAGGATGTACACCTCGTACTTCACGTTTCTCGCATCACCCACGGTGGGCCTGAAACCCACGTTCATGACACCAAATTTTTTCTTTCCATCTGGAAAATGAACTCTCACCAGATAAACTCCTCTTTTCAAATCTACAAGTTTTTCATTTCCTCTATCGATGTTAGCGGTTGGAAATCCCAACTTTCTTCCAAACTCCCTGTCTCTGTGGACGATTCCTTCGATCTCGAAATATCTGCCAAGATACACAGGTATTTCCTCTGCTCTTCCCTTCTGAACGAGATCTCTGATCAGAGAACTGCTCACTCTTATTCCCTGAACAACGATATCTTCAATTTCATAGACTTCCACACCTTTCTTTCTGAGAAAAGACGTGTCTCCACTCGCGTTCTTGCCAAATCTGAAATCCCTTCCAACAACAACAGCCGATACTCCAGATAGATACCTTTCGACGAACCCTTCTGGGGTGAGATCTTTTATTCTGAAAAAATCCAGAACAACGGTTCTGGCGTAGCGAGAGAGCATCTCCACCCTGCTTTCTACCGTCATGAGAAGACCGGGAAAATTCGGCGAGAAATATTCGGGAGGATAGGATATGGTGTAGATCAGGCTATCGTCCTTCCTGAAAAATGCTATTTCCTTCATGGTCCTCAAGACCTTCTGATGCCCGATGTGAACTCCATCGAAAACTCCGATGCTGACAACCATTCCTTTCACCTCGTGTTAAAGACCTTTCTGAGAGTCAAAACTCGCTCGTTTCTTTCGTGCTTTCTCAAGGTTTCCAGAAAAGAAGAATTTCTTTCCGCTTCAGCCAGAGCAAGTAACCGTCCTTCTTCGTTGAATACTCTGACAACTTCCCCCTTTTTGAAACCGTCCCATTCTTTGAGCATCTCAAGGTGTATTTGAGAACCGTTGAGAATCGTTTTCGTTGATTCCTGATGAACGACAACACGCGGCAGCCACTCAAGGCATTTTTCGAGTGGTATGATCCTGTTTTCAATCTCTTCAGGAGCGGCTTCGAATACGTTCAAACTTTCCTCAATTGTATAAGATCCCACGCTCTCTCGTACGAGCTCAACGGCGGTGGCACCACAGCCGAGCTTGTAACCTATATCCATACAGAGAGATCTTATGTAGGTGCCGGGAGACACTTCCGCTCTGAAAGAGACGTCTCTCCCCTCAACATTCACATCCCATATCTTGAAGATCTTCACTCGCTTTGGAGGAAGATTTATGATCTTTCCCTCTCTCGCCAGTTTGTAGAGACGTTCGCCTTTGTGTTTCTTGGCAGAATAAGCGGGCGGAACCTGGTCGTATTCTCCCACAAAGGAAAAGATTGCTTCTCTTATTTCTTCTTCGGTGGCATTGCATTCTCGTTCCTCAACAACTTCGCCTGTTATATCGAAGGTCTCAGTTATCAAACCGAGCCTCATCTTCACCCAGTACACCTTTTTCAAATCTTTGTAGAACTCAAGAATTCTCGTACCTTGGTTGACACCGATTATGAGAACACCACAGGCGAACGGATCGAGAGTTCCACCGTGTCCGACTTTCCTCGTCTTCAATTTTTTTCTCACTTCGTCCACAACATCGTGCGATGTGGGTCCTTTAGGTTTGTAGGCTACAAGGATTCCGTGCTTCACTCTTCTTCCTTATCCTCCTCTTTCTTTTCTTTGTCCTTCAGAGGATCGTATCCAAGTTGAACCAGCAGCTGGTGAACTTTTACACTCGCTTCTATGCCTTTGTCCTCGTAAAAGCGGATTTCCGGAGCAACGTAGAGCCTCAGATTTTTGGAGATAAAGGTTCTGAAAAAACCCTTCGCCCTGTTCAATATTTCAACCGTTTCCTTTCGTTCTTCCGGTGTTCCGAGAAAACTGACATAGACGTCTGCGTACCTTTTGTCCTTTGATAACTCCACTCTGGAAAAAGTGACAAAATCTTTCTTCAAGCGGGGATCTCTCAGCTGTTGAAGTGCTTCCATCAAAAGTTTTTGAATCTCCGATTCGAGCATGGCCTTTCTATAGGCTGGATTCATTCTTTCCACCTCCTAATCTATCTGCAAGAATTCCTGAGCCTTGCTGTACTTCTCCTTAGATTTATCCAGTATTCGCAAAAAAGTTTTCGGTTTCATCTTCAATACATTCAAGGCGAAAGGTGAAAGTTCCGGATCTCCCCACGAAAGAGATGCTCCTCTCATCATGATATTCGCTATCACATCTCCAATGTGGACCATAGAAACTTGATTGACGAAGAGTTCGTTTGGGTTACCCTCGACGTTGTGGTGGTATTCAGCAGACAAAATAAGAAGATCTGGAAAGTTCCACTTCCTGAGCAACTTTGCGCCCACTTCGGAGTGCGGTGGAATCCCAAGCTCCTCTTCTATGTCTATGAGGTTCCTCTTCGTCTTTTGAGCGATTCTGACTTCCGCTTCGAGTATATCGGAGAACAGGAGATCATAAACCACTTTGCCCAGATCGTGGAGGAGTCCTGCTATGAAGATCTCCTCCTTGAGGGGATAGCCCATTGTTTCCGCGATCGTTTCCGAAGCGATAGCAGTCGCTATGAAATGTTCCCAGAGTTTTTCGCGATCGATGCCGGAAGAACCGTTTTTGAAAACCATATCGTAAGTGAAAACGCTGAGAGCGAGATTTCTCACCGTTTTGAAACCAAGGATCATCACCGCTTCACTCAACGTGGTTATCTTTCTTGGAACGCCATAATAGGCTGAGTTGGCCAGCTTCAACACCCTGGCGCTCAGACTTGCGTCCATCATGAGAGTGTTCGCTACTTCTGTCGAAGACGCATCCGGCTTCGAACAAACGGCGATTATCCTTTGAACAACAACATTCGGTGAGGGTAACTTGTCTATCTCTTCAATTATCCTGTCTATTATCTTCGCCGGCACGGTCTTTTGGGATCCATACAAAGAATCTGGATCCCTTCCCCACCTCACTTTCCACCCATATCTTGCCGCCGTGAAGTTCCACGATCTCTTTTGTTATGGTAAGGCCAAGTCCTGTTCCAGGCACTTCGTAGGTCAACGAAGAATCTACCCTGTAAAACTGTTCGAATATCCTATCCTTTGCGTGATCCGGTATTCCTATACCGTTGTCTTCCACGGTTATGAGAACACCGCCATCTTTCTCATCCAAGATCACCCTCACGTACTTGTCGGGTACATCTTTCTTTGAATACTTCACCCCGTTGTTGAGAAGATTCAAAAGTACCTGTCTGATTCTTGTTGGATCGACGTAAGCTTCCACAGGGCATGGAACATTACTCTCAAAGAGAACATTCACGTTGTGAGATGAAGCAAATTCCTTGATCGCGTTCACCGCACTTTCTATGAGACCACAGAGATCAATTTTTTCTCTGTTTATTTGAAGGGATTTTCTTTCAAGCCTAGAAAAGTCAAGTAACTCGTTCAGGAGATTTTCAAGGTGGCTGCTTTGATCCATTATCACTTCGAGGAATTCCTTGAGGGTACCGAGATCCAGTTCCTCCAGAGTGTTGTAAATTGTCTCCGCATAAGCTTTTATGGCTGTTAGAGGGGTTCTTAGCTCGTGCGAGATATTCGCTATGAATTCCGTTTTCATCCTGTCTATACGCTTCAGTCTTTCGAGTTCTTTCGATTCCGTTACGTTTTCAACGATCGTCAGCGCCTGGACTTCACTGCCGAGGACAAGAGGTATCGAGGTGATGGAAAAGAATTCTTCCCCTGATATCACTTCACCCACTCTTTGTGTTCGCAGAGATATTGCTTCTTCTGATAGAGAAATGGCCTTTTTCAAAACTTCATCTGGAAAATTCTCTTCTTTGAACTTTTCATTCTGGAATTTTATTTCTCCACTCGAGTAAACAAAGATCCCTTCTGGAAGACCATTGAGAATAACGTTCACGTAGTTGTAAGTTTCTTCTAATTCTCTGTACAGCTTTATATTTTCCAGAACGATCGCTGAAAGAAACGAAAGAACTTTGAAAATCTCCGTTTCTTCCATCGATGGCTGGTGGTTAAGGAGTACGATTAAACTCCCAAACATCCTGTCTTGTTTCACAACAGGAACTATTCCAACATAACCGTACCCATCTTCCACAAAGACAGGATTGGATTGTCTGATGGACCAGTCAATGAACTCTTCGAATCTTTTTATATCGACATCTCTTCCCCAGATTTTTCTCTTGTTTTCATCGACGAGGATCACTTCTTTAATATCAACCACTTTCTTTACAAGGTCCAAAAGACCCTGAAGAATATCGTTTTCTGTTTTCGCATTGGAAAACTCCATTATCATTATCGAAAGGAGTAAAAACAGACGATCGCTCTGTTTTTTTATCTTTTCTTGTGTTTCCTCCAAGGAAAAATCACCTCACGATTTCCGTCGCCGCTTTTCTCAGACGATTCATCACAGCAAACAGAATTCCCCGTTCTTCAAATCCCTCAACAATTATATACTCTTTACCCCTTTTTTCTGCTTCTCGCAGAACAGAAAAGATGTTTTGGGCGATACTGTAGGGATTTTTCAAAGATCCCACAACGATTATATCGTCATACAGCTCCTTTCTCTCATCAACACAGATGACCACATGGTTTGGATACTTTTTCAATACTTCTTCCATCTTCGTCAAATCTTCTACGAGTATCAAAGGCTTTGAAGGAGCGTAGTGTCGGTATTTCATTCCCGGTGCAAGCGGTCTGCCTTTAAAATTCCCTTTTCGTACGAAATCAGGTACTACGAGTTCCGGAAAGAGCTCCCTCAATCGCTCAACCTCCACTGGCCCTGGCCTCAGAAGAACGGGCTTTTCTTTTGTGAGGTCCACAATGGTGGACTCCAGGCCAAAGGGGGTATTCCCCGCGTCGATTATCAGCTTAACTTTACCCATGAAGTCTTCTATGACGTGTTGCACGTTGGTAGCGCTGGGTCTCCCCGATAGATTTGCGCTTGGAGCGGCTATAGGATTTCCAAAGAGTTCTATCAACTTCAGGGCCACCGGATGTGCCGGCATCCTCACAGCCACTGTTGAAAGACCAGCGGTCACCACGAGAGGTATCTTTTCAGATTTTTTTCGAAGAATAACTGTCAGCGGTCCCGGCCAGAACTTTTTCAAAAAGTCCAGATGAGCTTCATAACCCTCTGCGATTTCTTCCAGCTGATCGAAAGAATGTATATGAACAATGAGGGGATTGTCAGTGGGTCTTCCCTTCAACTCGAAGATCTTCCTGCAGGCTTCTTCGTTGTACGCGTCCGCTCCTATTCCGTAAACGGTTTCAGTGGGGAAAATGATAACTTCTCCGTTCCGGAGAAGCTCGACTGCTTCTTTCAAAACTTCTTCGTCGGGGAAGAGGGGATCCACCTTTAACACTTTAGTCACAGGTTTCTCCCTCCTGATATGATACAAAATAAAGGGGCTCTCTGGAGCCCCCTGTGGTGCCGAGGGCGGGACTTGAACCCGCACGGGGTCATCCCCCAGCTGATTTTGAGTCAGCCGCGTCTGCCATTCCGCCACCTCGGCCCTCCAATATATATAGTACCAGTTTCTTCTTTTTAAAGTCAAGATCAGAGAATTTCGCTTTCTTCTTGAATTCTTTTAAAATGTGTGCTAAACTTATTATTAGCACTCAAAAGAAGGGAGTGCTAAATCATGAGAAGGCTCAACAGGAAGAACAGTGATGCTTCGAAAAAATTGAATGATCGCCAGAGAAAGGTGCTTTACTGCATCGTGAGAGAGTACATAGAAAACAAAAAACCCGTGAGCTCACAGAGAGTTCTGGAAGTGAGCAACATAGAGTTCAGCAGTGCCACTATAAGAAACGATATGAAAAAACTGGAATATCTTGGATACATATACCAGCCCCACACATCAGCAGGTAGGATTCCAACTGACAAGGGGCTGAGGTTTTACTACGAGGAGATGTTGAAAATCTCAAAAGAGACATCAGAAGCAGATCTTGCTGTGGAGACTTTCAAATCGATGCCCCTAGCTGATCCAGAAAAAGTTCTCTTCCTCGCGGGAAATCTCTTAGCCCGATTGACGGAGGGTTACGTCCTCATAGAAAGACCAAACACCAGAGATTTGAAAATACTCAGGGTGATGCTCATTCCCGTTTCGGAGGATTACCTCATCTTTTCCATATTGACGGAGTTCGGTGTTTCCAGAGTTACTCCCATCAAAACTCAGGAACGACTGAATTGGGAAGAAATCGAAAGACAACTCAATTTCCTCCTCAGAGGCAAAACAATAGGAGAAGTATTGTTGGGTAGAATAGAAAGCCTGAAAGGGAGTGGATTCCTCAGACTGATAGAATCTCTAATAGGCGAGACCATCGAAAGATATCTGGATGCAGGTCTTGAAAACCTTCTAAAAGACGAGACACTCGCTCTGGAAGACATCAGAAACCTTCTTGAAGAGATCAAAGATCAGAAATTTCTTGAGAGCTTAGTTGGAGAAGGCATAAGCGTCATGATAGGAAGGGAAATTGGCAGAAAAAATCTGGAGAAATTCGCTGTTTTTTCAGGAAGATACTTCAAAGGAGAATCTCCTATCGGTAGTGTGTACTTCTTCACGTCGAAGGTTACAAGGTACGATAGAAATCACAAAATATTTGAGTACATTTTGAACCGTCTTTCGGAGTATTTCACTTCGACCTCCAGGAGGTGAAAAAGATGAGTGAAAAGGACAAAAAGGAACTCACACAGGAATGTGAAGAACTGAAAGAAAAATATAAAGAACTGGAAGAGTACGCAAAAAGACTGAAGGCCGAATACGAAAACTACCGCGAGGAAGTCGCCCGTGAAAAAAGAGAACTGATAAAGAACGCAAACGAATACCTCATATTGAAACTCATTCCCGTTCTTGATGATTTCGAAAGGGCATTGAATCAAGGGGAAAAGAGAGACGCCTTCTATGAAGGCGTGAAAATGATATACAAAAAACTCCTGAACGTCTTGGAAAAAGAAGGACTCACAAAGATCCACGTAGGAGAGAAATTCGATCCCTTTGAACACGAAGCAGTTGAAAGAGTGGAAACGGAAGATGTGGAAGAGTACACCGTCCTCGAGGTAGTAGAGAGTGGTTACAAATTCCACGGGAAAGTCCTGAAACCCGCAAAAGTGAAGGTTGCAGTGAAACCACGAAAGAAGGAAGCAGAGAAGGTTGAAAAACCTTCTGACGAGAAGGAGTGATGAATCATGAAACGTGAAAAAAAGGACTACTACGAAATTCTCGGTGTTCCCAGAGACGCCACACAGGAAGAAATAAAAAGGGCTTACAAAAGACTGGTGAAAGAGTGGCACCCGGATCGACATCCAGAAAACAGAAAAGAGGCCGAACAACGTTTTAAGGAAATTCAGGAGGCCTACGAAGTCCTCAGCGATCCACAAAAAAGGGCCATGTACGATCGTTTCGGGTACGTAGGAGAACAGCCCACGTATCAGGAAACAGAATCTGGTGGCTTCTTCGAGGATATATTCAAAGAGTTCGAAAATATTTTCAACAGGGACATTTTCGATGTTTTCTTTGGTGAGAGACCCGGTCAGGAAGAGAAAAGAGAATACGCCCGAAGAGGTGAAGATATACGGTACGAAATAGAAGTAACTCTCTCCGATCTGATCAATGGAGCAGAGATACCCGTGGAATACGAAAGGTACGAAACCTGTCCGAGATGTGGCGGAACAGGCGTGGAACCCAATGCCGGATACATAAACTGTCCAAGTTGTGGTGGAACGGGAAGGATCAGAGAAGAACGAAGATCGTTCTTTGGTTACTTCGTCAGTGAGAGAACCTGTGAGAGATGCGGTGGCACGGGGAAGATTCCACGGGAATACTGCCACGAGTGTGGTGGAAGTGGTAGAGTTCTCAGAAAGGTCAGGAGAACGGTGAAAATACCGCCAAATGTGGAAGATGGAACTCAGCTTAGAATCACTGGCGGTGGAAATGCTGGATATTACGGCGGACCTTACGGTGATCTGATAGTCATCGTCCGCGTGAAACCAGATCCTAGATTCAAAAAATCCGGTTCGGATCTCGTGTACGATGTTACAATAGACTACCTCCAGGCCATTTTGGGAACAACCGTTGAAGTTCCCCTTCCAGAAGGTGGTACGACAATGCTGAAGATTCCTCCGGGAACTCAGCCGGAAACCGTCTTCAGATTGAAGGGAAAAGGCCTTCCAAACAGGTATGGAAGACGCGGAGATCTCATCGTAAATGTACACGTTGAGATACCAAAGACTCTTTCCAGAGAGGAAAGAAAAGTCCTTGAAGACCTGGCGAAAAAACGCGGGGTCACGATCGGTTAACGTTTGGGATTGACGAGTGCTTCTCTTACAACAAGCTTAACGTTATCTGGAACCGTGACTTCGACGGTGAAAGGGCCTCTTCGGACACTCATCCATCCCAGTCCTGCCACCGCCAGTTCTTCTCCTTCTTTTAATGTGAAAATTTCTCTCTTCCACTTGAAGTTTTCAAATTCTGTTTTGGAACACGGAGGAATCAACAGATCTCCCAGTCTGTTTCTCATGAGCTCATCTGCTCTTTCCCTCTTCGTTTCATGGAAGGTTACTTCTTTAGAGGAGAAAAGCAGAAAGATCGGATTCTTTTCTGTTTCAAAATGGATATCGAATCGGCACAGTCCCCCCATGAAGATGGTTCTTCCATTATCCGGCTTGAAGGTTTTCCTGGAGAGCTCTTCTCTTGGTAAAACTCTTTTTTGACATTCAGAATCCAGAAGATCGAGAATTCTATCGTTTGTCATGATACCTGGGGTATCGTAGAGATACAGATTCGCTTCTCTTACCTTTCTTCTGAGAATACCCAGAGTTGTCCCCGGGAAGGGACTTATGGTGTTCTCATGGGTACAGATCTTGTTCATCAGAGAAGATTTTCCAACGTTCGTTACTCCCACCACCAGCGCCTTGTCGGTCAACAGTGAAAGATACTTCACAAGCGAGCTCAGACCAAAACTTTTTTCAGCACTGACGATCCTTATGTCATCCGGATTGTGTACTCTTATCCTTTTCTTCACCCATTCTTTGATTTCCTTCACTGTAACCACCCTTGGCAGGAGATCGACCTTGTTTATGGCGTAGATAACCCTCTTCCCCTTCAAAATTTCTGCTATATCCTCTCTGTAAGTTCCCTCGAAATCGAAAATATCGATCACCCAGACCACAACATCGAATCCTCCAAGGTACGATTTCAACTGGTTTTTGAAATCCCAATTGAATTCGACTGGCTCCAGTTTGCCGTAATGTTTCATCCGAAAGCATCTTTGACAGAGTATTTCTCTTCCTTCTTCGAGCCTTCTTTCGTAGACCTCACGCGGGATGTACCCTGGTTTTTTTGGATCCTCAAACTGAATGGCTGCTCCGCATCCGGGACACTTCATCGAGTCTCACCTCATTTTATGTCGTCTTTCAATCCTATTTCCTGTAGTATGATGAAGTCCTTTTCTCTCCAATTTTCTTTTACCTTGACGTTCAGGTCGAGATACACTTTTCTTCCCACGAGAAACTCCAGTTCCTCACGGGCGAGCGTTCCAATTTTCTTTATCATGCTGCCGTTCTTTCCTATGAGAATTCCTTTCTGAGAATCGCGCTCCACGTATATGTTCGCTCGTATATAGAGAACACCATTTGGTCTATCCTTTATTTCCTCGATCACCACGGCCGTGGAATGAGGCACTTCCTGTCGTGTGAGATGAAAGATCTTCTCCCTTATGATTTCAGCAGCCATGAAAGAGAGAGGACGATCCGTTACCATGTCCTCGGGGTAATACTGTGGCCCTTCCGGTAGTTCTTCTTTTATTTTCTCCAGAACTTCGAAGACACCCTCACCTTTCAGAGCGGATATGTAATGGACAGACACAACGTTCTCCACCATACTTTTTGCGAGTTGTCCCACCGCTTTCGCCTTCTCTTCACCCGCCACATCGATCTTGTTCACAGCGATGATAGTTTTGGTTCCAGACTCGCTCACAATCTTCGCAACGTGTTCGTCTGTCTTCGTAAAGCCATCCGCCGCGTCCAGCATGAAGAGAATCAGATCCACTCCTTTAAGAGCCTGAACAGCAGCCTTCACCATGTATTCTCCAAGTCTGTGAAGAGGTTTGTGGATACCGGGAGTGTCCACAAATATGATCTGGCTATCTCTGTCCGTGTAGATGCAGTTTATCCTGTTCCTGGTAGTTTGAGGTTTGTCTGAGACGATCACGACTTTTCTTCCCATAACAACGTTTATAAATGTCGATTTCCCAACATTCGGTTTTCCTGCCAGAGCAACAAAACCCGATTTAATGCTCATCACCTCCCAGCTTGAATCCTCTTGGTAGGAGATCTTTCAATTTCATCACTTCAAAATTCCCATCCCTATCCGCCATTATCACGTCCAGATCATCGGAAAATTCGTAAAGAACCTGTCTGCAAGCACCGCATGGAGCGGTTTTATCTGAAGAATCCGATGCTATTGCTATTGCCACGAACTCCCTCTCTCCTTCAGAGACAGCCTTGAACACGGCTACTCTTTCAGCGCAGATCGTAAGACCATAAGAAGAATTCTCCACATTCACCCCCGTGTATATTTTTCCACTCTTCGCGAGCAAAGCGGCACCTACTCTGAAACCCGAGTACTTAGCGTACGCCTTTTTCCTGGCTTCCAGAGCCATTTTCACCAACTTTTCCGGGTCCACCATCGATCTCTTCCCCCTCAAGTATCTTTATCATGACTTTCTCTATTCTGTTTTTTCCGACAGCGAGTATTTTGAAGTACAGATTTCCGATCACCGCTTCTTCTCCAACGTTCGGTATCCTTTTGAAGTGCTCGAGCAGATATCCCGCTATCGTTTCGTACTCTGTCTCTGGAAATTGAACACGCAACTCCATTTCGATGTCGTTTATCGGTGTGGTCCCATCTACCACAAAAGTCCTTTCATCGATCTTTCTTATACCGGAGATCTCATCGTAGTCGTACTCGTCCATTATGTTTCCAAAGAGTTCTTCGATGATGTCTTCCAGTGTTACGATACCGGCTGTGCCCCCGTACTCATCCACAACGATCGCTATATGAATCTTCTTGGCTTTGAGGATTTTAAGAAGTTCGTCTATATTCATCGTCTCAGGAACGTACAGGGCTTCTCTCATGATATCTTTCACTTTCATAGCTTTTACTTCTTCACAATCTTTTGCAGCCAGAATCGAAAGCACGTCCTTAGCGTAGCAGATACCCACGATGTTGTCTATGGTTTCTTTATAAACGGGTATTCTGGAGTACCCTTCGTCTTCAACCAGTTCGATGAGGTCTTTCACTGTCTGGTTCTCCTCTATCGCCACTATGTCGACCCGCGGTGTCATGATTTCTTTCACGGCTATCTGCTTCATTTCAAAAGCGCGCTTGATGATCCTTTCTTCTTCCTCCTCTATGACACCCATTTCTCCTCCGACCTGAACAATAGAAACGATATCCTCCTCAGTTATGAACAGATCTTCAGAGACCTTTTTTCCATCTCTCAGGGAGATGATACCGTCTGCTATTTTCACAAGTAACCTTCCCATGGGATCCAGTACACGGGTAAGAAATCTGATAACACCTATCGATCTGCGGAACACGCGTTCTGGATCTGATCGTGCCAGGACCTTTGGTGTGATTTCACCAAAGATGAGAAGGATGGTGGTAATGAAGAGTGTGGATACAATCGCCACAAACTCTTCACTCATGTTTCTGAGTAGATTCAAGAAGATGAGAGTGGAGATAGAGGATGCAAAGAGATTGACGAGGTTGTTACTTATGAGAATCGTTGTAAGATACTTGTTGAACAGGTGTATGTAACTTGCCTTTTCAGAGTTTTCCTCCTTTTCTTCCAGAAACTCTTTGATCTTAACCTTGCTCATGAGAGTGAGAGCAGTCTCCGAAGAAGAGAAAAAGTTCGACAGATAGATCAGGACAAACAGCAGCAGCGACTCCAGTCCAAGAGTCAAAGCACTACTGACAGGATCTTCCACTTTTGTTCCACCTCCATCAATAGTGATAGTTTTCCCCATGGATTATTTTAAACGCTCTGAATATCTGCTCCAGAACTATCAGAACGGTCATACCATGTGTAAAGGTCATTTTCGATAATGAAAAAACACGGTGGGCCTTCGCGAAGATCTCCTCATTCAACCCATGGGGCCCACCTATCAGGATCGTTATATCCTTTCCCTTCATTTCCAGATCTTTGAGAAAGTCGGCAAACTCCTCTGAAGAAACTTCCTCCCCTCTCCTATCCATGACCATAACAAAACTTCCGAGGAGAATCCTGTTTGCCAGATCCTCTGTTTCCTTCCTGACGATTTCTTCGATGCTTCCTCTGTGAACTCGCTTTATTTCGAGAACTTCAAGCTTACAAAATCGTCTCAAGAACTTTTCGTAGTGCTTTATACCTTCTTTGATAAAACCGTCCAGTTTCCCAACCACCGCTATTCTTACTTTCATTTCTCACTCTCTCTAACGAGTATTTCCAGAAGACTGGATTCTATGACCTTTTTAGCGTTGAGGTCCGTTCTCAGGTAGTAAGAAACCGTCTTCAACAGAGATTCGAGCGGGAAAAGTCCCACTATCTCTGATCCCAGAACCGGTACCCCGTATCGTTCGGCTTCCATCTTTATGAGTTCAAAAACTCGATAGAGAGGTGTTCTTTTGTGATCTGTTATGTTGATAGAAACCTGGACAACTCCCTTTCCTTTCAAATCAACACCTATCGCTTTGACGTACCTGAGCCCTCCGCTGGAGAATCTGATTGCCCTGGCTATTTTTTCGGCTATCTTCACATCCCACGTTCCAAGGTTCACGTTGAAAGCTATGAGAAATTCACGCGCACCAACCGCCGTCACACCCGCTGTGGGATGTACGCGGTCGGGGCCGAAGTCGGGCTTCCACAGGGGATCTTTTATTTTCTCGAAAAAGCCTTCGAACTCTCCCCTTCTGATATCTGCAAGATTTTGTCTTTCAGGTCGTGTGGCAGATTTTTCATAAAGATACACGGGAATACCCAGTTCCTCTCCTATCCTGCGTCCGAGTATTTTCGAATACTCCACACACTCTTCCATGGTCGTGTTGTAGAGGGGCACAAGTGGTATGACGTCCGCTGCACCCATTCTGGGATGCTGGCCTGTGTGATTTCTCAAATCGATGAGTTCGGCCGCCTTTTTCGTCATATCGAAGAGAGCGTTTATGAGGTTCTCCGGTTCTCCCACGAGCGTTACCACCGATCTGTTGTGGTCCGCATCCATTGACCAGTCGAGTACCCATACCCTGTCGTATTTTTTCGCTTCCGCGACGATCTTTTCAACTACTTCCTTTCTTCTCCCTTCACTGAAGTTTGGTACCGATTCTATCAGTTTCAACTCTCATTCCCCCTTGGTTTGGACATTCTATCTTTCAGAGTTAAAATGATTTCCTCATAGGTTTTACCATCGTCCGGGTAACACACGTACGTGTAGCTGAAACGTTCGGAAAGTTTCTCTTTCATCCTCTTTGTAACGGCCTCTATTCCGTGTTTTCCCGTCAGTGTCAGTACAAACAGGTATTCGCTGGCAGAGATGGGTAGGATGTAATCTGTTTCCCTGAAGAATTTCTTGATAGTCTCGTAGTCTCTCATGATATCTTCGAACTTAACGTACATGACGCAGAAACGAGAACCTGTCCTGTTGGAACGCTTTATTTCTTTTCTCACGATATCTTCGAACTTGAGGGTGATCTCAAGATCCTCGATATTTTTCTTGAGAGAAACGGTGAGCCTGGGTGCGGAAGAAATGATTTTTTTGACTCTTTCCAAGAGATAATCGAGCTTGAAGGGTTTGAGAATGTAGTCAATCGCACCCGCTCTCACCGAATTAATAATTAGATCTTTGTCAACGTAGGCGCTCAGAACCGCGACCTTCGTGTCGGGAAACTCTTCACGTATTCTTCTTATCAAATTCAGGCTCTCTTCACCTTCGAACACATCTACGAACACGAGATCGATCTTTTCGCGGCGAAGGAGCGTGAACGCTTCCTGCTCGTTTTTTGCCCAAATCACATTGAAACCGTCTTTTTCAAGGGCATTTTTGACGGCAAGGAAGGTGATTCTGGATTCATCCACTACCATAACCGTTGGAGTCACCGTGAACTCCTCCTTATTACCATTAATTTTAACATCGATCACTCTATCCTGTTCATGATGAACTTGAAGTATTCTTCTTCATCGTCAAAAGTGATGGTTTTCACGATCGTTCTGTAACCGGGTTTCACGATCGTGATCTCGTAGGTTCCTGCCTGGATGTATAGAGTGATGGGTGTTTCACCGTGGTAGTACCCGTTTAGGTATATCGTAGCTCTCGATGGATCGGTCTCTATTCTAACCTCTGAAAAGACCACTCTCTTCTCCAGTTTTCTGAAAATCTCCTTTTCTTCTCCTGGTCCGAAATTCACCGTGAAGCGATCTGTTTCGTACCCTTCTTTTTCCAGTTTTATCTCGTACGTTCCAGGATCAAGAATGAGATTCAAACCGTTCTGATCAGTCGTTCCCACGTATCTTCCGTTGATATAGACGTCGACTCCAGAAGGATCCGTTCTCAGTTTCAAAGAAGATTGTGCTGGTTTCAGCGTGACGTACACGGATCTAGTTTCTCCCGCACTGAGGGTTATGTTCCGGGTCTCTTCGCGGTACCCTTCTTTTCTGAACGTGACAGTGTAATTTCCAGGAGAGAGGTTCAACGTCAGAGGAGTCTTTCCTTGATAGACTCCGTTCAGGTAGACACTCGCACCACTCGGGCTTGAACTGAGAGAGAGTTGAGCGAGAGGCAAAGTGGCTATCACCTTCACCGTCTGATCTCTTCCCACATAGACTTCCTTGTAGAACGTGTAGTTTTCAAAATACACCGTCACGTAGTGTGTTCCTTCGTCCACTGATACCGTGACCGGTGTCTTTCCTTTGTAAGAACCATCAATATAGACAGTCATTCCTGGAGGTGTCGAGTCAACGATCAGCGTTCCGAACGCGGGGGCTCTTCCCACGTAGAAATAAGTGAGATCGGAGACCCATTCACCCGTGAGATAGGGTTTCAATTTATTTTGAACGTATTCTTCGACGTTGTCAGACAGCGTTGGAAAGGCTTGAGCGGTTCCGAGTTCTTTCAGCTGGTTGAAAATCGGTATCGGTCTGGTGCTTGCGATCACCTGAATGTACTCTTTTCCATACGGTGGTGAAACTCTGAGAGAGTAGGTGGATTTCGAAGGAATCTTTTTTATCTCATTTGCCCTGACGAAATTGTCGCTTTCGTATTTGTTCGGGAAAATGAGAGTCACCTTACCCTGTGCGTTGATGTCGTAGACGAGTATGTACGCGTCTCTGGAAGATTTGACGAAGATCTCCATCCTCTCTCCCACTTCATAGACGGATCCTTCCGGTTTGTTGAGCCACACATCCACCGTGAAGTAGGGTCTCTCGGGTACTATGATGATGCTCTTTGCGTCGAAAGAGAAAGCCACCATCGAGACAAGAATCAGAAGAAGAAACACATATCTCCTCATGGGTCACACCTCCTTGTTATTTTATCCATCTGACTTCCGCACCGAGGATCTTTGTGTTTGATACAGGCACAAGAGTTCGATTAGAAGGAGCTTCCTGAACGAAAGCGACAAAACCATCAACACCGCTTAAAGGACCAAGGTGATAAACTCCTTTATCATCACAGTATATTTCGCTTTCATCTTCATCTTTTACATCTACTACTTCACAGTAATTACCGACTTTTTTGAAAGTTACCACAAAAAACTTCGTGATTTTAACATCTTTCGTCAAATCTTTCACCCTTGCCTGCCATTCTCCCTGATCTGCCTGCCACCACACATCCACGTCGTAAATTGGATAGTAACTGCTCCAGATCTGGTTCAAGTCATCTTTAAGATCTGCCGTATCAACGATCTCCCCCGCAGCCGCGACGAAGTCGTTGTTTTGCTCATAGAATGCCGCCCTTTCACTGTAAGCATAACTTCCATCCGGATAGTAGAGTACAATCACAGGGTGTTCCTGAACAAGATAATCACCATAGGATGGTTGATACCAATCCATCACATCGTCAAGATAAGCATTTCCAACCACTTCGACGATGAACTCGTGTCTTTCCTCAAGTGGTGGCAGACAAGCTGTCAAAATCAGAAGAATCAACCCCAGAAAGGGAAAAAATCTCTTCATTTTCTTCACCCCCTCAAATCTAAGACTTTCAAGTAAAGAAGAGAGTTCTCAAAATTTCTTTTCCACTCTTGCCAGTGCAATCCCTTTGAGAATGAGTCCGACGAGAATGGAAAACATGAGTGTAGAGGTTCCACCGTAGCTGATGAATGGAAGAGGAACACCAGTGACTGGAAGGAGTCCCAGGTTCATCGAGACGTTTTCGAAGACGTGGAACCATATCAGTCCACACGCAGAAACCATCAACATTTCCCAGTATTCGTCTTTCACGTTAAGAATCCACCTGGAAACTTCGAAGAACAGAAAACCGAAAAGCGAAAGCAGAAAGACTATTCCGATGAATCCGAATTCCTCACCGATCACCGATACGATGAAATCAGTGTACGAGACAGGGACGTACCCCATAAGGTTCGCCTTTCCTTTCATGTATCCTGCTCCAAAGAGTCCACCGGCTCCGATCGCGTGAATCGACTGTAGAACGTTGTAGGAGTAACTCTCACCGTACTTTTCCGGGTTGAGAAAAGAGAGTATCCTTGCCCTCTGATAGTCCTTCAGCCCAAAGAAAAAGAAAACAGGAAGAAACACAATGGCCAGTATCAACAGGATCACAAGGGGCTTCTTATTCACATTCGAGGCCAGAACCGCAAACAACCAGATCAATCCCACAGAAAGCGTGGTGCCAAGATCAGGTTCAAGAAATATGAGAACAGCGGGGACAACCGTGAGGAAAAGACTTCTCCAGAACCACTTCTTCTCCAGAAGGTAAGGGAGCAGAACGATGAGAGAAAGCTTTGCAAAATCTGAAGGCTGGAAACTGAATCCCATGATTCTGAACCATCTCTTTGAACCACCGATGGGTGTTCCTTTCACAAGAAGGACTGCCAGTAAAACAACAGAGAAAACGTAGAGAATGATCGAAAAATTTCTAATCGTTCTGTCTTTGATGAACAAAATCAGAAACATCAACGAGAAACCGGCTACATCCCACACAATCTGCCTCGTGAAAAGCTGTTCGTTTTCTCCGTAAGTTGCGCTTCTCAAAGTTGCAAGTCCAAACAACATCAAGATGGACACAAGAACAACAATGATCCAGTCTATTCTTTTGTTCTCGTGTGGTATGGTCCCACCTCACTCTGAAACGACTATCTCCATTTCCTTCATCAGCCTGTCTTCTTCACTTTCTATCACAACGATGAGTTTGTAAGTCCCGGGATCCTCGAGTTTTATGATATCGTAACTGGTCGTCTTAAAAATTTCTCTTGAGGAATATCCTTCGATCGTCATCCTGTATTCTTCAGAATAAGCATACGAGAACACCGGTTCCTTGTGCGTCAAAACGATCATGATGTTTTTCAAAACTATGTACTTTCGTTTCTTTTCTTCGTTCAAAAGCTTCACAGAGAAATCGTATCTTTCACCGGATGCTACAAACTTCTTCCCTTCGATGATAAGGGAGAGTCCCTTCAAATCTTTTTGATACTCCTGCGTCACGAAAAGAGGTATCGAGCTTTCTATCAAACCATCTTTTGTCTTCAATTTCAATTCAACGATGTAATCTCCAGATTCTTTTGGGACGGAAAAGCTCACTTCGTGGATCTGCTCGACCATCATCGGATTTATCACGAAGTCTTTTTCTATTGGAATATCTCTTTCAAAGACAGTCTCGTTCCCCTTAAGGATAATAAGGCTGATCGACTCCACGTGAATTTTTCGACTCTTCGAACTTATGTTTTCCAAATAGACAGAAAAATACACGTTTTCGTAAGGGAAATAAAAATCTTTCAGGTCTTCAACTTCGACTTGCCACTTTTCAATCACCGAAACACTCTTACTGATAACCACCCTCTGGCCATTCAACTTGACAGAGACTGTGATCGTGTAATTTCCCCCAGATAGATTTGACAGCTCTTCCTCCCTCAAAAGATCAAAAACCAGGACACTTTCAAAAGCTTCCATCTCTTTTTCCACACGCTGCGGAAAGTGAAATTCGTACACTGTGTCATTTCCTCTTTTGATGGAAAATACGAAGTCTTCCAGCACAAGATTCTCTTTTTTTCTCTCTCTGTTGAACACTTTCACCCGCACATCGAGGGAATCGTTTGGAAGGTAGGACTCTTTTGTCTCTATCACCAGCTGGAAGGGCCCAATCACACCTTCCGATTTGTTGGAAAAAAACGCTTTCGTGAAAAACACCAGGAAAACTACTATCACAAGATTCACAACAAGAATAAAATTCGCCCTGCGGCGAATTCTGTCTTTTCTGTTTCTGAACTCTCTTTCTCTTTCTTCGTCTCTTTTTTGCCACTCTTCAGGGCTCTTAGAAAAATACCTCATAGCGGTGTGGTCACCCTGAAAACCTCTTCGATGCTCGTCTGCCCAAGAAGAACCTTTTCGAGGGCATCCTGGAACATGGTGCGCATACCTTTTTTCACTGCGAGCTTTGCAATCTCTGTTTCACTCACTCTGGAAGAGATCAGTTCTCTCAACTCTTCGTCCACAATTAAAACTTCTCCTATAGCCATTCTTCCTCTGTATCTCATTCCCCTACAGGCAGGACATCCCTCTTCTGAAGGATAGTAAATCTGATCTGGTACCTTTCCAAAGAATTGTTCGAAATAAGATTTTACCTGTTCATCTCGAACCTCTCCAGGCATTTTACACTCATCACAGAGCTTTCTCACCAGCCTTTGACCTATGACTCCGATGAGAGAGGCTCCAAGAAGGTGAGGGTCTATTCCCATTTCTATGAGCCTTGAAACAGCACCGGCGGCGGTGTTGGTGTGAAGTGTACTCAGAACTAAGTGTCCCGTGAGGGAAGCTTCCACCGCAAGCTGTGCGGTTTCTCTGTCTCTGATCTCACCCACCATGATGATGTCGGGGTCCTGTCTGAGGAAAGCTCTCAAGTACCGAGCAAACGTGAGACCTATTTCCGGGAAAACCTGACACTGAGTAACCCCTTCGATGGTGTATTCCACAGGGTCTTCCGCTGTTACTATGTTCACACTTTCATTCTTCAAATAATTTATCATAGCGACAAGTGTAGTGGATTTCCCGCTTCCCGTTGGTCCAGTGACCAGGATGATACCGTATGGTTTTTCAAGTAATGATAGTATTCGTTTCAAGTTGTATTCACTGTATCCAAGTTCCTCAAGACGTCTGTTCGCATCGGATACCTTCAATATTCTCAGCACGACTTTCTCTCCGAAGGTGGAAGGCATGGTTGACACGCGAAAATCGTACTGCTCACCGCTTTTTATTGTGTAAAACTTCCCGTCCTGCGGAAGCCTTCTTTCCGACACATCAAGGCTGCTCATAATCTTGATGCGTGCCACAACAGAGTTGTGTTGAAGTTTTTGATACTCAAGAACCTTTCTCAAAACGCCATCTACTCTGAATCTCACTCTCACGGTTCTTTTCATCGGTTCTATATGAATATCACTCGCTCCCATCTCTATGGCACGGTTTACGATATTGTTGACAAGCCGTACAATGGGAGCTTCTTCTATTTCCCTTTCTTCTTCTTCCTCTTCTTCCTCAACCTGTTCTGGTGTTTCTTCTATAGCAACGTAAGGCTCCTCGAAAAGTTCGAGTGGTACACCAAGAACATACGTTTGATACAAAACAGAAAAATCTCTACTCGTTACAAGATAAATCTCCGGATTTTTTCCCGTGAGAAAACGAATTTCCTGTTTGATCCTCGGAATGTTCGTCCCGTTATCCGTCACCACCACGAGAGTTCCGTCTTCCTTCTTTTCTACAGGAATGACGTGCAGAGATTCGATGATGTTCTTTGGAATAGAGCCCACCACGTTGAGAGGAATGTTTTTTGGTAGTTCCTTCAGGATTGGAACCCCGTACTGCTCACTCAAAGCCTCCAGCAGTTGATCTTCCGTGATGTACCCAGTCTCAATTAAAACTTCCCCGAGTGGCTTCTTTTCCTCTTTTTGAATTTCAAGAGCCCTCTCTAACTCTTCTCTGGTTATGAACCCTTTCTCCACAAGAATTTCTCCCAGCTTTCTGTATCTTCTCAGCATCAGAGAAGCCCCTCCAGGCCGTATCTGTAAATGGCCGGTATGTCACCCTCCGGGAAGAGAATCTTGTCTTCATCTGGAAATCTCGTAGCTATGAAGATCACACGAATTTCGTCATCGGGTATCTCATCGTCGAAGATGAGGCCGAATTTAACATCCGCATCCTCACTGCTGTTCTGCCTTATGATCATGGCTGCCTCGTGTACTTCCTCCATTCTTATATTGCTGGGAGCAGTTATATTGAACACGATCGAACTCGCGTTTTCTACAGGATGCTCTATCAACTTGCTTTCCATAGCCTTCTTAGCAGCTTCTCTTGCTCTGTGTTCACCCTTTCCAACGCCTATACCAAGGATCGCTGCACCGGCGTCTTTCATCACCGACTCTATGTCTGCAAAGTCGAGATTTATGTAACCCCTCTTCGTTATCAGTTCCGAAATTCCTTTCACTCCCTGGTGAAGAGTCTCGTCAGCCTTCAGAAAAGCATCCTTTATCTTGACATCCCTCGGGAGTTCTTCCATGAGTTTGTTGTTGGATATCTTTATGAGGGTATCCACATGTTTTCGAAGTTTTTTGAGCCCCTCTATCGCTTTTTTGAGTCTCTCCGGGCCTTCGAAATAGAAGGGAGTCGTCACTATGGCTACAGTCAGGATTCCCATTTCTTTGGCTATCTTTGCTATGACAGGGGAAGCACCTGTTCCCGTCCCTCCTCCGAACCCTGCAGTTATGAAGACCATGTGGGTATCCTGGAGCACTTCTTTGATTTTTTCCTCGCTCTCGAGAGCGGCCTGCTCTCCTATATCGGGGCGTCCTCCCGCACCAAGGCCCCGTGTGATGTTCTCACCGATCTGAATCTTCACGTCAGCGTTAGAAGCCTCCAGTACCTGAAGATCGGTGTTCACCGCGACAAATTCAACACCGTGTATTCCTATTTCTATCATCCTGTTTATGGCATTGTTTCCGGCACCGCCGACTCCTATGACTTTTATTTTCAAATTGTTCGCCTGGGGGATGTTTCTATTTTCCCTTTTTTTCTCAACATCAAGGTCAAATCCCATACTTTTAACCTCCTACTCACTCCATCAATTCTTTGAAGAGTCTGAAAATTTTCTTCAGCGGATTTTCACTTTTCACCGGAGTTTCCTCGTAAGGATTCTCTGAGACGGCAAAAACATTTCCAAACGCCGCAGCAAAGGAAGGGTCATTGGCAACTTCATCCGCGTTGATAATGGACGGTCTGTCGGAATTTGCGTAACAACCTGTTCTCACCGGAGATTTAAACACCTCTGTGGCCAGTTCGTTTATTCGTGGAATTTTGGCCCCTCCCCCAGTGAGAACCACACCACCAGGTATCCCTATTTCCCCTTCCTCTATTATCTTCGCTTCAACTTCCCTGAAAAATTTCTTGGATTTGCTCATTATCTCTCTGAGACGTGCGTGTATAATGACAGAAAGTTTTTTCGCAGTGGTCGTTTTTATGGTGTTTCCGTCGAGTCCTCTGTACTGTACTTCGTCCTCTTTCAGATCGTTATAAACGGCACTTCCATGAGTTATAATGAGTCTTTCCGACTCTTCAAAAGAGGTGTCAAGGACAGCGGAAACATCTTTTATAACATGTTTCATCCCCACAGGGACGTAGGATATCTTTATGGGAACACCGTTTTTGTACGCTATCAACCCGGTGAAGTTGTAACCCAGATTCACGACCACTACACCCCGATCTTTCTCGGGCGTGGTGAGAACTCCTTCGGCAGTTGAAACAAGAGAAGACTTCAACTGAAATGGGCTTTTAACGGTATCCTGCAAGAAATTGTAGAACATCTCATAAACTTTCAAAGGTACGACAATGGAGGTGTACTCGATGGCTATCTTCGAAGCCTTCATATCGAGAGGATTGAAAACGATCCTTTCGTCGTCCAGGAGATATCTTTTCGAAAATATGTGAAGAGGAGTTTTCCCGTTCTCTTTCAATTTCTCAAGAGCTTCCGATTGCATCTCACTCAAGATGTCCAGGGTGATAGATCGTTTCTCTTCACCGAAGTCCCTTTCGATCACGGTGTCTTCTCTTTCAAAACTCACGCTGCTGAAAGAAATGACAAAATCACTTCTCAGAGATTTTTGCAGCTGTTCTTCGAGTTCTTTAAGCAGTGTGTTCACAGATTCTTTGAAAGCGATGGCGTCTTTTATTTCACCCTCATCCAGCCCTCTCGATTTCACACTCGAAAAGGCCAGTGCTTCCCATTCTTGATCACGTTTTCCAAGAACGAGTCCCTTTATGTATCTTGAACCTATATCGATCGAGGTATAAAAGACAGTTTTTGACAAGTCAATCACCCCTTATCCACATCAATCTTCCATCATCCGTCAGGAAATACCTTTCCTTCGCTTTCATTTTCTCAGATTGCTCCATTATTACCTGAAAGTTCTCGACAAGATCTTTCCATTCTTCAAACATGATTCTGGATCCCTTCAGCAGAACAACTTCTTTTGACTCAAAAAAAACAGCGGACACTACAGAACTTTTCAGAATCGGAATCAACATCTCCAGAATTTCCCTGTCGCTCTTTGAAAGTCGAAGCCCTTCAAGATTAACTTCCAGAAACACTGGGTAGAATTTGAATAGGTCCTTTTTCGATAACGAAGCTACCAAACTTCCATCTTCAGCACACAGATAGTAATTCCCTTCATAGAAAACTATTCCTACGGTCTTTTTCGAATCTATTATAATACTTTTTGGAGAAATGTTAAAATTTTCTATCAAATATGAATACACTTTTTCTGGAACCCTCACGTGTTCTCTACGACTTTGAAAAAAAGAATTCACAAAGAACAGAATGTAAAGAACAATCATCGTGATGAGGAGAACTCTCAAGGATCTCATGGTCAGATATCCAGTTCTTTCACTTTCAGAGCGTGCCTTTCTATGAACTCCCTTCTGCTGGATGGATCGTTACCCATGAGAATTTCAAAGAGTCTATCCGCTTCTTCGGCATCTTCTATAGTTACCCTTATGATTTTTCTCGTTTCTGGATTCATCGTTGTTTCCCAGAGCTGCTCAGGATTCATCTCACCAAGTCCTTTGTACCGTTGAATTTCGATCCTTTTTCCCTGGAGTTTCTCTTTGTATTCCGCCAGCTCCTGGTCACTGTAAACGTAGAACTCTTCTCTTCCAGCTTTGATCCTGTAGAGAGGTGGGAGTGCTATGTATACCCTGCCCTGTTCGATGAGGGGTCTCATGTATCTATAGAAGAGTGTCAGAAGGAGAGTTCTTATGTGTGCACCGTCTATATCGGCGTCGGTCATGATGATAATCCTACCGTATCTGAGCTTGCTTTCGTCGAAATCATCTCCTATGCCCGTTCCCACTGCAACAATTATGTCACTGATCTGCTCGTTTTTCAGTAATCTATCGAGGGATGATTTTTCCACGTTCAAAATCTTTCCTCTTATGGGAAGAACCGCTTGAAATTCTCTGTCTCTGGCCTGCTTTGCAGATCCACCAGCAGAGTCACCTTCCACGATGAAAAGCTCCGTTTTCTCTCTATGTGTGGAACTGCAGTCCGCCAGTTTCCCCGGAAGTGCTGTGTTTTGAAGAACGTTTTTCCTCCTCACCATCTCTCGAGCTCTTTTTGCCGCTTCTCTTGCTTGTTTGGTACTCATGATCTTTGAAAGAATAGCTTTCACAAGATCGGAATTTGCGTCGAATATTTTTTTCAGCTCTTCTCTCATAGCCTTGGTTACCGCTTCCTTGACTTCTTCGTTGCCGAGTTTTGACTTTGTTTGTCCTTCAAATTCGGGGTTTTTCACGTAAACACTGATAACCGCAGTGAGACCTTCTCTCACATCTTCACCCTGGAAGGAATCGTCTTTCTTGAGAAAATTATGTTTTTTCCCATACTCGTTCATGAGTCTTGTGAGGGTGCTCTTAAAGGCTGTAACATGAGTTCCACCATCGACAGTTTTTATGGTGTTTGCAAAAGACACGATATCTTCAGAATACGAATCAGTGTATTGAAAGGCGATCTCCACTATCACTTCGTCTTCACCATTTTTTGTTTTCACTTTTTCCGTTCTCTTTATGTGTATCACATCGTGTAGAGCTTTTTTCCCACGGTTCAAATACTTCACATACTCCACTATGCCTCCGTCGAATTTGAAGGTTTTCTTCTCTCCGTTTATTCTGTCTTCGAATTCTATTTTGAGTCCTGGTACTAGGAAAGCTATCTCTCTCAACCTGTGTTCCAGTACGTCAGGATCGAATTCCGTTTCTGAGAATATGAGAGGGTCGGGTTTGAATCGAACGATCGTGCCGTGCTTATCGGTCTCTCCTATTACTTCCACAGGTGTGACCGGTTTACCTCTTTCATATCGCTGCCGATAAATCTTCCCATCACGATGCACCCGCACCTCCAACCACTCCGAAAGAGCGTTCACCACCGATACACCAACACCATGCAAACCGCCACTTATCTTGTAAGAGTCCTTGGAAAACTTCCCTCCTGCATGAAGAACCGTGAAAACCACTTCCAGAGCGCTTCTTCCTTCTTCGGGATGTATATCAACGGGTATTCCTCTCCCGTTATCCTCGACTTCCACACTTCCATCTTCATGGAGAGTCACACGTATCCAGTCACAGTATCCTGCCAGTGCCTCGTCAACACTGTTGTCCACCACTTCGTACACGAGGTGATGCAATCCACGCTTTCCTGTGGATCCTACGTACATTCCGGGTCGCATTCGGACAGGTTCCAGCCCCTTCAAAACCTTTATACTTTCAGCGGAGTACTTTTCCATCTACTTTTCCCCTCCTGAATCTTATATCTTTGAACAGTTCTTTACCTGATTTTTCATTCAGAATTCTGAGCAAACGATCCTTCTGCATGGAGAGCTCCGTCATCCACAATGAATCATCGCAAACAACGTAAACTGTTCCGTTTTCCACTTTTTCCACCTTCGTGTGCTTTGCTATCACAGGTCCAACTATCTTGTCCCATTCAGAAAGGAGCATCTTTATCTTCAATTCAAAAAAAAGAGGTTGTTTGGTGGAAAGTTCTTCGAACAGTTGTCTGAGAAGGATCATATTCCCACCCAGTTTTCTTCAAGGTTTAAGATAAAAGGCTCAAAGTTTTCCATCAAAGTCGCTGTCACGGGTCCTGGTTCTTCCTCAAAGAATAAGTGCTCGTTCAACCTTCTAACAGGAACCACTCCCACACTCGTGTGTGTGAGAAACATTTCATCCGCTTCGAACAGTTCCCAAACCCAAACCACTCTTTCTTCAACAGGTATTTCAAGACTTTTTGCAAGTTTTATCACATTCTCCCGCGTGATGCCATCCAGAATACCGCTGTCGAGCGAAGGTGTAACCAATTTGCCTTCTTTCACCAAAAACACATTGCTGAAACTTCCCTCACAAACCTGCCCGTTCAAACCAAGCAGAATTACATCGTAGCAGTCCACTATTTCCCTTCTTGCAAGCACTATGTCGGTACGTCCAGTTATTTTGAGAGCCGGTGGGGTGGAGAGATCAGGTATTCTTCGAACGCTCGATATTTTCACATCAACTCCTGACTCCACATCCGGCACATTGAAGGGTGAGAACACAAAAAAGATCTCCCCGGAATCAGGAAAAAGATAGACCTTGATTCTCACTTCCTGTTTGAATTCCTGAGCACCTGTCTTCAGCACTTCTGAAAACTCATCAAAACTCAAAGAAAAGGGGATTTTAAAGAAATCGACAGATCTCTTCAATCTGGAATAATGTTTGTAAGCTGCAAACGGGATTCCATTGTAAGTTCTCAAGGTTTCGTACACTGCCCCCTGAAGCGACTTTTCAAACAGGGAGAAATCCAGCGAAATTTCATCCGCGCGCTGAAACTTTCCCCTCCACCATATCAACACGACAGGAAATCACTCCCTCTTCCGAAAGGGATTTCACCCTTACATTATGGAATTCCCCCACTCGATCTCCCACAAACTCATGCTTCACGTAATATTCGTCATAACCAGAAAGGATACCCTTCATGACGTACCATTCGGCGAGAACTTTTCTTTCTTTCCCAATGATTCTCTTCCTGTACCTGATAGAAACATCTTTCGCTTTCTCTTTTAAAACATCCAGACGCTCTTTTTTCTTCGATTCGGGAACACTTCCTCCCATTCTACTCGCTGGAGTTCCGGGGCGCGGTGAAAATCTGAAGATATGCACTCTACTGAACCCCACTTTTTCAACCAGATCAAGAGTTTTCTGGAAATCGTCGTCCGTTTCTCCTGGAAAACCAACGATTATGTCCGTTGTTATCGAAAAATCTGGATCGATACTTCTCAATTTGTCAACAACACGCATGAAATCAGAGATTCTGTATTTTCTTCCCATTCTTTTCAACACATCATCGGATCCGCTCTGAACTGAAATGTGAAGATGCGGACACAATCTGGGATTTCTCTTGAAAGCCTCCACAATTTCGTCGTTCACATCTTCCACATTTATGGAGCTGAGACGCACTCGATAATCCCCAGGAACTTTCTCGATGACCTTCAGAAGTTCAGCAAGAGAAGAACCCATGTCCTTTCCATATTTTCCAAGGTTGACACCGGTTATTACGATCTCTTTGTAACCCTTTGCCACCATTTCGACAAATTCATCTTTGAATATTTCGAGCGGTTTACTTCTGATCTTACTGCCACGGGCCAACCTGATAGCACAGTAGGTACAGGTGTTGTCACACCCGTCTTCAACCTTTATGTAAGAACGGGTTCTGTCTTCAAAACTCCCCTTTACTTTCTCGTAAACGGGCCGGCCGGGTTCAGATACAATAACCTGTTGTTTTCCGTTCAGGGAGTTAATATGATCCACTATGTGTTTTTTCTCATCGATTCCCAGAACCATGTCCACCGAAAGATTCCTTGCCTCATCCGGAGAAAGCTGGGCAAAACAACCGGTGAGGATGATTTTTGCGTTCCTGTTCCTGTTTCTGATGCTCTTTATCAATCTCTTCACTTTCTTCTCAACTTCCTTGGTAACGGCACACGAGTTCACTATATAGTAAGAAACATCCCCGTCGGGTAAAACCACGTACCCGGCTTTTTCTAACTGTTCAGCCATGTATTCACTTTCGTACTGATTCACCTTACAGCCGAAAGTCTCTATCCTGACAGTTTTCATATTTCCAGCTTTCCCTCCGAAACTACCCTCAGAATGTCTATTCTTCTCACTATGCCAACGAGCTGCATGGCTTCATCGACAACAGGAAGCGATTTAAAGCCGTGTCTTATGAGATAATCCGCTGCTACGATGAGTGGATCGTCTTCTTTCACAACGACAGGAGGCTTGTTCATAAAATCAGACACGGGTCTGTCTTTTATTTTGACTACGTTTCTTATCAGCTGGTTGGTATCTGGAATGAAAGAAGCGGATCTCAAAAGCGAGAAATAACTGGGCACAAGGGCCTTTATGAGATCGCTCTCGCTGACAAAACCCACTACTCTCATATCATGGTCGACAACAGGAACTCCTGAGAGGTTCTGTCTGGAAAGAAGCTTTATCACTGTTTCAACCGTCTCATCTTCAAAAACAGCGGAAATATCATAGATGACGGCATCCTTTACTTTCATTTACTTCACCCTCTCTACGGTGAAGTGATCGTACTCCTTCTTTATAACCTCGAGGTCGGGCATGTACTTCTCTTTTCTTCGAGTGGCAGCCAGTGCGGAGGCAAAACCAAACTTTGCCATTTCGAGGAAGTTGGCTCCGTGCTTGATGAAGTAATAGACCATACCAGCCACGTACGCGTCCCCCGCACCCAGAAGATGTGATGTGTCTATTTCTTCTTTGGATTTTATAAGCCAGACTCCTTCTCTTGTTGCAACAATATCGTTCTTCACCTCGTAAGACACCACGGAGATCTGCGATTTTTCGGCGAGTTTTTCGGCAAGCTTCACATAATCATCAAAGGTTTTCAATTCAACACCAAGAAAAGAAGCGTGATTACCTCTCAAATCCGGTTTCACAACGTTAGGATACTCTGGTCCTTCATAGATTCTCTCAAGCAATCTGGGAGTCTGTTCGACAAAAACAAAGATTCCCCTTTCACGTGCAAGCCTCACCAATTCGTTGCATATTTCTTCGTTCACTCCTGGTGGAATACTCCCCGATATGACAACGCAATCGACTTTCGAAAGCGTCATCTTGTATCTTCTCAGAAAGTGTTCCACATCCATCTCTGTAACATTTGGACCGGGAAAATTTATAGCAGTTATTGTTTTATTCTTTTCGTCGATTATCTCTATGTTTTCTCTCGTTTCTCCCTCCACGTAAACAAAATTCGTCGTGATCAGCTTTGAAATTTTTCTCAATTCCTCCACAAGAATCTTCCCCATGTACCCACCCACGAATCCGGTGGCGACTGACGGCACCCCCAGTCTGGAAAGGGCTATAGAAACGTTTATACCCTTCCCACCCGGAGACATTTGAGTTTTAGAAAGATCTCTTATTCTGTACAGCCGGTTCACCTGAAAATCTTCTATGAAAATTTCCCTGTCTAAAGCAGGATTGAGGGTCACCGTCAGGACCATACAATCACCTCGAAATCAGAAGTGGGGAATCACATTTTTAAAACGAAATCCTTGGGACTCCCAACATAATTGATTTTACCATTATTCAGTATAACCAACAAATCGGCGATGTAGAGAAACCTTTGAAGGATACGAGTGGATATGACAAAAGTTCGTTCTTCCTTCATCTTGAGGAACATGTCCATTATCTTCTCTAGGTTTTCATCGTCGAGGTGATCCAGCAGACAGTCCATCAAAATGATACGAGGTTTTTTCTGTTCGAGAATGAAAAGAAGGAGGGAAATCTTTTCGGCTGGAGAGAACACAGAAAGGGGTGTTTTTCGACCGCGAATAAGCATCCTCAGTATTCCAAGATCATCGAGTTTCTCGGAAAAATCCTCCAGAGAAATTTTCCTTTTCAGGGCAAGCTTAAGAAACTCATCGAATGTGTAGCGATTCATCGCATCGATGAAACTGGTATCAAGGTACAGAGCGTTTTTCCTGAGATAGATGTCGTCAAGATCCTGCACATTTTGATCGAACAAATAGACGGAACCACTTCTGGAAATCTCGTTGAATATTTCAACGTTCAATTTGACGATAGATCTGAGGAGAAAAGATTTTCCGGATCCTCTTGGGCCATAAAGGACGTTCATTCCTTCAACAAAGGAAACGGTTATATTCTCAAGTACACTTTTACCATCCACAGATATGGAAAAATTTTCAAACCTTATCGGAAACTTTTCGCTTTTCATCGTTATCTCTTTCTCTCTTCTCGTCAAGACCCAAACGTCTCTTTATTTCCCTGAGAGCACTTTCATCTCCATCGGTCATCAATTTGAGCAGATCTATCTGCGACAAAACACGGGGATTTCTGGATACTTTTTTCTCCAAGAGGCATCACCTCGTTTTTGATTCTAACCCCAAACCTTTAATTGGACTTGTATGGATCATTACAATTAGAACCCAGAAAATGTAATAAAACGTCTCCAGGGTTAAAATCTATCCTGGAGGTGATTGAATGCGAAATCCACCTTTCATCGTGGAATACGAACTGACACTGCGATGTAACTTCAGGTGCAAACACTGCTACTGCAAGGCTGGAAAGCCCCATCCTGAAGAGTTGAGTTTTGAAGAAATAAAAGAACTGATACTTGACATGAAAGAACTGGGCACCTGGGCTCTCGATATTGTAGGTGGCGAACCTCTCCTCCATCCTCAAATACTGGATATTCTTGCCTTTGGAAAAGAGGTCGGACAGCGTCTCATGATCAACACCAACGGATCGCTTGCCACCAAGGAAATGGTACAGAAAATAAAAAAGGCCAATCCCGACGTGCTTGTTGGTGTTTCTCTTGAAGGCCCAGAGCCCGAGACCAACGATTTTGTGAGAGGAATCGGAAACTTCGAAAGAGCTGTTCAGGGCATCAAAAACTTCGTAAGTGAAGGGCTTCAAATCACCATTTTAAATGTGATAAACAGGAGAAATTGGAGGAAATTCGAAAACATGGTAAAACTCGCACTGGAACTGGGAGTTAATGCTCTGTACGTAGATAGGTTCATACCAGTCGGAAGGGGCATGATCCATGCAAGAGAACTGGATATGAATCCAGAGGAATGGAAAGTAGCTATAAAACACGTTCTTGGAGTGATAGAAAACTACAAAGACTGCTTGACATTTTACGTGGAAGAATCCATATCGGGAAGGCCGTGTTCCGCAGGAATCACGCACGCGTCGGTTCTGGTCGATGGCACAGTTGTTCCCTGTGGTCACTTCAGATATAGAAAGGAATTCTACATGGGGAACGTGAAAGAAAAGAAATTCTCGGAAATCTGGAACGAGTACACTCCTATTCCTTCCCCAACTTCCTGTCAGCAGTGTCCTATCCTGAACGAATGTGGTGGTGGTTGCAAAGCTTACTATCTGCTGAGAGGACGCGAAAAAGACGAAGCCCTCTGTTCTCTGAACAAAGCTCGATACAACATAAAGTAACTTAAATGAAATCTGATTGTCACTCTGTGTGCATAGAATATTTTTACCGACCGGTAAGTAAAAAAAATATGGAGGTGATTCAATGGCAGTAGGTGGAATCAAAGGAATGATCTATCACCAGGCGGGAAAACTCGTCGGTTCATTCGTTAAAAACGCTGAAGTGGAAACTCTTGGAAAGATCTTCGGTACTTTGAGCATGTTCACGAAGGAGCCCGCGAAGAGCGGCCTTCGAAAACTGGCTGACCTCGCAAAAGAAAGACATCCCATGGTGATGTCATGGGTGAACGTTTTCAAAAAAGCAAGTCCAAAGTGTGTTGAAGGGGTTATAAACAACCTGATCATCAACGAGTTCGCTCTCGGAGAACCTATCAGGCAGGAAAAGATGCACGAGTACAAAACGGTGCTCCCAAAACTCCTCGTTCTGAGCCCTACATACGCCTGTAATCTGAACTGCGTTGGGTGCTATGCGGGACTTTACGGTAGAAAATACGAGCTCTCCCACGATGAAGTCAGAGACATCTTGAAACAGGCCAACGACCTGGGAATATACTTCTTCATCATCACCGGTGGTGAGCCCTTCTTCTGGCCTCACCTGATGGACATATTCGAAGAATTCAAGGACAGTTACTTCTTGGTCTACAGCAATGGAACTCTGATAAAAGAAGAAACCGCTAAGAAACTCTCAGAACTCGGAAATGTGACGGTTTCGATATCTGTGGAGGGTTTCGAAACTGACACAGACTGGAGAAGAGGAAGGGGAATATTCAAAAGAATCCTCGAAGCTTGGGAAAGACTCAGAAGACACGGTGTGATCTTTGGAGCTTCAGTGACAGCAACACGAATGAACCACGATACCATCATGAAGGATGATTTCTGGGATTTCCTCCAAGAACAGGGAGTCTCTTACGTGTGGATTTACCAGTTCATGCCTGTGGGAATGAATCCAACGATGGATCTTGTTCCCACACCGCAACAGAGATACGAAAGATTCCACAAACTTGAACAGCTCAGACTCAGCGGAAGATTCGCTTTCGTTGCCGATTTCTGGAACCACGGATTTCTCACTAACGGCTGTCTCGCAGCGGGTGCCAAGTACCTCCACATAAACGCAAAGGGTTACGTGGAACCTTGCGTCTTCCAGCAGTTCGCGGTGGACAGCATCCGCGAGAAAAAACTCATCGACATTCTGAGATCACCGTTCTTCGAAGCTTACAAGAGGATGATCCCCTACAGTGACAATCTCTTCAGACCGTGTCCAATAATCGACAATCCGAAAGTCTTCAGAGCCATGGTGAGGGCGTTCAACGCAAAACCACAGCACGAGGGATCCGAAAGGGTCATCACAGATCTTGCACCCGAGTTGGACAAACTCGCGGCCGAATGGAAGAAATACGCCGACAAACTCTGGTACGAAGAAGGGTACTCTGAGATCTATCCAGCCAACAGGGGAGTTTACAGTTACGAAGTGAGAATGAGAAAGTACGCGGACAAAGAAAAGCTTCTCGCGGTGGACAAACGCTACAGGGACTGATGTGGAGGGATCGAATTGAGCTTCGAAACAAGAAAAAAAATCCTCGAAGCGGCAAGGAAAGCATTCTCAAAATACGGTTACGATGGAGTCAGCATGGAAGAAATCGCACGTGAAGCTGGTGTGAAAAAGGCTCTCATCTACTACTATTTTCCAAGCAAGGACAAACTTTTCGAAGAGATCTGGAGAGAAGCACTCGAGGAACTGGAGAGTCATCTTTTTTCCGTCACTGAAGAGACGAACTCCTACTTTGCGAAAATAAAAAAGTTTCTGAAGTCCTACGTCGACTTTGTTCTGAATAAGACCATTTTGAACGAAATCATCGAAAAAGAAAAATCGACCGTCAGATTCGAAAGAGAAAAGTGGTCGAAACTCAGAGAGCGTTATGAGAACTTCATAAAGCGAGTCGAAGAACTAATAGAAGAAGGGAAGAAGCAAAACTACGTTTACAAAGATCTCGATTCCCGAGCTGCCGCGGAGCTGATAGTCAACTCGTTCGGAGACGTTCCAAAGGATAAGAGACTGCTTCAGAACATCCAGGAAATGATACTCAGAGGATTGCTCAATGTGAAAACAGAAGAGGGGCGTTAGCCCCTCTTCATCTTAATCTCAGAATCTTCTTCTTATTCCAAACTCCTCTTCCGTTTTCTGTACCATCTCTTCGAAAATTCTGTTCACTTCTTCGTCGGTCAGAGTTCTTTCCGGGTGCCTGAACACCACATAGAATGTAACACTCACCATATCCTCCGGGATTCCTCTTCCTTCATAGACATCAAACACTCCCACTTCCTCCACCAGATCTCCTCCGCTCTTTTTGAAAAGTTCGATGATCTTCACAGACTCGAATCCCTTCGGAAGCAGGAAGGAGATATCTCTTCTCACAGCAGGAAATTTTGGTGTGGGCCTGTAAGCAGGTCTCTTCGATGCACATTCTCTCAGAAGTTCCATGTCTATCTCGAAGAAGTAGGTGTCTTCTTTCACATCGTACTCATCGAGGAGCTTTGGATCAACCATTCCAATGAAACCGATCTCCCTGTTTTCCACGTAGATGCGAGCGGATCTAGTCGGGAACAATCCAGGTATCTCCGCGACTCTGTATTCGACATTCACACCGAACCTGAAGAAGAGTTCATCGAGAATTCCTTTGGTCGTGTAGAAGGACACGTTTCTTTTATCGGTGTAGTCTCCCGGATTTTCCAAACCACAGCTCATCGCAGAGAGCGTCTCTATCTCCATGAAGTTTCCGTTCTCCTTGAAGTAAACCTTTCCAATTTCGAAGAGTTTCAGATCCCTGTTCTGCCTCTTGAAATTCTCAGCGAGCACCTGTATCAGGCTGTAAAATTGTGACGTTCTCATCACGTCCATATCTGAAACGATAGGATTGGAGAGAGTTATGGGTTCTCTGCCCACCAGAGGCCATCTTTTAACCTTCTGGGAATCCACAAAAGAGAAAGTCACCACTTCATCGAAACCCATTCCTTTCATGAATTGAGAAATTTCCCTTCTGAAGAGCTGTTTCTCGTCCCAGCCACGGTTTATTGCAGGAACGCTTATCACCTTCGATTCGACTTTCTCGTACCCGTAAATCCTTCCTATCTCTTCTATGAGGTCTATCTCCCTTTCAACGTCCGGTCTGAAGGTGGGAACAAGAACTTCGTAACTGTCTCCTCTGTCCTCCACCTGGAATTCAAGGCGTTTGAGAATATTGCCCGGCTCTTCAACTTTCGTTCCCAGTATCTTTTCGATTCTGGCTTTTCTGAGCATCACCTTTTTGGATTCTATCTTTCGAGGATAAACATCCCAGAATTTCCCAAGAACATGACCGCCGGCCAGCTTTTGAATCAATTCTGCAAGCCTCAAAGACACAAGTTCCACATCGTTCGGATCCACACCTCGTTCGAACCTGTAAGAAGACTCAGAACTGATTCCAAGCGCTTTGGATGCCTTTCTTATCCTCACAGGATCGAAGTAAGCCACTTCCAGCACCAGATCTCTGGTGTCATCGTACACACCAGATTCCATTCCTCCCATGATTCCGCCAAGTGCGAGGACGTTCTCACCGTCCGTTATCAAGATCTCTCCGCCCTTCAGTTTGTACTCCTTTTCATCGAGTAGCAGGACTCTTTCTCCACCCTTTGCAGATTTCACAACGATTATCTTGTTTTTGAGCCTGTTCAGATCGAACGCGTGAACGGGATGTCCCAGCTCGATCATCACGTAGTTCGTGGCGTCGACCACGTTGTTCAGAGAACGAACCCCTGCCGCTACGAGCCTCGCCTTCATCCAGAGCGGCGAATCCTTCACGGTGACACCTTTCATTATTCGAGCAGAGTATCTGGGACAACCCTCCACGTCTTCTATCTCCACATCGAACTGAACATCTTCATCCACAAAAGAAACATCGGGTTGAGGCTTATTCAAAGGCCTTCCGCTGAGGGCAGAAAGCTCTCTCGCAACACCAATAATCGAAAGACAATCAGGCCTGTTTGGAGTTATCTCTATGTCCAGGACTCTTTCGTTGAGTCCATATTCCTCTACCACGTTCACACCGAGCTCCACGGGATCAGGGAAACGATAAACTCTGTCGGATTTTTCCTCAAGTCCCAATTCTTCAAGTGAGCAAAGCATACCCTCCGAGATAACCCCTTTGAACTCACGAGGCTCTATCTTGAGACCGTTGTTCAAGGTAGCTCCTTCGAGAGCCAGTATGACGTAGTCTCCTTCGTTCACGGTTTTATCGGCTGTGATGACCGTGTAGATTCTCTTTCCGGTGTCCACCTTGCACACGATGAGCTTTTCTGAGGCGGGATGATCGAACCTTTCTATCACCCTCGCTGTGATTATCTCTCCGGAAACGTTGAAAGGTCTCAGAATATCCTCCACACTCGTGCCAGAAAAAGTGAGTCTTTCCGCTATTTGCTCGATGTCCCAGTCGAGATCTACGAATTCTCTGAGCCAAGACTCGGGAACTCTCACCTCATCACACCCCCATCAGTAGCTACTGAGAAATCTCACGTCGTTTCTGACGAACTCTCTTATGTCTGTTATGCCGTACTTCAGCATGGCGATTCTTTCCACTCCCATTCCAAAAGCGTAACCCGTCCATTCTTCCGGATCGTATCCTACGTTCAAAAAGACGTTCGGATCGACCATGCCCGCTCCCAGAATCTCCAACCATCCGTACCCGGAAAGATAGACATCCACCTCAAAACTCGGTTCCGTGAACGGGAAAAAGCTCGGCCTCAAACGCACCTTCGCACCCTCGCCGAACATTCTTCGAGCGAACTCTTCGAGGGTGAATTTCAAATGAGCCACGCTGAGATCTCTATCTACGTGCAACCCTTCCACCTGGTGAAACATGGGAAGGTGCGTCGCATCGTAGTCTCTTCTGTAAACTTTTCCGGGTGATATGATAGCGATGGGAGGTTTTCTCTCGAGCATTGTTCTGATCTGAACGGGAGAAGTGTGAGTTCTGAGAAGGAGATCATCCGTTATGTAGAAAGAATCGTGTTCGTCCCTGGCTGGATGCCATTCCGGTGTGTTCAGTGCGTCGAAGTTGTGCCAGGTTGTTTCGATCTCCGGCCCTTCCACCACATCGAATCCCATCGATACAAAGATTCTCTCTATCTCTTCCATAACCTTCAGAACAGGGTGAGAATGTCCAAGTTTCCTCCTTGCCCCCGGTACTGTGACGTCTATTCTCATTTTTTCCATCTTTTCCTGTTCGAGTATCCTTTGGATTTGCTGTCTCTTTTCTTCGAAGAGTTTTTCTATCTTCTCTCTGAGTTCGTTCACTCTTTTACCGTAGGCAGGCCTTTCTTCAGGTGGGAGATTCTTGAGGTTTTTCATCAAGCCAGTGATTTTTCCTTTCTTTCCGAGAAACTCTATCCTGAAACTTTCCAGCTCCTGAACGTTCGATATCTTCGATAATTTCTCGATGGCTTCCTTTTCGACGGCTTCTATCTCCATCTCTCGTACCCCCTGTTCTGTTATACAAAAAAATGGCGGAGGCGGTGGGACTCGAACCCACAAGGGCCTCACGGCCCACCGGTTTTCGAGACCGGCTCCTTAGCCAGTTCGGACACGCCTCCGCGTCCTTCCATCTTCATATTTTATTTCATTTCGCCGCTAATTTCAATATTTCACGAACGTCTTCTCTTTCGAGCACCATTATTCTTCCCAAACTCGCTCCTTTAGGTTTCAGATTCTTTTCCACAAGAAGCATGACGTTGTCCACGATCTTGTCTATGTCTTCTTCTGGGATTCCCGCATCTTTGAGGGACACAGGAGCTCCTACCTTCTTCAGCCAGTTTTTGAAAGCTTCTATCCCTTTCAGAATCAGTTCCTCTCCCTCACCCTCAAATCCGAAGATTTTTTTCGCAAACCTTTCGAACTGCGCAGGATTCTTTCTGTACACATACTTCATCCACGCCGGAAACACAATGGCGAGACCCGCTCCGTGTGCAATATCGTAAAGAGCGCTGAGGGAGTGCTCGATCCTGTGACAAGCCCACTCTCCGCCCCTTCTTCCGACTGCCATCGTTCCATTGAGAGCGATCGTTGCAGACCACGCGAGATTTGCCCTTGCTTCGTAGTCATCCGGTTTTTCTATCAATCTTTCTGTCATTTTCATGATCGTTCTGATAGTACCTTCCGCTATTTCGTTGGAGATCTCAGGACTGCTCCCATCGAAATAGTACTCGAGGATGTGTGAGATCGCATCCACCGCTCCATAAACTGTTTGTTCTTTTGGAAGAGTGAATTGAACAGAAGGATCGATTATGGATACTTTTGGATAGAGAGCCTTCGAACTCACTCCATATTTTTCCTTCGTTTTCTCGTTCGTTATCACAGCATTACCGTTCATCTCCGTTCCCGTAGCCGAAATTGTTAGCACATCGAAAATAGGAAGGGCTTTCTCGATCTGGTATTTACCGATAAAAGCATCCCATATGTCGCCCTCGTATAGGGCACCAGCCGCTACTGCTTTTGCAGAATCCACAACGCTTCCTCCACCAACACCAAGAACAGCCTCCACCTTTTCTTTTTTCGCCACCTCGACGGCTTCGTGGACCTTGGAAAGGACTGGATTCGGCTTGACACCAGATACTTCTACCCACTCTATTCCGTGCTTTTTCAGTGAATCGACAACCTGATCATAAACGCCATTTTTCTTTATCGATCCACCACCGTATAGGAACAGCATCTTTCTGATTCCCGCGTTCTTTATCTCTTCTCCTATTTTTGGAATCGTTCCTCTTCCAAAGACGATCTTCGTGGGATTGTGGAAGACGAAGTTCTTCATCGATTACCACCTCCTCATTTCGATTGTATCATGATGGCTCAATCTCTATCTGGAAGGATCAGATTCAGGAAGATACCGACGAGGGCGGCAAGCCCTATTCCTTTCAGCTCCACCCTTCCTACTTTCAAAACAGCTCCACCGATACCAACAGTGAGCATCAAAGCGGTGATCATGAGGTTTCTTGGCTTAGAGAAATCCACCTCTGCGTTCACCATGGTTCTCACACCTACGGAAGTGATCATACCGAAGAGGATGAGACTCACTCCACCCATCACTGCCTGAGGGATCGTTTGAAGGATCGCACCGAACTTCGACACGAAGGCGGCGAATATGGCCACAAGGGCTGCTCCTCTGAGAACGGAAGGATCGTACACCCTCGTGAGGGCCAGCACTCCCGTGTTTTCACTGTAAGTGGTGTTCGCAGGACCTCCAAGAAGACCGGCCACAGCCGTTGCGAGTCCATCACCGAGGAGTGTTCTGTGAAGACCGGGCTTGTCGAAGAAATTCTTACCGACAACCGCCCCGTTAGTGGTGATATCTCCAAGATGTTCCATGAAGGTAGCGAGGGTCACCGGGACGATCATGAATATCGCTCCGTAGTCGAACTTCGGAAGCATTACTTTTGGTACACTGAAGAGAGGTGTGCTCACTATCACACTGGTATCGATCTTTCCCATGAAGAGTCCTGCTACGTATCCAACAACGACTCCTGTGATCACTGGAACCATGCTGAAGAAGCCTCTCGTCATGGTTGAAACGAAAACGACAGTGGCTATGACGATGAGGGCAAGCGGCCAATCACTCGATGCCATCTGGATGGCAACGGGGCTGAGCGTGAGCCCTATCACCATGATCATACTTCCGGTGACAACGGGAGGGAGAATCTTTTTCACCTTTTCCGGACCAACTGCCTTCACTATCAAAGCGTACAAAACATAGAACAGACCCGCTACGAATATTCCGCCCGTCGCGTAGGCGAGATCTCCGTAGATCTCTTTCACTGCCAGAATAGGAGCGATGAAGGCAAAGCTCGACCCAAGAAAGACTGGTACAATCCCGCCTGTTACAAAATGGAAGATGAGCGTGCCGATTCCCGCGGTGAGAAGCGCTACAAGAGGATCGAGCCCCGTGATGAGAGGGACCAGAACGGTGGCACCGAACATGGCAACGAAGTGCTGAAGTGCCAGCAGGAACCATCTCCATCCACTGACCTTGGTAACCGCTCCTTCGAACTCCATGGGAACACCTCCTGACATTTAAAAATAAAGGCTCTTTGAATCAAAGAGCCTTCAGTTTCTGTTTTTCAATTTTTCTCTCAAAACGAAAAAGACGAACTTTGAAACCTGCACCGGTACCTTTCTTTTACTCAAAGGAGACTGGAAAAACCTGTAAAGCCACTCCAGGTTCATCCTCTGAACCCATTCCGGTGCGCGTTTCTTTTTGCCCGATACGACGTCTATGGATCCTCCAACACCCATGGCGAGCTTCACGTTCAGCTGTGGAAAGTTCCTATATATCCACTCCTCCTGACGGGGAACACCCATCCCGACAAAGAGAAGATCGGTTGAACTTCTGTTTATATCTTCAACGATTTTCGGTGATTCTTTTTCGGAGAAGAAACCGTCGTGACAGCCCACAACTCTCACACCCGATCTCTCCAGTACTTGTTTTGCCTTCTCAACGATTTCCCTTTTCGTTCCGAGAAGATACACCTTCCAGCCTTTTTCTTTCGATCTTTCACAGAGGTGTTTCATGATCTCTATTCCAGGCAACCTTTCAGTCGTCTCCCCTGTGAGAGTTTTCATAGCCCAGACAACACCGAAACCATCGGGTACAACGAGGTCCGCAGAGTTCACGATAGCTCTATATCCTGCATCTTCTATGGCTTTCAAAAGAATCGAAGCGTTCATGGTGACAACGAAGGTTTTAATGTCTTTCTCTATCCTCTCCTCGATCGCGTTCAGGAATTCCCGCCTTGTCCCCGATAGAACTTTCGTTCCGAAAAGTTCGATCTCTTTCACCCCGTTTTCCTCCAAAAAAAAGCGGAGGGAAGACCTCCGCTTTCTGCTGGTGCCGAGGGCGGGACTTGAACCCGCACGGGGAAACCCCCACATGATCCTGAGTCATGCGCGTCTGCCAGTTCCGCCACCTCGGCACTCCTCTCCGTTCAGATAGTTTAGCACCTTCTTCCGCGAGCGTCAAGAGTTTTCCCTCTTTTCCAGTATCATCGGCTGGACGATCAGCGTGAAAACGGCCCCAACACCTATTCCGAGCATCATAAGCAGAGATATGTTTTTAAAGAGTGCGAGTTCAGAGAAGAGAAGAACGGCGAATCCCGAGATCAATCCCAGCGCGTTTGTGAGAACAGATGGTCCCACGTTCTTGACCACAAGGTACGGATCTCTCAGCCTCTTCTCTTCCGAAGCAATGTGAATGGAATAATCTATCACAAGACCCATGAGAATACCGGAGGTGATCGATGTTGACACATCCAGACTGATCCCAAAGAGGGCCATGAACAGGAAGTTGAACACCGTCGTGAAAGCGATTGGAACCATCACACTGAGTGTGGTGAGCGGTCTTCGGAATATGATGAAGACCATGGCAAAGATCAGAACTGAAGCAATGACGATGCTCTGTATCTGTGATTTCATGATGCTTTCGTTGATATCGTCCCAGATCAGAACGGATCCCGCCACATAGTGTGACCAGCCCGTTTCGCTCATCACTTTGTTGATCAGATCTACCACTTTTTTCACATGTTCGTATCCTTCCGGTGTGAGATTGACGATCAACCTTATCCTGTTTCTATCTCCGATGAAGGTCTTGAGAAACGGGTTCGTTCTGGAGAGCGCGTACATTATCGGAACGGGAATATCCACAGGAAACACCACACTGGAGACGTACTCGCTCTTTTCTATCTTTTCGATTAGCTCTTTCAAGGTCTTGGAATCCGTTCCAACGAATGGAACAGTTTTCTCCAGCACCAGATAGATCGGCTCTCTCGTGTTGAACTTTTCCACGATGAGGTCGTAAGCTTTTCTGAGTTCGGAATCCCTCTCAAAATAGGACACCATATCTGAACCCACCTGTACTCTTTTGAGCAGAAACGGTGAAAGAGCCGCCATCACCAGGAAAACAACGAGAACGATCAAAGCGATCTTTCTTCCCACGTACTTCATTCCAAAGCTCCTTGGAGTTCTCTTTGGAGTGTAGTTTCTGAAGATCTCCACACCGGATGTGAATATCACAAGAACCACAACAGCGAGTCCGGAAGAAACCAGAATTCCGAGTTCTCTGAACGCCCTTATATCGATGAAGACGAAAGACATGAATCCCGCTGCGGTGGTGAGCATCGAAAAAAGTATGGGTTTGAAGATGTGTTTTACCGCCTCTTTTTTTTCACTGAACCTGAACAGCGCGTTGTAGAAGTGAAGCCCGTACGCAGAGCCGATGATGAGGAGAAAGGTGATGGTCATCACGGTCATGGTGTTGAGGCTCTTTCCCATAGCGAAAAACACAGCGAACACAAAAAACGTGGACAGCACAGGAACCATCAAAGAAAAGAGCGCTGCTCTGAAGGATCTCAGCTGGTAGTAGAAGAGAAGAAAGATCACAAGAAACATGAAAATAGGATAAACGAAAGTCTGCCTCACCAGCTCTTTGAAAAGAGCGCTGTCTATCACTGGTTCACCAAACAGGTAATTTTTCTCGAAGTAGCCGGACACGAGACTTTTTATCTCGGGTATTTTGTCCCTTGCGTTGACACCTTCTTTGAATATCACGTTCAAAAGCGCGTACTTCCCATCTTCTGTGATGAAACTCTTCGCGTTCGGGTCATTCAAAACGTCGTTTGAAATTTTCCCATCTTTGAAGTAATAGTCCATTCTGAAACCAGAAAACCTTGGAAGGTTCACGGGACTCATAACACTCGAGATGTCTTCTCTTTTTTCCAGAGCCTCGTGGAGTTCGTACAGAGCCCTTGCGTCTTCGAAGAAGTTCTTATCACCTTCGACAACGATCACAATCGAGGAACTTCCGCCGAACTCCCTGTTCACACGAAAGAGGTTCTTCACGTTTTCGTTCGTGGTCTTTTCAGGATCTCCATTGTAACCCGGAAGGAACACCTCAGGACCGGTCTCTATCTTTCCAAGAGAAAAAACAACAAGGAACGAAAGGAAAACCAGCACCACGTATATTGTGGTGAAGAAGTACCTTCTCATGCTACCTTCCCTCCCTCGACAAGGCTTCCACCATTCGATTGAATCCTTCGCTCACCACTTTGAGATCTTCCTCGGAAAATTTCTCAAGAACACTTTTCAAAAGACTTTCGAAGTTCGAAAGAATCTCTTCGAAGATTTTCTTTCCCTTTTCGGTCAAGACCACCCGGTACGTTCTTCTATCAACAGGGTCCATCTCTCTGACGACCAGGCCTCTTTTCTCCAGAGAATCCACCACGTTCGTTACGTTGCTCTTCGTTGTGGAAAGAAACTCCGCTATCTCCTTCATCTTTTTTGGACCGAAGAGAGCCACGTAGAGGAACGCGTAGAGCTCCGTTGTTTTCATGTCAGAGATCTCTTCGTTCGATGGAAGATAACTGGAAAACCTCATCACCAGCGAAAAGAGTGTTTTGAATATCTCCAGAGCATCCATGTCTTCACCTCCCATTTTTTGACAGTTCAATTATAGAACAGTTCAATTATTTTACCAAATGGTTCGTTTCCAAAATCAACAAAGGGAAAGGACTCGTTTTTGGATGTTAATTAGTTAAGACAAAGATTTTTGCAAGATTTGTAAATTCTTTCATAAACTTGCGCACTAATTGAACTTTTGGTATAATTCCAAGAGAACATCTTTCAAAAGGGGGGATTAAGATGAAGAAAATTTTCTTGTCTCTTTCGATAGCCGCAATCCTGCTTTTCACTATGGGAACCAGCTGTGAATCGAGGGTTCAAGTACCTGTGCCTTTCCCGGAGGTGAAGGTGGAAACACCTAAGGTGGATCTTGGATTCAAAGTGGTGAAACCAACCGGAACAGAGGATTTCTTTGAAGATTTCGAATCCTATGGTCAGGGCCAGGTTGCTCCGTTCGGTCCCTGGAAAGTCTTGGAAGAAAGTCCTCACGTTGAAGAAGGAGTCCAACCTGATAAAACTATCGGAAAGATATTGAGAGTGGAGGGAAATCAGGGAATCTTCACACCTGGGGAGTGGACAAATTTTATCCTCGAGTGTAACCTGAGGCTCAACGGAATTCTTGCAGACGGGATAGTTCTATTCAGGTTATCCGATGATGCAAAAAAGGGGTTCTATGTTAACATCAATCTCTTTGGTGCTTCACTGCACAAATTTGCGGGGAGTATCGATATGAAGATTGCTGAGAACACAAGTGTTAAAGCCAGTGAGGACGTGTGGCACTACCTAAAGTTGGTGGTCAACGGACAGAACATAAAGGTGTATCTGGATGGAAAGAAAATTATAGATGTTCAAGATCCGGATGTATTCCCTGGAGGAATTGGGTTTGCAAGAGCTGAGGATACAGCTTTCTACGACAATGTAAGGGTTGAAACTCTCATTGAATAAATGAATGTAGAGTTTCTTCATATTTGTTTCTTTTCATCCATTTCATCATCTTCCTGAAGTGAAATCCAGCTGTCATTTCACCCACCACTTGTTCCAGAAAACGTGAGACTCTCTGTGTATCTTCAGAGAGTCCTTCAACTATCTGATCATCTCACCAAATAGTTCACTTTCCGAACCATCAGGTGTAAAATAGATACCGGTGATGAAGATGAAATATTCACTCTTGAAGAGTTACCTTCCAAAGGAAGAAGTACCAGGGATCAGAAAAGAACTCATAAAATTAGCACTCCCTGCCATGGGAGAAAACGTGCTCCAGATGCTCTTTGGAATGGCAGACACCGCCTTTTTGGGACATTACTCATGGAAAGCGATGAGCGGTGTGGGACTCTCCAACCAGGTATTCTGGGTGGTTCAGGTCGTTCTGATCGCCGCCAGTATGGGAGCCACCGTCACGATAGCGAACGCCATCGGAGCGGGCAACAGGAAAGCTGTGAGGTCCCTTGCCTGGAACAGTGTCTTTCTCGCCATATTCACGGGTGTTATTCTCACCGCCCTCACACCGCTCTCCGATGTACTGATAAACATCTTTCCGAATCTGGAAGGAGAAATAGAATCATCCGCGAAGGAGTATCTGAAAGTCATCCTTTCCGGTTCCATGGGCTTTTCCATCATGGCCGTGTTCTCTGCGATACTCAGGGGTGCTGGTGACACAAAAACGCCGATGATCGTCACTGGTCTCACGAACTTTCTGAACATCTTCCTCGATTACGCCATGATCTTTGGAAAGTTCGGATTCCCGGAGATGGGGGTCAGAGGAGCAGCAGTTGCGACGATCCTCTCAAGATTTGTGGGAGCAGCGATCCTCACGTACGTGATATTCAAAAGAGAGGAGTTCCAGCTCAGAAAAGGGTTTGTTCCTCCCAAGTGGTCCAGTCAAAAAGAAATTCTCCGTGTTGGATTTCCAACTGCCATAGAGAACTTCGTTTTTTCCACAGGTGTTTTGATGTTTGCGAACATCCTGCTCATCGCAGGAGCTGAAGCGTACGCTGGACACAGAATAGGTATAAACGTCGAGTCTCTATCTTTCATGCCCGCGTTTGGAATCTCGGTCGCTATCACCACACTGGTTGGAAGGTACAACGGAATGGGAAACAAGGAACACGTTCTTGGAGTCATTCGACAGGGATGGATCCTGAGTCTTCTGTTTCAGGTGACGGTTGGTATTATAATCTTTCTTTTTCCAGAGCCACTGATACGCATCTTCACCAGTGATCCACAGATAATAGAGATCTCAAAACTCCCCGTCAAGATAATTGGACTCTTCCAATTTTTCCTCGCAATAGATTCAACCATGAACGGTGCCCTCAGGGGGACGGGAAACACCCTTCCACCGATGATCATCACCTTCATCTCCATCTGGACCGTGAGGCTTCCCGTCGCCTTCGTGATGGTGAAGTACTTCCAGCTTGGGCTTCTCGGTGCCTGGATCGGAATGATCGCAGACATCATCTTTCGAAGTACACTGAAGCTCCTCTTCTTCCTCTCCGGCAAGTGGGAAAAGAGAGCCGTCCTCACACGGGAGAGAGTGAAAGAGTTGGGATAATTCATTCATCTGGATCGAAAAACTACCTCACCCTCTTTGATCGTCATCACAACGTTCAAATCTTCATCGAGGAGAACAAGATCCGCCCTCGTTCCTTCGGCTATTCTTCCTCTGTCATCCAGTCCCAGTTCAACACAGCTGTTGTACGAGGACACTTTTGCAAGTTCTGTAAGGGAACACCCCGTGAACTTTCTGAAGTTCTTCACGGCCTGCGAGAAAAGGAGCGTGCTTCCCGCGAGTGTACCATCTTCCAACCTCGGAACACCGCCTTCCACCTTCACCACGAGATCTCCCAGGGTGGTCGTTCCATCTTTGAGACCCGCCACGGATATAGAATCTGTGACCAGAACGATTCCATCCGCTTTTTTCACTTTGTAGACGAGTTTCACCATCTCCTTAGAAAGATGCACCCCGTCGCAGATGAGCTCCAGCTTCACATCGTCCAACAAAAGTCCCGCCCCCGTGATTCCTATCTCTCTGTGATGAAGAGGCTTCAATCCGTTCGGAAAATGTGTGATTCTCTTGACACCCTCTTTGTAGAATTTCATGAACTCCTCAAAAGTTGCAATGGAGTGTCCCGCAGAGAGAACGATGTCTCTTTCCACAAGTTTCAAAAGAAGTTCGGAGCTTTCTATCTCAGGTGCGAAGGTGAGCATCTTCACCGGAGAATCGATTTCCCTCAGTTCTTCTTCTGAAGGTGGTCTTATGTGTCCTTCTGAGTGCGCCCCTTTCTTTTCTTTGGAGATGTACGGTCCTTCCAGATGAACGCCCAGCAGCGATGTTGACGGGTTTTCAAGGATGTATTCTCTTGCCTTCTCCAGAATTTCTTTCATTTTTTCGAGCGAAGTGGAAACAGTTGTGGCAAGGAACGTGGTGACTCCCTGAGAGTAGAGAAATTCTTCCATTTCAGAGAAGTCGCAGTTCATGGTGTCTGCACCCACCACACCGTGGATGTGCGGATCAACAAACCCGGGCATGAGAACACCCCGTGGAATGCATTCTCTCTTCTCAACTTTCACGATCTTTCCCTCTTCTATCTCCACGTCCCCGGTGAACTCTCCATCGATGGGATCAACGATCAGAACTTTCTCAACAATCATAGAATGCACCTCACAGAACAACGGTCTTTTCCAAATGAGGTGGCTTGTCTGGTGAGATACCCCGGGAAATCGCCTTCTGGTACCCGAGAATCTGAGCGGGAACAGTTCTCAAAAAGGCAGATCTCCAGTCGTTGCTCACCGGGATATCTCCACCTTCCCCTACTTCCAGAACGGTGGCACCGAGTGACTCGAGTTCTTTTCTCAAGCGCTTCTCCTGTTCATCCATTCCCGACACTTTTTGCATGAAAACGAGGGTGCCTTTTTTCACCAGAGCCTTTGGACCGTGTCTGTATTCAAGCGTTGAATACGCCTCCGAGAAAGTGAGCGACATCTCGATACATTTTAAAGCCGATTCAAGGCTAACTCCAAAAAACTCTGACATGCCAAGAAACACGAAGTGATCGTGTTCTTTCAGATCGATCTTTTCAATCACTTTCCAGGAGATATCGAAGAACTCGGGCGAATACCCAACGAGTTCTGAGAACCTCTCCGTTGAATTTCCGGCTATCTTGTCCGCAAGAAACATCAAAGAGAGCAGGATCATACTGAAAGACTTCGTCATCACGATCGCTTCTTCTCGTACGGGAAACACGAGTGGAAGATCACTCTCTTTTGCGAGTCTCGATTCTTCTTCTATAGTGATCCCTACTGTTCTGTAGTTTCGTTTCCTCAGAACATCGTTTGCGAGAAGTACCTCCGTTGTGTTCCCGGTTCTCGAGAAAAGAAAGGCCAGTCCTTCCTCCTTGAGATCTGGAACCTTCTGGAAAGCCACTTCACCTGCTGGAATCGCCTTCGTTCTTATCTTTAACACTCTCTCAAAATAATTGGAGATGGTGAGAGCGAGGTTGTACGAACTCCCACATCCCACAAAGAGCACTTCATCGGTCAGATTCTTCTGTATTTCACTGAATATTTCCGTTTTTTCCAGATTCAGAACAAAATTCCCAAAGAACTCCTTCAACTCGTTTTTCTGGTCTGTGATCTCTTTCAGCGTTTTGCTCATAATCTTCCCTCCTTCAGTATTTCACGCCACCGGCAATAGCGTTTATTATGTACCTCTGAGCGAAGATGAACAGTACCACAACAGGAAGTATTGCCAGAACGATTCCGGCTGCGGTGTATCTGAAATTCACCTGAAAAGTGCTGTTCAGATAAACGAGTGCCACAGAGAGAGGATACTTGTTGGAATCGGACAGAACTATGAGAGGCCACAGGAAATTGTCCCACCAGGTGATCACCTGGAACACAACGAGAGTGGCAATATCTGGTTTTATCAGAGGTGTGATTATCCTCCACCATATGTAGAGTTCTCCGGCACCATCTATCCTTGCAGCGTCTTCGAAGCTCTTCGGAACACTCAAATAAGCCTGTCTCATCATGAATATACCGAAGATCGTAACAGCCTGGGGGAGAATCACCCCGGTGTAGGTGTTCAGAAGACTGAGCTTTCTGAGGGTGAGGTAGTTGACTATCAGGGTGTTCTGAACTGGAATCATCATTGGAAGAAGAATCAGAAAGAGCACCAGCTGTTTCCCTTTGAAGTCTATTCTGGCGAGAGGATAGGCCACCATCAGCGAGAAAAGCACGTTCAAAAGTGTGCCAAAACCCGCTATTATAATCGTGTTCAGATAGTAATTTCCAAGCTTCACCGTTTTCCATGCCCCAACGTAGTTTGAAAAGGTTGCCGGGTACGGAATGAGACTCGGTGGATACTTGTACACGTTGCCCCCTGCCTCGAAAGAGGTCTTTGCAATCCAGTAAAACGGCCACACTGAAAGAATCGAAAAAAGAACAAGGACCACATAAGTCAAGATCTTTCTGATCTTAGGCATAATAGCTCTTCAAACCTCCTTCCCTGAACAGATAGAAGTTCAAAAGCGAAAATGCAATCACAACGAAGCTGAACAGAACAGCGGCAGCGTTCGAGTACCCGAACTGGAGATATTCAAAAGCTCGATTGTATATGAAAATTCCCATTGTTTCCGTTGCGTGAACCGGTCCACCCTTTGTCATAGCGTAAATCTCTCCGAAGACGTTCAAAGCCGCTATGGACGACATGGTTGAGCAAAACAAGATGTACGGTTTCAGAAGGGGAATCGTCACCTTGAAAAAGACTTGAGAAGGTTTCGCACCGTCAACCCTGGCAGCTTCTATCAATTCCCTGGGGATGCTCTGGAGCCCCGCCAGATATATGACCATGTAGTAACCGAAGCCCTTCCACATGGTGACAAACATGATAGCGAAGAGAGCTATCTTGGGATCCGAGAGGAAAGCAATCGGCTCGTCTATAATATGAAGTGATTGGAGAAGAAAGTTGATGAATCCTTTTTCTCTGTACATCCACTGCCATGTGATCGCAGCGATGGTGATGGGAGTAACCACTGGAAGAAAGATGAGAGTTCTGAAAAGATTCCTACCCCTTATGGCCCTGTCGAGCAGGACCGCAAGCAGTATAGAAATGAGCTGGAGCGGAGGTACAACAAGCAGGTACAAAAGACTGTTTTTGAAGGCGTTCCAGAATAAAGGATCGCGAAGCAGATCGACGTAGTTTTTCAGTCCAATATAAAGAGATTCTCCCACTATGTCGTACTGGTAAAAGGATATTTTGATACCGAACACGAGAGGATAATATATGAAAAGCACCATGAGGAGAGTTGGGATCGTTATGAAGAAGAATGCAAGAAGAAGCTGTTTTTTTCTCAGACTCTTGTAGTACCTTCCTGGCATTCTCTCTCTCCTTTCGAAAGGGAGGGGGACACACCCCTCCCCATCTTTTTTATTTCGATTGCTGAGTCTGAATGAGATATCTCCAGTACTTCGCGGTCTCTTTGAGCGCCGTTTCGGGATCTTTCTGTCCAAGGAACACCTGAATAATGGCATCCTTCAGTCTGTCGAACGCTTCTTTTCTGAATGGTATGTCATCGTTGTAGAACGTGATGTTCTCAAGATACTTGGCTCCCATGATCCTGGCTTTGGCAGCGAGCGTTCCATCGTCTTTTGAGAACCACGGATCGTTCACCGCTGCTTTGAGAGTCGGGAATATGGTCACGAGCTTACAGAATGCGATCTGGTTCTCGAGGTTTGCAACGAACGCTGCGAATTTAGCGGCTTCCTTAGGATTCTTGGATCCTCTGACTACGTTCAGAGTTGAGTACCATCCACTCATTCTCACACCCGGTTTTGGAGCTGGAATAGGAGCAACATCGGATTTTTCGTATATTTCCGGAGCGTTCCATTTCACTCTGTCCGCGAACTGAACACCAGTGATCAACATGGCGAGTTCTCCAGCCTGATAGAGTTCTGTTGCTCTCGTCCATTCTCCACCCTGGACGATTTCACTCGGGATGTACTTCTGTTTGTAGAGAGTGGCCCATTTGTTGAGAGTGTGAGCGTATTCCGGTCTGTCGAAGAGCACTTCTTTTATTCTGTTGTTTTCATCCACCGTGTAGAGATTCAATCCGTCCCAGTTGAAGATCGCAGAGGGATCTTGGAAGATCGTAGGAAGAGCACCGTATTTTCCCGTTTTTTCCTTGATCAAAACTGAGTAGAGGAGTATTTCATCCCAGGTTCGAGGTGGATACTTCGGATCCAGTCCAGCTTTTTCGAAGATCTCTTTGTTGTAGAATATCACGTCCACAGCTGTGTACCAGGGAATTCCATAAATTCCGTCTTTCCAAGTGAGTCCTTTGATCATGTTGTCGAAGTACTGGTTGATAACTTCTTCGGGTAGCAAATCGTTCAAGGGGAACAGGACTTTCTTCTGAGCGAATTCGATGGTCCACTGAGCGTTCAGGTTCACAACATCGGGTGGATTTCCAGAAGAGAAGGCCGCAAGAAGCTTCTGCTGGAGAACGTCCCATGGAACATCTTCCCAGACGATTTCAACATCCGGGTTCAACTCTTCATACCTGTCGATGATTCCCTGAATGAAATCTGTGAAGGTCGGTTTCAACGACATGGTCCAGAAGACTATCTTGGTTTTGGACAGTGCCAGAACTGCGAGAAGAACTACCATGAGAATGACCAAAAACTTCCTCATGAATCACACCTCCCTAAAAAATGTTCTAAGGATTTATAGATAGAAATGGGTTTCGTCGATCTTGTGACGACTATCTTTCTTCCCTCGAAATACCTGACATCGAACGGATTTCTCAGAACGAAGTAAACGGTCTTTTCTGCCGGAAGGCTCAGATGGGCTTTCAAAGCCTTTTCGTTCGGTATGTCGGCTACAAAATCGAAGATCAAATCACCTTCAACGAACTCGGGACCGTCTTCTACGGTGTATCGAACAACATTCTCGACTTCGAAAAATCTGGAAACGATCTCTGGAATCTGATCGTAATCGCCCCCCGTGGTGTCTGCCTGACTCAGATTCTCACTGGAAGGAACGAGAAGAGTCACTTCACTGGTATGATCTATCTTTTCAAAACCGAGGAATTCCACAGCCTTTGCCGAAGAATCGGCGAGGAAACCAACACCGCTGTTTTTCTTCGCAAAAGCAAGATATTTTTCCACCATCCTTATGGAGCGCTCCACTTTGTCCTTCTGGACCTTTCCATCCTCGAGGAGTTTCACCAGCGTTTCATAGTAAACCGGAAGATTTCTGTAATCACCGAGAAGGATCATGTTTCCTCCCGCGTTCAGAAAGAGACTCACAATCTCTTCAACAGAGAAATTGTTCGACACAGCGCTCATTTCCATAGCGTCACTGATCACAAGACCGTCGAAACCGATCTTTTTTCTGAGAACGTCCGTTATGATCTTCTCCGAAAGAGTAGCCGGGAGACTGTCTATCGAAGAGTATCTGACGTGGGCCGTCATGACCGTGACCTTTTTCTCCCTTTCCAGCACCTTTCTGAACGGCAGAAGATCCTCTTCCCAGAGTTTTTCAAAGGGTGCATCGACCACAGGAAGGGTGAGGTGAGAGTCTTCTCTTGCTCTTCCGTGACCTGGAAAGTGCTTGATGCAGGGCATAACTCCACCTTCCAGATAACCTTCACAGGCTTTTGCCCCGTGCTCGGCTACGATTTTGGGATCTGAGCCGTAGCTTCTCATGTCGATCACCGAAGAGCTTTCCTCAGAAAGAAGATCCAGAACAGGAGCAAAAACCATGTTGAACCCCACAATCTCCATGATCTTTCCTGCGATCTTGGAATATCTGTAAGTCACATCTGGTGAGTTTTTCCCAAAGGCAAGATTTCCCGGAGACGAGGGAACGTATTTCAACACCTCAAGCTGGCCACCCTCGTGATCGGAACTGACGAGAAAATCTCCTTCCTTCGATAGAAAACTCATGAAATCCATTAGAAGGTACTCTTTCGAAAGAACTCCTGGATAGATCAAAATACCGGCCGGTCTGTATTTTCTGATTATTTCCTTGACTTCTTCGTTGAAGTCGTTGAAACCGCAGAAGAACAGCTTTCCAAGATCCACGTCCACCACTCCTTCATTTCAGAATCTTGCCGGCGAACTCGTAGTCTTCCAGAATCCTTTTCCAGAAGGCTTTTGCTGCACCGAAGGCGACCGTCCAGAGACCTCTTTCATCGAAGAGAACCTCAACGTCAGAGATGTGTCTTTTTTCAAGGCGGTCCTGAACGTTCTTTGCCAGCTCACTATGAAACTCATGGGAAAACAACGTTATGTCTCCACCAAAAATCACGGTTTCGGGATCTAAAAGATAGCTAACGAAAGAAGCAACCTCCGAAAGCTTCGAAAGAAGCTTCAAGAGTGAATCGGAAGAAAGGTTTTTCAAATCTACTTCATCGAGTGTGGCTGGTTCAGACAGAATGGGCGGCAGGATGTCAATTTCGAATTCACCCGCGGCACCGTTGGAACCCTGGTACAGGCTTCCTTCCAGCCAGAGTCCCGCTCCAACACCCACCGGCTGGTTCAGATAGTAAGGAACAGAGATCAGAAAATAAACTACATTTTTCTTTTGAAAACCGTATCCCACAACTGCCGCGTTTGCGTCGTTAAGAACGAAAATCTCTGTTCCAAATTCCCTGGAGAGAATTCCTCCAAGATCGAGATCTTCAATACCGAGGGCCGAAGAAAAGATCACCTTGTTTTCTTTTATGATTCCAGGCATACCGATGGAAATTCCCACTGTACTCGGATAGCTTTCTTTAAAAGCCATAACACAATCAACAAGAGCGTTTACGATCTCATCTCCACGAAAGTTTCTGTGTATTTCACTTTTTTCAACCTCGTTTCCCTTCGCATCGATCACAACACCGATCAACCTGTTCTGCTCAACTCCAATCCCCAGAACGAAGAACTTATTCGGGTTTGCCGTATAGAGAGCGGTTTTTCTACCTCCCGAGGAACCAGGAGATGCTTCTTCGACCTTCAGAGCAAAACCCGATTCCAGCAGAGAACGAAAATTCCTGGACACGGTGGACATGTTCACAGAAAGCTTTTCACTGATTTCTCTCATCGATATCTTTTCGTTTTCTATGAGAAGTTTGAGAATCTTGTGTTGAGTGGGTGAAATATTCAAAAGGGGTCCCTCCCATCAGTTAGTTGCATGCTGCAAACAACTTCATAAATTATTGTCAACCAATAGGTCACGCTTTGTCAAGTTACAGTTTCATTTCGTTAACTGATGGAGGAATTTAAGGAGGGAAAAACGAAAAGGTGGCTCCAGAAGGAGCCACCCGCTTTCTTGTTTTTATTTTCTGTTATACCTTTTTGTAGCAGAACCACCAGTCGTAGCACTCGAAATCTTTCGATTCCAGTCTCTCTCTTGCTTCTTCCACACTGCTTGCCGGAGGAACGATCACAGAATCGTTTATGAGCTCGTTGCTTGGCCAGTTGGCAGGAATGGCAACTCCTTTTTCATCTGACGTCTGAAGAGCTCTCACCGCTCTGAGAATTTCATCGATGTTTCTTCCAACTTCCTGCGGGTAGTAGACGATGGCCCTTATGATTCCGTTCGGATCGACTATGAAAACGGCCCTCACTGTGTTTGTTCCCTTGCTGGGATGAATCAATCCGAGCCTTCTGGAAACTTCTCCTAAGTCATCTGCTATGACAGGAAATTCGATTTCGACTCCCAGTTTTTCCTTGATCCACTCGATCCACTTGATGTGTGAAAAAACCTGGTCGATGCTGAGACCTATGAGTTCCGTGTTGAGTTTTTTGAACTCATCGTACCTCTTCTGAAACGCAACGAACTCGGTGGTACACACCGGAGTGAAATCAGCCGGATGGCTGAAGAGAACGAACCACTTTCCCCTGAAGTCGTCCGGAAGAATCTTTTTTCCATGAGTGGTCTTCACTTCCAATCTTGGGAACTCTTCACCTATGAGAGGAATTCTTCCTTCCATACAAAACACCTCCTCGTAAATTTTTAAAATGATTCTAATTTGATATCCATTCTCAATAATACACGTATTGTGTTTCTTGAATTTTTCTGTTCTGTATCAAATTCGAATCATTAAGGATTTCAAACAGAGAACAAAAAACGGGGAGAATCTCTCCCCGTCTCTACAAGCTTTCTTCTATCGTTTTCAAAAATTCTTCTGATTTCTTCAATCGTTCCATCACTTGATCTTTTGTTTCGAACTTTTCATCGTTCCAGAGGTTCACGCTCCAGTCTTCCAGTATCATCTTCCACTCCTCATCAGAAGCTACGCTGTAGGCTTTTTCCAGAGTTCTCAAGAAGTTCCTTGCATCGTTCAGAATGAGCCTGTAGTGTTCGAGGAATCTTATGTATCTTTCGAAAACAAGAACATCTCTGAGTTCGTACAGATCGTTGTAGATCCTGGAAAGCACTTCGCTGATTCTGGAAGCTTCAACATTTTTTTGCTTCATATAGCTTTCGAAGTTTTTCATCCTTTCTACGAGAAGTTCTGCCCATGGATTCAACTTGTACGTGTAGTTCTTCTCTGATATGAATTTGTTCATTTCCTGAACGTTGATGGACAGCCAGTTCAGATTCTTGAAGCTTTCAAAAAGGTCCTTGAAGAGTTTTTCGAATTGATTCGCGTACTCTTTTCCCAGATTACTTTCGAGGTATTCCTTCAGTTCCTCCAGAACGCTTTCAAATGTCTTTTCTGCTCTACTTTCGTACAGCGATATGGATTCTTTTGCGTTTCTGTAGCTCTCATTGTAAATCTTCAGGACGTCTTCGGATACGAACAAGGCCTCCTGACGATTGTTTGAAGAGACGTATTCGAAAGGCATCGCATGCAGAAAATCGAGAACACCATCTGGAACTCCCCAGACACCCGCTTTGCTCATGCTTTCAACTGCCCAGATTTCTTTTTTAGCAAGGTAGAATAGAAACTCTCTGTTCTTCTGAACGGTGAGCGGTTGAGCTTCCGCAGCTTTCGTAGCGAAATATCTGTAGATATCCTGCCCCGCAACGGCTTTCCTGAGATCGTAGTGTTTCCAGTCGGGAAATCTGTTCCACGCACCCGGAAGAATCTTCACCGTGAGCTTCGCGTAATTCGTGAAACTATCGAAATACCTTGATGTCAACTCAGCGAAGGCTTTCTGTATCAGATCGTCCTGGGCTTTCGAGAACAAAATCTTCATGATCTGGTGAAGCCCTACATACCTTGTTGCAAGGCCTCTGTATGTGTTTCTCTCGTTGAAAGACTTCAAAGAGGAAAGGTACAGAGAAACGGAATCGAGGAGGACCTGAGCGGTGATGAGATTGTCCTCTCCCAGATCGTTGATCGTGGAAAGACTCGCGTTCTCAAGAAACGTCAGATCAGTCTTCTTCACATCCGAAAAGACCACCTTCTGGTAATCATCAAAGTTCTGTTCAAAAAACGCATTGTAATCCTCTTTTGTCTTCAGCTTCGCTTTCAATTCGTCGATTCGGTACTCGCTTGTTGCAAGCGATGCAAGGTAGAAATAAGATCTTCCGTACGTTTTGTTCACTTGAACGGATTTCAAGAAGTACTCTTTCGCTTTCCTGTAGAGTTCTATTTTTTGATTCGTGAGTTGATTCCTATAAGATGCTATCTGCTGAAGAGCGTTCTGCAACTTCTGCCTTTCTTTTTGAATGGTCTCGAGCCTCAATCTTTCTATCTCCAGGTTAGAAGGCTTCACCGGAAGGTTCTGACTTTCAACGAACTTCTTGAATTCGTCGGATTTCAGGTAACTGTAACGTCCACTCAGAGAGCTCAGCTCTTCCATGGCTGTCTTTACCTGCTGTTCGTAGTTGTCCAGTTTGGCCATGTCTTCTTCCACTTTCCTTATAGAAAGATAGGCAGAATTTCCCCATTTGAAATAAACTTCAGAAATGAAGTAGTTCCATTTCAAGTAAGCGGAAACGACACCAACCAGAAGAACGATCGTTCCAAACACAACGACCTTCTTTCGTTGAATCTCCACTTTCCTTCCGTCGTAGAAGTACCCACCAACCGCTATGGAAGCAATTGTCATCACAAGAAAACCGTTTGGAAGTAGATGCGCCGGAAAGCTGAACGCGCTGTGCATCATGAACGTGATGAAAGAACTGGCAAGTGTCAGAAAGAGCAAGAGATCATCCCGTACCGTGATCCTTCGAATTATTTTGAAGAACAGTATCCCAAGCGACAGAGCGAGAAAGACGACGGAAACAAATCCGACAATTCCCATTTCTCCAAGAACCTGAAGGTAATCGTTGTGCGTTCTCTTGAAGTTGTTCCAGCCGTACATCAGAATCGGGTGGTCTTCTATAACATCTCCCATGTAGTTTATCGTGAGAATCTGATACGTTCCGATTCCGGTACCGAGAATCTTGTGTGTTCTCCACTGGTATATCGATGAGAACCAGGACAGAAGCCTCTCGTGCCAGGAACTCACCTCGGCAACCGCCTGAATTCTTCCTGCGGGAGATACCATTCCGTAACCGTTCAGAGGAGTGGGAAGATTGTAGAGAACAACGAGGACGATCGAAGCGATCAGAACGAAAGTCGTGAGAGCTTTACTCATACTCAGAACTTCTCTGTCTGTCTCTTTCGAAACCTTCTTTTTTCTGAAGATCATGTAGAACACAGAGAAAATACAGAGGGAGATGATGTTCGCAACGTACAGCGATCTCGTCTGAGACACCAGTATTCCCGAAACTATGAGAAGCGCAGAAACTGAAGCTATCACTTTGATTACGGACGCTTCTTTTCTTTTGAAATCGGCTGACGCTATGAGATAGATAGCGAGCGGAAGGTTCAGGGAGAGAAAGTTCGAAACGAAGTTCACGTTTCCTATGGTCGCCTTCACGGTTGCCCTCGAAAAGGGACTCCCCACACTTCCAAGAAAAACATCGACACCGCCGTAGAAGTTCAAAAGCGCGTCGAAAGCTATGAATCCCGCAAGAGCCACACTGACTGTGAGGAATCTCCTTATTCTCTCCTTTGTAACAAAGAAGTTCGAGATGAAGATCGATGTGAAGAACATGAGAAGAACGTAGATCGCTATGTCAAAGGAATATCTGAAATAGACAGGATTATCGCGATAGACATTTATCGTAGATAAAAGAGCGGAGATAGCGAAGGCAAAAAAAGCCACGTGGGCCATGTTGAATCTGATTTCCAGTTTCTCCTTCCTGAGAATCTTCATCAGGATCATGAAGAACATGACGCTCAGAAACACCGTGATCAAAGCGTACTTTGGAACGCTGAACTCGTACGTGAGTTTCCTGGACGAGAAAAGGGCAACGACAACGTACATGATGTAAAACAGAATCTCCATAAGTTTTCCCTCCTGCTCAATCGTAATGAAGAAGCCTGAGGCCTTTGATGAGAACAAAAGAAAACACAACGGCTAAAACGAGCGTCACACCACTCATTACGATATTTCCCAGAGCTCCAAAGCTGAACCCACAGAACACAGCGTGCGTTGCTATCATGATGAAGAGAGCTCTTTTCACCCCGAATCTTCGGGAAAGCTTGTCGTACATGTGATCCCTGTCTCCTCTGAAGATCGATTTTTTGTTCCTGTACCTCCTCAGAACACTCGCCAGAAAATCCAAAAAGAAGATCCAGAGAGGAAAAATCATCGTGAGGAATGTATCGAAAGAGGCAAATCGATTCTGGGAAAGAACGATCGCGGATAGCAAAACAGCCATCAGATAACTTCCCGCATCGCCCATGAAGATCCTCGCGGGTGGAAAATTGAAAACAAGATAGCCAAGAGATGCACCGAGAAGGGAGAGAGATAGGTTTTCGAAGAACACGCCTCTAACCAGAAAGAAATAGGAGAGCGCCGACAGAGCCACAAGACTTCCACAGAGCCCATCCATACCGTCCATCATGTTCACGGAATTTATGAGAACAACGACAAAGAACAACCAGAAAGCGGAAACCAGTAAATTGTCGAGGCCGATGAATCGCCACACGAGCAGAAGCGAAATGCCGAATTCTGCGATCAACCTTGAAAAGGGAGAAATAGAGAACAGATCATCCATCAATCCCAGAGCAAGAGCGATCGATGCCGAAAGAAGAACCACCGTGTCGTTCCACAAGAACGGAAGGACCCCCACAAATATTCCCAGCCCACCCAGGTAAGGTGTTTCTCTCCCGTGAGGCTTCAGAACACCATCCGGCCTGTCCACGATGTTCAGTCTTTTCGCAATTCTTCCGAAGAACCAGACACCGAACAGACTCAAAAGAAAACTCAAAAGAAAAGCCATTCCTTCACCTCGGTTTCACGGTGACGAGTTTTTTCCCATCGACGACGAGGTACTCGAAATCGAACTTTTTGAGTTCTTTCATGACTTCTTCTATTCCTCGACCTATATGTTGCGATTCGTGTGCGTCCGAGCCGATCGTTACGACTCTCCCACCGAGGTCGTAATACATCTCCACTATCCAGTAGTCCGGGTTGGGTTTCCCGTGCTTGAAGAGACCAGCGGTGTTGATTTCAAGGACCCTTTCGTTTTTCACGAGGAACACCAGAATCTTTTCTATCAAATCTCTGTTCGCTTTGAAATCTGCCTTCGCGTATCTTGCCGGATAGTCCAGGTGTGCAAGTGTGTGGAATTTCACCCTTTCCATCACAAAGAGCGTTCGCTCAAGATAGTCTCTTGCGAGCTCATCCGGTGGAAGGTTCTCATCGTACCGATGTATCCCAAGAAGAAGGTAGTCGAAACCCTCGGGAAAAATCGCCTCTCCCACACCATCCCAGCTGATCTCCGCTCCCTTCGGAAGATCGTATTTCTCCATGGTGAGAAAGTACTCTTCAACGTTGAAATCGTGAACGAGTTCTCCGTTTTCGTATTCGTAGTGATCTGTGATACAGAAATGTTCGATGCCGAGCTTCTGCACTTGAGAGATTATGCCGTCTATTTCTGCCTTTCCGTCGTAGGAAAACGTGGAGTGAAGGTGCATGTCTATCATTGTGATCCCTCCAGGACTTTTCTCAAATAGACAAAAATCGGGTGCGGTGCTCCCACTTTGCTCTTGTACTCGGGATGAAACTGAACACCAACAAAGAAAGGATGATCTTCAAGCTCAACAGCCTCTATGAAGTCGGATTTCGCAGACACGACGAGCTTGTACCCCTCTTCTCCCGGTTTTTTGAACAGCTCTGGAAACGCCTCCTCATTGGCTTCGTATCTGTGCCTGTGCCTTTCGGAAACTTCCTCAACTCCGCCGTAAACTTCGTAGAGTTTCGTTTTTGGAAAAATTTTCACCTTTTGGGCTCCAAGCCTCATCGTACCACCGAGCTTCAATATTCTCTTCTGCTCCTCCATGAGATCCACAACAGGATAAGGTGTGTTCGGATCGAACTCGGTGGAATTGGCCTCTTTGTAGCCAAATACGTTGCGTGCGAACTCTATGACCATGAGCTGCATACCGAGACATATTCCAAGTATGGGCTTCTTGTTTTCACGTGCGTACTTTATAGCTTTTATCTTGCCTTCTACACCTCTTCTTCCAAATCCACCGGGTATGATGAGGGCATCGTATTCGTCGAGCACTCTCTTCACTTCTTCGTCGTTCATGTCTTCGAGCATCTGACTGTCCACCACGGTGGGCTTTTCTATTCCTGTCAGAAAGACCGACTCTATGATGCTTTTGTACGCGTCGTCTGTTCCAAGATATTTTCCAACGAGCGCTATCCTGTAGGGTTTGAAAGCTTTGGGATAGGACCAGTTGAACGTGGATTTTTTCAGCTCAACGTTCAATTTGGAAGCAATCTTCTCGTGCAAACCCATATCTCTCAGTATTTCTGGAACTTCATACACGTTCTTCGTATCGGGCAGGTTTATCACAAAATCGCGTGGAACACCGGAGAAAAGGGCCACCTTGTTCATACTGGGAACATCAAGGGGAAACTCGCTCCTCACGATGACCATATCCGGTGTGATCCCTATTCTTCTCAGAAGTTGAACGGATTGTTGAGTGGGTTTCGTCTTGAACTCGTTGGTCGTTCGAAGGTAAGGAACGTACGTGACGTGAGCGAAAAGGAAGTTTTCCTTTCCTTCTTCCATCTGGAGTTCTCTCACAGCCTCCAGAAAGACTTCCCCCTCGATGTCTCCAACGGTACCTCCTATCTCAACCACGAGGAGTTCCGCCTCGAGCGCCCTTATTCTGTCTTTTATCTCCTCGGTGAGATGCGGCACGATCTGAACGGTGTTCCCAAGGTATTTTCCCTGTCTTTCTTTCTCTATGACGCGAAGGTACACCTGCCCTGCCGTCATGTTGTTCTGCCTCGTCATGTCTCTTCCAAGGAATCTCTCGTAGTGACCGAGATCCAGATCCGCTTCGTAACCGTCTTCGGTGACGAAGACTTCTCCGTGCTGGTTGGGATTCATGGTACCAGCGTCCACGTTGAGATAAGGATCGATTTTCAACACGTTCACATCGACACCGTGTTCTTTCATCAACCTCGCTAAGGAAGCCGAGAATATTCCCTTCCCAATACCGCTGAGGACTCCTCCCGTCACGATCACGTATTTCTTCATCCTATTCCCTCCTTCTCCTCAATATGTTATCACCTGGAGAGTAAATTTCTCATTTCCTTAACATGAGAGCACATCGGGATTGTAACCCGATGTGAGATTATGGTATAATCATGCCAGATTTTTTTGTCAGGAGGTGGTATTTTGAAGCGGGTAGTTATCACGGGTATGGGGATCGTGAGTCCCTTTGGTGTTGGAAAAGAGAAAAATTTAGAAGGGCTTAGAGAAACTAAAGTAACGATAGATCGGATATCTTCTTTTGACGCTTCTAACCTTCCTGTCCAGATCGCAGCAGAGGTGAGGGATTTCAAACCAGAAGAGTACATAAATCCGAAATTAGTCAAAAGAACAGACCGTTTCGTTCATTTCGCATTGGCCAGCACGAAAGAAGCTGTGGAAGACGCCAGTATAAATTTCGAGCCGTACGCCGACAGGACGGCCACCATCATAGGATCCGGCATGGGAGGATTTCTGACGCTCGACAGCGAGAACAACAAATTCCTGAGTCAGGGTCCAGGCAGAGTCAGTCCGTTCTTGATTCCGATGATCCTCATCGACATGGCTTCCGGTGTCGTTGCAATGGAATACGGACTGAAAGGACCGAACTTCTCTTCTGTGAGCGCCTGTGCTTCTTCTCTCCACGCGGTGGCTCTCGGTGCTCTCCTCATAAGACACGGGTACGCGGATGTGGCAGTCGTCGGGGGAACCGAGGCAACGATTGCTCCACTTCCCATCACCGGGTTTGCCAACATGAGAGCACTCTCAAGGAGGAACGACGATCCAAAGCGTGCTTCCCGTCCGTTCGATAAAGACAGAGACGGCTTTGTGATGGGTGAAGGCGGTGCGGTTCTCATACTCGAAGCCGAGGAAGTGGCAAAATCGAGAGGAGCGAAAATTCTCGCGGAGATCAAGGGAGTGGGTATGACGGACGACGCGTACCACTTCAGCGCTCCAGATCCGGAGGGCAGAGGGGCAGCAGAAGCCATGAAACTCGCCCTGAAAGAATCCGGTCTGGCTGTCGAAGACATCGACTACGTGAGCTGTCACGCCACAAGCACACCAGCAGGTGATGAAGCGGAACTCAAAGCGATAAAGAAAGTCCTTGGAGAACATGTAAAGAACGTCGCCATAAACTCTTCGAAAGCCCTTATAGGACATCTCCTTGGTGCTGCCGGTGCTTCCGAACTCGTTCTTGCCATCCTTCAGATGCAGAACTCTTTCGTCCACGGCATGCCGAACCTTGACAATCCGATCGACGAAGCGAAAGGAACCGGTCTTGTTGGTAAAGAGCCCGTTCAGATGGAGATCAAAAACTTTATAAAGAACTCCTTCGGTTTTGGCGGGCACAACGTGTCCATCGTGGTGGGGAGGTATGAATCATGAACATAGATTACGTGAAGTCGATCCTTCCGCACAGGTATCCATTTCTCCTCGTTGACGGCGTGATAGAAGAATCAGAAGACAGAATCGTCGCCTTCAAGAACATCAGCATTTCCGATCCCGTCTTTCAGGGGCATTTCCCGGAGTATCCGATATACCCGGGTGTTCTCATCGTAGAGGGCCTTGCTCAGACCGCAGGAATTCTCCTTTTGAAGAGTGTAGAAGGAATTCCCCTGTTTCTTGGAATAGACGAAGCGCGTTTCAAAAAGGAGGTACGTCCGGGTGACAGGCTGATCTACGAAGTGAGAAAGCTCGGTGAAAAACTCGGAACGGTTCAGGTGGAAGGAGTCGCAAAGGTCGATGACAAAATCGTGGCGAAAGCCAGGCTTTTGCTGGGGGTGAAAAAGAAATGACCGTGAGAACAAGAGTGACAGATCTTCTGGAAATAGAGCATCCAATCCTCATGGGTGGAATGGCCTGGGCGGGAACTCCCACCCTCGCAGCAGCGGTATCGGAAGCAGGAGGACTTGGAATCATCGGATCCGGAGCCATGAAACCGGACGACCTGAGGAAAGCGATCTCCGAGCTCAAACAGAAGACGGACAAACCTTTCGGTGTGAACATAATCCTCGTGTCTCCGTGGGCAGACGATCTCGTCAAGGTGTGCATAGAAGAGAAAGTACCCGTCGTCACGTTCGGTGCGGGAAACCCAACGAAGTACATAAGGGAACTCAAGGAAAACGGAACAAAGGTGATACCCGTTGTCGCTTCCGACTCTCTGGCAAAGATGGTGGAAAGAGCGGGAGCGGATGCGGTGATAGCGGAAGGGATGGAGTCCGGTGGACACATAGGTGAAGTCACAACCTTCGTTCTCGTCAACAAAGTCTCCAGGAGTGTGAACATCCCCGTGATCGCAGCGGGAGGCATCGCCGACGGAAGAGGTATGGCAGCAGCCTTCGCACTCGGAGCGGAAGCCGTTCAGATGGGAACCAGGTTTGTGGCGAGTGTAGAAAGCGACGTGCACCCGGTTTACAAAGAAAAGATCGTCAAGGCCTCCATAAGAGACACCGTTGTGACGGGAGCCAAACTTGGACACCCCGCGCGCGTTCTCAGAACTCCCTTTGCGAGGAAGATCCAGGAGATGGAGTTTGAAAACCCCATGCAGGCTGAAGAAATGCTGGTGGGAAGTCTCAGAAGAGCGGTTGTTGAAGGCGATCTGGAGAGAGGATCCTTCATGGTAGGACAGAGCGCCGGTTTGATCGATGAGATAAAACCGGTGAAGCAGATCATAGAGGATATCCTGAAGGAGTTCAAAGAAACGGTGGAGAAGCTGAGGGGGTACATTGGAGGATGAAACAGCTCGTAAAGGCAGGGATTTTCACAGCTCTCATCGTGGTGGGGGCATGGATCTCGATCCCTCTGGGGCCTGTTCCCTTTACCCTTCAGGTGTTCTTCGTCTTTCTTTCAGCATACGTTCTGGGAAAGAAATACGGAACTCTTGCAGTCGCAACGTACGTTCTGCTTGGAGCCATGGGACTTCCCGTCTTTGCGAATTTCAAAGGTGGTGCGCAGGTCCTTGTGGGGCCAACTGGTGGGTACCTCTTCGGATTCATCCTCGGAGCGTTCGTGATCGGCCTTCTGGCTGAAAAGAAGGAAAGTTTCGCCTGGTATCTCGCTTCCGGAGTAGCGGGGCTCTGCATCATCTATGCGCTCGGTGTCTTTGTATTGAACTTCTACGTTCACGACATCAGGAAGGCAATTTCCGTGGGATTCGTTCCCTTCGTCTGGTTCGATCTGATAAAACTGGTCGTTGCTGCCTTGATAGCGCTGAGGCTCAAGAAACTGGAGGTGGAACGGTGAAAGCGTTTGTCTTTCCCGGACAGGGATCGCAGTACTCTGGAATGGCGAAGGACTTTTCCGTTTACGAGTCTTCGAAAGAAATATTCGAAAGAGCGAAAAAGGTACTGGGCTTTGATATCACGGAGATCATGAACGGTGACGAAGAAACACTGAAACTCACAGAGAACGCCCAGCCTTCGATCTACATAACGAGTTACATCGCTTTTCTCGAATTGGAAAAGAGAGGTATCCTGCCCGATGTTGTGGCAGGACACAGCCTCGGAGAGTACACCGCCCTGGCAGTGGCAGGGGTCTACGATTTCGAGACGGGGCTTTATCTTGTGAGAAAAAGGGGAGAGTACATGTCGAAGGCACTGGAACCGGGAAAAGGAACGATGGCCGCTGTCATAGGACTCAACATTGAAAACATAGAGGAAGTGGTGAACTCTATCGAAGGAGTTTACATAGCAAACTACAACTCCCACGATCAGGTTGTGATCAGTGGGTTGAAGGAATCGGTGGAAAAGGCAATGGAGATTCTCAAAGATAAGGGGGCCCGTCGCGTCGTGGAACTCATGGTTTCAAGCCCGTTTCACACACCGTTTCTGGAGTACGCCAGGGAGAAAATGAAGGAAGAAGTGGAGAAGGTGGACTTCAAAAAGCCGAGATGGCCCATCGTTATGAACTCGACAGCAAAACCAACGGAAAATCCTGAAGAGATAAAGAGAAACATAATCGAACAGATCACAGGGCCGGTTCTGTGGAAACAGTCGGTTGACACCATGAAGGAAATGGGAGTAACCGAGTTCATTGAAGTTGGTCCAAAGACCGTTTTGAAAAACCTGTGTAGAAGAATGGGAGCGAACGCAAAGCACTTCACGGAAATTCTTTCAGAATGAACACACCGTTCACGAGGGTAGGTACTGTCTTGAAAAGATCCTCAGTCGTGCAGAATTCAACATCTTTTTCGAACCCAAGGGAAATCAGCCTTTTCGCGTGGGAGGAGTGTTTTTTGATCTCCTCCCTTGTGTTTTCCACAGACTCAAAATACCTCTCCGCCGCGCGAGCGCCGTCCCCAAGATCGTTTCGCTTTAGCCTCTTCACTACCGCGCCAGCGAGTAGAAAATCTTCCAGGGAGAATCTGCCGTTCGTTCCAGCACACACGAGCAGTATGTCTTCTTTGCTTTTCAAATACTCAACGACCGCTGACAAATTCAAAAAAGAAGCCGCTATTATCTCTTCACTTCTGATTCTCTCTATCACCTGAGTGCCGTTTGTGGTCGTGAGAACGATGGTTTTTCCTGATATCTTTTCCTTCCTGTATTCTAGAGGGGAATTTCCAAGGTCGAATCCTTTTGGTTTTTGTGCGTTTCTCTCTCCACAGATCAGAACACCTTCTTTTCTCTTCTTCAGAGCCTCTTCGATGGTTTTCACGGGTATCACACCGGAAGCACCGTTCGAAAGAGCGGTCACAATGGTGCTAGTTGCCCTCAGAACATCTATCACAACCGCCGTTCTACACTCCACAGGTGAGCATGGTGCCATTACAACGTCTACCATACCATTGCCCTCTCCAGCATCTCGTCGAGGTCTTCTGTGTTGAACGGATCGTAAACAGGAAGATCCGTTTCAAATTTTCCGTTGAGAGACACCCCACCTATCACCTTCGCGTTAGAGAGAGTCTCTATCAACCTTCTTTCTTCTTCAAAATCCGGTTTTTTTGGAATTTCCGGGAAAGATTCAAAATGGTCTCTGCTCGGATCGTGTACCAAGAAAACCACGTCAGGATTGGAACCGTACAGAAGACCGAGGGTGACCTGGCCGTAAGCGGGATGTCTCAGGGCTCCTTGTCCCTCCACGAAGACGATCTCTTTTCCCGTTTTTTCGAGTTTCAGAACAGCTTTTTCCACCACACCGGAAACGAAATCCGCGGGAACAGCGTCGATCACGTACCCCGCATCCGCTCCTATGAGGATCCCTGTCTGTCCTGTTGCGAGAAAACCCGCTTTGATCCCCTTCTCCAGAGCTCTTTCCCAGAGCTGAACAGCGGTGGTCCTTTTACCCACCACGCAGTCAGTTCCGAATACACCGACGACTTTTATCTTCTTTCGGTATATACCTCCCCTGAGAACGTCGAGCTCGAGGGGTGGAATGCGAACGTCTATTATTCTCGCACCGTTTTCATGGGCAATCTTCAGAAATTCTGTTTGCTGTGAGATTTTGAAATGAAGACCAGAAACGACATCCATACCGAGCGAGAGTGCTTTTTTTACGAGTGTCGCTATCTGCTCTTCCAGATATCCACCAGGGTTCGACACTCCAATTATCAGAACCTCAGCTCCCATTTCTTTCGCCTTTTCAACAGAGGAGACCACGGGCACGTCGTATCGAATGGACTTCACAAAGTCACTCGCTATTTTCCCTTCGTGTTCCGCGACTACACAAACGGGTTTGAAGAGTCTGCTGTGCCTTAGAAGTCCGTAGGTGGTTTTGGCATGAGGTGTTCCCAGCTGTCCCCACGCCACGATCGCCGCTGGTGTGCCGGGCTGGTATAATTTCCAGAGATCCATTCTCTTTCCCTCCGTTTTTTAAAAGATTCTACCATGGGAGGTTTCCGTTTTGAAGATAGCCGTTGTGGGTGGTACTTTCTGGGATATCTTCATCTTCGGTGAGAATCCACACTCTTCGATCATAAAGGAATCACCGGGAGGATCCGGCCTCAACGTAGCCTATGGCCTGTTTCTTTTGGGTCACACCGTTGACTTCTACTCGAACATCGGGGATGACTGGAGAGGAAAACAAACAACAGAAATCCTGAAAAAGGCAAGTTTTGACACTTCACACATGTTCACCATTCAAGGTGGAAAAACTGGAATCTTCATTGCCCATAATGGAAAGCCCCTCGCTGTTGACCCGGGTGTGAACAGAAAAGAGATGAAACTGCCTTCTTTGAGCGAATACGACCTTGTTTTCGCGACTGGAGAGATTTCAGAAAAAACGATAAGAAAGATCTGTGAAAACACCAAAAACGTGATTCTGGACGTGGGACCAGGTGCAAGATTCGCCACCACCGATTTGAACGCGCTCGTGATAGGAAACGAGTGCGAGTGTTCTTTCAGAAGGTGCGACGTTGTGAAGATGGGTTCGAAAGGGGCAAGATGGGGAGAAGTGTACGTTCCAGGAAACGGCATTTCATATCCTCACTCGATCGGACTGGGAGATCTGTTCGACATCGTCTTCGTGCACCATCTTCTCCTTGGAAAGTCTAAGAAAGAAATTCTCGAAGAAGCCGTGAAGTGCTCTCAGATTCTCGGTCAAAAAGAAAATGTGACCCCCTTTGAGAGGATCTCATTCCTCGAGTCGTTCAGCGCGAAAGACGATACGCTTGAATGCCCAGATGAATCCAAAGACGCTTCCCACCACGGTGGCTAACAGGATCAAGAAGAACATCAGGTGAGAACCCGTTGAAAGAGCGTATCCGAGCACACCGACAACCCCTATGGCCACAAGCTGTAGAAGGAGTATTTCAGGACCAGAAAAGACCTTCGCTGGATTCGTGAGACTTCCTGTTTTTTCCCATTTAGAAAGAAGCAGACCAAGGGCTGAGACGAGAAGAAACAGACTCAAACTCGCCGGTACGAAGAAAATGTAGAACACACGCTTTTGATAAACCGCCAGAAAGATCACAAAAGCAGAAACGACAGCCGAGTTCAGCAGAGATGAAACGAGTATCTTCGAAATCATCACTTCACTCGTCTTGACGGGTAAAACCTTCGGAAGCGGCCACACTTCCATTTCCTTTCTCCACAACATAGCGCTCATCGTCGCATTGTAGAGCGCTGCGATCCCGATTGCAAAGATCAACCCAAAATCGGGACTTCCAACGAACGTCATGAGAACACCAAAACCGATTGGGTACAAAAGAAGGTAGAGCGATCTTTCTTCCCGGAGGAGCGTGATGAGATCCTTCTTGAAAAACCCCTTACCCGGAAACCTCGTGGGTTTTTCAGCGGGCATTCTTTCTTTACGCAGAACAGGTTCGAACACGACGGTTCTGGAGATCATCCGAAAGACGAGGAAAGTTCCAAGACATATCAGAATTTCATAGAGAAGAAAGATCGGATTTTCCCTTGAAAAAACAGCGTACGCGAAAACGTTCCAGTTTGAGATGAACCATCTTCCAAAAGATACGGAGAAATCAGGGAGATTGACGAGTATCAGAAACAGGAACACGGCAAGAAGTTGAATCAGCGAGTAAAGCTTCCGTGACAGCGAGGTTCTCAAGAGTCTTCCAAACAGAACTGAAAGAATGGCTCCCCCGAGGAGCAGAAAAACGGTGTGAAACACTCCGGTGACGAAGGGCATCCAGTTGTTCATCAAAAGAGAATACATGAGGAAATTAAGAACCATCATTATGAGAATGAAGAACTGATAGAAGAGGGATATCAACAGCTGATAGATCACTATCGTGCTCCTTTCAATGGGAAGGGTGAGCAGAAACTCGATCTCTCCCTCCAGAACGAACGAATTGGAAAGATAAAAAGACACACCGAGAAGAAACATCACAGAAAACATGGTGGTCGAAAAAGAAAGTGAAGCAGAGAAGGCTTCTTCTCCGAACTCTTCGAGTATCGCTTTGAAATTGTTCCCCATGAGCGAGTAGAACAGAAAACCTGTCATCAAAACGGAGATGAGAACAGAGTACAACCCTTTCCTCCCACGAGCCGGAGCGTATCTGAGCAAAACAGAAAGTTTTCTCATAGAAATTGTCTGCGGAGACCCATCCCCTTTAGGGGATTGGGAGGAAGCAGACATGTGTACCACCTCCAGATTCAATAGTGTTAATATATAGACGAGGTGATTGAACAAATGACTGTAACTCTGACCTGTAGATTCAAACTTGAACTTAGCAAAGACCAAAAACAGCAGTTCCTGGATATTGCGACGGCTTACACAAACGCCGTCAACTATGTGCTCGAACAAAACTTCAAGGATAAATCGACGAACGTTAAAAAGCTCCATAGACTTTACTACAGCACAATTCGTGAAAAGTTCAGCCTTCCAGCTCAAATAGCCATCAATGTGAACAGAGACGTTTCTGCAATGTACAAAACTCTCTGGGCTCAGTTCAAAGAACTCAAGCGTCGAAAACCCGATTCGAAAGCAGTCAAGAAATTCTGGGATAAACCACCGAAGCGAAAGAGCCTGATCGTCAAATACACATACAACCGAACTGCAAGCTTCAAAAAAGTCAACGGAGAGTGGCATGCTTCTTTGTCCACGCTTCAAGGACGAATCAAATGGATCCCGATGAAAGGCTGGTCCAAACACTTTGAGTACCTCGAGTCTGGCAAGATCGGCGATCCGATACTGACTTACGACAAATCATCCAAAACCTTTTTCTTGCTTGTTCCCGTAACACTTGAAGTTCAGGAGCAGCCACCGAAAGAAATCGTCGGTGTTGACGTTGGAGAAAGACACATTGTTGCTGTTGCTTCTACCAGAGGCACCAGGTATTTGATAGACCTTCCTGAAGAGTTCAAACAAAGAAAACAACACTATCAGCGTCTGCGCTCTGAGCTCATGTCAAAAGGCACTCGCTCTGCTAAGAGAAAACTTGCCAGGATCAGCAGGCGAGAGAAACGGTTCACTGAGAACGTACTGCACATCATTGCAAAAAAGCTCATCACAAACCATCCTGGTGCCAAGTTCGTTCTCGAAGACCTTACTTACATCAAAGCCAACAGAATCACCTACCGTGGTAAAGACAAGGAAGCAAGAAGACAGTCAGAGCAATGGCCATTTGCAAGTCTTCAGCAGAAGATAGAGTACAAATCAAAGCTCTACTATGGAGTTCAGTCCGAGAAGGTCGATCCAGCATATACATCTCAGACATGTCCTGTGTGTGGTCACGTCTCTAAAGAAAACAGACCAGACCATGGAGAGCGTTTTATATGTCAAAACTGCGGCTACGAAGAACACGCAGACATAGTTGGTGCAATCAACATAGCTCTAAAAGTTCTTGCCAAAGACCAGCAGGTCAATCTTGAAAATCTCTTAAGGGCCGATGTCAGCCGGCCTAATGCTCCCTCCTCGTGAGGTAGAGCAAGCCCTCCTTCAGGGGGAGGGCAGCTGACTTTCACAGCTCCTTCATGATCTCTTCTATCTCTTCTCCCTCCGCGGTGAGCTGGAGGAACAGATCCTCCAGACTGGCTTCTTTCTGACCGGCGAGCTTTCTGAGCTCTTCCATGGTACCTTCCGCTATCAGTCTGCCTTTGTTTATAATGCCTATCCTATCGCACATCTTTTCTGCGATCTCCAATATGTGGGTGGTGAGAAATATTGCGGCTCCCTCGTCAGCGTACTTTCTCAAAAGGAGTTTCAATATCCTTGCACTCTTCGCATCGAGCCCTACCGTCGGTTCATCGAGAAATATCACTCTCGGCCTCCTCATGAAAACGCTGACCAGCATGAGCTTCTGTTTCATACCGTGGGACATCTCACCTACTCTTTTTCCGAGGTAATCCACTTTGAAGGCTTCGCAGAGCTCCGCTATCCTCTTATCGATCTCTTCTTCTTTCAGATCGTAGATCTCGATGATGAAATCCAGAAACTCCTTCCCCGTCAGATGCGAATAGATCTTTGGCTCGTCCGGTATCACACCGATACTCTTCTTTATCTCGATCTCGTGGGTGCTCATTTTCATGCCGAGGATTTCCACTTCTCCTTCCGTTGGTTTCAAAACTCCGGTGAGCATCTTTATTGTGGTGGTTTTCCCCGCACCGTTCGGTCCCAAAAAGCCGTATATCTCCCCCGGCCTCACCGAAAGATCGATGTGATCGACCGCGGTGAAATCCCCGAACTTCCTGGTTAGCCCCCTTGCAACTATCAAAGAAATCAGCTCCCTTCTTTCACTGTCCACTGGCCGCTGATCAGTTTCACCCCAAGATACACAAAGGGTGTGTCGATCAGTGCCATGATCAGCTTCACCACGTACTGGGAAAAGATCATCTGAACAAGCACGTTCCCTGGAATCGTTCCAGCGAACGCCACGGTGATGAAGGTGAGCGTGTCTATGAACTGGGAGACCATCGTGGACAGGTTGTTTCTGAGCCACAGGTGTGATCCTCTGGTGACTTTCTTCCAAAAGTGGAAGGCCCAGACGTCGTGAGTTTGTGAAATGATGTAAGCCAGAATACTTGCGAGCACGATCCTCGGAGTTGATCCAAAAACCTTCACGAAGGCCTCATTGTTCGCAAAGATGGAAGCGGGAGGATAGAAAACCGCAATCTGGGAGTAGATCACCAAGATCAGAGACGTGAAGAATCCCGTCCAGACCATCTTCTGGGCTGTTCTTTTCCCATAGACTTCCGATACGATATCCGTTACGGCGAACGTGATAGGGTAACACAAAACCGCCACCGGGACAAGGAAAGGCCCTATGTTCACCAGTTTTCCTGCGATCACGTTGGATATGGTCAAAGCAGAGACGAATATTCCCGTCAGGAGAATGAGCTTTTCATTCGACTTCTCCACTCTTTTTCCCCTCCAGTGAACCCATCTGAGTGGTTGTCTTTATGCCACCCCTTATGTTGTAGATCACCGTGACCCTGATTCGGTCGGTTTTGAGAAGATTCTTCAAATCTTCGTAGATTCTCTTCGTTGCTTCTTCCTGGTATATACCAACGTTTCTGAAGCTGACGAAGTAGTACTTCAAAGATTTGAGTTCGACGATCTTTCCACCGTCCGGGTAATACTCTATGATCACTCTCCCGATGTCTGGAAGACCGGAGAAGGGACAGACTGCGGAGAACTCGTCGGTCTCTATCTTTATGTACTCGTCTTTTCCATCGAAATCGATCGCTTCGAGAAAGTCTGTCCTTATCGCATCGTGCCCTTTGAAGTCGAAGATCCTTCCCTCTGCCTTCGGCATAGGATCACTCCCTTACCATGAGTTTTATTTTTTCAAGAACCTCTTTTGGATTTCTTCCGAACACCCTTATCATCGCTTCTTTTCCCCACCAACCTTCATTATATATCACATCTGGAGGTGATTTCAACTCCGCTATCGCCTGTTCGATCATCCACACCATGGACTGCCCCTCTTTCTCCTGAACCTCCTTCGGCTCTTTCGACCGATCGTAGTGGAAAACCTTCAACCCTCTTTTCTTTGCCCTTTCAACGTACTCTCTTTCGTAGCGAACGTTCACCACACACCTCATATGAGGATGATACCTCATCATCGTGACAGCCATACGTGCCGTGTGAGATCTGTCTTTGAAAGAAGCACAGGACACCGCCACCGCTTTTCCTTCTTTGAGTCTTATCCTTCCGGGGAACTTTCCCACCTCGAATTCGTTCTTCGCCCACGGGAGAGCGTAGGAAACGTTCTGCCCCACCTCCGGCACCGTGAGATGGCCGATCTCGAGGAACTCTGGAAGAATCTCATCGAGTGTGTTCAGAGTGTCGTACCTGTACCAGTCCCGAAGGAGTTTTTCCGTCTCCACCACACCTGAGGATCTTTCAAGAATTTTTTTCAAAAGTTCCATGGCGGATCTGATGGCCTCTTCCACCGGATAGCTCATCGCTAAAAATCCCGAAACGGCACTGGAAAAGGCACAACCTGTTCCATGGAACTCTCCAGGAACTCTGGGAATTTCAAAAACGAAATCTCTATATTTCACTTTCACCGTGTTGCCTTTTTCGTGCCCGCCAGTGACGATGAAGTTATTGTATTCGCCGAGTTTTTTCGCTTCTTCACTGTTCAAGATCACGTAGTCAGCGTATTCCACGAATTTCTTCACTTCCTCCGGATCCTGAAACCCGAAACCCGAGGACGATTCGAGTACCACGTTCCAGACGATCGCTGAATCCGGGAACATTTCCCTCAGTCTTTTCACCGTCTCCGGTGCAGAGAGTCCTACCTTTATCACCCGCGGAGGTGTCAGGACTTCTATTTCTTTTCTCATTTCTTCCCAGTCTCTGAAGTTCACTGAAAACACCCGGTTTTCGTTCTGCACGGTCAGAGCTGAGATCACCGCATGAGTTTTCACACCGAGAGCCGAGAGAACCTTCACATCTTGAATTATCCCCGCACCTCCCGAAGGATCGAAACCCGCAACTACAAGAACCATTAGAGATCCCTCCAGTATTCGAAGAGTTTTTCCAGACCTTCTTCACATTCCGGTGTCGGCTCCAGAACGAAATCCGCGTCGAAATCCTTTATGAACTCCAGCACTTCAAGAAACTCTTTCGATTCACCCCAGGGAGCGTGATGGCATTTTTTGTAGGTTTCGAAATCCGCGTAGTAAATGTGAAATTCTTCTACAAAATCAGAGAGTTTTTCTATGAATTCGATGGGAGAAAAACCGTAAACCTCAGCGTCTAGAAGAAGATGGCCGATGTCAACGCACATCTTGCAACCTGTGTTTTCAAGAAAGGTCCTGTAATCTTCAGCGGAGTGGAAATGATCGTTTCCATAAACGTTCTCCACTCGAACGCTGATGACACCCGCAAGCTCGGAGAATTCTCTCTCCACCTCTCTGTAAACAGAAAGCCAGTTTTCTTTCTGAAGGGCATTTGGGAAGTGAATTATCATGTATTCTGCGCCGATCTTCCTGGCAAGCTCAGCGCATTTTTTGTTCACAGAAAAGGTGTCCTCTCTTTCTTCCTCGTTCAGAGAGGTCGGATTCGGATGGTGGTATCTGTATCTGTAGATGAAAGGAGCGTGGATTCCAAAATTTTTGTCGTGAAAAAAGCGGAGGACCTTCTCGAGGTCTTCCGCCTTGAAAAAACCCAGTTCGTAAAGTTCTGCTTTCGGGAGTGCTTCAAGCAGATCGGGATTGCTTCTTATGATGCTCGTGGATACACCTTTTCTCAAGAGAACTCCTCCGCTATCTTTATCGCACAGAATGGTCCACACATAGAACAGCCTTTGTCGGGGTACGGTCTTTCCTCGTATTTCTTCTTCGCAACGTCCTTTCCCAGCGAAAGGCTGAACATCGTCTCCCAGTCGAAGTTCTTTCTTGCGAGGGCCATCTTTTTCTCAAGCTCCCAGGCTTTTTTGTTTCCGCGCGCCACATCCGCGACAATAGCCGCTATCTTAGAGGCTATCACACCTTCTCTCACGTCTTCAACATCCGGAAGCGAGATGTGCTCTGAAGGAGTCACATAACAGAGGAAATCGGCTCCGTAGTAGCCAGCCAGCGCACCACCTATCGCGCAGGCTATGTGATCGTAGCCCATGGCTCTGTCCGTTGGAAGAGGTCCCAGAAGGAAGATGGGGGCTCCTTTTCCGATCTTTTTCATGAGCCTCACGTTCATCTCCACCTCGTTCAGAGGAACGTGCCCCGGCCCTTCCAGCATCACCTGGACCCCTTTTTCCCTCGCTCTCTCCACGAGTTCTCCCATCACGAACAGCTCTTCGAACTGCTGGGCGTCGCTCGCGTCCACCACAGCTCCGGGTCTCATGCCGTCGCCAAGACTCAGAGTGATATCGTAGTCTTTTGCGATGTCCAAGAGTTCATCGAAGTGTTCGTAGAACGGATTTTCCTTGTTGTTCTTTATCATCCATCCCGCGATGATCGCTCCGCCTCTACTCACGATCTTCAAAACCCGCCTTGAACTTTTTATCCTATCAAGCACCCTTCTCGTCACACCGACGTGGATCGTCATAAAGTCTATGCCATCTTCCGCGTGTGCTATGACCATATCGAAGAAGTCCTTCTCCGAAAAATCCACCACGTTCTTTTTCATCTGGTAACTCCTCACGGCGGAATCGTATATGGGCACCGAACCAACTGGAACGGGCGACATCTCCACGATGGCCCTTCTGATCTCCCTCAGGTCCCCCCACGTGGAGAGGACCATGAGGGAGTCAGCACCGTATTCTATCGCCACTCTTGCCTTTTCCTTTTCCTCTTCGAGCGAAGAAAATCCCTGGGAGGTTCCTATGTTCGCGTTCACCTTCACACTGAAACCTTCTCCAACGATCATTGGCCTTTCTATCCTGTGGAGTTTGTTCTTTGGAAGAACCGCTCTGCCTTCCGCAAGTTTTTGCCTGACGATCTCGACATCCACTCCCTCGTACTCCGCCACCTTTTTCATCTCGTCGGAAACAACACCCTTTCTGGCCATTTCCATCTGGGTCATGATATCACCTCAACCTTTCACTCACGATTCTCGCCACTTTCTGACCGGACAGAATCATTCCACCGAAGATGGGACCCATCCTCGGTCCGCCGTGAACAGCGCAGACCGCCATCCCTGAGACGAGAAGCCCCGGGAAGATCTCACCGGTGTTATCTACCACGAATTTTTCCGCTTCATCGGCGTCCATAGGAAATTCTGTTTTCATCTCTACGAGACCTCTCTTTGCAAGAAGTGAAACCACGTTCGCGGGGTGACCGGTGCCATCCACAACGAACGAAGCCTTCACTGTTATGGGATCGACGTGCAACCCGAGTCTCACCGTTGGACCCCAGTTCACCACCACTCCACAGACCCTACCGTTCTGGACTGCCACATCTTCAACCGAAACGTTGTTGAAGACAATGGCTCCTGCCTTCGTTGCTCTGTAGAGAAGTCCCGAAGCGAAATGCACGGAATCCACCACTATGTGGTCTTCTTTCACTTCGTATTCGATTTCTACCTCCTTCAGAAAGTTCTCGAGTTCTTTCTCCAGCACGATCTCGTTGAACATCATTCCTCCACCCCAGATACCGCCTCCCGGGGTGTTTCTCTCTTCGAACACGGCCACTTTAAAACCGTTCTTTGCCAGCTCGTACGCTGCCGTGAGACCGCTCGGTCCCGCTCCCACGATCGCAACATCCAGCTCCAGACTATTTCTGAGTTTTTCAAAATACCTCTCAACGATGAGTCTGGAGATCAACACATCTCTCATAGACACACCTCCTTAGTAAAAATAAAAACCTCCGCCGAGCGGAGGTTTTTTATTTCCTCCTTCCCCGATCCCTCCGCCGGCATTACCCGGATCAGGTTCTTGGGGTCGAGGACTTCCGTCCTCCTCTCAGCCCCGGAATAGGAGCTCCCCCTGGGGAAGGTTTTCGATATTCATTTTTTCAACCTCAATTTTAAAGGATTTTTGTGTGATACAATTTAAATGGAGGTTTCATTTTAGAAAGCGTTCAACGGAGGTGAAAGGAAATGGCAGATCAGTACCACGAACCAGTTTCCGAACTCACGGGGAAGGACAGAGACTTCGTGAGAGCTCTGAACAGCCTGAAAGAAGAGATAGAGGCGGTCGCCTGGTACCATCAGAGGGTTGTCACCACGAAAGACGAAACCGTGAGAAAAATACTCGAACACAACAGAGACGAGGAGATGGAGCACGCAGCAATGCTACTTGAGTGGCTGAGAAGGAACATGCCCGGCTGGGATGAGGCACTCAGAACTTACCTGTTCACGGACAAGCCGATCACAGAAATCGAAGAAGAAACGTCCGGTGGATCAGAAAACACGGGTGGAGACCTCGGCATAAGGAAGCTCTGAAAGGGGTGGTGAACATGGAATTTCTGAAAAGATCCTTTGCTCCTCTGACAGAAAAACAGTGGCAGGAGATAGACAACAGAGCAAGAGAGATCTTCAAAACACAGCTCTACGGAAGGAAATTCGTCGATGTGGAAGGTCCCTACGGCTGGGAGTACGCTGCCCATCCACTCGGGGAAGTTGAGGTGCTTTCAGACGAGAACGAAGTGGTGAAGTGGGGATTGAGGAAGTCTCTGCCGCTCATCGAACTGAGGGCAACGTTCACTCTCGATCTGTGGGAACTCGACAACCTCGAGAGAGGAAAACCGAACGTGGATCTTTCCAGCTTAGAAGAAACGGTGAGAAAGGTTGCGGAATTTGAAGACGAAGTGATATTCAGAGGATGTGAAAAATCGGGTGTTAAAGGCCTTCTTTCCTTCGAAGAGAGGAAAATCGAATGTGGAAGCACACCGAAAGACCTCCTCGAAGCCATAGTGAGGGCTCTTTCGATCTTCTCAAAAGATGGTATAGAGGGCCCTTACACACTCGTCATAAACACGGACAGATGGGTCAGCTTCCTGAAGGAAGAGGCAGGGCATTACCCCCTCGAGAAGAGAGTGGAAGAATGCCTCAGGGGTGGCAAGATCATAACCACACCGAGGATCGAGGATGCCCTCGTCGTTTCCGAACGTGGAGGAGATTTCAAATTGATCCTCGGACAGGATCTCTCGATAGGGTACGAAGACAGAGAAAAAGACGCGGTGAGGCTTTTCATAACGGAGACGTTCACCTTCCAGGTTGTCAACCCGGAGGCTTTGATTCTTCTAAAGTTCTGATCTGGTCCGCTCCTCGGAGCGGACCTTTCGATCAAAGAACGTCCAGTTTTCCCTTCGCCCACGTTCCCACTACTTTCCCCGCAATCGCAACTATTCCCAATATTCCAGAATTTTCTCTGACATCTTTCAAGAACTTTGGAATGTCATAGGAGTTTCTCACGGAATCTTCAAACGAATCTACTACCCTGTCGCATATCGCTTCCTCTTTTCCAAGAACGAGTATTCCTTTCCCACCAGCGAATACTCCGGTGACGCACACAGACGGTGTGAGTTCAGGGAAGATCTTAACACTTATGCCTTCAAAGAAATGAACCACGATCGGCTGTGATATCTTCAGGAAGAACTTCCCATCTCTTTCCAGAGCAAAATCAGACTCTTTGAGAGCATCCACGAGGATCGCTCCGTTCTTTTCGAGGGGAGATCCGTTCAATGAAAGTTCTTCCGGGAGAACAGCAGATCTATCCACCAAAAGCGTGTATCCGTTCTTCAAGCCCACTCTCTTGAACCTTCCCGACGCAAGGACAGGAGCTCCTGCAGCAATCCTCATCTCCTCACCTCCCTATAAAACAAAAGGGGCCGACCATCCGGCCGGCCCCTCGATTTCAGTCTCACTGCTCACACGAAAACTCCCGGTCCTTCGAGGGGCCGGCTTTTGATCGTAGTGCACATTATCATATCGCTGAGAATTCCTTGCTCAAAGAGTACGAAACTACCCATTGTCTCACCTCACAAAGATACGATACCACCGCACTGTTAAATTCATGTTGCTTCTTTCATTAAATTCATGATCTCTCTTTCACTCGTCTCAAAAACACCTATCGCCCAATCGGAAACACCGCCTATCCATATCACTCTTCCTTCATAGACGACGAGCCCACACCCGAATATCACCCTTATTCTGTCTCCGTACTCCTCAATCACACCTTTTGGTGAGAGAACGTAATTCGTGGTACCGAGGAGCCTTCCCCTGCCATCCACGAGTGCCAGACCGTTTTTGTAGGTGAGATCTTTGAGAACAGCGTGCCATCCCACCAGATAACCTTCCTTCACTTCAACAGTGTTCGTTGACCATCCAACTTTCGTCTCCCACTCTTCCGGGAAAAAGACGGGATCGAGCGAATACAGATCTATGTAACTTCCTTCGAGCCTTCCTCTCCAGCAGACCTTGGCATCACCAACCGTCAATCTCGTCAAGATAACGTTCGACTCCACAAAAGAACTGTCTTTCATGGAAACCGGCACATACTCACCCAGCGTACTTTTTATCGATATGTATCTCTTCTCAATCAGGTTCAGATCCTCATCGAGAACGGCGTACGCAAGAAAATCGGTGTGGGGCTTTCCTTCCTGTGACCAGTCTTTGTATCCTTTCGCTGTGTAGAGAAGCTCGAAACGGGAATTTCTGAAGAACACCCTCGGATCTTCGCACCCCAGAAACTCCTGAATATCTCTCGGCCAGAATACAACTTCCATTTCCAATGGTTTTTTTACTTCTCCATTCAACAGATCGTCGATGTTCACTATAAAATGACCAATAGACGAAACGTACTTGTAGTAATCGAAAATCAAACGGGGAAAAACATGAAGTGCTTTGCCAACGAGAACCGCTCCAGGATTGAACACAGCCACCGGATTTCTGGGATAGTTCGTGATGACGAAATCTTTTGGGAAAAAGTAAGTCACCCGATTGAACACATCGATCGTCTCATCTTTCCTCAGGGATCTTTTTCGTGCCAGTGCTTTTCCGAGGAGCTCTTCCACCATCTCCTATTTCCCCCCTTGAAACCTGAAGGGGAGGTCCCCTTCAGGCCAGCTGGTCCATCATCTTTCCGTAGAGTTCTCCTGCAATTCTCACGAGCTTCACGTTCAGACCCGTTTGCTGATAAAGGGAGAAGAAGAGTATCTGCTCCATCTGCTCTTTTGTCATGACAGGAGAACTACCAGCTGTTGAAACGGGGGTAGTGCGCTGCTGAGCATAACTTTGATAAACGGGGTTGTAGCCGATCCCTTCTACTCTCATGGTATCACCCCTATTTTCTTATCGGAAAAATCATCGAGATGTTTATTTTGAAAGACGCTCGAGCGCTTCTTCTATTTCTTCGTAGGGTGGTTCCTTACCTGGATCTTCGGAAACCCAGGAATAAACTATCGTTCCGCCTCCGTCTACCACGTAAACAGCCCTCTTCGCAGCGGTGTAGCCGGGGATATTCAGAAAGTTCTCGTGGACACCACCGTACTGTGAAGCCACCCTTCCGCCGAAGTCGGAGAGCAGATCGAACGTGATGTGGTTTTTCTCAGCGAAGGCCTTGTTTGCGAACGGACTGTCCACGCTGATTCCAAGAACCACCGCGTTGAGTCTGTTAAACTTGGAGAGAGAATCCCTGAACGTGCAGAGTTCTTTCTCACAAACACTCGTGAACGCTCCTGGATAGAAAGCAAGCACAACGTTCTTTCCAGAAAAATCGGAGAGTTTCACCATTTTCAAATCGGTGTTCACCAGCTCAAAATCGATCGCCTTATCGCCTGACTTCAACATGAAAACCACCTCCAGTTAGGCTGAACTTACCCATTAGAATTCTACCACGAAAGGGGATCATCTATGAAATACGAAAAAATAGCCTTTTTCAGGTTTTTCGGTAGATTGAACGATTTCTTCAGAAATAGTGAAAGAATAAAAACTCATCGCTTCACGGGTTTTCAGACGGTGAAGGACAGAATAGAAGCCCTTGGAGTTCCACATGTGGAAGTGAGCCTCATCACACTGAACGGAAAACCGGTCGGCTTCGATCATATGGTGGAAGATGGAGAACTCTTCTTTGTGTATCCAGAGTTCCAGAACATAGAAATTCCTGAAGACTGGCTCGTCACTCCCAGATACATAGGTGAACCCCGTTTTGTGCTCGATATACACCTTGGAAAATTGGCACGGCTTCTCAGAATGCTGGGTTTTGAAGCGGTTTTTGGTGAAGAAAGCGACGAAAAACTCTGCTGGATGGCGGTGAAAAAGAAAGCTATCCTTCTGTCCAGAGACACGGGTCTTTTGAAAAGAAAAGAGCTCGTCTTCGGTTACTACGTGAGAAACACGGATCCGAAGGAACAACTGGTGGAGGTGGTGGAAAGATACGATCTGAAGAAGTGGATGAAACCCTTCACCCGATGTATCGAATGTGGTGTGGAACTCGAAGAAGTACCAAAAGAAGCTGTGAAAAACAGAGTTCCTCCAAAAGTCTATGGATTCTTCAACGAGTTCGCTCGCTGTCCGGTGTGTGGAAGAATCTACTGGAAAGGGTCGCACTACGATCACATGGTGGAGTTCATAAAATCGAACATAAATAAGGGATGATTAACATGAAAATACTTTTCTTACTTTTTCTGGTGACCGCTTCCCTGCTTCTCATGATGGGAACCAGCTGTGAATCGAGGGTTCAGGTGCCGGTGCCTCTTCCCAAAGTGGATGTCGAAATGCCGAAGGTGGACCTCGGTTTCAAGGTAGTGGAACCAACGGGAACAGAGGATTTCTTTGAAGATTTTGAAGCTTACGGCCAGGGTCAGGTTGCCCCGTTTGGGCCCTGGAAGGTACTTGGAAAGGCTCCACACGTTGAGGAAGGAGTCCAGGCAGATAAAACCATAGGCAAGGTCCTCAAAGTGATCATAGACCGTGGAGTCTTCACTCCAGGAGAGTGGACAAACTTTATCCTCGAGTGCAACCTGAAGAGAGAAGGATCTGCAGAGGGAAGAGTGTACTTCAGACTGTCCGAAGATGGAAAGAAAAGTTTCTACGTGATTTTCTCAGAGTGCGGTATATCTCTTCACAAGTTCGCAGGAAGTATAGACATGAAGATAGCGGAAAACAGTAGTTTCAAATTGAGTGACAGAACCCCAACCACGCAAGCCATCCCCCTTCAGGGGGATAGGTTTGTTGTGGTGTTAATTATCTTATGATATAATTGAATGTGGTGATAGGTATGCATATCAAGAAGACAAGGTGGAGTCATTATAATCTGAACTATCATTTTGTGTGGATACCTAAATACCGCAGAAAAATCCTGGTCGGCTCCATAGCTGAAGAACTTGAACGAATACTCCGCAACACAGCAAAACAACACGGAATAGAAATACTGGCCCTCTCTATTCAGCCTGATCATGTTTATTTGTTTGTATCGGCGCCTCCGAGATTTTCACCGGCTGAGATAGCAAACCTATTCAAGGGTGTTTCAGCGAGGAAACTGCTGGAGAAATTTCCAGAGCTTAGAACCAAAGAGGGCCTTTGGGCTCGAAGTTACTACGTTGGAACAGCTGGTGATGTCTCTGAAGAAACTATCAGGAGGTACATCGAGGAATGTCAAGACGTGTGATACGAACCTACAAACTCGCCGTACCAGGACACCTGAGTCAAACATGCGAAGAACTCAACCGCACAGCAGCAAGAATCTACAACAAAACGATGTCTCTCGTGCAAAAGATACACCAAAAGAAAGGCTTCTGGCTGTCCTGGCTCACCGCAGACAAATACATCCTCCGCTGGGCAGAAAACATCAAAATCCACGTCCATTCAAAGCAGGCATTTGTTCAGCTCTACTTTCAAGCCCTCAAAGGATACTTCAAAGCAGCCAAAAAGAATCAAGATGCAAAACCTCCCCACAAGAAAAAACGCTATCTGCCGTTCATATGGAAAGAAAGCGCTGTGAAGCTTCTGCCAGACGGTACCCTGAGATTGTCTTTGGGCAAAGAACGAGAACCATTTGTTGTACAAACACCTCTCAAACCTCCCCTTCGCATCAAACAGGCAAGACTTGTCTTTGAAGATGGATACTATCTCCACCTTGCGATAGAGGTGGAGATTGAAGAGAAGAATGCTGGCTCTGGTGTTATGGCGGCCGACCTTGGAGTGCTCCGTCCCATCACGTGCTTTGATGGAAAAGAAGTCATCAGCTACCACGGAGGAGTCCTCAGCAGCACTCTTCGCTATCGAAACAAACGCCTTGCAAGTTTTCAGTCTGCCATAGCAGAGTGCAAGAAGGGATCAAGAAGGTACAACAAGCTTGTTAGTGCAAAGAAAAGAGCCCTGAGACGGCTCAGAAACCAGATCAACGACATCATGCACAAGATCACAAGCAGTTTCATCGGACTGTGCCTCAGAAAACAAATCGGCACCATCGTGATAGGAGACGTCACAGGGATCAGAGAAAGAGCAGACTACAGCGACAACGCGAACCAGAAGATCCACCAGTGGCAGTTCAGAAAACTCATCGAGATGATAAGGTACAAAGCAGAGCAGTTCGGAATCGAAGTGAAACTCATCTCAGAAGCGAATACAAGCAAGACGTGTCCTGTCTGTGGTGCAAAGAACAATCCGAACGGAAGAAGATACCACTGCGAAGCCTGTGGTTTTGAGTATCACAGGGACGGAGTTGGAGCAATCAACATCTGGAAAAGGTATCCTGGCACAGGCCAGGTAGTAGCGGGCTTGGCCCCCGTCAGAGGTGTGAGGTTTCATCCACACCTCTGTGGCCATGGAGCATCTTTGGCTCCATGGAAGGTGGCCTGAGAGCCACCAAAAGTCCCATCCCCTTCAGGGGATTGGGAGGAGGTCAAAACGTGAGAGTAGAAACGATTGAATAAAGAAGGGGCTTTCGCCCCTTCATTTTTGTTCTTGATCTGCCTGTTCCTCCACGAAAGTCGGCTTTCTCTTCACCTTTCTTATCACGTAGAACTCCAATTCGTCTCCTTCCTGTATATCGTCGAATCCCGCGAACTTTATTCCACACTCCTGCGGTGCTTCAACTACGTTGACGTCCTCTTTGTAGTGTTTCAAACTCTCTATTTTTCCTTCGAAAACGAGCTGTCCGTTTCTGTAGATTCTCACAAAACCGTTCCTGTCGGCTTTACCATCGAGCATTTGAACTCCCGCCACTTTTCCTACTTTGGATATCTTGAAGACCTTTCTTATCTCGCCATGACCGATGACTTCTTCAACTTCCTCTGGCTCCAGCATACCTTCGAGTGCGAGCTTCAGATCTTCGACGAGTTTGTATATGATGGAGTAAGTTCTGACATCGACGCCTTCCTGCTCCGCGAGTCTTCTCGCCTGGTTGTTCACCTTCACCCTGAAACCGAGGATGACTCCATCCACCGCAGCGGCGAGCATCACGTCGCTTGTACTGATCTCACCCACTCCAGCGTGAACTATGTTCAACTCGATTTCTTTGGACTGGAGCTTGTTTATCGCATTCTTCAAAGCAGCCACAGAGCCGTACGTGTCCGCCTTCAGAATGAGATTGAGCACTTTCTTTTCCTTCTCCTGCATCATCTTCATGAGCTCCTCGAGGTTTATGTGCTTCCTCGATTGTTTTTGGGCTTCGAGCCTTTGCAGTCTCTTTTCCACGATCTCTTTGGCTTTTTCTGCGCTTTCAACCACGTAGACGTTGGAGTGCACGTCGGGAACATCTTCGAAGCCGAGGATCATAACGGGCTGAGATGGATAGGCTTCTCTGATGGGTCTCATGTTGTCGTCGAAGAGATTCCTAACTCTTCCGTACGTATTCGAAGCAACTACCGCGTCTCCAACCTTCAGAACACCATCTTTCACGATCACACTCGCGACAGGCCCCATTTTTTTGTCCAGTTTAGACTCTATGATCACGGCCCTCGCGGGTCCTTCGGGGTAACACTTTATCTCGTTCATCTCCGCGACGAGAAGGATCATCTCCAGCAGTTCATCGACTCCCTGACCGGTTCTTGCTGATATGGGAACTACTATCGTGTCTCCACCCCACTCTTCGGGGATGAGTCCCAGCTTTTCTACGAGCTCCTGCTTCGTCTTTTCCACGTTAGCGTTTGGCTTGTCGATCTTGTTTATCGCCACGATGATCGGCACGTTGGCGGCCTTGGCATGGTTGTAGGCCTCTATCGTCTGTGGCATCACGCCATCGTCCGCCGCCACGACGAGAACCACTATGTCCGTCGCCTGAGCTCCTCTTGCACGCATCTCGGTGAAGAGCTCGTGGCCGGGTGTGTCTATGAAGGTGATCTTTTTCCCATTGACCTCCACCTGATACGCACCTATGGACTGCGTTATTCCTCCCTCTTCCCTTTCGGCAACTCTTGTGGATCTGATCCTGTCGAGGAGCGTAGTCTTTCCATGATCGACGTGTCCCATGACCGTTACAACAGGAGGCCTTGGAACGAGTTTGTCCTTCTCTTTTTCGTAGAGCTCCTGGTATCTCTTTTCCAGAAGTTCAAATTCGTCAACTTCTTCCACTGAAGTTTGCTGTTCTTCCTCTATCTCTATCTCGATCTTGTACTCCTTGAGGATCTGTTCTACTTCCTCAAGCTTCAGGATCTGACCGGGTCTCAACGCGATTCCTCTCTTGACAAACATGTCTTGGATGATCTTGTTTTGTGGAACACCTATTTTCTCCGCGATGATATCGAGCTTGAGTTCGTCTGGCTTCAAAGTGATCTTTTTCTTCTTTTTCTTTTCGACGACCTCTTTTTCTACTTCCTCTTCTCCCTTTTCTTTCTTTGGCTTGGAAGGCTGCTTGGCTTTCCGGTTATCTTCTTCCAAAAGATCTATGATGATATTCGCCATTTCTTCGTCCACATAACTCATATGGCTCTTCACGTTCACGCCGAGCTCTTCCAGTTCCTGAAGAAGTTCTTTTGGTGACATGTTCAGTTTTCTGGCTAACTCGTAAACTCTCAGTCTGGCCATTTCTATCACCTCGCCCTGTCTATTTTACCATCCCCAAAATGGCATCTATCAGATTGTCCTCTTCAAGACCTATCACCGAAACAGCGGGTTTGTCGAGCAACCTTCCCAGTTCCTCTTTGCTGAACATGATAACATAAGGGACTTTCTTGTTCTCGCACCTCATGATCGTGTCCCTCTTCATCCTTTCACTGGTATCTTCCGCTATGATTATGAGCTTTTTTTCCCTCGGTGACCTTATGTAAGCCCTTATTCGTTCCTTACCAAAGACGATCTTTCTGGCTCTAACAGCGAAACCTATGTAACTGTAAACCTTTCTTCTGATCTGGTCCTCCATTCTATCACCTCATACGTGAGATCAGATAGAGAATGAAGGAAACTAAGAGACTGATGATCAAACTGGTCATCAGCGGGAAGTAAAAGACGAAATTCTTCCTTTTTATCACTATGTCGCCGGGAAGCTTTCCCAGGAACGGGATCCTTTCGAACAAAATCAGAAGAATTCCAAAGGCCACAAGAATCAATCCCATGAGGATCAGAAACTTCCCGATCCCCTGGAACACCTATCATTCCCCCTTCCTGAAATAATCGAACGGCAACTTGATCATTTCCCCTTCCTGTTCCGAGAAGAGAGTCACCGTCCTGAGAAACACGTTCACGTTCACGACTTTGTAGCGCTTTCCTTCGTAGGTGATCGTGCTCCCTTCGTCAGGAATTCCCTCCAGCTCCTTTTCGTAGAAATCGTATTCGTAGGTAAGACAACACAGAAGCCTTCTGCATGGTCCGGATATCTTCGCTGGGTTGATCATCATCTGCTGCTTCTTTGCGTGCTTCAATGTAACACTGGAGAAATCCCTGAGAAATGTGGAACAGCAGGTCGGAAGTCCGCACAATCCGAGGCCTCCAAAGAACTTCATCTCATCCCTAACACCGACCTGTCTCAACTCTATCCTCGTTTTGAAGATCTTTGCGAGGTCCCTTACAAGCTCTCTGAAATCAACCCTTCCTTCCGCACTGAAGAAAAAGATGAGCCTCGTTCTATCGAAGGTGTACTTGGCGTAGAGAAGCTTCATGGGAAGACCGTGTTCTTTTATTTTCTGCCTGCAAATCTGGAAAGCATTCCACGCATCTTCTACATTCTTTCTGTACTGTTCTAGATCTTCATCCGTCAGCTTTCTGATGACAGCCTTGAGTTCGTACCCCACCTCGTCTATGACCACTTCCCTGGGAGGTATCAGTACTTTCCCAACTTCAAGTCCGAAATCTCCCAGAACCAGAACGAGGTCTCCTCTCTCGTACTCATCACCGTTGGGTACAGAGTAGTAAATTATCTTACCCTTTGGTATTATCTCCACTCCCACTGCCCTTGCCTTCAGCTCCAAGCGTTGACACCTCTCTTTCTCTCTCTGTGTATCGCGAGAATATTCATCAGAGTGAGTTTGTTGTTCAGATTCGCTATTTTCACCCTGAGAATTGAATCGAGGAAAGACACGCTTTTTTGATCTTCAACGCTTTCCCAGGTGTTTTCGTGAAGGACAATTCTTGTCAGTCTCTGGATCAAAAGAAATGAGTCTTTTCCCGTTATCGTGTTGGTTAATTGGTCAAAAAGCGCAAAGAATTCCTTCGATTCCACCTTTGAAAATCTCTCCAGAAGCTCCCTACACGCGAGATAACCCTCGAGTCCTTCTGAAAGGGCTTTCTTTAAGAGTTTTTCCGTCTCCAAAACTTTGAGACTTTCCATCAATCCAGAAAGTTTTTCCGCACCAAGTTTGTAGGCTTCGAAAGCCGTTTTGAAGTCTCTCTCAAGGAGCGGAAGTTCCTCCCAGAAATCGCCTATTTTCTCTTTCACGAGATCTCTGAACTCCTTTGGAACGTTCACAACCACTCTGAACACTCGGCTCTTTATCGTCGGCAGTAGATAATGCCAGTGGCGGGTGTTCAGAACGATCACAGCGTATTCTGGCGGTTCTTCAAGGGTTTTCAAGAACGCGTTCGCCGCCTGCTGGGTCATTCTTTCACAGTCGTGGACTATCACGTACTTTCTCGTGTAGAGTTCAGGGCTGTAGTTCAGGAAGTCCTTTATCGTTCTGATTTCGTCTATACCTATGTTCTCCTCCTCGGGATCTACCTCCAGAACATCCGAGGCCTTCGGGGGAAATTTCTCCACGTACTCGGGAAGTTCAAGGGATACTTCTCTCGGATACGAGAGATCTTCTCCGTTTATGAGAATGGATATTCCTTCAGACTTTTCTATGATCCTTTTCAAAATTTCCAGTTGATCTTTAGCGTACTTTCTGATCAAATCGTTCATGATCTCACCTCGCCTTCTAATTATAACAACCAATGATAAAATCAAAACTGAGGTGAAAGGATGATTCTAAAATTCTTGAATGAAACACTTCCCTGGGTTAGAAAACCGAGTAGATACATAGGAAGAGAAATCAACAGCGTTGTGAAAGATCCAGAGGAGGTTTCCCTCCGGATAGCCCTCGTTTTTCCCGACACTTACGAGGTAGGTACTTCAAACCACGGTCTTGAGATACTGTACCACATTTTGAACGAACAACCGGACGTTTGGGCGGAGCGGAGCTATCTTCCCTGGATCGACATGATAGAGCGCATGAAAGAAAAGGATATCCCCCTTTACACTATGGAGTCCTACACACCACTCTATCAGATGGATGCCGTTGGAATCTCTCTGGAGTACGAACTCTCGTACACCAACGTCATAGAGGTTTTGAAACTCTCCAGAATACCCCTCTTCTTCTGGGAGAGAAAGAAGAAAGATCCCATTGTTCTCGGTGGAGGTCCGTGCTCTTCGAATCCCGAACCGATCTACGGATTTTTCGATGCGATTCTCATTGGTGATGGTGAGGAAGCGATCCTTGAAATCGCTCAGGTGTTGAAAGAAACGAAGGGAGAAGAAAGAGAAACGATCTGGAAAGAACTCTCCAAGATCGAAGGGGTTTACGTTCCAGCGTTCTACGAGCAGAAAGGAAAAAAGATAGTTCCAGTTTCACCGGAATATCCTCAGACCATAAAAAGAAGAGTCGTGAAAGATTTGAACTCCCAACCCGTTCCGGTGAAGAAGATCGTGCCGAACGTCGAATCAGTCCACGACAGAGCCATCATAGAGGTCGCGAGAGGATGCACGAGGGGATGCAGATTCTGCCATGCGAGCGTTTATTACAGACCTGTGAGAGAAAGATCCCTCGAGAACATCCTCGAAAATGTCGAAGAAATGCTGAAAAACACCGGCTATGAAGAAGTATCCCTCCTTTCTCTCTCGACGATGGATCACACTCAGATAGGGGAGATAGTATCCGAACTTTTGAAAAGATACTCAGAAAAGAAGATCGCCGTATCCATACCATCCACGAGGATGGACAGGTTCGGTGTGGAGATCGCCGGGAGAATTGCCTCCGTGAGAAAAACAGGCCTCACCTTCGCACCCGAAGCAGCTACACAGCGGTTGAGAAACATTATCAACAAGAACATAAGTGAAGAAGATATCTTCGCAACGCTCGAAGCTGCGAAAAAATCCGGCTGGAGGCGTGTGAAACTCTATTTCATGATGGGACTTCCTGGAGAGACGAATGAAGATCTCGAAGAGATGGTCGAACTCTTAGAGAGAGTGAAGAGACTCGGTTTCAAAGAAGTTTCCGCTTCCGTCTCTGTGTTCGTTCCAAAGCCGCACACGCCCTTTCAGTTTGCGAGGCAGATCTCTCCCGAAGAAGCGTACGAAAAGATCAAAACACTGAAAAGAGCAAAAAAATTCGCAGAAGTTTCCTATCACGATCCAAGAATGAGTCTTCTTGAAGGAGTTTTCTCAAGGGGTGACAGAAAACTTCTGAATCTCATAGTGAAGGCACACGAACTGGGAGCACTCTTCGACGAATGGAGTGAGATGTTCAGATTCGATCTGTGGGAAAAAGCTTTCGATGAAACGGGAATAGATCCCAAGGACTATCTCAGAGAGATCGATCCTTCTGAAGACCTCCCATGGGACCACATAGACATGGGAGTAACAAAGGAGTTTCTGAAAGAGGAGTACAGAAAAGCAATCAAGGGAGAAACCACAGACGACTGTAGATGGAACAGGTGTTATCTGTGCGGTGTATGTTTTAGATTTGGAGTTAAAAACGTTCTTTTCGGAGGTGAGAGAGGATGATTCTGTTCGGAACGGGTGGAATTCGAGGCGTGATGAGGAAAGGGGAATTCGACGAAGAAACGGTGAAAAGAGCCTCTCTGAGCACCGCCCTCTGGCTGAAAGAGAAAGGCCAGAAAAGCGTGGTGATTGCTTACGACACGAGAAAGAATTCCAGAGAATTCGCAGAACTCGCCGGCAGAGTTTTCGCCGGTGAAGGTTTGGAAGCCTACGTTTTCCCTGAACCTACCCCGACACCGGTTCTTTCCTTCGCCGTGAGATACATGAAAGCGGGTGGAGGTGTGGTCGTCACCGCAAGCCACAATCCTCCGGAATACAACGGCTACAAGGTCTACACCTGGAACGGTGTACAGGCGATACCCGAATACACAGACGAAATCACAGAGATATACAAAAAAGTCGATACCTCCCGTGTGAAAGAGGGAGAAATCAAGTTCGTGCCACCTGAAGTGAAAGAGAGCTACATAAATACTGTGCTTGAGCTTGTTTCAAATCTTCCGATGAAGACCGATCTGGATATCGCCTACTCTCCGCTTCACGGAACAGGAGCAAACTACGTGCCTGAGGTCCTGAAGAGGCTTGGATTCAAAGTCAGACTCGTAGAAGAGCAGATGAAACCTGATCCGAACTTCTCAACCGCACCCACACCTAATCCCGAGGAAGATGAAGCGCTTGTTCTTTTGAACAAAAAAGGAGCCACTCTGGGACTCGCCACAGACCCGGACTGCGATAGAGTGGGAGTAGTCTTCAGAGGACGGAGACTCACAGGAAATCAAGTAGGTGTCCTTCTCACGGACTTTCTCCTGGATTATGTGAAGGTGGAAAATCCCCTTGTGATAAAGACGATCGTTACAACGGACATGGTGAGACCGATCTGCGAAGAGAAAGGTGCCTTCCTGGAAGAAACGCCGACTGGATTCAAGTTCATAGGCCACTTGATAGAGGAACACAGCAGAAAGGGTGACAGGAACTTCGTCTTCGGTTTCGAAGAAAGCTGTGGGTACCTTGCAGGAACCCACGCGAGGGACAAAGACGGTGTGGTGGGCAGTGTGCTCTCCGCAATTGCCTTCAGCAACCACGATCCTTACGAGAAGCTCGAAGAACTCTACCAGAAGCACGGGTACTACATGGAAAAGCTCATCAATTTCAAAGTTGAAGATGTCGAAAAAGCGATCAAAATATACGAATCCCTCAAAACTCGCAACGATATCATCGACTACTCAAAGGGTTACGGAAACGTTATTCCAAACGAGACCATAGCCTTTGTCTTTGAAAAATCAAGAATCTTCGTGAGACCTTCGGGAACAGAACCGAAGCTCAAGGTTTACATCCACGTAAGGGGAGATACGAGAGAAGAAGCAGAAGAATTGATCAGGGAGAACGAGAAGAAAATAGAGGAGATTCTGAAACTGTGAGCTGGTATCCCGGTCATATAGAGAAAGCAAAACGGCAGATAAGGGATCTTCTGAAACTTGTGAACACGGTGGTGGAGGTCCGCGACGCGCGGGCCCCCTTTGCCACATCGGCGTACGGTGTGGACTTCTCCAGGAAAGAAACGATCATCCTTCTGAACAAAGTGGACATAGCAGACGAGGAAACAACGAAGAAGTGGGTGGAGTTCTTCAAAAAGCAGGGAAAAAGAGTGATCACCACTCACAAAGATGAACCAAGGAAGGTCCTCCTGAAGAAGCTCTCCTTCGACAGACTTGCCCGCGTTCTGATCGTTGGTGTTCCAAACACGGGAAAATCAACGATCATAAACAAGCTGAAAGGAAAAAGGGCGAGCTCTGTTGGAGCACAGCCTGGCGTTACAAAGGGTATCCAGTGGTTCTCCCTGGAGAACGGCGTGAAGATTCTGGACACACCCGGTATTCTCTACAAGAACATCTTCAGTGAAGACCTCGCAGCGAAGCTCCTTCTTGTGGGAAGCCTACCAGTGGAGAGAATAGAAGATCAGAGGATCTTCGAAAGGGCCTTTGAGATATTCGCTCAAAATGTCAGAATAGCATCATCGTTCAGCGAGTTCTTCGAGGACTTTGCGAGAAAAAGAGGACTCCTCAAAAAAGGAGGAGTCCCCGATATAGAAAGAGCTTTGATGCTTTTTTTCACAGAAGTGGCTCAGGGAAAAGCAGGGTGCGTTTCCTTCGAACGCCCTGAAGATATCACTCCTGTACAACAAGAACAAAATCAAGGGGTTTGAGGACTACCTTCTCTTCATCACTCCACTTTCCGTTCCAAACCCTTCCGCCGGTGATCTCTTTTGGCTCTTTTCCAACATTTGCGGCGACGATGATCTTTTGTCCGTTTCTCTCGTAAGAGTACATGACGAGATCTTCCGTTGTGAGGTTTTCAAACTTTCCGTTGAGGACAAAATCGAGGAACTGCTGGCGCACCTTTATCAGTTTTTTGATGAAGCTCAAGATTCCTCTGTCCGGGCTGTCCCAGTGGAGAACGTAGTGGTCGAAAAATGCGAGTTTCCCGAAAAACTCGTCGGTTGGGGAGAGGACTTTTCTCAGGTTTGGATCCGTGTCCAGCCCCAGGTTCATGGGCTGTTTCTCTCCAATCTCCTGTCCCGTGTTCACATAGGGAATAGAGTTCGGTAGAAAGTAGGTTACAAACGGTGCCAGTTTTTTCATCTTGGAAGCGTACTTTCTTGTGGCAATGCGCGGTGTGTCGGGAGTCTCAACGGAGGCGAGGAAAGGAAGAACGAGCTTTTCGGCGATTTCAGGGAGTTTTCCTATTTCCTCCACTCTTCCCGCAAAGTACCAGCTACTTCCCAGGATCACGTCATATCCCGCTTCCTTCGATACTTTGTCCTTCCCCATGTCCAGCTCCTCTGCGATCATCGCAAATGCGGGATCGTACTCCTTCACGTTCTTTATTATGAGGTCAAGAAGTTCTTTGGGAAGTGCGTGCCCCATATCGAGTCTTGCACCGTCTATTCCGTATTTTTTCTGGTAATGTGGTATCACGCCCGCGAGGTACTCCCAGAGCTCTCTGTTCGGCTCTTTTCCAGGAAATTTGCTCGCCTTTATTACGTCGTAGAGAACGTAGGGAGGCTGGTTCGGCTCGAGAAATCTTTTCGAAGCCTCCGGGTGATCCAAGTACAACCTCAAAAACGTGACATCATCCCATGTAGGTTGTGGATCGTTGATCAAATCGGAAAATCCTGGAGGAGTGATGATTCCAAATTCTTTCACAATCAACTCCAGAATGTTCCCCTCTTCTCTTTTTATTTTCTCCCACTTTTGAGGGTCGATCAGATTCGGAGGAAGTGTGAACTTTTTGAGGTGTCTTTTCACATTTTCTTTGCTGTATATGATCTCGAGTTCATCCTCATCCGGCACCTTGAACGGAAGTTCCTCGGCCCTTGGAGGAGTGTAATCTGCAAGTTCCTCCACCTTTATCCAGTAGAACCAGTCCGGATGTTCTCTTATGAGATCAGAGTCTCTGGAAGCCGTTCTTGGAATGAAATCGAGAATCACTCTGATTCCGAGGATGTGACACGCTTCCACAAAGGCCTTGAACTCTTCATCCACCTTGAAAGGTTCGAGAAGCGGATCGTGGTACCTCTCATCGAGCTCCATTGGATTCTTCACGGAGTACGGTGATGGAGCGTCTCCCTTCTTGAAGAGATCGCTCATTCTACTCACGGGAAGTAAATAGATAGCGTCCGCACCGAGACTTTTGATGAACGGAAGAAGCAGCATCATCTTGAAGAACGTTCCCGCTTCTCTGAAACCAAGAACGTCGTTCTCTTCGTAGTATCCAGAGCCTTTGTGATTGTACGCCGTGGTGGTCCTGGGGAGGGATCCATAAACAACGGAACGCTTAATCCAGTCCGGTGTTTTCTCGCCCTTAAGAAATGAAATAGGCTGGGAATAATCCTGCTCTCTGGACTGATTCAAAATCCAGTCGGTGATCTCGGCTCCGAGTTCGTAAGGATCGACGAAGCACCTGCCGGATTTTTCGTCGAACTTTTTGAAGAAACTCGGTATCCACAGCTTTGGAACTGCGTAGATTCTCTTTCCGGTGGCTTTTTCTTTGCAGTATCGGTTTATCTCTCTCAAAAGCACGATCATCCCTCCTGATTTAATTGATTTCATCATCTATTTTAACAAAACGCAACAAAACACGCAAGACAGAACTTGGTTCTGAGAGTAGTGTAATAGTATAATATTACAGTGAGGTGGTGGTCTTGTGGTTCAAGATCGACTTTCACTCCTCAAAACCCATCTATGAACAAATAAAGGAAAAGATAAAACTTCTGATCCTGTCGGGAAAACTGAAAGAGGGTGAATTTGTGCCCTCCATAAGATATCTTGCGGAAGACCTCGGTGTGAACCTGAACACCGTCGCCCGCGCTTACAGAGAGCTCGTCCGGGAAGGAGTTTTAGAAGTGAGAAGAGGAGAGGGCTACGTCGTCTCAAAAGTAAACTTGGAAAAGATCCGAACACAGCTTGAAACAGAACTCAAGAAGAAGATCGAAGACTGCAAGAAAGCGGGTATTCCACTGGAGAGGATTCTGAAAATAACAGAAGAAATCTACAGAGGTGATGAATGATGATCCTCAAGGTGAAAGATCTCAGAAAGTTCTACGGGGAAAAAGCGGCCGTGGACGGCATCAGTTTCGAAGTGGAAAAAGGAGAGATCTTTGCCATACTCGGTCCAAACGGTGCCGGTAAAACAACGACTCTGAAGTGCATCACAGGTTTGAGAAGGAAAAACTCCGGAGAGATCGAACTGAACGGCACGTTCACTTATCTACCGGAGGAGAAGAAGCTCTATCCGTATCTCAGAGTGAAAGAGATCATCGATCTCTTCGAGAAGATAGGGAAGGACTTCAACAAGAAAAACTGCCTCGAACTTCTCGAAAGGTACAGAATAGACCTGAACGAGAAGGTGACCAATCTCTCGCACGGTATGAGAACTATTCTCTACCTTTCACTCGTTTTCTCTGAGAACGTGGATCTCTACATACTGGACGAACCCACCTGGGGACTCGATCCCCTCGTGCGAAACGAGGTACTCGATCATATAAGGTCCCTCACCTTCGAAGGCAAATCCGTTCTGTACACAAGTCACGTTCTGGCAGAAGTGGAAAAGATCGCAGACAGAGTTGCCATCATGAAGGAAGGAAAGATCATCTTGACGGGAAGCCTCGACGACATAAAGTCCTCTTACGGCCTTGTGGTTTCCAAAGAGGATCTGAACGGTTATCTTCTGAAAACTCTCAAAAGTGGAGAAAAAGTTTACCTTATGAAAAAGGAAGAAGCCCCTGAAGGTGTGGAGATCGAAGAAGCAACCTTTGAAGACATATTCAAAGCGATTGTGAGGGGTGAGAGAAATGATCGTTAAGGAGTTAAAGGACATGAAGGTGAGATTCCTTGTGATGTTCTTCCTCCTTCTTGGAACGTTCGTGCTCCTGGTGGTGATGAAAGATTACACACCGGCCCTCACCGAAATGTTGAAAAACATTCCCGAAGGATTTCTTGAAAAATTCGGTGTCACAGAGGAGTTCATAAAGAAGCTTTCAGAGTGGAATTTCTACATCATCACGCAGTGGTACGGAAAGAACCTCGGACAGTTTGTACCGATACTTGCGATCATAATTGCTTTTCCCATATTTGCAAGAGAAATAGAGAACGAAACGATCGAACTTTTACTCGTGAGGCTGTCCAGAAAAAAGCTCTTCATCGTGAAGTTCTTCGCTCCTCTTGTTTTCACTTTCGTAGCGCTTTTCGTGCTTGCTCTTGTTCCAGTACCTGTGAGCTGGTTCATCGGAGAAAAACTCGATACAGGACTGGTGTTCAGATACCTCCTTGTGGAAATGATAACAATCTACCTGTGGTTTTCCATCACGGTGTTCTTCTCTGTGATCTCTTCAGATCAAGTGCAGCCTCTCATCGCTTCGATTGCTACTCTTGCGGGAACCACCGTCCTTGGCGGATTTGTGAAAACTCTCTCCACTTTGAACACCTACTCCTACGTTTTGAAGGGTGATCTCACACTCTGGCCGTCGCTGATCTACACTTTAACCGGTGTTGTTTTCACTTATCTTTCTTGGAAGAGTTTCAAAACGAGAGACTTCTGAAGGAGGTGTGGAGAATGATTATCACCACCACGGAACAGGTGCCTGGATACAGGGTGAAAGAGATCCTCGGTGTAGTCTGCGGAAACGTGGTGATGTCGAAGCACCTGGGAAAAGACATAGCCGCCGCTTTTAAAACCCTCGCGGGTGGCGAAATCAAGGGCTACACGGAGATGCTCACGGAGGCAAGAAACATCGCACTGGAAAGGATGATAAAAGAAGCGGAGAAACTCGGAGCAGATGCGGTGATAGGATTTAGATATTCTTCGTCCACGATTATGAGCGGTGCTGCGGAGATACTTGCGTACGGAACCGCAGTGAAACTGGAAAAAATTTAAAGGGGCGGGGACGCCCCTTTATCACACTTCTTCTTCCTCTTCGAATTCTTCCAGATTAAAGTCCTCTGTCATTTCTTCGATCATTTCTTCCGAACTTTCCACTTCTTCCGTGGTGAGAGGAGCTCCCTCTCTTCCCTCGAGATACGCATTTGCAATGACGGAAGTGATGAGCTTTATGGATCTGATCGCATCGTCGTTTCCAGGGATAACGTAGTCAATGGGATCGGGGTCGCAGTTCGTGTCAACAATAGCCACGATGGGGATTCCCAGCTTGTTCGCCTCTGCCACAGCGATTCTTTCTTTCCTTGGATCAACGATGTAGATGATGTCTGGAATCTTTCTCATCTCTTTGAGACCGCCAAGGTTCTTTCTGAGTTTTTCGAGAATTCTTCTGATCCTGCTCTGTTCTTTCTTTGGAAGTTCGTCGAGCTTGCCGCTCTGCTCCATTTCTTCGAGTTCGATGAGTTTTTCTATCCTCGATCTGATCGTTTTGAAGTTCGTCAAAAGTCCTCCAAGCCATCTGTTGTTCACGTAGAAGGCTCCACACCTTTCTGCCTCAGCCTTTATGACTCCCTGGGCCTGCTTTTTCGTCCCAACAAAGAGAATCGTTGCACCTTCGCTGGCTTTCTCCCTTACGAAGTAGTAAGCCTCTTCGAGCAACTGCTGGGTCTTCTGAAGGTCGATGATGTAGATGCCTTTCCTTTCCGTGTAGATGTAGGGAGCCATCTTCGGGTTCCATCTTCTCGTTCTGTGTCCAAAGTGAACTCCCGCTTCCAGAAGCTGTTTCATCGTAACAACCGCCACAAAAAACACCTCCACTCTTTTGGTTTTGATCCTCCGCTCCCTTCACACCCACGCCGGCCTTTTCACAGGCACCGAGGGTGGGATCCAGGAGCGTGCGTGATATACACCTTGAGAATTCTACCATTGAAGAGAGGAAATTTCAATTGTTCTTGTTTGAAACCCTCGGGTCCACGATAAACTTCACAACGTAGAAAATCCCGAATACACCGATCAACCCCGTGAGAACCATGAGAACACCGTATCCAGAAAGATCTGCTATTTTACCTCCGATGAGGGGAGCAACGAAGGAAAAAGGAGCGATTGAGAAGTACAGAGACCCCATGTAGAGTTCTTTTCTCTTCCCAGACACGAAATCCAGTGTGATCGCCATGTTTCCAACGTTGTTCGTGGTGTTCACAAGGCCCATCAGAGCAAAGACGGGATAGGCGTGCACCGGTGATGTGGAAAGAAACGCCAGTATGACAGCTGCAGAATAAAAGATCTTGCTGAGAATAAGATTCAGTTTGTGCCCCTTTCTGTCACCGAGGGGGCCGAACAGGAAAGAAGACAGTCCTTGGGAAACGAGAACGATCGCCGTGAAAACCGCCGCTGTCTCATCTGGAAGTGAGAACTTCTCCAGCAAATACACCGTGATGAAACCGCTGGACGCAAACATAAAACTCGTGATGATCCTATCTATCAAAAAGTTCCGGAAATGTCTGTCCAGAAAGACATTCTTCATGTTCTTTATGTAGTTCCATATGGACTCATCGTCTGGTAGTGTGTGATCCGGCACTTCCCTTGTGAGGGCCAAAAACACAAAAGATACCATGAAGAAGACAAACGCTGTGAGAAAGACGTAACCAAAGTTCACGGGAAACGGGTGGCTCGAGAGAAGCTCTCCGGCGATGGCAGAGCCACCGACTCCCAGCATCGCTCCAAGACCGTTTCCCATGGCAAAAAAAGTGCCTCTTCTTCGTGGATCTATCACCTTCTCCATCATACTCATCCACGGAGGACCCAGAAAGCCCATTGAGAATGTAGCGATCCCAACCATCAGAATGGAAAGGTAAAGAGACAGCCTCGGAGAAGGAACAGCGAGGTAGAAACTGATCAGCGCCATGAACAGGTAAGGGAGCCTCTCTCCCAGAGTTACCTTGAGGACGAGATTCAATTTCTTTGGCGATCTCTCCGCGTACTTTGCGCCCCATATGGCAGGAATACCCCATCCCAGGTTCGCAATGGCCGGGATGAGCCCCAGCTCCAGATTGGAAGCGCCGAGATTTCTGGCAAAAACGGGAAACAGCGTGAAAATGGATCCAAGGGTCATTCCAAGACTGAAGAACGCGTAATCCAGTGAATTCACAATGAAATTCCACCGGTAGTCCTTCTCCGTCAAACGTTCCATCTTCTTCTCTCCCGGCTCTAAAGTATGCAGCATAAGATATTCTATCCTAACTTTTCGTTTCAGGAGAGTACGAAACTCCTTAACTTTTCGTAAAGTCGACCCCAGTCTCTTTCCTTCACCACATACTCTCTGTTTCTTCTGCCGAGTTCTGAAAGATCCTCGAGGAGGATCTTTCTCAATGCCTCCTCGAGGTTATCCTTCCTGAAAAAGACAGCGCCTTTCGTTTTCTTGAAAGGGAGATTTTCGATATCGACACAGAGGACTGGTTTTCCAGAGGCCATGTAGTCTACCACCTTGTAGGAACTCACGGCGGGGTGATCCATCACGGTTTGAGAGAGAGTGAAGAGGAGAACATCTGCCTTCTGAAGAAGGTAGGGAACACACCTTTTTGGAACAGGATCAAAAAAGAACACGTTCTGCAGATCTTTCGCCGTTTCTTTCACAGAAACAAGATAATCCGCCTGAGACGCCCCGACAAAGAAAAACACAAAACGATCTCTCAGGTTTTTGTTCACTTTTGAGAGTGCTTCTATGAACTCTTTTATTCCCTTATGTTCGACGATGGACCCCGCGTAGACAACTTTCATCTTATCGGCAGGCACCTTTGAAAAGAGCTCATCCACCGCCGGGCACGGTTCTGGATCTTTGAAAATCTTCAGATCAACACCGTTGGGAATGTAGATGAAATTTTTTGGTCGAACCTTCAGTCTGTTGAAGTGATTGGAAAGATCTGGAACAAGGGAAATGATTCCATCTGCTTTCGGATAATACTTTTTGCACATGTGGTCGAAGAGCTTTGAAACTGGATGACGGTAGCTCAGAGAACCAAGTTCTACAAGATCGTCCGGCCAGACGTCTCTGATCTCGATGAAGAACCTTCCACCTTTTTTCTTCACGTAATACCAGCCGAGGCTCCAGGAAAACGGGTGCGGAGAAGACGCTATAATGACGTCGTATCTACTCTGAATGATCTTCTTCCTTCCGTTTCTGTAATAATCTATCGAGGAGAGAAGCCTTGAGAGAGAATTTCCGATGTACTCTCTTGTTTCAACGACGATGAAGTCCGCACCGTCTTTAGAAAAGCTCCATCCGAACATCTCGCTCCATCTTTTGCCAGTGAGGTGCGAAAAGTCTCCGACGTAGATGTCCACCCTGTGACCTTCTCTTACAAATCGCCTTGCGAGTTCAAAATGCCTCGTTTCGGCGCTTCCCACCTCTGGTACGCTTGCGTAGTGATTGAGTATAGCGATGTTCAAGAGGATTCCTCCTTGTAGTAACTTTGATTTTCCAAAAGCTGCTCTTCAGGAACGTCTCTCACCACTTTTGCTGGAACTCCCATGACTATTTTTCTGTCGGGAACATCCCTTGTGACAACAGAACCAGCTGCTACCAAAGCATCTTCACCTACAACAACACCTGGTAGAATAGTTGCGTTCGCTCCTATGCGTGCACCCTTTTTTAGAGTTGGTCCCTTGAAAAATTTCTTTCTCTCTTCTGTTCTTCCAAGAAAATTGTCATTTGTGAAAGTCACCTCAGGTGCAATAAAGCAGTAATCTCCTATCGTTGAAAGTGCTGTTATGTAGGCGTTCGTTTCTATTTTCACATATCTTCCTATGGTAGTTCTGTTCTCAACAGTGACACCCTTTCCTATCACCGTGTAAGGCTCTATTTTTACATCTTCCCTTATCACTACAAGATCTCCCACAAACACAAAGTCTTCCAGGATACTTCCTTGGTATATCACACAGTTAGCACCTATAGTCACACCGTTTCCTATTTTGAGAGGAGGAAGCTCTTTTTCCTCAGTCACGGCAGATGTAGCAGATTTGAAAGGAGGTTTCCCAAGAACTGTCCCATCGAAAATAACACAGTTGTCACCTATGATTGTTCCTTCCCTTATCACTACATTGTGACCTATCATTACGTTGTTTCCTATAACCACATCGTCTTCTATCACCACGTTGCGACCTATTTTTACCTTTTCTCCAATTTTTGCCCTGTTTGAAATAAAGCTCATAATCCAGCCTCCTTCTTGGATTATCTGGAAAAATTTTACCACTTGTGTTGTTACCAAAATTTAACATTAAAATCCCTAAAGCCTCTTCCGATTAAAAATAATGGAAAGCCCGGCGCCGGGACAGGGAAGTAAGAATACTCACACGGAGGTGAGTAGGTTATGAGGATCAATCACAACATCAGTGCGTTGAACGCTTGGAGAAACATTGATCAGACCCAGTACAGCATGAGCAAGACACTCGAGAGACTCTCCTCTGGTTTGAGGATCAACAGGGCAGGAGACGACGCAGCAGGACTTGCCATCAGCGAAAAGATGAGAGGTCAGATCAAAGGTCTCAACATGGCGATCAAAAACGCTCAAGACGCCATCTCTCTGATCCAGACTGCAGAAGGAGCTCTCACAGAGGTTCACTCGATCCTTCAGAGAATGAGAGAACTTGCAGTTCAGGCAGCGTCTGACACCAACACAAACGTTGATAGAGAACAGATCCAGAAGGAAATCGATCAGCTCAGAGAAGAAATCGACAGAATCGCAAGAACAACAGAGTTCAACACTAAAAAGCTTCTCGATGGAAAACTGGAAGGTTTCAGAAGCCAGGTTGATGCAAAAGTTGTTACCGGTGGAAATATAAATGTTCAGCTTGGAACAGTTTCCAGCAAAGCAGTTGAGGGAACATACGTCATCGAAGTAGGACAGTTTAATGGAACTGAAACTTCACAACTTGATGTCAAGATAACCCTGTTCACCGCTGGTGGTTATTCTAGCACAGTTGTAACCATAACTGCAGGTTCAGCAACACTTGGAGGTATCACCTTCAAATGGGATACGAATGTTCTCAGCATTAACGACTTTGGTGGAGCCCTACCGAAAAACGAAGTAGTCGACAGCGCAGTTGTCAGAGTAGAAGCTATCTACACAGCTGCTTCACAGCTCATTTTCCAAATCGGAGCGAACGAAGGACACAACATGGTTGCAGGAATTGACAACATGAGTGCATCAGCACTCGGATTGACAACAATTTCCCTCAAAGTTACCACTCAAGATGCGGCGGAAAGAGCAATCATGGTTGTGGACGCTGCGATTCACAGGGTGAGCACGGCAAGGGCAGCGCTTGGTGCCATTCAGAACAGGCTCGAACACACCATCTCCAACCTTGGAGTTGCAGCAGAAAACCTCACAGCAGCAGAATCCAGAATCAGAGACGCAGACATGGCAAAAGAGATGATGGAGTTCACCAAACAGCAGATACTCCTGCAGTCCAGTATGGCAATGCTCGCTCAGTCCAACACACTCCCGCAGAACGTCCTCCAGTTGATGAGATAAAAATAAACACCGTCAATTCCGGGGGCGCAAGCCCCCTTTTGTTTTTGTGCAAAAATATATGAGGAAGAAGAGAACAGGATATAGAAATATACAACTGAGGTGAGAAAATGAGAAAGTGCCTGCTTTCTGTAGCTATGATAGTGAAAGACGAAGAACACAACATAAGAAGAGCCCTTGAAAGTATCAAAGACGTCGTAGATGAAATCGTGGTGGTCGACACGGGATCTACAGACAGAACACCAGAGATCGTAAGAGAATACACGGACAAACTCTACTTCCACGAGTGGAAAAACGATTTCTCTGAAGCAAGAAACTTCTCTTTGAAATTTCCCACCTGCGAGTGGGTCCTTATTCTGGACGCCGACGAAGAAGCTTCAGAAGAGTTCAGACAAAACATCAGAAGTTTTCTGGAAAGCCTTCCAAAAGACGTGAACACCGTGTATCTTCCCACAGTGAGTTATCTTGATTGGGACTTCAAAAAAACTGAAATAGCCTCAACTCCTAGAATCTTCAGAAACGGTACTGTTTATTATCAAAATATTGTGCACAACCAAGCCGTTTACAAACCAAAGGTGGTGCATGCACCATTTGTAATTTATCATTACGGCTACATCTGGACAAGAAAGCTCAAAAAGAAAAAGTATGAACGAACAGCGACGCTGATCAGGGAACAACTAAAAACTGTGAAAAATCCCATTGAAAAGATATATTACCTTGTTCAGCTCTACAAAACAGAGAAAACAGGTGGCAGAAAACATGAGGAAAACAGAATTGCATGGGAAACTCTGCAGGAAATAATGAAGGTTGGGAAAATACCTCCAATAGGTCTGGAGTTTCTTTATATATTCGGAATGGAGCTGATTTTGAACGGATTTCTCGAAAAAGGAGAAGAGCTTATAGATACTGCTATAAAAACTTTTCCAGAAAATCCAGATCCCTATTTTGCAAAGCTTGCTATCTATGAGAGAAGAAAAGACTGGGAAAATCTCTATCAATGGGGAAAGAAATTTCTCGATGTTTTAAATAAAGCTCTATCGCAGGCTGAAAAGTATGAATTCACCATCACAACTATAAAAGAAATAGGAACAGCTCATCTTCTCATGTGCCATGCTTGTATAAAGCTTAAAAAATGGGATGAAGCCTATGAACATCTACTGAAAGCAATCGAAAGTAATATAGATGAGTCTAAATTCATCCTCACACTCCAAATTGTTTCAGAGATAGGCGAAAGAGAAGACTTCCAAAAGGTACTTAAATTGGTAGAAAAGATCGCTGAACACTCTGAAAATCTGTTTTTCGATGAAATAGTTGAGAAAATCGCAGAATTTGAGATAGAAGCATCCGAAGAACTTTTGAACAAACTGTCCGTTTCAAGAAAAATCTCCAAACTCATTTTGAAAAGATTAATAGAAAAAAAGGATCTCCTGTTCGAATACCTGACAGACGGTGATATTAACTCCTTTGTGGAAAAAACAGGTATCCCCGGACTTCTTTTCATTTTCGATCTTTTGAAGAATAGGGAAACAGAAGGAAGGCTCATCAGAATTCTCTCGAAGATAGAAGGCGATGAAAAGCTAAACGGTATCGTACAGGCTCTCATCGGTGACCTGTATCTGAAACTTGGAAACTTCTCAGAAGCCATCTCGAGGTACAGAAAGGCGCTGGAACTGGTACCAGAGATAGCAAAATTTATAAAACCCGTGATAGAAGATCTGAAAACAAGGCTCGATTCGGACATAGAAGGAGTCTACGAGGAACTGTGCAGATACTTCTCCGGCTACAGAGAGTTCCCGTTCAACATTCTTGAATTTGCAAAAGAAGACGCAGAAAAACTGTATCTCATCTCTGATCACCCACTCGCCATCTACACCTCGGCGGTGGCTGTGTTTCCAAAAGGCAAAGAAAAAGCAAGAGCGCTTCTTGAAAGAATAAAGGAAGTCTCAAAACTTCCATTCTACTACTACCGCCTCGCAAAGACATGGCAAGAAGAAAATCCATCGAAAGCTTTCGAACTTCACATAAAAGCAGTAGAAGAAAACGAAAACCTGGGAGACATAGTACTTGGAAGATACAAATACAACGGGCTTTATCCAAATCAGACTCTTCCGTTCATGAAAAAAGAAGACGAAATCGTCTGGGTAGGAAACATAACAGAGAAATTCTCCGGCCTTGGTGTGATCCACCCTGTCAGGGCTTGGAAGAGAAAAGAAAACTTCTACTACGCACTTCCACATCCTACAGATGAAGCTCTGAAGCTCTACAAAGAAAGGGAAAAAGAAATCCTGAAGGAACCTCCATTCAAAGTGAAAGAAGAGCACATGATAGGGGTTCTCCTGGAAAGCGATATAAGAGACCTGAGAATCAAAGGGGAAGCTTCTGGTCTTGAATCCATTCTGAAAGATCTGGAAATAGAACTGAAAGAAGACTCCAAAAACCTCCTTGTTGTTTCTGGTGTTGAAGAGACTCTCGATCTGAGTAAAATTGCTGAAGATGCTGAAAGGGTTCTTCTTTTCTTCTTCGTTCCTGATCTGAGAGATAGAAATAACTCTGTTTGGTATTATCCTGCTTTTAGAGTATTGAGAACCACCCATCAAATGAAGAAAACTCTGGAAGATTTGAGATTCTCCGTTGTTAAAGTGAAAGCACTTGATAAAAACCTCAGGTTCATTGAAGCCTTAAGGAGGCTCTGATCATGGACATCTTTGAAGAGATAAGAAAAAAGATTGAACAAAAAGAATTCTCGAAAGCAAAAGAAATGGCTGAAAAAATAGAAGATGAAGTGGAAAAATACAACTCACTTGGAATCATACACTACTACGAAGGTAAAGTCAGCGAAGCGCTTGAGTTTTTCAAAAAAGCCCTCGATATCAATCCAGTTCACGATGATGCTCTTTTCAACTACTCGAAGGTGCTCTTCGAAAAGGGAGAATACTTTGAATCCTGGAGATATTTGACGAGGATCAACAACAAAACGTGGGAAGTCTACGACATGCTCGGAGACACACAGCTGAAACAGAACAATCCAGCGATGGCTCTTTATTATTACAAAAAGGCAGCAGAACTTTCCAACATACCGGAAATGAAAGAAAAATACCAAATCCTGAAAGACCAGTTCAAAAAAGACGTAAAGCTTGCCATATTCTGCCTTCCTGGTCTGGACAACTTCATAAAGGATATAGCTCAGATTTTGTCGAACATCTACGATGTGAAGCTTGTTGTTACAACAGATGTCAGACAGATCCAGGAAGCTTACAACTGGGCGGATATCGTTTGGCTCGAATGGGCGAACGAAATGGCAGTGGAGGTAACAAATAAGCTTCCAAAGGATGGGAAAAAAATTCTTTGTCGACTTCACAGCTATGAAGCATTGGCCAATTACCCTGAAAAAATAAATTGGAAAAACGTCGATAAATTGATTCTTGTTGCAGAACATATAGAACGTATCCTTCGAGATTACCATTCTGAAGTTTACAAGCAAGTAAAAGACAAGATAGTAATTGTTCCAAACGGTCTTGATCTGAACAGACTTAAGTTCAAAGTTAGACAACCCGGATTCAACATAGCAGTTGTGGCTCACATCAATCATAAAAAAGATCCTGCTATGTGGCTTCAAATTATAGGCATGTTGAGAAAAATTGATGAAAGATACACTTTACACATAGCTGGGGATTTTCAGGAAATAAGGTACGCTAATTATTTCAAACACTTCATAAAGGACGCAGGCCTTGAAAAGAACGTAAAACTCTACGGCTGGGTCGAGGACGTGAACGCTTTTCTTGAAGATAAAAATTATCTGCTTTCAACGAGTATTCATGAAAGCTTCGGGTACAACATTGCTGAAGCGATGGCAAAAGGGATAAAACCTATTATACATAACTACGCTGGGGCAAAGACGCAGTGGCCAGATGATCTTGTATTTAACTTTATCGACGAAGTAATTCGAATTGTAACCAGCAGAGATTACAACTCAGAGAAATATAGATCGTTTGTCGAAAAAAACTGTTCTCTTGAGAAGCAAATTACATCAATATTGAGCATTGTCCAACTTCAAGATAACAACAGAACAAAAAATAAATCAATCCATAAGAAATCAACCACAGACACAGAGAATAGTTTCGCGAAAATATGGAAAGAGTATAGTAAAATTGATTCTTTCACGATCATGAACGATCTTCCAGGAAAAAGTCTTAGATCAGAATTCGTAAGTTTATTAGAGCGCTTTTTTATTCTCAATAAAGCACGGATTTTAGAAGTCGGAACTGGAACAGGGGCGTTCTCAATTGAACTTGCACTCAGAGAAGCAGATGTCACTGGTATAGACATCGATCCTACTTCCATCGAACTAGCAATCAGGATAAGCAAGGATTATAATGTTGAAAACGTTGAATTCAAAGTAGGTGATGGTTTCAAACTAACAGAATCGTTCAAACCACAGGAGTTTGATATTGCTTTCAACATGGGAGTGGTTGAACACTTTAAAGATGACGACATAATCAAAATGTTAAAGCAGATGGGTGAAGTTGCGAAATTCGTTGTAGTAGGCGTTCCGTACAGTGGTTCGTTTGTTTACAAAACAGCAAAAGAAACCGCTCAAAAACTTGGTGCCTGGGAATATGGTTTTGAAAGAGATTTTTTAACCTTGGAACCTCTTATCAGACGAGCAGGTTTGATCCCTCTTCATGAAGAAGTAATAGGAGTTCTGGCAGAACCGTTTTACCTGAGAAGGATAAATCCAGAGTGGGTACCTTTAAAAATAGCTGAGAATTTGCAAAAATATTTTCAAGGTGAAAAAGTTGGTTCATGGCTGATTTGTTTTGCAACAAAATGGCCAGGTTACGCAGATGAATTTCTGAAATTAGATGATCACAAGAAAATAAAGTTTGAAAGCACACAAATAAGCTTATTAACTGTCCCCAAGCCGCTGGTTTCTATTGTTATACCTGTTTTGAACGGAGCAAATTATGTAAAAAGACTCGTGGATAATATTAAACGGATCGATTATGAGAATTTCGAAGTTGTATTAGTTGACGATGGTTCAACTGATGGAACAGCTGATTTATTTGAAAGGCTCATAAAAGGAGAACCTAAGTTACGAGAGAAGATTTTGATAATTAGAAATAAAGAAAACGTTGGAACCTTTCACTCAAGATTGATAGGCGTTAAACACAGCCAAGGATCATTTGTTTTCTTTCATGATATTGATGATCTTGTTTACTCCAAAGGAGTCAAAAAACTTCTGGATGATTTGTTGAATTTTCCGAACAAAAAAACATTACTCACTGTAACAAATGCTTTGATGTCAGGAGAACAGTTCAATGGAGAAATTTGGTGTAGTAATTTTTACAAAAACAAAGAAGAATTGTTTGTTTCAGAAATCACTTCTCTTTCAGGGAAATTTTCGATAATAGACACTCTTATAGAACGTATCCCTCTTCAAAAAGCTTATGAAGAACTTGCCGAAGTTCTTCATAAAGTAGGAATAATAAAAATGACGATTGCCGAGGATACAATTCTTGCCGATTATCTTTTATTGGAGCATTTTGTGGAAAAAATGATTCCTACTTTCTACACTTTCCTGGGCTATGAGGTCGGTAACTTACAATCGAGCTCAAAAAACTTTTGGAAAGGATCAAACAGATTCCCATACAAATCTCTTTCCTCATGGTAATGTCACAAAAAGAAAAATTATTCGATAAGGCAACTCTCAATCAGCTTGAAAATACTGTGAAGCAAAGCGCTGCTAGAATCTATGGTCAGGAATTGGGACAGAAATTCTTTGAAAACTATCTAGAATTCAAACGTCGCTTTTCCAGTATACTTCTATAAATTACAATATATGAAAAAATTCACATAGTTGTTCCAGTTTTTGAAACCGCTTTCCTTACATTTTCTGCTATAATCACTTTGGAATCCCTAATTTAATGGAGGTGTCTCTGTATGCCAAAAATCTGGACTGAAAGGATCTTCGACGATCCGGAAATCTACGTTTTGAGGATAGATGATGACCGAATAAGATACTTCGAAGCGGTCTGGGAAATACCCGAAGGGATCAGCTACAACGCATATCTTGTGAAGCTGAATGGTGCAAACGTTCTGATAGACGGCTGGAAGGGAAACTACGCAAAAGAGTTCATCGACGCTCTGTCCAAGATCGTTGATCCCAAAGAAATCACGCACATCATCGTGAACCACACCGAGCCGGACCACAGCGGATCTCTCCCCGCAACACTCAAAACGATTGGACACGATGTGGAAATAATCGCTTCAAACTTTGGAAAAAGACTACTCGAAGGATTCTACGGCATAAAAGACGTGACTGTCGTGAAGGATGGAGAAGAGAGAGAAATCGGAGGGAAAAAATTCAAATTCGTCATGACTCCCTGGCTTCACTGGCCCGACACGATGGTGACGTATCTTGATGGAATTCTTTTCGGCTGTGATGTGGGCGGTGGATACCTGCTCCCAGAGATCCTGGACGACTCAAACGAGAGCGTTGTGGAAAGATACCTTCCCCACGTCACAAAGTACATCGTCACAGTGATAGGACATTACAAGAATTACATCCTCGAAGGTGCGGAAAAGCTCTCCAGTCTGGAGATAAAGGCGCTCCTTCCAGGGCACGGACTGATTTGGAAGAAAGATCCTCAGAGACTTTTGAATCACTACGTAAGCGTTGCGAAGGGAGATCCGAAAAAAGGAAAGGTCACGGTGATCTACGATTCCATGTACGGCTTCGTCGAGAACGTGATGAAGAAGGCGATCGACTCTCTCAAGGAGAAAGGTTTCACACCGGTTGTGTACAAATTCTCCGACGAAGAGAGACCCGCGATCAGCGAGATCCTGAAAGACATCCCGGACAGTGAAGCACTGATTTTCGGTGTTTCCACCTACGAAGCAGAGATACATCCGCTCATGAGATTCACCTTCCTTGAGATAATAGATAAAGCGAACTACGAAAAACCCGTCCTCGTTTTTGGAGTGCACGGCTGGGCTCCATCCGTTGAAAGAACAGCGGGAGAGCTTTTGAAAGAAACGAAGTTCAGAATTCTCTCTTTCACGGAGATAAAAGGTTCAAACATGGATGAGAAGAAGATCGAAGAGGCGATATCTCTCCTCAAAAAAGAACTGGGGTGATGAACTGTGAAAGTAGTGATCGTTGGAAACGGCCCCGGCGGGGTTGAACTCGCAAAACAGCTTTCAGAAGAACACGAGGTCACCATCGTGGAAAGAGAAACGGTGCCCTACTACACAAAACCCATGCTCAGCCATTACGTCGCGGGACTGGCGGAAGAAAAAAGTCTCTTTCCCTATCCGATCGACTGGTACGAAAAAAAGGGAATAAAACTCCTTCTTGGCACAACCGCAAAGAGAATAGACGCAGAAAAGAAAGTTCTCGAAACAGACAGAGGAAACTTTGAGTACGACGTCCTCGTTCTCGCAACGGGTGCAAAGCCAAGAGCCCTCAAAATACCCGGCTGGGAGCGAATGTACACTCTGAGGACGATAAAAGATGCAAAAAGACTGAAAGAAGCAGTGGAAAGAGAGAAGGATCTTCTCATCATCGGCGGAGGATTCATCGGTCTTGAAATCGCAGGAAATCTGTCGAAGCGAGGAATCAAGGTGAGAGTGGTTGAGAAGATGACCCGTCTCATGGGTCTGGACGAAGAACTGACAGAGAGAATAAAAGGAGAGCTCGAAAAACACGGAGTGGAGTTTTACCTCGGCAGGGACGTGGAGAGAATAGAAAACGATGTTCTCGTCACAGACAAAGAAGAGATACCGGCGAGGGTGATTCTCTGCTCCATAGGAATTGTCCCGGAGGTGTCGCTCGCAAAGGAGAGCGGACTCGATGTGAACAAAGGCATCTTGGTGGACAAAACGTTCAGAACCTCAAAACCTGACATATATGCCATTGGAGACTGCGCAGAGCACGAAGGCATCATCTGTGGAACGGCGAAAGCCGCTATGGCACACGCGAAAGTTTTGGCAAACACGTTGAAGGGCATACCCGATGAGTACGATTTCCACTTCAGATCTTCTTACTTCAAGTTCGGAGACTTTCCTATAGCCATAGTTGGAGAGCTCACAGACAGAGGAGAGTGGATCGACAGCGAAACAAAGTCTTTCTACAGAGACGAAAAAATCGTCGGTGTGGTCGTTCTCTCCGACGTGAGAAAAGCCAGGGAGTGGGAGGAAAGACTAAGAAGCACGCGATGAAACTCTTCGACAGAATAGCGGAAAGGTACGATCTTTTGAACAGGATTATCTCTTTTGGTATGGATACAAAATGGAGAAAACGGGTAGTGGAACTCATCCTTGAGGTGAATCCAGAAAAGGTCCTCGATCTTGCCACAGGAACCGGAGATGTAGCCAGACTCCTGAAAAGAAAAGCACCGCATCTCGAAATCACAGGCCTGGATTCTTCATCGAAGATGCTGGAAATAGCAGAAAAGAGATTGAAAGATGGAGAGTTCATCGTAGGAGACGCTCACAATCTTCCTTTCTACGATAGAAGTTTCGATGCCATCACCGTGGCTTTCGGCTTCAGAAATTTCTCAGACAGAAGAAAAGTCCTGAGAGAGTGCAGAAGAGTTCTCAAAAGAAAGGGAAGGTTGGTGATCCTTGAACTCCTTCCACCTAACACCAAAAGATTCACGGGAAAGATCTACTCTTTTTATTTGAAGACCTGGGTTCCATTCGTTGGGGGTCTTTTCAGTGGGGATTTCCATGCCTACAGGTACCTCTCCACCTCAGTCCTCAACTTCCTGACACCGGATCAAATAGTGGAGATGATGAAAGAAGAAGGCTTCGAGGTGAGTTTTGAACCTCTTTTCTTCTCTGTAGCGGGAATTTTCATCGGCGATTTGATTTGGTGAGATGTTTTGGATCACCTGCAAAAGCTGATAGAATTTTCTCAGGTAATTAATTCGTCTCAGAAACGAATTTAACATAAGGGGGCAGGATCATGAAGATCTCCATCATCGGAGCAGGAAGTGTGAGGTTCGCACTTCAGCTTGTGGGAGACATCGCTCAGACGGAGGAACTTTCAAGGGAAGATACACACATCTACATGATGGACGTTCACGAAAGAAGACTGAACGCATCTTACATCCTCGCAAGAAAGTACGTGGAAGAGCTGAACTCTCCTGTGAAGATCGTAAAAACATCCAGTCTGGATGAAGCCATAGATGGAGCAGACTTCATCATAAACACCGCCTATCCTTACGATCCGAGGTACCACGACAGCGGCTCTCAAAGATGGGACGAGGTCACAAAGGTCGGTGAAAAACACGGCTACTACAGAGGAATAGACAGTCAAGAGCTGAACATGGTTTCCACTTACACCTACGTTCTTTCTTCTTATCCCGACATGAAGCTCGCCCTCGAGATAGCGGAGAAGATGAAAAAGATGGCACCCAAAGCGTACTTGATGCAGACGGCAAATCCCGTCTTCGAGATCACGCAGGCGGTGAGAAGGTGGACTGGTGCGAACATAGTGGGGTTCTGCCACGGTGTTGCCGGGGTTTATGAAGTCTTCGAAAAACTCGACCTCGATCCGGAAGAGGTAGACTGGCAGGTCGCCGGGGTGAACCACGGTATCTGGCTGAACAGGTTCAGATACAGAGGAGAAGATGCATACCCGCTTCTTGACGAGTGGATAGAGAAGAAGCTACCAGAGTGGGAGCCGAAGAACCCATGGGACACACAGATGTCTCCTGCCGCGATGGATATGTACAAATTTTACGGTATGCTTCCGATAGGTGACACCGTGAGGAACGGCAGCTGGAAGTACCACTACAACCTGGAGACGAAGAAGAAGTGGTTTGGAAAGTTCGGCGGTATAGACAACGAAGTGGAAAGACCGAAATTCCACGAGCAACTCAGAAGAGCAAGAGAGCGCCTCATAAAACTCGCAGAAGAGGTTCAGCAAAACCCAGGTATGAAACTCACAGAGGAACATCCCGAGATCTTCCCGAAAGGAAAACTCAGCGGAGAACAGCACATTCCTTTCATCAACGCGATAGCGAACAACAAACGTGTGAGGCTCTTTCTGAACGTGGAGAACCAGGGAACACTCAAAGACTTTCCCGATGATGTCGTGATGGAACTTCCCGTCTGGGTGGACTGCTGTGGAATCCACAGAGAGAAAGTGGAACCCGATCTCACCCACCGGATAAAGATCTTCTATCTGTGGCCCAGGATTCTGAGAATGGAGTGGAACTTAGAAGCATACATCTCGAGGGACAGAAAGGTGCTCGAAGAAATCCTCATCAGAGATCCAAGGACAAAATCCTACGAGCAGATCGTGCAAGTGCTCGATGAGATCTTCAACCTGCCGTTCAACGAAGAGTTGAGGAGATACTACAAAGAGAAACTCTGAAAGAACAAAGCCCCCTGACCGGGGGCTTTTCTTTTGGCTGGGGCGGGTGGATTCGAACCACCGATCGCGGATCCAAAGTCCGCCGCCTTACCGCTTGGCCACGCCCCAACCCTTTCCGTGCTATAATTTTACCACTGTAGGAAAGCTCCTTCAAGGGAGGAAGCCAGCATGCGAAAGATCACACTTCGTTCAAAACTGGACGGGAGAGAGATCGTTTTCGAGGAAAATCAAAATCTCTTCGATATAGCCAGAGAGTACCAGAAGTACTACAGGTACAAAATACTGGCTGCGAGGGTGAACAACAGGATAATAGAACTCTTCAGAACACCCGATAGAAGCGGAGAACTCGAATTTTTAGACCTCACAGATCCCGACGGACTCAGAATATACCAGAGAGGACTCGTCTTCCTCGCAAGTCTCGCCGTGAGAAAACTGAATTCGGAATGGCGATTGAAGGTCCTTCACTCACTCGGGAAGGGGATATACTGCGAAATCTATAAGGGAAATGAATTAATCGTTCCCGATCAGAATCAGGTGTTCGCCATAAAAGATAAGATGAGAGAACTCGTCGAGAAAGATCTGCCTATTGAGAAGAGAACGTTCTACAAAGACGAAGCAAGGGAGATATTAATGAAGGAAGGACTTGTGAAAACGGTCAACCTCTTCAAGTACAGAAAGAAGAGAACCGTGAAGCTTTACCACTGCGATGGTTTTTGGGCGTACTTCTACGGATATCTTCCACCGAGCACCGGCAGGATTGACGTTTTCGATGTTCAGCCCTACAATCAGGGGCTCGTTCTTGTCCATCCGGATCCAAAAACAAGAGAGCTTCCCGTCATCCACATGCCCAAACTCTCCCAGGTGTTCCTCGAATACGCCCGATGGCTGAACGTTCTGGAACTCGAGTACGTATCCGATCTCAACGATATCATAGCCCGTGGGGAAAGGCACGTGGCTGACCTTATGCTTCTTTCCGAAGCACTTCATGAAAAGAAGATCTCAGACATAGCGGATGAAATCGCAAAAGACAAAAGAAAACGGCTCATTCTGATTGCGGGTCCTTCCTCTTCGGGAAAGACCACCTTCGCCAAGAGACTCTCACTCCAGCTCAGAGTGAACGGTCTAAAACCGGTTGCCATTTCCCTTGACGACTACTTTGTGGACAGAGAAAAAACACCGCGTGATGAAAACGGAAACTACGATTTCGACTCGATAGAGGCCCTCGACATAGAACTCTTCAACAGGAACCTTCAGGATCTTTTGGCTGGAAAAGAGGTGGTCCTGCCGAAGTTCAACTTCAAGACCGGAAAGAGAATGAGAGGTCCCACGCTCAAATTGGAGAAGGACAACATCATCATCGTCGAAGGAATACACGGTCTGAACGAACGTCTGACGGCCTCAATACCGAAAGAGCAAAAGTTCAAGATATACGTGAGTGCATTGACTCAGCTGAACATAGACGATCACAACAGAGTCACAACAACGGACACGCGGCTCATCAGAAGAATCGTGAGGGACTACAAGTTCCGGGGACACACCGCGTACGATACATTGAAGATGTGGCCAAACGTCAGAAAGGGTGAAGAAAGAAACATCTTCCCGTTCCAGGAAGAGGCCGATGTGATGTTCAACTCGGCCCTGGTTTACGAAATACCAGTGCTCAGGATATTCGCTGAACCGCTTCTCGTTCAAGTTCCGGAAGATGTTCCAGAGTACTCGGAAGCGCTGAGACTTCTGAAACTTCTGGACTTCTTCCTTCCGATCACGAACATAGAAGATATTCCCGATAAATCGATCCTCAGAGAGTTCATAGGAAGGAGTATCTTCAAATATTGATGAGAAGGTTGATACTGCTCTTTGCTATCTTTTCTGTGACTTTGCTTGCGGAGACAATCACACTCGATGCGACTCTTTTGAATTTCGATGATCTGCTGCAGCTTCTGGAGATCCACTCCAGGGTGTTTGACGTCACCCCACCTTCCACTGGGACTGTGGGAAGTATGAGGTACCTCGAGTACAACGGGCACGTTCTTGCAAACGTTGAAGACCTCTACATACTCGACAACAACAAACTGCCGTCTCCTGGGGTTCCAGTGGAAACCTTGAAACTCTTCGGAGTGGATTACATTCAAACCGGCGATGGTGTGAAGATCATAACGTGTCGCGTGAACTCGATCGAAGAGATAGGAAAAACCGTCGTTGTGAATTTCGAAGGTGAGAAGAACTTCGACGTTGAACAAACTCAGAACTCTGTGAGAATCATTGCAAAAGATTGGCTCTTGTTCAGAGGAGTCGTTAAGATGCCCGAGGAAGTTCTCTACGAAAAAGAGAATGTCAGAATCGAAAGAACGGCCGAGAGTGATGGCCAGTTCAGGATTCTGTTGTCCGCCGAATCGGTAGGAAAATACGTTGTGAAACCCTTCGGTGAAAGGGTCGATCCGTACGAGAAGGATGTCGTTTTTCTCGTGGGTTACGGTGATGGAAGAATAATCGTGAGGAGCTTTTCGAAAGACCTGAACGGGCTGGATCTTCCCGCATATTCAGAATCTTTGAAGCTCGCAAGAAAGATAGCAAATGAGCTGGGCTACAAACTCGAAGAATGTCCTGTGTACGATATACCCGTTGGTGTTATCGGGATGATCGTACTTTTGAAGGGAAAAGACGAAATGCCCGTATTTCTGAATACCGTTGAGAGGTTGATGGCGGAATGAGGAAAAGCGTCTTTGTTCTTGTTTTTTTGATGGCATCCGTTCTTTTCTCCGTTGAACTGAAGATCTGTTATCTGAACGAAGATCTCCTTCCCATTGTGAAAGTTACGGAGGGAAGGGACAATCCTGTTCTCGAAATCTTCGAAGCACTTTCTTCTCCACCCGAGGGATTGAAAACCTTCGTTCCAGAAGGTGTTCTGAGAGCGTACTTCTTTGTAGGTGACTACCTCATTCTCGATTTTTATGGAGAGAAATTGAAGGGAATGAACTTTGATTCGGAGAGGTACTTCCTCCATCAGGTGCTCTACACGACCTTTCTGAACGTAAAGGGTGTGAACAACGTGTACATCATAATAGATGGAAAGAAACGAGATGTTCTCGCGAAGCACGTGGACATCAGATTCAGCTTTCCAAGAGAGGTGTGGGAAAAGTGGCCGATACGCTGAAGCCTGGAGACAGAGTACTGCTTTCTTTCGAAGATGAGAGCGAATTTCTGGTCGATCTCGAAAAAGATAAAAAGCTTCACACTCATCTCGGTATCATCGATTTGAACGAAGTGTTCGAGAAAGGTCCTGGAGAAATCATACGAACGTCCGCAGGAAAGAAGGGGTACATTTTGATACCCAGCCTGATCGACGAGATCATGAACATGAAAAGAAGGACCCAGATAGTCTATCCAAAGGATTCATCTTTCATCGCGATGATGCTCGATGTGAAAGAGGGAGACAGGATCATCGACACAGGTGTGGGAAGCGGTGCCATGTGCGCTGTGCTCGCGCGGGCCGTTGGAAGTTCTGGAAAGGTCTTTGCTTATGAGAAGAGAGAAGAATTCGCAAAGCTCGCCGAAAGTAATCTAACGAAGTGGGGGTTGATAGAAAGAGTTACAATAAAGGTGAGGGACATCTCCGAAGGCTTCGATGAAAAAGATGTGGACGCTCTGTTCCTGGATGTTCCAGATCCTTGGAACTACATCGATAAGTGCTGGGAAGCTCTGAAAGGCGGTGGTAGGTTCGCAACCGTATGTCCAACGACAAACCAAGTCCAGGAAACCCTGAAAAAACTCCAGGAGCTTCCGTTCATAAGGATAGAAGTGTGGGAAAGTCTTTTCAGACCGTACAAACCAGTTCCGGAAAGACTGAGACCGGTGGATAGAATGGTTGCCCATACTGCGTACATGATATTCGCCACCAAAGTGTGCAGAAGGGAGGAAACAGAATGAGACTGAACCAGATTTCAAAGTTTGCTATCGTCAGTGTAGTAGTACTCGTTCTTGCGCTTCTTCTCGGGGGTTCTGCTAAAACGAATCTCACCGTAGAAGAAGTGAACAAGGCATTGGAGCCGTTCTTTGATTCGCTTTCTTACATCCTGAACTATTACTACGAAGCGGACAAGCTTGACATCAACAAGCTCATAGACCACGCGATAGACGGCCTTGTGAAGGGAACGGGAGACGATTTTTCCTATTATCAGGACCCAGAAACCTACCGTGAAAACCAGATAGAAATGAAGGGAGAGTACGGTGGGCTTGGAATAGAAGTGACCTACGATGCGGAACATGGCGCTATAAAGGTAGTGGCTCCTATGTATGGCACTCCCGCCTGGAGGGCTGGACTCAAAGCGGGTGATCTCATCATAACCATAGACGGCACACCCGTGTCCAAGATGACCTACATGGAAGCCGTGAACAACCTGAGAGGAGAACCCGGAACCTCTGTCACGATCGAGGTTCTCAGAGACGGTGAAAAACTCACCTTCACCATCGTGAGGGAGAAGATCGAGATAAAGATGGTGCTTTACTCCTTCATAGAAACGGAAAAAGGAAGTATCGGGTACGTCAGGATCACACGCTTCGGAGAAAAAGCAGATTCCGACATGAAAAACGCTCTGGACAAGATCTTCGAAAAGGGTGTGAAGGGATTGATAATCGATGTGAGGGACAACCCCGGTGGATACCTCGATGTCGCTCTCAAGATCGTCAGCATGTTCGTCGACAAAGGTGTGATTCTGAAGGTCAGAAACGGATTCGGAGAAGAAGACGTCTACGAATCCTATGGAAACAGCTATCCGAACGTACCGATAGTACTTCTGGTGAACGAAGGATCGGCCTCGGCATCCGAGATACTGACGGGAGCGCTCAAAGACCTCGGCATTGCAACCGTTGTTGGGAGAAAAACCTTCGGTAAAGGTTCAGTCCAGACAGGTTTCCCACTGAGCAACGGTGGTGTTCTCTTTCTCACAACGGCTCACTACCTGACACCATCTGGAAAGGACATTCACAAGATCGGAATAGAGCCCGATGTCCTGGTAGAAGAAAGCGTTGAGGAGGAACTCCATGCAGAAACCAGAGAACAGATAGAAGTAGATCCAGAAAAGGATCCATTCGTGAAAAAGGGCCTCGAGGTGTTACTCGAGAAAATAAAATGACGAGAAACGGATTTCTCTTCATCCTGTTTGTGGTAACTCTGGCTTTACTGATTGTAGACGTATCTTTCAAGAACGAAAGGAAGAGAATCGAGAGACTTCCTTCCTTTGATGTTGTCGTTGAAACACCCTTCAAAGAAACCGTTGAAGAGATGAAGATAGAACTCAACCGATCGATCCTGGTGAGCGAGGTTTTGAAGGAAGTGGAGAAAGCCGAGTACTATCCGGAGTGGAAGGCTTTTGTTTTCAGGAGCAGAGCAGACTTTGAAAAGGCGATCAACGTGGTGAAAAGAGAGACGGGTGAGAGACTGTCCATCAAGACCACAGAAGATGGTGTAGAATACTTCTTTTCCAGCGGGATGTACTTCATTTTGAAGGTGAAATGATGCTGAACCTGATAAATCTGGACGATTCAGGGAAGAAGTACTCTTTTCTGGTGCCGATTCTGGTGTTCTTTGTGAACACTGTCGTTTTTTGGAACGATATAGCGATGGTGTACAACTCGCTCAGGATTCTCCTGAAGATTTTCGAGGATTTCTTTTTGTTTTTTCTCTATTCTCTCTCGATATCCGGGCTCTACAAAACGATAACGAACAGAGCACCAGCAGAGATGATGTGGGCACTTTCTCCATACGTTTTCTTACCCCTTCTTTCTGCGTTTCTGGATGTTCGAATTTCTCTTCTGATTCTCTTTTTCATTTCTTTACTCCTTTTAAGGAAACTGGAACTGAAAAATCTGATTTTTATTTCACTTGCGAGAGCATCTGCGCTTTGCCTTTTCATATGGAAGATCTCCTCATGGATGAGGTGAGGGAAGATGAACATAGCGATGTTCAGCGATACCTACGCTCCTCAAATAAACGGCGTGGCAACGTCGATAAGGGTGTACAAAAAGAAACTGACGGAACGTGGTCACAAGGTTGTGGTGGTGGCTCCTTCCGCCCCCGAGGAAGAAAAGGATGTATTCGTTGTGAGGAGCATTCCCTTTCCCTTCGAGCCGCAACACAGAATCTCCATCGCTTCTACAAAAAATATTCTGGAGTTCATGAGAGAAAACAACGTCCAGATAATACACAGCCACTCTCCCTTTTTCATAGGGTTTAAAGCGTTGAGGGTTCAGGAGGAAATGGGATTGCCACACGTTCACACGTATCACACACTACTGCCCGAATACAGACACTACATCCCAAAACCCTTCACTCCTCCCAAAAGATTGGTGGAACACTTCAGCGCGTGGTTCTGCAATATGACAAACGTGGTGATCGCTCCCACAGAAGACATAAAAAGAGAACTCGAAAGCTACGGCGTGAAAAGACCCATTGAAGTGTTACCCACCGGTATAGAAGTGGAGAAATTCGAAGTAGAAGCACCTGAAGAATTGAAAAGAAAATGGAATCCTGAGGGAAAGAAAGTGGTTCTCTACGCCGGAAGAATAGCTAAAGAGAAGAATCTGGATTTTCTTCTGAGAGTTTTCGAGAGTTTGAACGCACCGGGCATCGCCTTCATTATGGTAGGAGACGGTCCTGAAAGAGAGGAAGTGGAGGAATTCGCGAAGGAGAAAGGACTCGATTTGAAGATCACAGGATTCGTACCTCACGACGAAATTCCCCTCTATTACAAACTCGGAGATGTCTTTGTTTTTGCTTCGAAAACGGAAACGCAGGGACTGGTGCTCCTGGAGGCCTTGGCTTCTGGTCTTCCCGTGGTGGTTCTGAAGTGGAAAGGGGTTAAAGATGTTTTGAAAAATTGCGAAGCAGCGGTTCTCATAGAAGAAGAAAATGAAAGACTCTTCGCCGAAGAGATAAAACACATTCTGGAAAACGATCGACTCAGAGAAGAGCTCTCAACAAAGGGGAGAGAATTCGTCAGAAAGGAATGGTCCGTTGATCGATTCGTTCAAAGGCTTGAAGAGATATACACGAGAGCAATAGAAGAAGGTCCTGTTGAAATAAACACATCTCTCATGATAAAGGAATTCGTCAAGTTCGAAAAATTGAAAGAGTTCTTCTCAAAGATCGAAGACAGAATCTGGAGGTGATCTTCTTGTTTCCGTTTCATCTGTTCCTTGGGCACGTCGTAGCGGACCACGGTTTCACGAACAACGCGAAGATAAGAGAGTACAAGGGCTGGAAATTAATCGGGCACATGATCTGGTCGGTCTTTGCCATCCTTGCATTCACATTCGACGTCATCTTTCAGTCCACCACTGGTGTGGTTGTCTTCTTGGTCTCTGTGGTGGTGCATCTCACGGGAGATCTCCTGAGAGTCTATCTTCACCGGAAGGGAAAGAAGCGTTTGATAGATCTTCTGGAAGTCGCCCTTCTTGTGATTTTTCTCGTACTGAACGCCGCGGTGAAAGATCTCTTCAAAGGATCGTACCTGACAGCGGAGTTCGTTTTCTATCTGCTTGGGATGAACGCGGTATCCGTTGCCGTGACGTACGTCTTCAGGAACTTCGTCCCGGGAGATCCAAAGATATCCGATATCGAAGGAATTTCTGAAAGACTGGCCTTCTTTGTGTTCCTCCTCGCTGGTAAGGATCTCTTCGCTTTCCTTTCCCTCGCCCTTGGTTTTCTATACCGGCTTTGGAAGTTCAGAAAGCCCGATGTGAGGTGGTGGATGAGTCCAGTTCTTGGAGTTCTGATCTCCGCTCTCTGGAACTGGATGATGTACGGGAGGATCTTCTGATGACTTACGCGGTGGGGGACATTCATGGGTGTTTTCTCGCTCTGAAGAGTCTTTTGGAAAAACTTCCACTCTCTGAAGAGGACGAGCTGATCTTCATGGGGGACTACGTTGACAGGGGACCGAATTCTCGTGAAGTGATCGAATTTTTGATAGAACTTTCGAAACACCACAGGTGTATTTTTTTGAGAGGAAATCACGAAGAAATGCTTCTGAACTGTGTGAAGAATGGCTCTGATTGTGATCTGTGGTTCTTCAACGGAGCAAGAAGCACGGTGGAAAGCTTTGGAGGAGTCGAAGAGATCAGGAAATTTCTTCCTTTTTTCGAAAACACCGTATACCACTATGAAAAGGAAAACTACGTTTTCGTTCATGGAGGGGTGAAACCGGGTGTTTCTCTCGAAGATCAGGATCCTTTCGATCTTGTCTGGATAAGAGACGAATTCATCTACAGTGAAAATCCTCTTCCAGGAAAGATTGTGGTGTTTGGACACACTCCTTTTGAAGAACCGTTTGTTTCTTACGATAAAATTGGAATCGATACGGGATGTATCTATGGTGGAAAACTCACCGCTCTTAGGGTTGAAGATAGAAAATTCTTTCAGGTAGAATGTGCAAACAGGAGATGGTAGGGTGAAGGCGGTCTATCCTGGATCTTTCGATCCCATCACTCTCGGGCATGTGGACATCATCAAAAGGGCGCTTTCTATTTTCGATGAGCTTGTGGTCCTCGTCACGGAGAATCCGAGAAAAAAGTGTATGTTCACCCTGGAGGAAAGGAAAAAGCTGATAGAAGAGGTTCTCAGTGACCTGAGTGGAGTGAAGGTGGATGTTCATCATGGCTTACTCGTGGATTATTTGAAAAAACATGGTATAAAAGTCCTGGTGAGAGGACTCAGGGCTGTGACCGACTACGAGTACGAGTTGCAGATGGCGCTTGCAAACAAAAAATTGTACAGCGATCTGGAAACGGTGTTTCTGATAGCAAGCGAAAAATTTTCTTTCATATCCTCCAGTCTTGTGAAAGAAGTGGCCTTGTACGGCGGTGATGTGACCGAATGGGTTCCACCCGAGGTGGCCAGAGCCCTGAACGAAAAGTTGAAGGAGGGAAAGCGATGAAGATAAAGGTGAAGCTTCCAGATGGAAAAGAAAAAGAGTACGACAGAGGCATCACACCGGCGGAGATCGCAAAAGAACTGGGCGTAAAAAAGGCGATCGGAGCGGTTGTTAACGGTGAACTCTGGGACCTGAAAAGACCCATCGAAAATGACTGCGAACTGCGACTTGTAACTCTGGAGGATCCCGAGGCACCCGAGTTCTACAGACACACCATGGCACACATCCTCGCACAGGCTGTGATGAGAATTTATGGAAAAGAAAACGTGAAACTGGGAATCGGTCCCACCATAGAGAACGGTTTTTACTACGACTTCGACATAAAGAACGGGAAACTCACAGAGGAGGATCTCCCAAAGATAGAACAGGAGATGAAGAAGATAATAAAGGAAAATCTTCCTATAGAAAGAAAGGAGATCAGCAAAGAAGAGGCAAGAAAGCTTTTCAACAATCAGCCTTACAAACTCGAACTCATAGAGGAGATCGAAGGTGACAGAGTAACGATCTACCGTCAGGGAGAGTTCGTGGATCTCTGCAGAGGCCCTCATCTTCCTTCGACTGGAGTAGTGAAGCACTTCAAACTCCTTTCCGTTTCAGGTGCGTACTGGCGAGGTAGTGAGAAGAATCCCATGCTCACAAGAGTTTACGGAACGGCCTTCGCTAAAAAGGAAGACCTCGACAATTACTTGAAGTTCCTTGAAGAAGCGCAGCGGAGGGACCACAGAAAATTGGGACCTCACCTCGAACTTTTCATGCTGAACACCGAATACGCCCCCGGTATGCCGTTCTTCCTTCCAAAAGGAGTCGTCGTGCTCAACGAATTGATGAGATTCTCCAGAGAACTCCATCGTGAGAGGGGATATCAGGAAATCTTCACGCCACTCATAATGAACGAGCAGCTCTGGAAGATCTCCGGTCACTGGGATCACTACGCTGAGAACATGTACTTCATAGAGAAAGACGAGGAAAGGTACGCGGTGAAACCCATGAACTGTCCCGGTCACATTCTCGTGTACAAGAGCAGAACTGTTTCCTACAGGGACCTTCCGTTGAGATTCTTCGAGTTCGGCCGGGTTCACAGATACGAGAGAAGTGGAGTTCTCCACGGTCTCATGAGGGTGAGATCCTTCACACAAGATGACGCACATATATTCTGCACTCCCGATCAGATTGAGGAAGAGATACTCGGTGTTCTTGATCTCATAAACACCATCTACGGTCAGTTCGGTTTCACTTACAGAGTGGAACTCAGCACGATGCCCGAAGATCACATGGGTGACGAAGCGATTTGGGAGAAGGCAACAACCGCTTTGAAGAATGCCCTGGAGAGGGCCGGACTTTCGTACAAAGTGAACGAGGGCGAAGGGGCATTTTATGGTCCAAAGATAGACTTTCACATAAGAGATTCGATAGGAAGGGAATGGCAATGCGCTACGATTCAGCTGGACTTCATGATGCCCGAAAAGTTCAACGTCACCTACATAGGTCCGGACAACAAAGAGCACAGAGCCGTGATGATACACAGGGCGATATACGGTTCGCTCGAAAGGTTCTTTGGCATCCTGATAGAACACTTCGCTGGAGCGTTTCCAACCTGGCTGGCACCGATCCAGGTGGCAGTTATTCCCATATCAGAAAAACACAACGACGGTGCGGAAAAGATTGCAAAAAGGATCTCTCAGGAAGGGTTCAGGGTCTTCTTCGATAACCGCCGTGAAACTCTTGGATACCGTATCAGACAGGCTCAAACCCAGAAAATACCGTACATGATAATATTAGGCGACAAAGAGCTGGAGAGCGGAAAGATCTCCGTGAGAACAAGAACAGGAAAAGAGATAAAAGACGTGGACCTGGAACACTTTGTTGAAACCCTGAGAAACGAAGTTTTGAGCAGAAAGCTCGAACTTTTGATGGAGGGATGAGCGTGAAGTGTTTCTTTGAGAGTGAAGAATTCGAGAAAGCTGTTGAAAAAATAGATCGACTCTACGAAAAGGTTGATTCAATGGAGGAGGCAGAAATAGCTTTTTTGAAAGAAAAAAAGCCTTTTCAGGGAGTAGCTGTGGTAAAAGAAGAAACGTACACCGTTTACAAAGCTGGAAAGAAACTTGTAGAATTCGAAGATCCGGAAAAAGCCACATCGATGGCGTATGCTCTCGCAGGAGAGAAGTTGCTCTCTGGAAACTGGGTGAGAAGGATGGTCAGCGGTCTCCTTCAGGCGATGATAGTTCTCATGGAGATAGAAGACGAAAACGGCTGGAGTCACTCTCAGAGAGTTGCAAGACTCGCAGAACGTGTGGGAAAGAAACTGGGCTTATCGGAAGAGAAACTCTCTCTGTTGAGAGAATACGCCATGTTACACGATGTGGGAAAGATCGGAATAGAGCAACTCATGCTTTACACTCCAACCCGGATTAGAATTTTCGAGCAATATCCCCAAGATCACACCATCATGGGGTCTGTTTTTCTCGCGTCTTTAGAGGTTTTGTGGGATGTCGTTCCGATAGTGAGACACCACCACGAAAACTGGGACGGCACAGGGTACCCTGATGGGCTCAAAGGTGAAGAGATCCCACTTGAAGCGCGAATAATAAGCGTGTGTGATTACTACGACGTTCTCACCAATTTTGTTTCGTCGGAATGGGAAGGGAGAACCAAAACACACGAAGAGGCACTGGAAATCATAAAGAAAGAGGCTGGGAAAAAATTCGATCCAAAAGTGGTTGAAGCTTTTCTTGAAATCTTCTCAGACGAGGCTGTCGAGTAAGACACCAACGAGGAGTTCTGGTGCTCTGAGACTCGCTTTGAGGATGTTGAGGGCGAGTTTCAATCTTTCCAGATCTTCTTTGAGTCTTTCTCTTTCGAGCGGATCTGTTTCTGTTTTCAGTCGTCTTTCAAGCTCGAGTATTTTTCTTTCGATCTCCTGCTGTTTGTTTTGAAGTTCCGATCCGAGGGAGTGAGTTCTTTCGCTGCTTTTAGTTCCTGGTGTATAGATGAAAACCTGTGTTCTTCCCGCAACGGCCGCAAGGAATGAACCTCTCTTTCTGAGATCGAGAGCTATGTTGCTGTAAATGATCGCCCCGCCCTCTCTGAGGGCTTCTTTTTTGAAGTAGATCAAGTTGGATATTTCCTGAGAAAGAACCCTTAATATACTGCGACTCGCGGGAGCGGAATGTGGAATACCGGGTTCTCCGGGATCCAGTTTGTATCCAAGAATGGGGTTTGAGATCATAAATCTCCCCCCTAAATTTTCCCGAGAACATTCATGATAGATGCCTTCACTTCAACGTTTTTCCCTGAGAAATCCATTACGATCTTTGGAAGCTCCGCTTTTCGGTGGAAACCGTGCTTCTTTCTGATACCGATCTTCTCGAGAACGGGCCTCCAGCTACCACAGTTCACGTACAGCTTTTTACCCTGAGGCGTTGGAACTATTCGGTAAGCGAAATGATGAACGTGTCCCATCACAAGTATATCAATTTCCTCTACTTCATGTAAATCTCCGGGGTAACCCGTCATGAACCTTTTCCAGCGATGGCTTCCTTTCAATATAGATTTTGCCCATTTCTGAAGGTAGTCAACTCTTCTCAACTTTCTGAGTGTGTATATACTCCTTACGAGTACCTTACCCAGCTCCATACCACCGAACCTGTTCACAAACACCTTGGAAAGCCAGTGTGTTCTTGGGAAATTGTTCTTCATCCATTTTTTGGCTTCTTTCGTCTTCAACATACTGAGAAAACTCTTCAGCCAGAGTTCAACCAGATCGACACTGAGATCGTAGATTTCCGTCACGTAGTCGAACCAGTGAAAAACGTCGAGCAAAGGCCTCACGTTGTCGTAATCTCGAATGATGTCCTCAGGAGCGAAGTTAACCACCTGACTGTCGAAATTTATCATCATGTATCTGGCTATGTAGTCTCCAAGAGGTGGTATTACCTTTTTGGTTTTCCTGTCCACGGTGAAACGGTTTATAACATCGAACTGGTTTCCGTGGAGAACGAGGAGTTTACTGTGAGGATCGTAGTAGTATGGAAGTATCTCGAACTTTTCAAAGCGATTCTTCAAGGTATTCTGGAGTTTTTTGTTTTTGAGAATATGATAGTCGTGATTTCCCACCACGTAATACACGTTGTGTCGTCTGGAAAACTTCTTGAGAGTCTCGAAGACTTCAGAGTGCTTTTTCTCGATTTCGTCGATCACCGTCTCATCGAGTTTTTCCACAACCTCATCGAAAGAGACGAGTCCAATTTCCCTCACCGCGTGACTTTCGAGTATTTCAAATCCATCGCCAACGATGAAGAGTTCAACGTCTTCAGTTTGAGATATGTCTTCGATGAAATTCACAAGCTCTTTATCGAAGAAAAAATCGTCTTTCGCTGAACCATCTCCTATGTGAAGATCGCTGATGAACACCCTCTTTATTTTTTATCACCCCACTGTTCAAAAAACTTTCCGATTCTCATAACCAGAGCCGGTGCCTGAAGTTTCGCTTTCTCACCTTTTGGTACGATGAACGTTTCAAATGGTAAAACTCGTCTGTTGTCCAGTACACCGTTTTCGAGAATCACAATCGCGCAGAATCCTTTCAATTCTCCCTCTCTCAGTTTCTCTATCTTGAAGTATTCGCACTCAAAGTCTTTAAAGTTCTTCTCTATCAAATCTTCGACTTTCCTTTTTTTCATCACTTTGAAAGCCTTCTCTATGTGGAGCTCCCTGCCACGTCCCCAGTCGTAAACCCTGTAGGTGAGGTCGGACGCCTGCTGTACCTCCACGAGAAGCCCACCGGGTCCAAGGGCGTGAACCGTTCCAGCGGGTAAAAAAACGAAATTTCCAGGTTCTATCTCCACCTTCTTCAACGCTTCATTCCAACTGTTGTCTTCAAGTGCCTTCCTGATCTTCTCCGGATCTTCTCCTATGGCGATCTGACCTTTTTCTACGAAATACCACGCTTCTGTTTTACCCCAGGGTTCACTCTCCAGTTCCCGAGCCTCCTCATCGTTTGGATGAACCTGAACAGAAAGCCAGTCCTCAGCAGAAATGAGTTTCACGAGGAGTGGAAAGCGTGGCAATTTCTTTCCAATGAGCTTCTCCATATCCTCGTTGAGATCGAGGCCATTTTCCGCCTCCGTAATGAAAAGTGGATGCCCGGACAAAAGCCATACTTCTCCTATTCTCTCATCTGAACCGAATATCTTGCCAAGACGATAACTACCCCATATCTGCTCTCGCAACTTTGGAAAGACCTTTATCGTCATTCTGAATACCCTCCTACTCTTATTTCACCGTCTCTGTAGTAAAAAACCGCTTTTGTGAGTTCCTTTTCCACACGAAACACCCTCTCGAACATAACAATTTCAACACCGGGATAAACAACCTCCTTTACAACAACGGAGGCGTTTTTAGCCATTTCTTCAGCTACTGTCTTAAGTTTTCTCAATTCCTCTTCATTCTTCTGTATTGAATCTTTGAGATTTATCAAAGTGTTGTTCACCTTCTTCAGAAGCGCTTCTTTGTCAGGTGGGAATTTGTCTTTCAACATTCCCTGGAGTTTTCTGAGTTCAACTAGCAGTTTCGTCAACTTCTGAACGTTCTCTCTGTCGAGAGAGATCTGAGCGAAAAGGAGTTTTATTTTCTCGTTGATCTCAGGGTCAATTCCAACCTCCACCCTCGTCTTAACACCTATGGGAGAACCCAAAAAATAGGTTTCCACCTTCACCCGAGCTATGGTTATGCCACCTCTTATACTTCCTCCTTTACCAGGAACGGTGACATTGATGGCTTTAACCGTGGAGTTCTCTATGCTCTTTTCCACCTGAACTTCTTCGGCCTCTACTTCTGCGTTCTCTATAAAAACGGCTTTGACGGTTTTTTTCGCCTTTACGAACGCCTTCCCTCTTCCTTTTATTCCTCCAGCCGTGATACTTCCATTGAAAGAAATCACCGTTGCCGCTTCTATTACACCTTTCACTGTAATATCTTCCTGAGCTTTTACAACGAAATCTGGTTTCACGTCACCCTTCACAATCACCTTGCCGGGAAAATCTATATTTCCAGTAGAATAGTCCACATTGTCAACTTCCAGAGTGTCATACACGTGTATTGTGCCGTTTGTTTCTATGACCAGAATCCCACTTTTCGTTGCGATGATTTCGTTGTCCTTCGTTGTCACGTTGTATCCAAGACGGTACTCCGGCACTCTTCCAAGTCTCGGTTTCATAGGGTTTCCAAAAACATCTATTCCTTCTTCTCCAGGAGTCGGTGGGATAATGCGGGCGATCGTCTCTCCTTTCCGAACAATCACTCTCTGTTTAGCGGGAATTTCTCTCAGGTCTATCTTTTCTCCTTCATGAGAAGTGAGTTCTATCCTCTTCAAAAGTTCAACTCTTCCATCCTCTCCATCCACTGGAGGGGTGCCTTCTGCTACAAGAACAGGTGTGTTGTACACAGGTGATCTTGCCAGGTCTTCTATGATTTCTTCCTTTATACCGTGATTTATTCCGGCAGAGCGTAATGCGTTCAAAAGCTCTTCCTTTGTAAGAGGAAGCTCACTGGATCTCTCTTTTCGCAGAGTCACATAAGCCTGCATTCTGTCTTCAGATACTGTGATCTCCACCTTCACCCCTATCCCTCCGTATCACCAGGGATACTCTTCCAGAAATTTTCTCATCGCTTCAATGGCTCTTTCTGCGAGTTTTTTTCTTTTCCCGAATTTATCTTTCACACGGGTTTTCAGCGGAGGAAGAAGTCCAAAATTTGCGTACATCGGCTTCAGATCTCCTTCGACCTTCTCTATTATATAACTGAAGAGCGCTCCCATCATGGTCTCCTCGGGAAGTTTTAACGGAGAGAGTCCTTTCAAAATACGATAGACATTGTAAGCCACGTAGATTCCCGACGCGGCGGATTCCATGTATCCCTCCACCCCTGTAATCTGACCAGCGAAGAAGATGTTAGGCTGCTTTTTCAGCCGGAAAAAGATATCGAGCAACTTTGGTGAGTTTATGTAAACATTCCTGTGCATGACACCGTACCTTACGATCTCGGCGTTTCTGAGACAAGGGATCTTTCTCAGAACTCTCTTCTGTTCATTCCATTTCAATCTGGTCTGAAATCCAACGAGACTGTAGAATCTACCCTCTTTGTCCTCCCTTCTAAGCTGAACAACTGCGTAGGGTTCTTTACCCGTTCTTGGATCCACCAGACCTGTTGGTCTCAAAGGGCCGTATCTCAGCGCGTCTTTTCCGCTTCTCGCTATTTCTTCTATGGGCTGGCAGCGTTCGAAGAGGAGCTTTCGATCGAAATCCTCCATTTCTATAACTTCGGCCTCAACGAGTGCTTTCCAGAGTTCTTCGTATTCCCCATCAGTGAGAGGGCAGTTTATGTAATCCTTTCCCTTCCCAAATCGGTCTCCCCAGAAAGCGTGTTCCATGTCTATCGACTCAAAGGTCACAATCGGAGAGACGGCATCGAAGAAGAAAAGAAAATCATCACCGAGGAGGTTTCTCAAAAAAGAGAATAAACCATCCGATGTGGCTGGTCCCGTCGCTACAACCCATAATCCTTCTTCTGGATCGAATTCGGTTACTTCTTCTCTGATGACCTCCACACTCTCAAGACTTTCTATGGCCTCTGTCACTTCCTTCGCGAAGATGTTACGATCCACCGCGAGGGCCTTTCCAGATGGGACACGTGCTTTCTCTGCAGCTTCTAGTGTTATAGAACCCATCAGCTTCATTTCAGCTTTCAGGAGTCCTTCGGCGTTCGTTATGTCTTCCGATTTGAGAGAGTTGCTGCAAACAAGCTCCGCGAAATATCCTGTTTTGTGCACTTCAGTCATCTTCTTCGGTCTCATTTCAAAAAGACGAACCCTTATTCCCCTTTTTCCAAGGTTGTAAGCCACCTCTGAACCCGCGAGCCCTGCTCCGATGACATTCACGATCATCCTTTCACCCCAGATTCTTTTTAGCAACGGTGAGGTTCCCATTTCTAAGAGGGCGAACCCTGAATTCGTCGGTGACGCGGGAAATTATGTAGAGGCCATACCCACCCTCTCGCGGATTCTCCAGATCAGGCGGCATGGGCTTCAATTTGTTGGGATCAACAGGAGGGCCAAAGTCTCTCACCAGCATGTGAAAGATATTGTTCTTTAACGCGTAACTCACGATGATTCGCTTTGTTTCATCGTTCTTGTAAGTGTGTTTGATCACGTTCGCGAGGATCTCTCCCAAAACTATCTCCATGTCAACGATCAAGCTGTCTGATGCTTCATGCATTTGAAGAAAATCTCGCAAGACAGAACGAGCGATCTTTATATGAGACTTTTTAGAGAAAAGCACAACGCTCACGGTGTCGATCAATCCAGGCCCCCCTTTAAAATCAAAAACGCTTCAACGGGGACTCTCGGTGACAGAAGGGTTTCTTTCTCGAACTCCAGAATCTCCCTGAAAACAACTTCCACGTTCTTTTCAGTCAATTCCGATGTTTTATGTATATCACCTGTTCTCAGGAAGATCTTCACCGACTCAGGAATCTGTATGTTCAAAGAAAAAGTGTACGCGGGAAGCCTCTCGTAGAAAGAAAAGGGTTCGTTCACATATCTGTCCATCAACAGAGCCTTCCTCGCGGCTTCTTTGATATCCTGTCCCGGATCCGAAAAAGAGAGCTTTCCTTCGTTGATCTGCAGCGATATTCCAGAAGGTGCGATTCCCACGTCTATTTCCCCTGCGTTGTAGATCACATCCACAAAACTTGAGAGTTTCTCCCTCAAAGAAAATCTGGTTTCAAAGTTCTCCGATCGAACGATGAAGACCCTCTTTCCGGGTCGCCAGTCGTTGAACAGAATATCTACGAGGTTTTCCACTTCTTCGCTGTACAGCCTCATTCGAAGAAGCTCGTGATTCAAAAGTTCAACGAGAACACCGCGTTCTTGTATTTTCTCGTCGATGAAGATCGCCATCTTTCCAAGGATGGTTTGTGCCGGAAAACAGAAAATTTTTCCCTTCAGCGGAACGTTCGACTCCAGTACAGTTCTGGCCACCTCGAAAATGAGGTTTTCCGGTAAACCCAGTCCGTTCCAGAGTATTCTCTTTCCATCACATATGACCACGTTTTCCGGAAATTTCAGCATGTTTCTCCCTTCTTTCCAGAAGGCTGAAAACACAACCACAGTAGTTCTGTCTGTATATCCCGAGTTCCTTTGAAAGCCTCACGCCTTCCTGATAGGCTCCTCCCTTTCTGAAGTTCTTGAAGAAGAATTTCACCCCGTATTTTTTCTCGATGGTTTTTCCAATATTTTCCATCATCGAAAGATTTTTCCTGGGACTTGCAAGAAGGGTCGTGGAAAAAGACTCATGGCCTCTCCTCGTCGCTTCTTGCGCTGTTCTCTCAAGAAGAACACTGATGCATTTCTTGCATCGTTCGCTGCCCTCACCGAGATTCTTGTAGTCTTTGACCGATGCGTACCACTTTCTTATTTCTTCTGTTGAATACTCACCGTAATGAACACTCAGCGAAAAATGATGAGCAACTTTCTCCACAGCCTCCCTTCTTTTCTCGTACTCTGAAGGAGGCTGGATGTTTGGATTGTAAAAGAAGAACTCGGCATCCCTCAAATGGAATATTGTCGTGAGAAGATCCGGCGCACAGCAAACGTGAATCAGCACGATCCCCACCTCAGAAGAGTTTACTGGAATCGAGAAGGATAGTCACAGGACCATCGTTCACCAGATGAACGTGCATATGAGCTCTGAACTTCCCCGTTTCCACTTTCAAACCCTTTTCTCTGAGAAGTTCCACAAACCTCTCGTAAAGCGCTTTCCCTTTATCTGGAGGTGCGGCTTCTGTGAAAGAAGGCCGCTTTCCTCTTCTGCAATCTCCATAGAGGGTGAACTGTGAAACAACAAGGACTTCCCCGTTTATGTCTTTAACGGAGAGGTTCATCTTTCCATCTTCATCCTCGAAGATTCTAAGTCCAGAAACCTTGTCGGCCAGCCATTCGCAGTCCTCTTCTGTATCATCTTTTCCCACTCCAACAAAGACAAGAAGCCCTCTTTTTATGGCTCCCACCGTTTTTTCTTCGACAATCACCTTTGCTTCGCTGACTCTTTGTACAACTGCCCTCATTGCACCACCCTTTCCGCGTCCAGAACGTATCTGTAGGATCTGAGCCTATCGAGAAGACCGGAGAGCTCGGTGGTGTTGGATATTTTTATATGAATTTGCACAACAGGTGGTTCTTCTGATTTCAGAGTCTTCATGGCCACAAATTCCGCACCGAGGTTCGTTATTCGATCTATCAAACTCGGAAGGTTTTTTTCCGAGTCAAGGACCACCCTTATGTGTGCATCGAACATTTCTGAAGTTTCAAGGTTCCATTCAGCTGAGAATATTCGGTCCTGTGACATGTTCTTCAGGTTTCTACAATCCCTTCTGTGTATGGTCATGCCTCTTTTACTGACAACGGCCACTATGGGATCGCCCATGATCGGATGACAACACTTCGCAATGTGGAACTCTATACTGTCTATTCCATCTACCTTCACAAGATTCTGCATCTTCACCTTTTTCTTTGTGGAACGCTTTTTCACAACGATCTTTTTTCCCAGAATCGCTTCTATGAGATCTTGTGTGGTAATACTACCTTCTCCGATTCTCATGAAGAAATCTTTTTCCTGGTACGCGTTCAAATACTTTTTGATTCCTTCCGTTTGCATCACTTCTTCGAAGGATTTTCCGAGCTTTCGGCAGATCTTTCTGAGAACTTCTTTTCCTCTTTCTACGAGTTCGGGCGCGAGTTTTTCCTTCAGAAACCTTCTGATTTTTGCTCGCGCGCTGTGGGTTTTGGCGTACTTCAGCCAATCAACACTTGGACCTGGAGAGTTCTTGTTGACGATTATTTCAACAACATCTCCGTTTCTCAGCTGATAGTCGATAGGAACGATCTTTCCGTTCACCTTTGCTCCACTGTAGTGATGCCCTATCTCTGTATGTATCGCGTACGCGAAGTCAATTGGTGTGGAACCCTTGGGAAGGTGGATGATATCTCCTTTCGGGGTGAAAACAAAAACTTCATCCATCTGGAGCTCTTTCTTGATATCCTCAAATTCGGTGAATCCCTGGGCAAGTTCTTTTCTCCAATCGAGGAGTCTTTCTATCCATTCTTTCGCTGTTTTCAGGTCAGGTTTTTCCTTGTATATCCAGTGAGCAATCAAACCGTACTCGGCCTCTCTGTGCATCTCCTCGTCTCTTATCTGTATCTCAAGAGGCTCACCGTAACCCGTTATCACAGCTGTGTGGAGTGAACGATAGCCGTTCGATTTCGGTGCAGCGATGTAGTCTTTGAACCTTCCCGGAAGTGGTTTCCAGATGTTGTGAACGATCCCCAGGACGGTGTAGCAGGTGGTCACGTCTTTCACTATCACTCTCAGAGCGATCAAATCGTAGATTTCTTCGAATTTTTTTTCTTTTTCCTTCATTTTCTTCCATATGCTGTAATAGTGTTTGTACCTTCCCTCCACAATTGCTTTTATCTTGTGCTCTTCCAAAGCACTTTTGAGAAGGGAGATGTATTCATTGGTTCTCTTTTCTCTCTCTTTTCTCTTCTCAGCGACGAGTTCCTTTATCTTGTAGTACTCCTCCGGGTACAGCACCTTGAAAGCCAGGTCTTCGAGTTCAGACTTTATCGAGTAGATTCCGAGCTTATGAGCCAGAGGTGCGTAGATCTCGAGGGTTTCGTAGGCTTTGTACCTCTTCTTTTCCTGATCCTGAACGTAGTGAATGGTGCGCATGTTGTGAAGACGATCGGCGAGTTTTACGAATATAACTCTCATGTCCTCCGCCATTGCAAGAAACATTTTCTGTATGGTTTCTATCTTTTTTCGAGAGTCTTGATCGCTCCCGATCGGTGCGTTTATATTGCTGACTTTTGTGACACCATCCACGATCCTGGCCAATTCAGGCCCAAACTCTTTTTTTATTTGATCGAGGCTGACATTTTCACCGTCTTCAACAACATCGTGCAGAAGAGCCGCAACCAGAGTCGTCACATCGACTCCCAGAGCCGCAAGGATTTTTGCGACCTCAACGGGATGGGTTATGAAGGGTTCTCCAGAAAATCTCTTCTGACCTTCATGAACGATTCGAGCAAACTCATAAGCCTTTGTGAGGAGTTTTTTCTCCTCTCTTGTGAAGCTCTTTTTTCTGAGACTTTCCAGGTCTCTAATTACTTCTCTCGCTTCTGTCTCAATCTCTGTTCGATTGATCACAATTTCACCACCGAATTCACTCTCTGTGAAGAAAATTATAACATGGGAGAGGAGCGTAAGCCGGATTCTGTCGTGGGCGGTCATCAATCTGGGGTGTGCGTTACCACACACCTCGAGCGGCCAACCCGGGGGAATAGGGGGAGCAACCCAACCCCCTGCTCGGCCTTGCTCCAGGTGGGGGTTGCCAAGCCGCCGGGTTGCCCCGACGCTGGTGGGCTCTTACCCCACCGTTCCACCCTTGCCCTAAACGGGCGGTTTTCTTCTCTATGGCCCTGTCCGAGGGTCACCCCTCCCGGGCGTTACCCGGCACCCTGCTCCAGAGTCCGGACTTTCCTCGGGAAGCGCGAGTGTGCGCCCCCGCGACCGCCTGCTCCTCTCCCTGTTCAATTAGACTTTCCCGGTTTCATCACCGTTCCGGTAAAAAGCGCTACCAGAACGAGTATTCCTCCTAAAAGCTGAAGGAAAGACATACGCTCTCCAAGAAAGAGAAATGAAAGCACAAGAGAAACAAAGGGTTGAGTCATGTAAACGAGTGCTGTCGTGTTGTTTCCCACTTCCTTTTGATACCTCATCTGCCAGAGGATTCCAAGGGTTGTAGCGAATACTCCGCTGTAGATTCCCACAGAAATCGTTCCAAGATTGAAATGCCACCTTTCGTTCAATCCAAAGAGAAAATTGACGACCCCAACGGTCACAAACTGCCAGAAAAGCATGTTCTTTTCTTCTTCGAATCTGGAAAATCTGGTTATGAGAACCACGTGCAGCGCAAACAGAACCGCACAGAAGAACTGAAAGAGATCTCCCGGCGTGATTCCCGATACACCACCCGTGAGCAAATAGAGCCCCAAAAACCCTGAAGTGAAAGAGATAAAGTGAATTTTTCTCAATTTCTCCCTTTCAAGAAGAAAAGCAAACAAGGGCACAAGAAACACAAAACTCGAAACGATGAAACCGCTTTTTGCGGCGCTTGTGAATTTCAATCCCCAGAGTTGAAACATGTACGCTCCACAGAGAACCAGCCCCAGCAGGAAACTCTTCACGAACCTGCCGGGCCCGAACAAAAGAAGCGAAAGTAAAGCAGCGCTTCCAAATCTCACGGTGTTATAAACAAAAGGAGAAACACCTCCAAGAACGAGTTTCTGAAGCGGAAAAGTTGAACCCTGAAGAATTGCCGTTAGAATGAGAAACGCAAGGGCTTTATTTTCCCGCCACATCCAGAACCTCCACCAGAACGCTCGGTGTTATCGTGTGTTGAGACACTTTCACATCGTTTCCAACAAGAGAAATCCTCTTCAAGAGATCGAGGAAGTTACCCGATATGGTGATGTCTTCCACACCGTGTGCGATCTCTCCGTTCTCCACCCAGTATCCCTTCGCAAACAGTGAAAATTCCCCAGATATAGAATTCGCTCCCGCGTGCATTCCCTCAACTTCCGTGATAGCGACTCCTCTGTTCATCTCCTTCAAAAGTTCTTCAAAAGACATCTCGCCCGGAATCAGCATGAGATTGACTGGACTTATTCCTCCTGTGAATCCATTTCCCGTTGGTTTCACTCCCTCTTTTCTGGCCGTTTTCAAGTTGTGAAGGAATGTTTTCAACACGCCGTTCTCCAACACGAACTTCTCAGTTGTGGGGACTCCTTCATCGTCGAAGGGAGTGCTGGAAAGTCCCTTGGGATGGTAAGGCAGATCCTTTATTGAAACAACAGGATTTCCCACCCGCTCTCCAAGTTTTCCTTTGAGTGGCGAGAGGTTTTTCTGTACGTTCTCAGCCGAGATCATGGGTATGAACATCTCCATGAGATCGAGCAGCGCTGTGTTTCTCATCAACACAGGATACTTCCCGGATGGTATCGTTTTTGAACCGATGAGAGAAATTGCCTCTTCCGCAGCTCTTTTCCCTATTTCCTCGGGGTCCAGCTCTTCCGGTACCCTCGCCAGTTCATACCAAGAACCAGATCGCGGATTGGTGTCTCTAGCGATCGCCATGGCGAAAAGGAAACCGCCGTCCATCTGACTCTCAACGTTCAAGCCCAGTGTGTTGGTGATGATCTTCTTTATTACCATGTCCCTGTACATGACTGTTGGTACCATGGCGACGCGTTCGTCTTTCGCAGCGCTCTCGTGAGCCTTTTTGGCCATACCCATTTTCTCTTTGACAGAGAGCTTTTCGAATCTCCCAACGTACGTTTCCATTTCTCTGTACTCTTCCCCACCCTCGAAGAAGTATTCTTTCTCTTCACTGTCCTTGATCTGCAAATTGCTCAGTGCCTCTTCGAAACACTTTTCTGGATCTTCCAGAACCTGTGTTCTGAACGCTCCTGTTTTTCCATCTTTCAGCACTTTTATTTCCACGTTGAATTTTCCCGCGTCCGTGTACTGATCGAGGTCACCGTTTGCGAGACGAAGGGAAAATTCTTTAGTCTCCAGAAAACTTATCTGAACTTCCACTCCATTTTTCTTTGCAAGAGCGAACAATCTATCTTTGAATTCTTCGAAGGTCATTTGTTTCGCCCCCCTACTACGATCTCCTTAACTCTTATCGTGGGCTGGCCCACATCTGCCGGAACGGATCCAGAGAACGAACCGCACATACCCTGGTCTCTCGCCAAATCGTTTCCCACCATGTCGATCTTCTGAATGATCTCGTGTCCCTTACCTATCAGTGTGGCGCCCCTCACCGGTTTCGTGACCCTTCCTTTTTCTATGAGATACGCTTCGGAAACCGCGAAGTTGAACTCTCCAGTGGCCGGATTAACCGATCCACCTCCCATGGTCTTCGCGTAGAGACCGTACTCGGTAGCCGCGATGATTTCTTCCGGGTGGTAATCTCCAGGGAGTATGAAGGTGTTGCTCATCCTCGAAGTGGGTGGGAAGGTGTAGTCCTGTCTTCTGCCGCTTCCTGTGCTCTTCATCCCCATTCTTCTCGCACCGAGCTTGTCCACAAGGTAGCCAACGAGAACCCCCTTGTCTATGAGCAGTGTTCTCTGTGTGGGAGTTCCTTCGTCGTCCACGTTAGCGGAACCCCAGCCGTTCGGAATGGTGGCGTCGTCCACCGCGGAAACACATTCCGCAGCCACTTTCTGCCCGAGCTTTCCCGCAAAAACAGAAGCCCCCTTCGCCACAGACGTTGCTTCGAGGCCATGTCCAACTGCTTCGTGGAAAATGACTCCTCCGAAACCGTTGGCAATCACAACCGTCATCTTTCCAGCCGGAGCGGGCTCTGCCTCAACCATCCTCGCTGCTATCCTCGCTGCTTTCTTCGCCGCTTCTTCCACATCTATTCTGTCGAAGAATTCAAAACCCATTCCTGCCCCGGGGCCGTAGAAACCCCTTTCGAGCACTCCGTCCTTTTCCGCTACCGCGTTTATCATCAAACGGGTCCTCACACGTCTGTCTTCAGCCCAAGTTCCTTCTGAATTTGCAACCAGAATCTCCTGATCGTAATCCCAGTACCAGACCACCACCTGTTTTATGAGTTCGGAGTAATCTTTCGCCGCGTAGTAGGCTTTTTTCATAACAGATACCTTGTCCGTTTTTTCCACCTGAACCGGTGGAATGAGTACCACGTGTCTTTCCTTCCTTTTCGTTCTGTTGAAATTGAATGTGAGATCTTCGATTTTTGTCTCCTCGAGCGCTTCTCCCACCTTCTTTGCAACGTTTATCAGGTTCTCCCTTGAAAGATCGTTCGTGTAGGCATAAACGGCTTTTGTTCCGAGAAAACCTCTTATCCCCACTCCAACGATCTCGCTACTCGTTGCCTGCTCGATTTTCCCATCTTTCAGCTCGTATCGATTCTCGTACTTTTTCTCAAAGAACAACTCAGCAAAGTCCCCTCCGTTCTTCAAAACAGCTGCGATAACGTCTCTGATAACACTTTCGTTGAGCACTTTGATCCCTCCTTTCTTCACCAACCATTATACTACTTTCCAAGTTCGGAGTGCTAACTATTTCAACACCTTCAACAGGTGTAAAATAAGATCGATGGGAGGTGATATCATGAGAAGATTTTTACCGGTTCTTTTTCTGCTGATTGCAGGCATCGTATTGGCGGACAATTACGTCCTGATCGTTTATTCGGAACCACTTTCTCAGGTTTTCATAAACGGAAACTACGTGGGAACGGTCGATGTGACCGGTCAGATGATACTTACGTTGAATTCTTCCGGGAAATTCACCATAACGGTGAGAAAGAGCTGGTACATTCCTTTTGAAAGCGAAATCATCGTTTCATCTCCGGGAGAATTCGTTATATTCGCGAACTTGAAAGAAGCAGGAGCTCTGAGAGTCTTCTCGAACGTGTACCCCGTTGAGGTCTTCGCTGAAGGCATGTACCTAGGAAAGATCCACAGCGTCAAGGATGTACTCTACGTGCCGGCCGGTACGGTGACGCTCACATTCAAAGCTCCGGGGTACAAGGAAGAAGCGGTGACCGTCCAGGTAAAACCAAGGAGCGAGAACACAATCAACATCTATCTGGAAGAGAAAGCGCTCGCACTCGACTTGAAAGTGGAACCCGAGAGATTCTCACCGAACGGTGACTGGTACAACGATAAAACTACATTCTATATCTACCTCTCCAAACCCGCGGACCTGAGTGTGGAAGTTCTGAACGACAGAGGAGAAACCATCTGGTTCAGACAGCTGAAAGGCTCCGAGGGAACGAACAAGGTGATCTGGGACGGAAAAGACGCATCAGACGGAAGATACAGGGTGAGAGTAACTGCCTCAACCGACGATGAGATGCAGTCTGTAGAAAAAGAAGTGATCGTGGACAGGAGCGAGTACACCTACTTCAAAGAACTGTTCATCGGTTCGGTCCTCGCCCTGGTGGTTCTCCTGATTCTCGTTCATTAACCTCTGAGTACTACAAAGTAAATGTACACAGAATAGATGATGAGGAAAACTGCCCCTTCAAAACGGGAAATTCTCCTTCTGGAGACAGCAAAAACAAGAAGAAGGACCGACGTTAAGAAAAGAAACCAGAGATCCACAGAGTGGTTGACATCCACTGTCAATCTTCCAAAGAACGAACTCACTCCCAGTATGAAGAGGATGTTGAAGATGTTGCTTCCCACGATGTTTCCAACGAGGATATCACTCTCTTTTTTCGCCGTTGAAACGATGCTCACCACGAGTTCCGGCAGAGAAGTCCCAACGGCTATCACAGTCAAACCTATAAACGCTTGAGAAAGACCGAAAGTTTCGGCTATTTTCACCGCGTTCTCTATGGCAAGGTCGCCTCCGAACCAGAGAGCGAGGATTCCACCCACGATCATCAAAAGACTGACTGCAACACTCTTCTGTGGTTTTATCTCTTCCAGTTCCTCTTCCACCACTTCCTTCGCTGAGGTGACTAAGTAATACATGAAGATGACCATGAAAGAAAGGAACACCACCCCATCGTACCAGGAAAGATAATAATTTTTCAGAAACAAACTGATGAAAGAGATAGTCGCAAGGATCATGAACGGAATTTCAGATCTCACAGTGCTTCTTTTCACCGGCACTGCTCGAAGAACGGCAGCGAGCCCGAGGCAGAGTCCAACGTTTGCTATGTTGCTTCCAACCACGTTGGAAATAGCTATACTGGAATATCCCTTAATGGCGGAAACGAGAGAAGAAACAAGTTCGGGAAGGGACGTTCCAAAAGCAACAACAGAAAGTCCCACGATCAACTTGGAGATCCCCAGTGTCAGTGCCAGCGACGACGCCCCCGTGACGAGCCAGTTTGCGCCGATCACCAGAATCGCTATTCCCAGGGCAGTCAGAAGAAAAGCCACAGCCTGATCACTCTCCTATGATCTTGACGAGGACTCTCTTTGGTCTCATACCGTCGAACTCACCGTAGAAAACCTGTCCCCACGGTCCCAGATCCATCTTTCCATCGGTGATGGCTATGACCACTTCTCTTCCCATGATCGTGCGCTTGAGATGAGCGTCCGCGTTGTCTTCTCCGGTGTCGTTGTGCCTGTACTGGGAGTACGGCTTCTCCGGAGCGAGTTTTTCGAGCCACACCTCGAAATCGTGGTGAAGTCCCGGCTCATCGTCGTTTATGAAGACACTCGCGGTTATGTGCATGGCGTTGCAGAGAAGAAGACCTTCTTTTATACCGCTTTCTCTAACACACTCCTCCAGAAGGGGAGTTATGTTGATGAACTCCCTTCTCCTCTTCGTGTGAAACCAGAGTTCTTTTCTGTAGCTCTTCATTCTTCATCCTCCTCCACCAGTACGAAGTCTATCTCGCCCCTGATCTTGTCTGCCCTCATCACTTTTACCTTGAGAACATCTCCCAGCCTGAAGACCCTTCCCTTTCGCTTCCCGATGAGCATGTTCCTTGTTTCGTCGTAGTAATAGTAGTCGTCCAGCGTCGATATGTGAACAAGACCGGAGATGCTCTTTTCAGGAATCTCCACGAACAGCCCAAATTTGGTGATGTTCGTTACCACAACGTCAAAAACCTCCCCTATGTGGCGGGCTATGTATTCTACTTTCTTCATAGCTACAAGGTCCCACTCCGCTTCGTCCGCGACTCTTTCCCTTCGACTGCAGTGTTTCGCGATCTTCGGAAGCACCTTGGAGAATTTTTCGATCTGTTCGGGGGTGAAGTATCCGTTCTGCTCAAGGTAGAGTTTCAAAAGCCTATGAACGACAAGATCGGGATATCTTCTTATGGGTGAAGTGAAATGCGTGTAAGCGTAAGAAGCAAGTCCGAAATGACCGATGTTCACGGCGGAGTACATTGCCCTTTTCATGGATCTGACGAGGAGTCTTTCTACACTGCTTCTCAAAGGATGGTCTTTGACCTTTTCCAGAAGTTTCTGAAGCATTCCCGGGTGGATATTCTGGGGAAAATTCGCTCTTATCCCCATCGCTTCAAGATAGTTCCTCAACTGAAAAATGGTCTCGGGATCGGGTTCCTCGTGTACACGATACATGAATGGAAGTCCGGCGTGATCGAATATTTCAGCCACCGTCTCGTTCGCTCTGATCATGAATTCTTCTATCAACTTCTCTGCAATTCCTCTCTTTCTTGGAACGATATCCACCACCTGACCGTTTTCGTCCAGTATGACCTTCACTTCGTCACTCTCTATATCGAGAATGGCTCCACGCTTTCTCCGTGCTTCTCTCAATATCTCTGCGAGTTCCACCGCGTTGTATATGAGATCTTTGAAAGGTTCGTACTCCTTCATAGAAGAGGGATCTTCCAGGAATTCGTTCACCCTCTCGTAGATCATCCTTTTTTTGCTCTTTATCACACTCGGATAGACATCGTATCTCACGACCCGTCCGTCTCTGTCTATTTCCATCTCCACACTCATGGTGAGTCTGTCTTTCCCCTCAACGAGACTGCAGATACCGTTGGACAGTCTGAAGGGGAGCATTGGAATCACGGTATCGATGAGGTACACACTCGTTCCCCTCTTGAAGGCCTCCTGGTCCAGTGCGGAACCTTCTTTCACGTAATGTGAAACGTCCGCTATGTGAACACCGAGAAGGTAATTTCCGTTCGAAAGCTTTTCCACGGAGATGGCATCGTCGAAGTCCTTTGCGTCCTCACCGTCTATCGTGACGATGACTTTATCTCTCAAATCTTTTCTTCCGACAAGGTCTTTTTTCCTCACCTTGGCAGGTATCGAGTTCGCTTCTCTTATGACCTCTTCTGGAAATTCACCCGGTTCTGGAAGATCGTGCTTCACTATGACACTTGGAAGGTCGATGGAAGGGTCATCGAGATCACCGAGTACTTTCACAACCTTCGCCTCAGGGTTCTTGCCGGGAGAAGGATATTTCAGGATCTCCGCTATCACCTTCTGGTTAGGTTTCGCACCATCGATGTTCTCGGGTGCCACGTAGAAATCGTACGCTATCTTCGGGTCATCCGGCACAACAAATCCAAAGGTTCCTTTGTGGTCAAAAACACCAACTACCCTCGTAAGGCCACGTTCGAGAACCTTTACGACTCGTCCCCTTGGAAGCCCTCTCCAGGTTCCTGCTATTTCAACGACGACTCTGTCCTTGTGCATGGCGTACTTCGTGTCTTCAACAGGAACAGCGATTTCTTCAAACTCGTCCGTTATGACAAAGGCCACGTAACCACTTCGTGTGAATTCGATCGTTCCTACTTTGAGATCTTCGCCGAGTTTTCTGTACCTTCCCCTGCTGTCCCTGAAGATCCTTCCCTCTTTTTCCAGCTTTTTCACAACTTCTCTCACTTTTCTTCTCTCTTCTCTTGTCTTTGCCCGGAATTTCTTGTAGAGTTCTTTCAACACCATGGGTTTGTAATCGTCTGAGAGAATGAACCTTTCCACATCTTTCTTCCTTATCGGACTCATGTACTCACCTTCTTCTATTTTGTCCTGAAGAGTCTGTCGCCCGCATCTCCAAGACCGGGAATGATGTAACCGTGATCGTTGAGGCGCTCGTCCAGTGCCGCAACGTAGATTTTAACATCTTTGTATTTTCTCTCCACCGCTTCCACTCCCTCTGGAGCCGCGATCAGAGCCACCAGCGTGATCTTCTTCGCCCCGTTCTCCTTCAAAATCTCGATGGCCTTTACCGAAGAAACACCCGTTGCCAGCATGGGATCCAGCAAAAAGACCTCTTTGTCGTCGTTGAGAGGAGGCAGCTTGGCGTAGTATTCCACCGCCTGAAGCGTCTCCGGATCTCTGTATATTCCTATGTGGCCCACCGATGCGTTTGGAAGCAGTTCAAGAATACCATCCGCCATCACAAGACCGGCTCTGAGAATAGGAACCACCACGACATCCTTATCGTTTATACGGTATCCGATCGTTTTCGTTATGGGAGTTTCCACTTCCACTTCTTCGCACTTCAAATGCCTTGTGGCTTCGTACGCGAGGAGGAGCGTTATCTCTCTGAGCAGTTCTCTGAACTCCTTTGGACCGGTGTTCTTGTCTCTCATGATCGTGAGTTTGTGCTTTATGAGGGGATGATCCACTACAACGAGATTCTTCATATTTCCACCCCTTCGATCTTGTCGCGGTACAGGGGAAACCTTTCGCAGAGCTCCCTTACCCTCTTTGAAACCTCTTCCCTCACCTCTGGTTTCACCGTTCCGTTTTCATCGGTCACGTTTGAAAGAACCAGGTCTATCATCTCGGCGATCTCTTCCATCTCTTCTTCCTTCATTCCGCGGGTTGTAACAGCGGGTGTTCCTATTCTGATACCGCTCGCCACGAACGGAGATCTCTTTTCGTTGGGAATGGTGTTTTTGTTCACTGTGATACCACAGCTTTCCAGGGCCTTTTCCGCCGCTTTACCCGTTATGTCTTTTGGTGTGAGATCCACCAGGAACAAGTGTGTATCAGTTCCTCCAGAAACGATCCTGTAACCTCGTTTCTGGAACTCTTCAGCCATCTTTTTAGCATTTTTGACCACCTGCTTCTGGTACTCTTTGAACTCCTCCGTCATGGCTTCTTTGAAACAGACGGCTTTCGCCGCTATGACGTGCATGAGAGGACCACCCTGGATACCGGGGAAGATAGTTTTATCCACGGCTTTGGCGATATCCGGATCGTTCGTGAGTATCAAACCACCTCTGGGTCCCCTGAGGGTCTTGTGTGTGGTAGAAGTCACCACGTGGGCGTACTCCAAAGGATTCGGATGAATTCCTGCAGCGACGAGTCCGGCAAAGTGAGCCATATCCACCATCAAATATGCTCCCACCTCATCGGCTATCTCTCTGAATCTTTTGAAATCGATGATCCTGGCGTAAGCACTTCCACCCGCAACGATTATCTTTGGCTTGTGTTCCAGGGCGAGTCTTCTGACCTCATCGTAATCTATCGTTTCCGTTTCCAGATTGACTCCGTAGGGTACCACCTTGAAGATCTTCCCTGAGAAATTCACCGGCGCTCCATGGGTGAGGTGTCCCCCGTGAGACAGGGACATTCCCATGATCGTGTCTCCGGGCTGGGCGAGTGCCAGATAAACCGCCATGTTCGCCTGAGAACCGGAGTGCGGCTGAACGTTCGCAAATTTGGCTCCAAACAACCTCTTCGCTCTCTCTATAGCGAGTTCTTCTGCTCGATCCACCCATTCGCAGCCACCGTAGTACCTCTTCTGCGGGTATCCTTCCGCGTACTTGTTGGTGAGCATGCTTCCCATGGTTTCTATGACAGCGAGTGACGCGAAGTTCTCAGAGGCGATCAGCTCCAGGCCGTACTCTTGACGCTTCAACTCGTTCACAAGAACTTCGTATATTTCGGGATCAACCTGTTTTACATGTTTCCACACGAAAAATCACCTCACTCGACAGTGTATTCTGTCCCCGAAGGGGTATCCTTTAAAATGATTCCAATCTCCCTGAGATGATCCCTTATTCGATCAGAAAGATCGTATCTTTTTTCCTTCCTCAAGACATCTCTCACTTCTATCAGCAGTTTGAGTAGTTCTTCAGAGGAAACTTCTTTCTTCTCTTCGTTGAGATCGAAAAGTCCCAGAACGGGGCCAAACTCCCTTCTGATCAGGTGATAGTAGAGAAGGGCATCTTCACGGTCGTTGTCATCCATCGCTTTGCTGAGGTTTCTCGCGAGTTCAAAAATCAAGGACACAGCCACCGGTGTGTTGAAATCGTCGTCGAGAGCTTCCACAAAACGATTAACGTACTCTTCGTAAACAGCGTTTCTCTTAGGTATCCCGATGTCTCCAGATTTTTCGTATCGTCCCAGGATCTCCCAAACACGTTTGACCGCCCTGGAATAATCCTGAAGGAGTTCTTCAGAGAAGTCCATCGGCGACCTGTAATGCTTTGAGAGAATCATGTACCTTAGACCGTCTCTGCCGTACCTTTTCACGGCTTCACGGACGGTGAAGATGTTTCCCGTCGATTTGCTCATCTTGTCACCGAGGAACCTGACCATGCCGTTGTGCATCCAGTATCTCGCGAAAACCTTACCGGTCAGAGCCTCGGCCTGGGCCTTCTCGTTCTCGTGGTGCGGAAACACGAGATCTTCCCCACCCGCGTGTATATCGAAACTCTCTCCCAGGATTTTTACGGACATAACCGTACACTCTATGTGCCAACCTGGTCTTCCCTCTCCCCAGGGAGACTTCCAGCAGGGTTCACCAGGTTTGGCCTTTTTCCAGAGAGAGAAATCGAGAGGAAACTTCTTCGTTTCGTCCACCTCGACCCTGGCACCCGCGATGAGATCCTCTATCTTCTTTTTTGAGAGTTCACCGTACTTTTCGAACTTTCTCACGTCGAAATAGACACCCGTTTCCGTTTGATACGCAACCCCTTTTTCTACAAGTCTTTCTATTATCTCAACAATATCGTCGACGAAATCGGTGGTTCTTGGATGAAAATTCGCCGGTCTTATACCGAGGGCATGAGCGTCTCTCCAGTACTCGGCTATGAAGGTATCCGCCACGGTCTTGTAATCGACACCGAGCTGATTCGCCTTGTTTATGATCTTGTCGTCTATATCTGTGAAATTCTGAACCATTATGACCCTGTAACCCCTGTACTCGAGGTACCTCCTGAACACATCGAATACCACCGCGGGTCTCGCGTTCCCTACGTGGATGAGGTCGTACACGGTGGGTCCGCACACGTACATCCTCACAACACCGGGTTGAATGGGCACAAATTCTTCTTTTTTTCCTGTCAGGGTGTTGGTTATTCTCATCGATGCACCTCCTGTTTTCACACGTTGATGTTGCTGATCTCCACCAGTTCCTCCGAAGTGAGAACCTCTTCTATGTTCAAAATGATCACGATATCGTCACGGACTTTTGCAAACCCGAGAATGTAGCTCTTCCCTTTTCCTGCGAGATTCTGAGGAGGTTGTTCGATATCGCTCTCTGTAAGCGTCAGAACCTCGCTCACGTCGTCCACCAAGAAACCGATCAGCGTGTCTTTCACCATCGAAACAATGATCTTCGCCTTCTTCTTGTCATCTATATCTGGCATCTTGAACTTCTTTCTGAGATTCACCACCGGAATGATTTTCCCTCTGAGGTTCATGACTCCCTCTATGTACTCCGCCGTCTCTGGAACGGGAACGATCCTTTCCACTTCGACTATGCTCTCCACTTTCATGATGTCCACGCCGAACACTTGGTTTCCCAGCTTGAACGTCACCACCTTCAGTTCCATCTCCATCCCCCCTCACACGATTTTCATGAGTATCTGACCCGTTTCTATGTTGTCTCCCTCTTTCACAAGGATCTCTTTTACTGTCCCAGAAAACTCGGACTGAAGCTCGTTTTCCATCTTCATAGCTTCAAAAACGAGTAGTTTATCTCCCACGCTCACTTTTTGACCCTCTTTTACGAGTACCTTCAGAACGATCCCGGCCATAGGGGCCTTAACCAGTTTTTCTTCCTCCGAAGATTCTTCTCTTTCTACCACAACCGGTTTTGGTTCTTCCTTAGGAATTTCCTGAACAACCCTCTGAGATACTTCTTTCAATGGTTTTGTCGATTCTTTTTTGCTAACGTTTCCTATCTCCTCTACTTCCACAATGTACTCCTTTCCGTTCACTACCACTCTGAACTTTCTGACCATCTTCTCCTCCTCCAGCCAGTTTTTCTCCATGCCTCGTATCCTCGTTTTTCTCTGCTTTTTTTCACAGAAACTATTCTGTAGTCACCTTCGATTATTTGTGAAAGCACCGCCGAGATAACCGCTATTATTTCTTCGTTCTCCCTTGAATACCTGGTCTTCTTTTCTTCAACAACAGCGGGTCTCTCTTTTCCCGAGAAGAATTTCAAAACAACGGAGAACAAATACAGAATGAGAAATACAAAGAACACTGTCACTATTCCGAACAGAAAGATGGTGATCATTACCTCACCTCACAGAGGGATGTTTCCATGCTTCTTCTTCGGTCTGTACTCAACTTTCGTCTCACAAACCTCAAGGGCTCTCATTATGTACTTCCTTGTCTCTCTCGGATCTATCACCATGTCCACGTATCCTCTACTCGCCGCTATATAAGGATTCGCGAACTGCTGTTTGTATTCTTCAATGAGCTTTCTTCTCGTTTCTTCGGGGTTGGAAGAAGCCTCTATTTCCTTCTTGAAGATAATATTCGCCGCTCCTTCAGGCCCCATGACCGCAATTTCGGCGGACGGCCAGGCAAGAACCATATCCGCTCCCAGGTGTTTGCTACCCATGGCGATGTACGCTCCTCCATAGGCCTTTCGAAGAATAACCGTAATCTTTGGAACCGTTGCCTCGCTGTACGCGTAGAGCATCTTCGCTCCGTGTCTTATGATGCCACCGTGCTCTTGAGCAACACCTGGGAGATAACCAGGGGTATCCACGAAGGTCAGAATAGGAATGTTGAAGGCGTCGAGGAATCTGATGAAACGTGCCGCCTTGTCTGAGGAATCGATATCCAGAACACCGGCGAGCACGGAAGGCTGATTCGCCACTATTCCCACTGTTTTTCCCTGAATCCTGGCAAAGCCTATGACGATGTTCTTCGCAAAGTACGGCTGAACTTCGAAGAACTCTCCGTGATCCACAACCCTTTTGATGACTTCCCTCACATCGTACCCTTTGTTTGGATTGTCCGGAAGGATATCGAGAATGTCCTCTGGAGTTTCCAGACTGGTATCGGGATCTTCAACGGGTGGTTCTTCGGCGTTGTTGGAGGGAAGGTACGAGAGGAGTGTCCTCACCAGAGACATAGCCTTTTCGTCGTTGTCTGCCAGAAAGTGAGCGTTCCCACTCTTTTGATTGTGAACCATGGCCCCTCCCAGATCCTCCTGGGAGATCTCTTCACCCGTTACCGCTTTTATCACGTTCGGCCCCGTTATGAACATCCTGGCGGTCTGGTCTACCATCACGATGAAATCGGTGAGTGCGGGCGAATAAACAGCGCCACCAGCACAAGGACCGGCTATCACAGTGATCTGTGGTACCACACCGGAAGCGAGGGTGTTTCTTAGAAATATCTCGCCGTAACCGGCGAGTGCATCCACACCTTCCTGAATTCGTGCGCCTCCAGAATCGTTTATGCCAATCACTGGTATTCCCATCTTGAGGGCCAGATCGAGGAGTTTTACGATCTTTTTCGCGTGCATTTCTCCCAGTGAGCCGCCCATCACCGTGAAGTCCTGAGAAAAAACGGCGACTTTTCTTCCGTTTATCTCACCAACACCCGTAATGACTCCGTCCCTTGGAAGTTTCACCTTGTCGAGTCCAAAGTACGTGTTTCTGTGTTCCACAAATTTGTCGATTTCCACGAACGTTCCAGGATCGAGGAGCAGTTCTAATCTTTCCCAGGCAGTGAGTTTTCCAGACTCATGCTGTTTTTCTACTTTCTCAGGACCGCCACCCTGTTCAATCTCCTTCTCGATTTTCTTCAATTCTTCGATCTTATCCCTCAGACTCATCTTATCCCTCCGTTTCTAATGATGCCAGGACTTCCTTCAGTATCTCCTCTTCATCTCTTGTATCTCCATCGAGTTTTCTCATGAGAATCTTCTCGAGAACCTCTCCAATTATTTTACCGGATGTTATCCCTTTTCTGATGAGATACTCCCCGTTTATCTTTTCGAGCTTCGTGTTCTTTATCTTCAGAAGATAGGATTTGAACAACTCTTCTTTCTCACCGCTGAGATACGCCAGGAAGTGACAGATCGTCTCGCTCGAGACTCCCTTCACAAGAGGATAAACAAAAGAAACAGGAACCCTTTCCGAAAGCATCTCCAGAAGAGCGGGTGCACTCTTTTCCACGTGTCTGATTTCGTTTATCAGGTTTCGGCGAAGAGAATATCTATCTCTCACTTCTTTCCAGCTCTCATCGTCGTAGAACTCGAGAAACACGTGGAGCGCTGCGTAGAATTTGTCAACTTCTCCGAAGTTCTCCTCCACCCACGGAATGTTTCTGAAGAGATTTTCCATCTTTCCGTCCATGGAAGGGGTGTAATAGGTTTTTGGGAACAGATGTTTTATCACATCGAATTGCGCCATCCTCCTGATTGACTTCAGAGGGTTTTTCTCTTCGAGTATTTTCTCCAATTCCTGTCTGAGGCGTGGACCAGTTGTTCGCTCAAGGTATCCTTCTTCAACAGCCTGTTTCAGGAGCCTCTCTGTTGTCTCTTCGATTCTGAAGTCAAAACGTTGTTCAAAACGAACGGCACGCAGAATCCTTGTGGGATCGTCTACAAAACTCAGGGTGTGAAGGACCCGTATTACTCCTTCTTTCAGATCCCTGTATCCCCCAAAGAAATCGATCAGCAGTCCGAAATCTTTCGAGTTAAGCTTTATAGCCATCGCGTTTATCGTGAAATCTCTCCTGTAGAGATCCTTCTTTATCGTACTCATCTCCACATCGGGGAGCTTGGCGGGTGATTCGTAGTACTCCAACCTCGCCGTTGCGATGTCTATTCTGAGACCTCCCTTCAAAAAAAGAGAAGCGGTCATGAATTTATCGTGTTTCACTAGTTTTCCCGGCAGAAAACGTTTGGCGTACTCGGCGAATTCCAGCGCGTTGCCTTCAACAACGATGTCTATATCGAGATTCTCTATGCCGAGGAGAAGATCACGAACGAAGCCCCCCACGACATAAACGGGCATGTTCACCTCGTCGCCGAATTTCCCGAGAAGTCTGAAAAGATTCAAGATCTTCGGATCTACCCGTTCTACGAGGAGCTTTGAAACATCTCTGAATATCTGTCCGTTCGCCTGAAACACCGGCATCACGTATTTTTTGAAGGGTTTCCCGAATATCGCCCTCAGAACGTCACTTCTTGTTACGATGCCCACGAGAATGCCGTTCTCCAGTATAGGAATTCGTCCGATGGCGTGTTCCACCATGAGTTCTCTCAACCTGGTCACAGGAGTATCAGGAGTCGCCACCACCAGGTTCGTCGACATGATGGACTTCACAGGCCTGTCACCCAGACCATGGTTCATCGCCTTCTCAACTGCTTTCTTCGTAACAATACCTACCAGCCTGTTCCCCTCAACAACTGGAAATCCACTGTGTCCGGTTTGCTTCATCAATCTATCCACTTCTCCTATCGTCATGTCAGAGAGGACCACCTTCACGGGAGAGGACATGATATCTCTTGCGCGAAGGAGAGGAACCACATGATCGTGGAGTTTATTCAAAACCTCTTTCAGAACCTCGTCGATCTCTTTTCCGGTGATAGTTGCGGAGGCTGCCCTCATGTGCCCGCCTCCTCCGAGGTCTTTCATGAAAGAGCCGAGATCCACGTCGGGTGAACCGGTTCTTCCAATAACGTAGATCTTCTTTCCCATCTTCACAATCGCTATGAAGGTTTCCTTTCCCAGCATCTCCCAGACCTTACTCACAATCAGCCCCAATCCTCCCACAAAGTCCTCGCACTCCATCACTGAAATGGTTATCGGAACACCGTTCACTTCATAATCACGAGCGTTCTCTATCAGTTCGTCCAGCAGTTCCATCTGCTTAGGAGTGAGCTCTTCTCTTGTGTAAAGTGCCACTTCATCGAGATTTGCACCGTTTTCCAGAAGAAACTTCGCTATCTCCAGATCCCGCGGTGTGGTTGAAGAAAAGAGTAGATTTCCCGTGTCGTCGTAGAGAGCGATCATGAAGAGAGTGGTTTCGGTGGGATCCAGTGGTATATTTTTATCTCGAATGAGCTCAACGAGTATCGTTATCGTGGCTCCCACCTTCGATACTATTCCATCGTATGGACTTTCATCCACATGGTGATCGTAAACTGTTATCTTCGCTCCTTGACTTTTTTCTCTGATATTCTCTGGAATCCGATCCGGAGAAGGTGTGTCGACGATCACGAGTTCTGTGACCTCGCCTTCAAACTCGTGATCCCAGATGAATTCAAACCGATCCAAATAGACTTTGAGGAAATCGGAGAGATTCCTCGCCGGATTGGAAGGCAGAACTATGATGTGGTCATCAAACAGCTTCTTCGCCGCGACACAGGAAGCGAAGGCATCGAAATCGGGTGACCTGTGTGTGGTGATGACCCTCATTCACTCCACCTCTAAGGTGACGGTCACAGAACTCGCTTCCATTGTATCTTCTTCAAGATCCATGACCACTCTCTCTGCTTCCATTTCCAGATCTTTTTCTTTATCCTTCAACCTCACACTGCGGAGGAGTTCTATGATACCGTCTTTTCTTCTGTAAACCACCTCTTCGGAATTTGCCACAACTGAACCCTTCTGAATCTTCACCTCTCCAGTTCCCTGGAAAACGTCCTCTTCAAGATCGAAGGTGATTTGTTCGCACTCTATATAGATCGTTTCTGTACTGGTTTTATCGATGAACTCACCTTTCACATTTCCCGTGATAGTTCCCACTCTGGTCTCCACATCGTAAATGAGGCTATCTCCTTTCAACTCCCCATCTTCAAGGGTCACAGTCACAGATGAACTCGCTTCCGTTATTCTCCACTTTCCACTCAGTTTTTTCACGATTAAATTGTCCGCAGTCAGCGTAAAGTTCTCTTCTTCGATCTTGAGAACAACGTTTCCGGAATACTCTATCCTTTCATCAGAAGGCTTCACAAAATCTGCTTTTATGTGGATCGTCTTTGAGAATGCGAAAAGACTCACAAGGATGAAGAACGCGATCAACAACTTTTTCACAGAACCACCTCCTCAAAGAACCTGGAGAACTCTTCGTAAGCGCGTCTCGTTGTAGAAACCGGAGAAAGGGAAGAACATGCTATTCTCAAGCTTTTAGCCTTTTTTATTCTTTCTTTCTCCAGATGCTTTGTTCTGGCTGTTGTCGACAAAAACAGGTACTCGAGCGCGTTTCTGGGGGGATTCTTTTCTTTCTCCACATCGAAAAGGATAGTCAGCTCTCCTTCGGGAACTCCCGTGATCCAGGTGATGGGAACGTACCTGTCTTCGTATGGGCGGTAGAGTATCGGAAAGGAAAGAGAAATCTTGAGCGCTTTTCTCAAATCGTCCCCCTCTTTGAAAACCACTTCCTTTCCTTCAAAAAGATCGAAAACCCAGATTTCAAGACCTCCTGGGATTTTCTGTGCGGGGAACAGCGAATCTATGTACCTGTACAGGCGCTCGTGATTTCGAACACCGTTCAGCGTGTCACCGATTCTCATCAGTATTCGAAGAGCATCCACCATTGAAAGCTGATCTATGCCTTTCGTGAAGAAAGGATCGAGAAGCTTTTCAATGTTCTTCCATTCCTTCACCAGAATCGAGTACGTCCTGTTAGTAGATCTTGTAAGGAAAAAAAGAGCGCAGGGAATGGAGGAAATTCCACAGCACCTCACCGTGAAATCGACTTTCGAATCTTTTAAAAATTTCAGCACCCCTATGACTCCCAGATAAGCACCGCTATCTCCACCGAACGAAATTACCAGGGTAAAATCACTCCCCTTAGATTTTTAAGTACCTTTCTATAGATTTCTTCGTACTTATCAAAGGCGTTCCAGGGCTCGTTCACATCGTGCATCACCACAAAATTCGCCTTTGAAAGTTCTTCTCTTTCCAGGAGAATCTCCTTCCACCTGTCCATCACAAAGAACATCTCGAAATGATTCTTAAATCCGTCTTTTCTCTCTCTGTTGAAAGCGGAAGCTACGACGAAGTCTGCTCCGAGTTCCCGCGCCTGAGAAACCGGTGTGGGTGCAAGAACCCCACCATCCAGACAGGGAGTCCCTCCTATCCAGATCGGCTCGAAATATCCCGGCACAGAACTGCTCGCTACGACGGCATCTATCAGAAATCCTTCTGTCACAAGGAGAGAATCCATGTTTTCTGTATCGAAGACCACAACACCGAGCGTCTTCTTGCAGTCAGAAAATTTCTTTCTACCAAAAGCCTCTTTGAGAACAGAAAACAGCAGGTCCGCCTTGAAAAGAGAGCGCTGAAACAATCCTCTCCAGGTGTTCTCCGATTCCGTCTTCTTCAGGTCTTCGAAGTGTTTCTTCATAAGGGAAAAGGTGATGTCTTTCACCAAAGCGGGCTCTCCGTAGAGCGCGTACAGACCACCTACAACGGCTCCTATCGATGATCCGGTGATCACATCGAACACGTCTCCAGATTTCTCCAGGAAAGCAACGTGAGCCGCCCCTTTGACTCCTCCCGCCGCGAACGCTATTCCCTTTGTCACGCTCATCGCCCCACAAGAAGAATGATTCCCAAAAGAAGAGCAAGAGCACCAGCGCCGATCACCATCAGCGTACTGGTATCCATCTGGAGCGAAGATTTCTCTTTTTCTTCCACCCTCTGGGAAAGTGCTGTCAAGTCCGAAGAGAGCCTTTCGATCTTCTTTGAAAGGTCGCTCACCTGCTTTTTCAGATCCTGGATTTCACTCTCCATTGTCGTTCTGTTTTGCTGATCTTCAGCGACGGATTCTTCCAGTCCGGAGAAACGTTTATTCAGGTTTTCCAGATCGCTTTTCAGGTTTTCCACGCTGGACTCCAGCATCTGAAATTTTGCTGTTGTCTGAAGGATACTCTTTTCCAGATCAGAGACCTTTTCCTCCTGAGCGGAGACTCTGCTGGAAACGACAGAAACCTTCTGGTTCATTTCGTTTTTCAGATTCACCACATCCGAGGAGAGTGAGTCCAATTCTTTGCGAAGCTGGTTCAACTCTTCTGAAAGACTTCCTGTTCTTCCCTTCAGCATGAGGATATCCTCGCCCGCGTCCTGTTTCCATGCGAGAAGGTTGCGCGTGTCTGAGCTGAGCTGAGTGATTGCTCCTTCAAGAGAGGTCATCTCTTTTGACACGTTTTCCAGATTCTTTTCCAGAAGAGTCAGTCTCGAGGTATTCTGTTGTGAACTCTCTTCAAGTTTCTTAAGGTTTTTTTCCACAACGTCTATTCTCCTCAGTATCTCCGAATCTATTCCAGCCGTTTCCTGCTTGAAGCTGGTGAAAGCCAGAGATAAGTTGTTGAACGCTTCTTCCAGAGAATCGATCTTTGTCTTCAACTCTGAAACTTCACTCGCCGTGGAGGTAATTTCGAGTACAGCAGAATCGACACGAGAGTTCAAAGAATTGTAGTTCTTTTCTAGATTGGAAGTTCGTTCATCTAGAGCGATCGTGGCTGCTTTTACAATATCGAGCTCATCGAGCAGCGGGAGCTTTTCTTTGAGTTTTTCAAGTTCGAATCTCATGACCAGTCTGTAGATGTACTGCGCCACGTCGTATCGAGTCACGAGGAGCGCTCCCCTGAAGTTCCCCTTGTCATCGAGCTCCATGATGCCCGCTTTCACCACGTAGTTCACGGCTTCGAAAAACGGAGAGTCTGGTTCTAAATCCTTTATGTTCTGTGAAAGCAGGAGAATGCTTATCACTACCAACCCAAGAACAAGAATCTTTCTCAAAGACTTCACCTCCCTCTTCAACCTTAAAACATCCTTGAAAACACCCCGTGAACGGCCGGTTTATTGTTTGGAAAAATTTCTCTCCATAACGCCCTTCAACTCCTTCAGATAGTCGAGTATCTTTGAGGATTTTTCTTTACCAAGATCGCTTGTGATCTTCTCGATGAAATTCTCCCTTCGTTCGATGACCTTTTCTATGACCTCCTCTCCTTTTCTCGTTATAACCAGAAAGTAGGCTCTCCGGTCCGCGGGGTCTGGAGTGCGCGTCAGATAACCATCCGCCTCGAGTCTTTTCACCAGACCGGTCACCGTGCTCTTCGCAACTCCCAGCAGAACACTGAGTTCTCCTGGACGTTTGGGACCTTCGAAATAGATCTTCTGAAGAATGTCGAACTGAGCCGGTGTTATGCCGAAGTCTCTCAACACCTTTCTGCCTTCCACCTTCACCATGAAACAGATCTCTCTGAGAATTCTTTCAAAAGGTTGCTTCACGTTCTCACTCCTTCCCAGATAGCACCACTGTAATCTCACCGAGAGGTTTCTTCTTTTCAAAGTGCGAAATGGCCTCGCTCACCTTTCCTCTGAAGAATTCCTGATGGAGCTTCGTCATTTCTCTTGCGATGAACACTTCTCGATCCCCAATTATCTCCAGAATATCTCTCAGAGTTGAGAGTAACCTTTCCGGTGACTCGAAAAACACGATTACTCTGTTTTCTTTCTTCAAGGATTTGAGGAGTCTTCTTCTGTTTTTTCCACGCGGCAAAAAACCCTCGAAGATGAACTTCGAGCCGGGAAATCCGCTCACCGCGACGGCACTCGTCAGAGCACTCGGTCCCGGAACGATATCCACCTCTATGCCTTCCCTCCAGCATTCCTCCACGAGGTTGTATCCCGGATCGGAGATCACCGGCATTCCCGCGTCGCTGACAATGGCTACTTTCTTCCCTTCCTTGAGAAGCGGCAGAATTTCTTTTATTCTTTTCTTCGAGTTCCTCTCGTTGAAAGAAAGAAGCGGTTTTTTTATTCTGTATTTGTTGAGAAGAACCATTGTTCTTCTGGTGTCCTCCGCAAGTATCAGGTCAACCTCCCTGAGCGTTTTCAAAGCCCTGATGGTGATATCTTCGAGGTTCCCTATAGGTGTTCCCACTATGATCAGCTTCCCCAAACTATCTCCTCCTCACCTCATAAAGAGGGGATCTTTCCCTCGCTTCTTTCAACATACTGCTGTCCAGCTGTATCTTCCTCGAAGTACCGAAAACCTTCTCAAACTGCGCTAAGATTCTTTCTTCCAGAGCCTTCACATCAACATCGTAGAGATCCAGGATGCCCTTCAAAGGAGGAACGTCCTCGCCAAAGATGGTTTTCAGAAGATCGATATCCTGCTTCAAAACTATGGATCCATGTTCAACGATGGACTCGGCCGTTCTGAACTGGGCACTTCCCACCACTTTGACACCGTTGATAACGATCTCGTACCTCGACGGAGCATCAAAACAAAGCGCCGTGTTTCCCCGCCTTTCGCTTGACAACTCGGCGTGCAACCCGGCTTCCACAAGAGCGTCCCTTATCAAACTGTGTACAAGCCTGTGAAATTCCAAAACAGAAAGCTTCCCAAAATTTATTTTTTTAGGGACTGCTAAACAATAGGTGATCTCCCGGTGATGGAGCAGAGCCCTGCCTCCGGAAGGTCTTCTCACAACATCTATCCAATCAGGAACGTTTATTCCGTCTTCCTTTTGAAAACGACCCAGAGAAACGGTGGGCCTTTCCCAACCGTAGAATCTGAACAACACCGAGTTCATATTCGCGGACCACTCCGCCATCAGACTATCGATGGCCATGTTCAACGCTCCAGGAAAAACACCTTTTTCAATCACAACAAAGGCCTCTTGAATGGTACACCCACCCTCCTTGGATATTTTTCAGGAGAACTCTCGTATTTTCTGAGTATCAATAGCGCCCTTCTTTCGCCGGTTTTTAGAGAATACTCTCGTACCTTTTCGAGTTCCACCTTCAGCTCTTTCATGGCTCTCTGCGCCTCTTTCAACTCTTCTATGTATGAAGGTCCTTTGTAGAAAAGAAGTTTTCCACCAGTTTTCAGTGCTGGAGTGCAGATCTCCACCAGAACGTTCAATCGCGCCACGGCCCTGGCTGTTACGTAATCGAATTCCTCTCGCCTCTCTTTAGAGAAGTTCTCTGCCCTCTCTTTGACAACAGAGACATTTTCCAGATCCAGCTTTTCTATCACTCCTCTGAGGAAATTCACCGACTTTTCTCTTGAATCCAGAAGTACCACCTTGAGTTTCGAGAAAAAGATCGCTAAAATAAGCCCTGGGACACCATTGCCTGATCCCACGTCCAGGAGTGTCCCTTTCAGTTCTTCTTTCAAAGGAAGGAGAATTTCTACAACATTTTTATGGACAGCAGAGTCTAAATCCCTGTGAGCGGTGAGATTGTAGGGAACTCCCAGGAGTTCCTCAATGTACTTATCTACCTTTTCTATCTGCGGTTCTTGAAATCTCAGTCCGTACTCGAGAAGAATGTTCTTTACTGAATCCAAAAGCGACACCTCCGAAGAAAATTCTAACATTTGTGGAGGGAACATCTGTGATCTTGAAAATCGCTCTGAGAAACTTCACAAAAAATTTGAAAATCTCCCTCGTTGTGATCTTAGGATTGGCCATCAGCTTGTCACTGGTAACGGGAGCGCTGTCCCTTTCGGATTCGATAAACGTGTGGAAATGGGAAAGGATAGAAGAAAACTTCGGCAACGCAGATGCCGTGGCGGAGCCAAAAAGCCCTTCCTTTCTCTTTTTCTCATTTGCAACCTCAAAAATCGACGATTCTGAAATAGAAAACCTGAAAAAACAAGTGAAAGGTGTTCTCCCGGTCTCAGAAGACAGCGCCAGGCTAAACAGCACTCTGGACGTTCTCGTGATAGCCACAGAACCGGAATACCTCTCAGATTTCGTTGGCGAGTCACTGACTTTGAATCCAGGAGAGGCCTTAGTTGGAAAATCCATCGCAGAACTGATGAACTTGAAGGTGGGAGACAGAATCACACTGCTTTTCTCATCGGGGAGTAAGGAATTCACCGTTGTAAAAATCGGTGAGAAAGGTTTTTTGAATTTCAAAGGCGAATCGGCGAGCCTCTCGGGAACTGTTTTCATCAACGTGAAAGATTTTGACGGAGTTTTTCCCACGAAGTGTTACCTTCACTACGATCTTCCGGTTGAAAAGCACGAAGAAACAACCATAGAAACAAATCTCAGGGTGAGGAATATAAAGTACAGCTTTCTCAAATCTCCGATCAACAAATCCCTTGCCTACGTGACACTCGCCTTTTCCGGTATTTCGATCTTCGTTGGTTTCCTGGTTTTTTACATGTTCTGTGAGGACGTGATAAGAGACAGGAGCTCCACACTCGTGACTCTGCGAAAGATAGGACTAAGAAAGATGGAAGAGTGGGGAATACTGCTTTTGGAAGGATTCATGTATTCTTTGATATCGGCATCAGTGGGTGTGTTGATCGGAATTTTCGTCGGAAAGTTTCTTTTGAGTCGTTTTCAGGAAGTCGTTGATGTGATCTCATCTTCGTTTTTCCACTTTGATAAAATAGGATTTCACCTTTCGATCAGTACACTTCTTCTTTCCCTTGGACTCGGGGTTCTTTTCCCGATGTTCCTTTTCTTTCTGAAAGCGAGAGAAATAACGGGAAAACCACCCATTTACAGAGAAATGAGAGAACAGCTGGATGTCTCTTGGAAACTCGTGATCTTTGCTGTGCTTTTGAGTTTCGTTCTTTTCTTCTCCGAACTTCGGGTGTTTTCTGTGGTTTTGCTGTCACTGATCATCGCCATCAAACTCAGAAATCCATTCATCATGATGGCTCTCGGTACTTTGAATCTCGGTATGGGGCTCTTTTCCAGTTTGAATCTTCAAAGTGAGAAAGCCTTCATCTTTTCATCTCTGAACAAAGGGTCCGCCATTTTCTTTGGTGTGACTCTTCTGGTTTTTTCGGTGGTTCTTCTTTCAAAAAACGTTTTCAACAACCTCATGTCCAGGGGCAATCTTTCCCTACTGATAGGATTGTCCTACGTCCAGCGCTTTCCGAAGAAAGGCATCACAGTTTCCCTGACCTTCGCTTTCCTGATTTTCTCCGTCACTGTTTTCAATATACTATCGGCCAGCGCGGACCGATTCGTTCAAGAAAAGGTGAAAGGAGGACTCTTTGGATACAACTTTCTGGTTCTGGAAAATCCATTCAGGTCCTTGTTGGCGAAAACATCTCTTCCCGTCCACGAGGAACTGAAAGATCCTTCCAGAGTTTACCTCTACACTTTGAAAACGGAAAGAGGAGAAAAAATGATCGCTTTCGTTGATGAATCGTTCTTTAGAAACTCAACGCTGAAGCTTCTCCGGGGATCTGCGAGATCTCTGGAAGCCTCTGATACCGCCTTGATAGGAGATCCCGTTGATCTTGAAGAAATAACAGGTACTCTGAAGTCCATCCTTCCGCTCGGTGGAAGAAAAGAAGTTAAGTTTAAAGTAGCGGGGATCTACAACAAGAACGATTATCTGGTTCCGATCGACATGATTGCACCGATTTCAAACGTTCCCAGTGACGTAAAACCCCTATCCCTGCTCCTTGGAAGAGTTGAAGAGAGCAGTGCTTCCAGCGTGAAACAGTTTTACTTTTCAAAGTTTGCCTATCCTTTCTTTTTGGATGAAGAATTCAAAAAACTCTACAGCGGAATAGAGGGGCTCGTCAGCGTGATAAAGTTCATTTTCCTGTTTGGATTCTTATCCGCCTCCTCCGGGCTCTTACTCTTCGTTCTGAAATCGTATTTTTCCAGGATAAAGATAATGGGAACACTCCGTGCCGTGGGGATGAAAATAAACCAGCTGGTAGCTTCTTTCCTGATAGAACACCTTTTCTTCCTCTTCGGAGGAATACTCATAGGTACCGTCTCAGGTGTTCTCATGGGGTATTTCGTTTCAGAAGCGATGTCTGAAAGCCTCGGAACTTTCATGGTTTCCGTACCAACAGCTTCTATCCTTCTTTCGCTCCTCACAGTGATCGCCCTTGCTTCAGCCGTTATGGTGATACCGAGCCTCATGATGTCAAAACTCTCACCACTCGAAGCCATGAAGGAAGGAGAGTGAAGGCTTTGATCGAGGTTCACAATCTGTGGAAGGAATACAATGGGAAAGAGAAAGTAACAGCCTTGAAGGGTATAAATCTAAGAATAAACACGGGAGAGTTTGTTGTGATACTGGGCCCCTCCGGTTCTGGAAAGACAACGCTTCTGAATTGTCTTTCTGGTGTGGATCGCCCTACAAGGGGAACTGTGATAATCCATGGAACAGACCTGTACACGCTCTCAGAAGAGGAAAGAACGAGGTTCAGAGCGGAAAACATGGGGTTTGTGTTCCAGTTCTTCAATCTCGTTCCTGTCCTCACCGCCATTGAAAATGTGGAACTACCTCTGCTCATTCTGGGTGTGAACAGAAAAGAGGCAAGAGAACGAGCCTTCGAAATCTTGAGGAAAGTGGGGCTGGCTCACAAGTGCGACAGGTTCCCCGAAGAACTCTCCGGAGGGGAAAAACAGCGTGTCGCCATCGCGAGGGCCATCGTCCACAATCCAAAAGTCATATGGGCAGATGAACCCACCGGTGCTCTGGACAACGAGACGGGGAGAATGATCATAGATCTTCTGATGGAAATGAAGGAGAATTCCACACTGGTGGTCGTGACTCACGATGAAAGAATAGCAGAGAAAGCGGACCGGGTTATAAGAATAAGAGACGGTCAAATAGAACAGGATATATGTGAAAAAGCGTTGTAACCCACATGAAGCATGAGATACTCGAAGCTCCTGTAGCCGCAGCTTTCCCACTGAGTTAAAAGGTTCTCTATCTCTGGAGCGTCCCCGTAGATTCTCATCCTGTCATCGAGAAACTCTACCACGCCGTTTGGCCCAGCGTAGTAGAACGTTCCATCAATCTCTGTGAGTCTCCTGGTGAGGAGATCCACCAGCTCCACGAAGATATGAGAACGTACGAGTAAGATCTCTCTGTTGAATGGAAATTCTCTCAAAAGCTTTCTGTTCCTCTCGAGAAGATTTCCGAGATTGCCCCCTGCCGTTATGAACCTGGTTTCCAGTTTGTAGTTTCCCACAAGATACGGATCCTTTTTTTTGAACAGGAAAGCGGGCTGTCTTCTTGAAAGTTTCAAATTGATAGGTACTATCACCCTCCCACCTTCTTTGAGTTGAGTGAACCACGTCTCCGGCACCTCATCCACACCGACTGTTACGAAGATAACATCGTACGGGGAAAACTCCGGAACACCGTAGTATCCATCGCCACAGACAAAAATAACGTTCTCTATTCCAAGGCGTTCCACGTTCCTTTTCGCGATCTCGCAGATTTTCCTCGAATATTCCACGGAGACCACAAGGCCTTTCTCACCCACAACTCTGCTCATCACGGCAGCGTTGTAACCCGTTCCTCCGCCTATTTCGAGGACTCTCATTCCTTTGTCCAGACCCACCCACTCCATAAACAGCGCCATCAAAGAGGGCTGACTGGAAGTGCTGTATTCTTCTCCATCATCGTAGGAAACCAGAACGATATCCTCGTAAACGTAAGAGAGTGGGTAGGACTTCGTCAGGAACTCCTCACGGGGTATTTCCAGAAAAGCCTTCGCGATGTGATCGCTCACACCGTACTTTTTAAGAATCCAAAAGAGCTTTTCTCTCATAACATCCCCCTGTGTGTTATCATATCACTGAGGAGGGATCGTATGAAGAAAGCAGCGATCATCACTATCGGAAGTGAACTGCTGGAAGGTTTGATACTCAACAAAAACGCACAGTTTCTCTGCCAGGAATTGAAGAATCTGGGATATAGAGTTGTCAAGGTATCAACGGTAGGAGATGATTTGATCTCCATCTCAGAAGAAGTGAAAACCCTCCTTCTCAAGGTCGATCTACTCATCCTCACAGGAGGACTCGGCCCCACACAGGACGATCTCACCCGGGATGCAGTCGCAAAAGTGCTGAACAGGAGTCTCAAACTCAATGAAGAACTCCTCTCGAAGATAAAAGAGAAGATAAAAAAATACCATTCTGAAATACCGCAGAACATTGAAAGACAGGCTTTAGTAATAGACGGTGCCGAAGTTCTGGACAACCCTGTGGGAAGTGCTCCAGGACAACTCCTCACTGTGGATGGGAAAATCGTGATTCTCCTGCCGGGACCTCCCAGAGAGCTGATCCCCATGTTCAACGCACTGAAAGATCGATTGAGAACTCCAGATGCCCTGTATCAGGTTGTTTTGAAATACTACAGCATTCCCGAAGCCGTTCTCGAAGATCTTTTGAAAGATATTCTTTACTCCCAGAACATAGTGGAAGTAGCCACCATGGCCGATCATGTAGAAGGAGTACGACTCAGATTGACCACCCATATGAAGAACAAAGAATATCTGGACGAGATGGTGAAAAAGATTCTCGATAAGACTGGCGAACACCTCTACGGTGTAAACGACGAAAAGATGGAAGAAGTCGTGGTTAGACTCCTGAAAGACAGGAAAAAAACGCTCGCCGTTGCAGAATCCTGCACGGGTGGCATGCTCTCATCTTTGGTGGTGAACGTCCCTGGGGCCTCAGAGGTTTTTGCCGGTGGTGTGGTGGCGTACAGCAACGATCTGAAAAAACACATCCTCGGTGTTAGAGAAGACACTCTCAGAAAACACGGTGCAGTGAGCAAAGAATGTGTGCAGGAGATGACGGAGGGTCTTAAAAAACTCACCGGAGCGGATATCTGTGTCTCCATCTCCGGAATAGCGGGCCCATCAGGTGGTACTCCGGAGAAACCTGTGGGGACGGTTTTCATAGATATCTTCGAACATGAACACATCACTATGAGGTATAATTTTACAGGCGATCGTAACACGATAAGAACCAGATCCGCCATGATGGCCCTGGAAAACCTCAGAAAATACTTGAAGGGGCGTGAAAAAGTATGATGGAAGAATATCTCGGAGTGTTTGTCGATGAGACAAAAGAATACCTTCAGAATCTGAACGATACCCTCCTCGAACTGGAGAAAAACCCCGAGGATATGGAGCTCATAAACGAAGCGTTCAGGGATCTTCATACCCTAAAGGGAATGGCAGGTACAATGGGGTTTTCCAGTATGGCGAAGCTCTGCCATACCTTAGAAAACATCCTCGATAAAGCCAGAAACGGCGAGATAAAGATAACTTCTGATCTCCTCGACAAGATTTTCGCGGGGGTCGACATGATAACCAGAATGGTTGATAAGATCGTCTCCGAGGGAAGTGACGACATCGGAGAAAACATAGATGTGTTTTCGGACACCATAAAAAGCTTTGTTTCATCGGGAAAAAAGGAAGCCTCAGAGATTGAAAGTGAAACGGAAACAAAGGGTGAGGAAGAACACAAAGGAGAATCAACAAGCAATGAAGAAGCCATGGTTCTTCCTGAAGAAGTCGTCCACGTTCTTCAGGAAGCGAGAAACAAGGGCTTCAAAACGTTCTATATTAAAGTAATTCTCAAAGAAGGAACACAACTGAAATCCGCCAGGATTTACCTCGTTTTCCACAAGCTTGAAGAACTGAAGTGTGAAGTTGTAAGAACGGTTCCTTCGGTTGAAGAGATAGAAGAAGAGAAATTCGAAAACGAAGTGGAACTCTTCGTCATCTCTCCTGTAGATCTGGAGAAACTTTCTGAAGCTCTGTCGAGCATCGCCGACATAGAGAAGGTAATAATCAAAGAAGTAACCGCTGTCGTCGAAGAATCGAAGGCTGAAAAAAGAACCGAGAAAGAAGAGAAAACTGAAAAAGCTGAGGAAAAGATTGAAAGAAAAAAGGTTATTTCGCAAACAGTCAGGGTAGATATAGAGAAACTGGACAATTTGATGGACTTGATGGGAGAACTGGTCATCGCAAGAAGCAGAATACTGGAAACCCTCAAGAAATACAACATAAAAGAACTGGATGAGAGTCTGTCTCAGCTCAGCAGAATCACCTTGGACCTTCAAAACGTCGTGATGAAGATCAGAATGGTTCCCATCTCCTTCGTTTTCAACAGATTCCCTCGAATGGTGAGAGACCTCGCCAAGAAGATGAACAAAGAAGTGAATTTCATCATGAGAGGAGAAGACACAGAGCTCGACAGAACGTTCGTTGAAGAGATAGGCGAACCGCTGCTCCATCTCTTGAGAAACGCCATCGACCACGGTATAGAGCCCAAGGAAGAGCGAATAGCCAAAGGAAAACCCCCTGTTGGAACTCTCATTCTTTCGGCACGTCACGAGGGAAACAACGTGGTAATAGAAGTCGAAGACGACGGAAGGGGTATAGACAAAGAAAAGATCATCAGAAAAGCCATAGAAAAGGGACTCATAGATGAATCAAAGGCCGCTACCCTTTCTGATCAGGAGATTCTGAACTTCTTGTTCGTCCCGGGATTCTCCACAAAAGAGAAAGTCTCAGAAGTGTCCGGAAGAGGAGTGGGAATGGACGTTGTAAAGAATGTTGTGGAATCTCTGAATGGAAGTATAAGCATAGAAAGCGAGAAAGACAAAGGAACAAAAGTCACGATAAGATTACCGCTCACTCTGGCCATCATTCAGGCGCTCCTCGTCAAAGTCAACAATCTCGTCTACGCGATTCCGATAGCGAACATAGACACGATACTCAGTATTTCGAAGAAAGATATCCAGAGAATCCAGGACAGAGATGTGATCGTTATAAGAGGAGAAGTAGTCCCTGTTTACCGCCTGTGGGAAGTGCTTCAAATAGAGCACACAAAGGAACTGAAGGAGATGGAAGCGGTTATTGTGAGGGTAGGAAACAGAAAATACGGTATTGTTGTGGATGAACTTCTCGGTCAAGACGATATCGTGATAAAATCTCTTGGAAAGGTGTTCTCTGAGGTGAAGGAATTCAGCGGAGCAGCTATCCTCGGTGATGGTAGTATAGCGCTGATAATCAACGTCTCCGGCATTGTATAACGGGGGTGAAAACATTGGCGGATGCTTTGAAAGAGTTCGAAGTTCTATCTTTCGAAATAGATGAACAGGCACTGGCTTTTGATGTCGACAACATAGAAATGGTGATTGAGAAATCCGATATAACACCTGTGCCAAAATCAAGACACTTCGTAGAGGGTGTGATCAATCTAAGAGGAAGAATCATTCCTGTGGTGAACCTTGCGAAGATTCTGGGTATTTCATTCGACGAGCAAAAGATGAAGAGTATAATTGTCGCCAGAACGAAGGATGTAGAAGTGGGATTTCTTGTTGATAGAGTCCTGGGAGTCCTGAGAATAACCGAGAATCAGCTCGATTTGACAAATGTGTCCGATAAATTCGGTAAAAAATCAAAGGGTCTTGTAAAAACCGACGGAAGGCTCATCATCTATCTGGATATCGACAAGATAATCGAAGAAATAACCGTTAAGGAGGGTGTGTAAAAGATGGGAAAGAGAGTTTTGATAGTCGATGATGCAGCGTTCATGAGGATGATGTTGAAAGATATCATCACAAAAGCGGGATACGAAGTTGCAGGGGAAGCAACAAACGGTCGTGAAGCCGTTGAAAAATACAAGGAACTCAAACCGGACATCGTCACGATGGACATCACCATGCCGGAGATGAACGGTATCGATGCGATCAAAGAGATCATGAAGATCGACCCCAACGCAAAGATCATCGTCTGCAGTGCCATGGGACAGCAGGCAATGGTCATAGAAGCTATAAAAGCTGGAGCGAAAGACTTCATTGTGAAACCCTTCCAGCCTTCCAGGGTGGTAGAGGCTCTCAACAAGGTTTCGAAGTGAAATCCCATGAGTGGGATTCTGCAGTTTCTTCTGGCTTTCGGAATAGTTCTCTTCTTTCTTCTTCTGGTTTACTATTTTGTGAAGCGGGGAACCTTCATTCAAAAGGGATCCAGCATTTCCGTTCTGGAGAGACACTACCTGGATAGGAAAACTTTCATTGCCATTGTCAGGGTAATCGATGAATATCTCGTCATTTTGGTAACAGATTCCGGTGCCACCGTCATAAAGAAACTGGAGGACTACGAAGAAAAATCTTTTTCCAGTATGTTCTTCAAAAAGCTGGGGAGAAAAATTAAATGAGAAAGCTTCTTCTGATTCTTTTGATCTTTCTTCCCCTTTTGTATTTTTCTCAGGAAATACCTTTTCCTTCGATATCCATAGGTGTAAGACCTGCCGAAGAACCAGAGGACCTCGTCGTTACTCTCGAGATCCTTCTCGTACTCACCGTTCTGGCACTTGCACCCTCCATCCTCGTTCTCTTCACCTCATTCACACGCATAATCGTTGTCTTTTCACTCTTCAGAAACGCTCTTGGAACGCGTCAAACTCCTCCTAACCAGGTTATGATAGGTCTTGCCCTTTTTCTCACATTTCTCATCATGCAGCCCGTCTGGAACGATATCTACAACAATGCCATAACGCCGTATTTGAACAAAGAAATAGGCTATCAGGAGATGTTTCAACGGGTAAACACCCGTATAAGAGAGTTCATGATCAACGAACTGAAGAATCACCACAACGAGGATAACGTTTTCATGCTCGCGAAAAACTCCGGCATTGAAATCGCAAAAATCGAAGAAGCACCGAATGCCGTTCTGATACCAGCCTTTGTTCTGGGAGAACTGGAAGTTGCCTTCAAAATGGGAGTTGTTCTTTACGTGCCTTTCATAGTGATAGACATGATAGTGGCCAGCATACTGTTAGCGATGGGAATGATCATGATACCTCCGGTTTTCGTTTCTCTGCCGTTCAAAATTCTCATTTTCGTCATGGCAAACGGCTGGGATCTGCTTGTAGAAGGGCTGATAAAGAGTTTTGCGAGGTGATTTGCCGTGACCATTGAGGTCTTTCTGGATATAATGAAAAGCGGAATAAGTCTTCTGCTGGAGATCATCGTACCACCCCTCGTTGTGAGTCTCATCGTGGGGCTTGTGATCAGCATCTTTCAGGCCGTCACTCAAATCCATGAGCAGACGCTGATGTTCGCTCCAAGAATAATTGTGCTGTTTCTCACGATCCTGTTTCTGAGCGGCTGGATGGCGCAGAAAATCCTCGACTTCTTCAGTGAAATGCTTCAGAAGTACTTCCAGATGATCTGAGGAGGTGATGAGGTGAAACGATTCCTCGTTGCTTTAACGATCCTCACATCTTCGCTGTTTTCTTTCGCAAGTGCGCTTGATATAATCGATGAATCTTTCCTCGCGCTGAAAGAGTTTCTCGATCAACCTGATAGTGGTGCGTTTCTCTCACTTCTCGAGAGGGCCAGGGGCATATTCATCGTGCCCAAATACCTGAAACTCGGCTGGGTACTGGGGGGACAGTACGGCCAGGGAGTGCTTTTGAAAAGAGACCCAGAGACGAACACCTGGTACGGCCCTCTGTTTGTGAAAATGTACGGATTGAGCTTCGGTCCGCAGATAGGATTTCAATCAGTTTCTCTCATAGCCGTCATCATGGAAAATGTCGATGCCTTCGCCGAAGGAAACATCACCCTGGGAGGATCACTGAGCGTCGCGGCGGGACCCCTTGGAAGAAGACTCAGCGCCGATTACAATCTTGACGCTTCCGTCTATTCGTATTCAATAGCACGTGGGTTCTACGCGGGTTTTTCCTTAGAAGGGGCAAAGATAGACGTCGACTTAGATCTCACAAGGGAGTACTACAACGTGTACAGAATCGAACCTGAAGAAATACTGAGAAGAGAAGTCTCGGGAAGGGCAGAAAAGATCGTAAACCTTCTGAACGAAAAATTGACAGAAGAATAGGGCACCTTCCGGTGCCCTTACTCTCTTGTGCTGACGACTTTATCGACTATCCCGTACTCTTTCGCTTCTTCTGCACTCATGAAGAAATCTCTGTCTGTGTCTTTTTCTATCTTTTCAATCGGCTGTCCCGTGTGTTTACTCAGAATTCTGTTGAGAAGATCTTTTATTCTCAGAAGCTCTCTCGTGATGATCTCCACATCCTTGGCAGGTCCCTCAGCACCACCGAGCGGCTGGTGTATCATTATTCGAGCGTTCGGAAGCGCGTACCTTTTTCCCTTTGCACCGGCTGCGAGGAGCACAGCCGCCATGGAAGCCGCCTGTCCTACACATATGGTTGAGACATCACACTTTATGTACTGCATCGTATCGTAGATAGCGAGTCCCGCCGTCACAGAACCTCCGGGGGAGTTTATGTAGAGGTAGACGTCTTTATCCGGATCCTCCGCCTCAAGAAACAGAAGTTGAGCTATGACCAGGTTTGCAACATAGTCGTCTATGGGGGATCCGAGGAAAACTATTCTGTCCTTTAGGAGCCTCGAGAAGATGTCGTAGGCTCTCTCGTACCTTCCCGTAGACTCAACGACTATGGGAACGTATTGATCAATTATCTTCTTTTCCTTCACTGTCATCACCCTCTCCTTTTGGTTCAACCACTTTCACCTTGACTTCCTGAAGTAACAGATCGAGCACTTTTCTTTTCAGAATAGCCCATCTCAATTCTTCTCTGAGGTCCTGCCGTGCTTTGACAAGGCTCTTAGCACGATCAGGAGAGATTCCCCAGAAAGGAGCGAGTTCCTCCGCTTCTTTCTCGAGTTCCTCATCGTTCACGCTGATCCCCTTCTCCTGTGCGAGAACCTCTATCACTCTGTCTCTCTTTATGTCATCCAGAATTCTCTCCTTCAGTTCTTCTCTGAATTTCTCCTCGCTCTCATACGAACTCACGATCTGTTCGTACCTTCCTTCTCTCTTCAACCTGTTGATCGCTTCGTTAACGAGTATCTCCAGAGTCCTATCAGATATCTCGATCTCCACAATTTCAGGGAGTTTCTCAAGAAGTTGCTCTCTCATGCTCTCTTTCATTTCCACATCGTAGATCTCTTTTCCCTCTTTCTTCAGAGATTCTTTCAGCTGTTCCAGTGTTTCGAATTCGTTGTTCACTGACTTTGCAAGTTCATCACCGATCTCTGGAAGGGTGCGTTTGTACACTTCTTCCACTTCGAGCTTGTATGTGTACTTCTTTCCCTCGTACTCCCTCTCAATTTCCACAACGTCGCCTTTCTTCTTTCCCACGAGGTCTTTCACAAAGGGTCTGTCTTCGTCCTCACTTATCACGTATTCGTATTCACGAGAGGTGAGTTTTTTTTCCTCCTCGTTGTACACTTCCATGTTCACTCTCACGAGATCTCCCGCTTCAGCGGGTCCTTCTTTGGGCTCGAGGAGAGCGTGACTTTCTCTGAGATCCTCTATTCTCCTTTCCACGTATTTTTCCAGGACCTTTTCCTCGTCCACTTTTTCCACTTCTATCTTCGAAATGTCACCTATTCTCACTTCCGGTTCTTCATGAACCTCCACCACCACTCTGGCAGTGACGTCCTTCAGTTCTCTTTCGGTCACTATAGGAGACAAAATGAGCTTTCTGTCTTTGAGCGTGTCTGGTATGAGGTCCATGAGAAAGTCGAGCGTGTACTCCTGAAATTCTTCACCGAGCTTCATCTTCAGGACATTCTTTGGGATTCGTCCTTTTCTGAATCCTGGAATCTCCACTCTCTGGTTCAAGTACCTGACCGCTTTGTCCTCGGCCTGCGCGATCTCTTCTGCTCCAAAAACGTACTCCAGCACAACTCGGTTTTTGTCTCTTTCAAGCTCCTTCACTTCCATTACTGTTCATCCCTCCTGTCGTGTTTTTATCCTCTCCCTAAGGTATCTCCTCTGGTCCATATGTTCTTTTGAAGAGACGATCTGGCTTCCCTGATAACATTGATCTCCTGGAAAAGCACTGTTTTTCTCTTTTCGATGATTTCCAATCTTTTTCTGTCTCTTTCAAGGATCTCAGACAGTTTGTCCTTTGGGAGACTTTCCATCAACTCTTTCCTTTTATCCAGAAGAGAACGAAGCGTTTCATAGTCTTCCCTTTCAATCGCTTCGTCTATTTTTCTTTCTATTTCATCGATGTCCATTTCTCTCACTCTCCGATGAGGATGTTACCATACCTCACAAGCCTGCAATTTGAGTTTTCCAGAAGTTTTTTCAAAGCAAACGGCGGGAGAGAAGTTTCTATCTCCCACCCCTCGGTTGACCTTCCAAGGATTTCGAACCTTTCCTTCAAAAAGTCTTCGTCACCTTCTACAATGATATCACCTTTTCTTTTTTCAAGAACAACAAGAGCCACAACGAATCTATCGTGAGAAAGTGAAACATGAACGTAGTTGAAAAAACCAAAATCCTTATGAACACATACAACCGGTCTTCCACCGCTTTCCAGAAATTCCACATCCGTGAAACTGTGTCCATTCAAGCCCGTTCCCAGAGCCTTGAAAAAAGCCTCTTTTAGAGCGAACCTTCCAGCGATGAACTCTTTCCTTCGATTTCTCGCCAAGAACAGTCTCTTTTCCGCTTTACCGAGGATCCTTTCTGCGAATTTTTCTGGTACTCTATCTATCTCCAGAATGTCAACACCCACACCAATTATCATGAAAGGACCACCGGAGGATCTACAATCAATCCCCTTTTTCCGTTTTTCCTCAATCTTAAAAGAACGAGGGTTGCAGCCTTCTCAATTTTACCATGGACAAAACACATTCTCTTGGGCTCCAATCTGAAAGACAAAAACATTTCCAGCCACTCCACAAGGTTCTCCGGCGAAAGAACGTAAACGGCTGTTCCCCCGTTCTTCAAAAAACGAAACGTTGCCTGTACAAACTTTTCTATGTCTCTCTTTTCAATGCTCCGGGTGGAGGCTCTCAAGTGGTTGGGGCTTTTAACTTTTGTGTGATGAGGGGGATTCGAAACGACCATATCGAAAGATTCCCATGGAAAGGGAAGTTCTTCCACCGAGGAATTCACAAAAGAGACCTTTCCCTCAAGTTTGTTCAACGAGATACCTTCGAGAGCCTTCTCGTACAATTCCTTTTCTTTTTCCACTCCAACCACTTGCACGTTGTAGAGCTTTGCAAGGGCAAAACTCACCGTTCCCACACCGCTACCAAGTTCCAGAACGTTTCTGACGTCCTTGGATGGTTTCGCATACCATACGAGAAGCGATGAGGCGTGGGTTGGTCTTTGCTGAGGACCCGCGTCCACTATCTCGACACATCTGATGATATCGGGGTCGAACTTCATAACGATTCCAGGATCTCTCTGACCATCTTGTTCACAAGTTTCCCGTCCGCTCTTCCCTTCATCCTTGGCATCACTACTTTCATAACCTTTCCCAGATCCTTTGGAGAAGAAGCACCCACCTCGTTTATCGCTTCCATGATGATCTTTCTTATCTCGTCCTCCGAAAGCTGCTTCGGAAGGTACGACTCTATTATTTCCAGTTCTTTCCTTTCCTTCTCTGCGAGTTCTTCTCTTCCGTGTTTTTCGTACTCCTCTATTGCCTCTCTTCTCTTCTTGGCTTCTCTCATCAACGCTTCCATTACTTCTTCATCCGTGGCTTCCTTCATCTTTTCCACTTCCAGATTCCTCAGGGTTGTGAGTATCATGCGAAGGGTATTCATCTTTATCGTGTCTTTGTTTTTCATAGCCTCTTTCAGATCCGACATTAGTTTCTCCTTCAGAGACATGTTGAATACCTCCTCCCAAAAATCGAGACCCCGCGGGGCGGGGCCTCAGGAAATCACACCTCTCATTATTCGTGCAAGCTCTATGAAAGACTCTTTGAGACTCGCTCCTCCAACGAGACCACCATCTATATCCTTCTGAACGATGAGACCGAGGAAATTGTCCGGTTTTATGCTTCCACCGTAGAGAATCCTCACCGCTTCAGCTGTTTCTTCATCGTACATCTCCGAGAGCAGCTTTCTTATGAACGCGTGTGCCTCCTGAGCTTGCTGTGGTGTCGCCACTCTTCCCGTTCCAATTGCCCAAACCGGCTCGTAAGCTATTACCACTTTCCGTGCTTCTTCTTTGCTGAGACCATAGAAACCTTCTCTCACCTGTTTTTCCACAACACAGAAAGTGAGTCCTTTCTCTCTTTCCTCGAGTGTTTCCCCAACGCAGAGAATAGGAGTCATACCTTTTTCAAGCACCGCTTTCACTTTTCTGTTTATGAGTTCGTCGTCTTCTTTGAAGATGTGCCTTCTCTCGGAATGCCCGATGATAACGTACTCAACGCCGATCTCTTTCAACATGAGAGGAGAAATCTCTCCAGTGAAAGCTCCCTGATCTTCGTAGAAAACGTTCTGAGCTCCCAATTTGATGTTTCTACCAGAGAGTATTTCCCCCACTTCAGATAGAGCTGTGAACGGAGGACAGACCACTATTTCAAACTCTCTCACATCGTGGAGCTCGTTCACGAGCAGCGACACAAACTTCTTCGCTTCCGCGATCGTTTTGTGCATCTTCCAGTTTCCAGCGAGGATCAGCTTACGTGTTATTTTTTTTTATCCGCGATGCTGGCAATGCCAGGAAGTTCTTTTCCTTCAAGGAATTCGAGAGAAGCCCCTCCACCCGTTGAAACGTGGGAGAATCTGTCTTCCAGACCGAACTTGTTCACCGCCGCTGCGCTGTCTCCTCCACCCACAACGGTGATCGCTCCCTTTTCCGTGAGCGCCGCAATTGCAAGTGCGACCTGCTTTGTACCCTCAGCGAAATCGTCGATTTCAAAGACTCCCATAGGCCCGTTCCAGACAACGGTTTTGGCATCGGAGAGCTTCTGCTTGAAGAGTTCTACTGTCTCAGGTCCGATGTCGAGTCCCATCCATCCTTCGGGTATTCCGTCGTCGATTCTGACAACCTTCTTTTCCACACCGGGCTCTATCTTCTGAGCAATGACAGTATCGACGGGAAGAACGATCTCAACACCTTTTTCTTTCGCTTTTTCGAGGAGTTCCTTTGCAAGGTCGATCTTGTCTTCTTCAACCCTGGACGATCCAACCTCTTTGCCAAGAGCCTTCAGGAAGGTGAACATCATGGCTCCACCTATGAGAATTCTGTCGGCTTTTTCCATGAGGTTCGTGATGACACCGATCTTGTCAGATACCTTTGCCCCTCCAAGAACCACAACGTACGGTTTTTCTGGATTGTAAGTCACTTTGGAAAGGAACTTTATCTCTTTTTCCATAAGGAATCCCGCTACGCTGGGAATGAACTGCGCAATCCCAACGTTGGAAGCGTGCGCCCTGTGCGCTGTTCCAAAGGCATCGTTCACGTGGATATCGGCGAGGCTAGCCCAGAACTTTGCAAGTTCAGGATCGTTCTTGGTCTCTCCCGGATGAAATCTGGTGTTTTCAAGGAGGAGAACTTCTCCCTCTTTGAGCTCTTCAACGGCCTTTTTCACCTCGTCACCGACAACTGCGGGGACAAACTTCACTTCTTTTCCAAGAAGCTCGGAGAGCCTCTTGGCGACAGGTGCGAGGCTGAACTCCGGCGAAGGTTCTCCCTTGGGCCTTCCAAGATGGGACAGGAGTATCACCTTTGCACCCTGTTCGAGAGCGTACTTTATCGTTGGAAGGGCGGCTCTTATTCTCGTGTCGTCCTGAACGACTCCATCCTTCACTGGAACATTGAAGTCCACTCTCATTATGACTCTTTTGCCTTTCAGATCAACGTCCTTTATGGTCATTTTTTCCATGTTCGCACCCCCTCTTTTGAGTCTGAGAAGGGCGGGGAAACCCGCCCGTTCTTCACATCTTGAGGAGCAGTTCGAGTGTATCGACAACTCTGTTGCTGTATCCGTACTCGTTGTCGTACCAGGAAGCCACTTTCACGAGTTTTCCACCGATAACGTTGGTGAGTGTGGCATCGAAGATACCAGAAAACGTCGTTCCGATGATGTCGCTGCTCACAATGGGTTCATCGTTGTATCCGATGATTCCCTTGAGCCTTCCTTCTGTGGCTTCTTTCATGACGGCGTTGACTTCTTCAATCGTGGTTTCTCTTTCGACCAGTACTGTGAGATCGGTGATGGATCCGTCGGGAGTTGGGACTCTGAGAGCGAGACCATCGAGTTTACCCTTCACTTCAGGAACAACGAGTGCAACTGCTTTTGCGGCACCCGTGGTTGTCGGGATGATGTTCACCGCAGCTGCTCTTGCCCTTCTCAGATCTTTGTGAGGCAGATCGAGCACTCTCTGGTCGTTCGTGTAAGAGTGAACGGTCGTGAGCATTCCGCTGACGATTCCGAACTTCTCATGGAGCACCTTCACGATGGGGGCGATGGAATTGGTTGTACAGGACGCACAGGAGATGATGGTGTGTTCGGGTTTCAGCTGATCTTCGTTACAACCGATAACAACGGTGATGTCTTCTCCCTTAGCGGGCGCTGTGATGATGACTTTCTTCGCTCCAGCCTGCAGGTGAAGTTCTGCCTTTTCTCTGTTTCTGAAGACACCGGTGGATTCGATCACGAAGTCAACACCGAGGTCTTTCCAGGGAAGTTTCGAAGGATCGGGTTCCGCGAAGACCTTGATCTCTTTTCCGTCGATGATCAGAGAGTTCTCGGTGTACTCGACTTTACCGGGGAACTTCTTGTGAACGGAGTCGTACTTCAGAAGGTATGCGAGGGTCTTGGTGTCTGTCAAATCGTTGATGGCCACTACTTCGATATCGGGGTTCTTTCTTTCGTAGATGATCCTGTAGACAATCCTTCCTATCCTACCGAAACCGTTAATAGCCACTCTTGCCATGCTCTTTCCCTCCTTCTCACATCAATCCTGGTATTCCAAATTGCTGAGTTATTTTGCTCATCTCCTCTTCACGGCGTTTCTCGATCTTTTCCATGACTTCGTTCATTCCCGCTATCAGAAGATCCTTCAACGTATCGAAGTCTTCTTTCAGATCCTCGTCTATTTCTATATCCTTGACTCTCCTATCACAGGTTGCAACGATTCTGACGGCTCCTCCACCAACGGAAGCCTCGACCTCTATCTGCGAAAAGCTCTCTTCGAGTTCCTGGATTTTTTTCTGGAGCTCCTCCTGCATTTTGGCGAAGTCCTTCAAAAGCTTTTCCTGCTTTCCCCCACCCAGGTTCTTTCCTCCGAAGCTTTTGATCTTTTTCAAATTATCCCTCCTGTTCAAACAATCTCAGGATTTTCTGAGAAACCTTCTCTATTGTTTCTTCCTTTCCCATCAGTCGAAGTTCAACTTCTACCTTTTTCCCGAGTTTTCTGGAAAAGATGTTTTCCAGCTCAGGCAGCTTTTTCTTCATCAACTCGTAATGCATAGCTTTCGATGAATCAAAAGAAATAATCACCTTTTTCCCGTCAAACTCTACCTCTGAGAGACTGAGGGCGACGAAAATTGAAAGATCACCCTTTTCTTTCAGTTCTTCCATGAGTTCTTTGAAACGTTTCTCGAACTCGCTGCCTTCCTGTTTTTCTTCTTTTGCCTTCACCATTTCTTTCTTCTCTTCTTTCTGCTGTACATTTGAATTATCGTTTTTTTCTCTGACATCGTTTTCCTGAACGTTTGCGGTGGAGAACCTCGTCGCTATGTAAGCCGAACCCACTTTACAGACGAGTCGTTTTTCTTCGGCGAACTTTATCTCTCTCAGAAGATTCAGAAGTTGTCTCGAAACCTGAACTATATCGTTCGCTGAAACCTGGTAAACCCCTCTCTCTCTTTCCAGGTCTTCGACCAGATCCTCGACCGCTTCCTGAATGAGCACCTCGTAGTCCTTCCCGCTGTAATAGACGTCGTCGAGAACGGTGAAGACCCTTTTCACATCACCAGAAAAGATAGCATTCACGTAATCGCGAACAACCTGTATCGGTATCAACCCGAGCGCTCTGTGTACCGTCTCGAGATCTATCTTTCCTTCCGAGAACTTCCACACCTGTTCGAGCATGGTGAGCGCGTCTCTCAATCCTCCAGAGGCCCTTTTTGCGATGAAACTCAGGGCTTCCCTGTCTATCTCTATTCCTTCAGCCTCCGCAACTTCCTGGAGCCTCTTTTCGATGAGCTCGTCGGGAATGTTTCTGAACTCGAAAACCTGACATCTCGAGATGATCGTGGGAGGAACCTTCTCAAGGTTTGTCGTTGCCAGCACGAACACGACGTGGGAGGGAGGTTCTTCGAGTGTTTTGAGGAGCGCGTTGAAGGCTTCTTTCGTGAGCATGTGAACTTCGTCTATTATATAAACTTTGTATTTGCCTTCCATCGGCCTGTATCCAACGGCGTCTCTGATTCTTCTGATCTCGTCTATTCCTCTGTTGGAAGCCGCGTCGAGTTCTATCACGTCCATGAAAGTTCCCTCGTCTATCTCTCTGCAGGCTCTGCAGGAGTTGCAGGGTTCAACTCCCTTTCTGTTTTCACAGTTCAGTGATTTTGCGAGAATTCTGGCAAGAGTAGTCTTCCCCGTTCCCCTCGGACCGGCGAATATGTATCCGTGGGCCACGCTGTTCTTCTGAATAGCACCGATTATTGCCTTCTTCACATGATCCTGATTGACAACCTCAGAAAAAGTCTTTGGTCTGTACTTCCTGTAAAGAACTTCCACAGAATCCCCCCGTGTTATAATCGAATTGCATCCAGCTTTTATTATACCAGAGGAGACATTAAGAATGATTGAACAGAGGAGGAAAATCGTGAAAAAAATAACTATCTTGATCTTGGTGCTCGTGGTGGTCCCTGTTTTTCTGAGCACCGTTCCTCCGGAAGATAATATTTCCTTTCGCGAGATCAACTCCATCGCGGTGAAGGAATGGTTCAAAGAACTGGTCAGATCAAGAAGAGCCTCCTACAAACTGAAAAGCGATGAAGAATTCCTCGAAGATCTGTGGAAAACGATAAACAACGTGGCAAAAGAAACGAATTTCGATCCTATTCTCATAATATCCGTCATAGATGTGGAAAGTGACTTCAGAAATGTTGTGGGGTTGTACGGAGAACTCGGTATGATGCAGATAAAGAAAGAGACGGCGGAGATGGTGGCGAACCTGTACGGTCTGGAAATCCCAGAGTCAGGCTGGACAGAACTCGTGTGGAACTACCGGTTGAACATAAAGTACGGAGCCCACTATTTGAAGTACCTCTTCGACAAGTTCAACAGTTTGAGATTGGCACTCGAGTACTACAACGGTGGAAACAGCAGAAAGTCCTACGCACGAAAGATACTGGAAACGTACGAAGAGTTCAAGAAAGAACTGGGGATCTAAACCTTCGAGTAGACCTTGCCGGAAGAGTCCTGTACCACACGGAGAATCAGCTTTTCCACTTCCAGTTCCTCGAGTTTCTTGTTGTCCGGAGTTTTATAAATCACCCTCCTCGTTCCCATGACTTCTTCGAGGGGCTCGAACACCACCCTGGAAAACCTCTTCGTTGCAGAAAAAGGATGCACTTTCTCCAGAATCACGCCGTTCACTCCCAAGAGAAAGAGTTTTTCCAGGAGCTCTTCACTCATCTCTTGAAACTGAAGCTTGTTCTTCCTGAACGTTCCCAATACCGCTATTTCTCCCGTCAGATCGTAGAGCTTTGTTCCTTCGTATCTTTCGTATTTTTCAAGGACGTCCACAACGCTTCTGTCCATAACAACGATCTTTCCCGTGTAGTAGACAACATCTCCTGTCTTCAACTTTCTTATGACGTTCAGAGACACGGGATATCTGAGTACTATCAAAAGAATCACCTCACGATCATCCAGACAAAACCATCGATGAACCTCACAAAGGGATTCATAACGAGTGGTATTATCCAGAGCACGAGCAGAGCGATCATGAAGAGAACCCCGTACACCTCGTATTTTACCAGCCACTCCATATACTTGTCGGGAAGAAGAGAAGCGAGAATCTTGCTTCCATCGAGAGGGGGTATGGGAAAAAGAGAAAAGAGCGCGTACGTGAGGTTGTACTTTGCGGCCTTCACCATGAGAAACCACCAGAAATCCTCCTCGGGAAGATGCGAGGCGATCAATCCACAAAGAAAGAAAAGGATGAAGCTAACGGCAGGACCGAGCAGCGAGATTTTCAAAAGATCCTTCTTTTTGTTTTTGAGCTTCCAATAGCGAATGGGCACGGATCTCGTCCACCCGAACTCGAAGAGGATGAAAGAGATCGTTCCCAGTGGATCGAGATGAACAAAGGGGTTCAGAGAAAGCCTTCCGGCCTGTTTCGGTGTGGTATCACCGAGTTTGTAGGCTACAAAGCCTTTGATGTACTCTCTGGGAGTAGCGACTATGAGCACTGCGAGAAACCCTGTGAGTATGTTGCTCAGTGTGGGAACGATTATCCTCATGTTCACCATCCTTTCAGGACTCCTTTCAGCATCTCCTTCATCTCGATAGCGTCGTTTTTCATTTTCTCTTTCAGCTTCAATTCTTTCTTCAACACAACGGGAACCTTCAAAGAGATTTCCAGAGGATCTCTCTTTGAAAAGAAATGATCCTCTTTTGTGTATCTTGTGAAAAATCTTCTCGCTTTTTGACAATCGACGATAATGAACGGTACTTCGAAATACGCTGCCACAAGCGCCGGGTGGAACCTCTCCGTTATCACAATGGACGAACTCACTATCTCTTCGAGCAAGTTCTCTCCATTTCTGAGAGGTGGAAGATAGGAGTGATCCCCTGGAAAAGCCGTTGATATGACAAAGTCGTTGATTCCCTGATCCTTGAGGCTCTTCAATATATACGACACATCCATCGGAGATTTCAGGAAAAACACCGCTTTCTTTTCGGTATTTCTTTCCATATCGGACTCCATAAGGTGGATTATGGCCGGATCTGTTCCGAGCATTGCATTTCCGCCAACCATTCTGACGTACCTGTAAGAAGCGGGATCACGCGCTATGAAAACGGTTCTTTTATCTTTGAAAACGTCCCACACAAGCTTTTTTGAAAGCCTTCTTCTCAACGGTCCCACGCTGTTTCCAAAGAATATGAGAGGTTTGTTCATGAGAAGTGAAGCTTTTGAAAGAGAGTAATAGTAGAGAAGACTCCGGAAACTGGTAACGTCCTGAAACAATCCCCCTCCACCCGCTATGGAAACTTGAGATTTCTTCAAAAGAGAGAGTATCTTGAGCGAATATCTATCGACAGAGGTGATCCCCATGGATTTTTTCCCCTTCGGCAGGGGTGTGTATATGGTCCCGAATCCCAGCTCTTTCAGAAGATTCACACACGCCTTGAACATCAATTCATCCCCGAAGTTGTCAAAGCCGTAGTATCCCCAGAGAAAGGCCGTTGCCAAGGAAAATCACCTCATTGTGTAGAAGAATACTCTTGGAGAATTATACTACACGAGGTGAAAAGATGATCACGAATCTTTCCGACAGAGTGTTCGTGATAGGAACAGGAACGTCGGCGAACAGTGTGCTTGTCTGTGGAAAGAAATTCTGTGTACTCTTCGATTCAACACTTTTTCCTGAAAAGGCAAGGAAGATCAAAGAATTCACCACAGAAATTCTGGGCAAAGAAATCGTCGTTGTCTTCAACACGCATTACCATCCCGACCACACTTTCGGAAACGAGGTTTTTGACAGAATCATATCTCACAGTCTCACCAGAAAAGCCCTGGAAGAAATGGATGAAGAGTACATAAGAAAGATCGGAGTGGAGGTTTCTTTGAAGTTTCCAGATGAGACCTTCTCCGAAAGAGAAAATTACAGATTTGGAGACATCGTGGTGGAAGCGGTTCACCTGGGAGGACACACCCCGGATTCTTCGATCTTCGTTTTGAAGAACGAAAAAATCGTCATCTGCGGGGACCTTCTGACAACCGGCATCCACGCCGAAATAGTCACGGACAGTGACCTCTTCGAATGGATAGAAGCGCTCAGCGAAATCGAAAAAATACGGGCAGATTACTTCGTACCGGGTCACGGAAAAGTGGGCACCATCGAAGATGTCAGAAACATGAAAGACTACATCTCAAAAGTCCTGCGCTTCAGAGAAGGCAGTGTGAAACACTCAGAACTCCTGGAAGACCCGAATTTCATCAACAGGGAACACCCGGAGCTTCTGAGCTGGGGGCTGGAAAACATCATTCGTTGAGAAGTTCGAGCCTCTCTTTTGGACTCACGATCTCTGTTATCCTCACCCCAAAGTTCTCATCTATCACGACAACTTCTCCGCGGGCGATGAGCTTTCCGTTCACGAGGATATCCACAGGTTCTCCCGTGAGTTTGTCCAGCTCTATTATGGAGCCGGGGATCATTTCCAGAACTCGTTTCAGGGTCATTCGCGTTCTTCCAAGTTCCACTGTGACTCTGAGAGGAATATCGAGAAGCAGTTCCAGCTTGTCACTCGGTACTTCGGTTTTTCTGGTTTCAGAAGGTTTCAACTCGGCGAATTCTACCGGTTCGACCTTCACCTTTTTCTCCTCTTTCTTTTCTTCTTTTTTCTCACTGCCTTTAGCTTCGGATTGTTTTTTCGTGAAATACTCGTACATCTTCTTCACCAGATCGGCGCTTATCACCTGGTAGAACTTCGACTTCGGAAGTCCCTCTATCTCTATTTCGAATTCGACGACGGCGACATCTTTTTCTGGATTGTCGGTCACCGGTGGAAACTGAGTGCTTGGATCATCGAAATTCAATATCTCCACCTTTGGCGGAGAGATATTGATGGTTATTCCCAGAAGTTCAGAAAGCGACGTTGCAGCGCTTCCCATCATCTGATTCATCGCTTCTCCAACCGCACTGAGTTTGATCTCGTCCAGTTCCTCGGTTTCTACCTCTCCACTTCCCCCCATCATGAGGTCAGCTATCACCGCTACGAGTTTTTTATTTAGGACAAGGACATTCAATCCTTCCAGCCCCTCTATGTATTCCACACTCACCACTACCTGCTCACCACTGAAGTCACTCTTGACGTTCTTCATCTTTTCTTCCCGAACAGTTGGAACGGTGATGTGAATATCCCTTCCGAGAATCATCGAGAGCGTCGTGGCAGCGCTTCCCATCGCGATGTTTCCTATCTCACCTATCATGTCTTTTTCTTCAAGAGTGAGAACACCACCAGTATCAGAACCGCCAAGAAGCTTGTCTATCTCTTCCTGAGAAAGGAATTCTTTTTCCGTCATTCGTATTCACCTCCGTTGGTGAATTCACCGGTCACCTTCACCGCATACTTTCCCTTGAACACTCCGGGAATTCCCCTGAACTTGGGTCTCCCCTCAACGTCTATTCTTATTTCATCCTTGTAGTGAGTGCCGAGCCTTATGACGTCTCCCACTTCCAGATCCAGGATTTCTTTCAATCTCAACTCAGTTTCTCCTATCACCGCTTGGACAGTCACAGGTACCTTTTGAGAAACTTTTTTGAGTTCTTCCATTCGCTCTTCGACTCTTTCGGGTTTTCTTCCCATCATCCAGAAGCGATCCGAAAGTTTTTCGAGCAAAGGTTCAAGAAGTGAAAACGGCCAGCACACGTTGATAAAGCTTGTGAATTCGCCCCAGGAAACGGAGGCGGTTACAAGAAGAACGATCTCGTTGGGAGGTACAATCTGAACGAATTGAGGATTCGTTTCCACATTCTCTATCGAAGGAATGAAGTACTGAAAATCACTCCAGGCCTGAGCAAGAAGGGTTAACATGTTGGTCACTTCTTTTCTCATTATGGAGGTTTCTATCTCCGTGGGAGGTCTGTTTGGAGGGTTATCGCCGGGCCCCCCCATTATGATGTCGAGCATGGTATAAAAGAGATCCAGTCTCATTTCGAAGATGGCGCTTCCCTCAAAAATATCTCCGGTGAAGATAACTATGAACGATGGTATCATCACGGATCTTATGAATTCCTCATAAGTAAGCTGATCTATGCTGATTTCGACATCCACAAAAGTTCTCAGCCTTCCTGAGAGATACGTAGAAAGAGCCCTCCCAAAGTTTTCGTGTATCATCTGAAAGGTTCGAAGTTGTTCTTTGGAAAACTTGCTCGGCCTCTTGAAATCGTAAGGCTTAACCTTTTTCTCCTCTTCTTCCTTCAGGAGGTCCTCTTCCTTCAACTCACCCTTCATCAGTGCCTCGATCAACTGGTTTATTTCTTCCTGGCTGAGAACATCCGACATGTTACCACCTCACTCGGTGGTTGCGAACGCTTTGATGTACAGGTACACATCCAGAACCCCGTATTTCTCCTTATCACCAACGAATCCAGTGATCGTGTTCACCGCATCTCTTATTTGACGCTTCAACAGTTCTAGCCCCGGAACGGTGCTCAGTTCACTCTTATCTTTGCTGAGAAAGATCATCATGAGCGCATCCATGATCTCGTCATTCTTCTCAGCTACAGCCGCCCTGCAGGCATCGCTTCCCACACTGAAAGAAAGAGAATCTATCACGACTACGTCCCTTCCTCCTTTGAGAAGGAAGGTCTGGTTTTCCCCCCGCTGAATGAGAACCGCCTTTATCCTGACGGGGGTCGAAGGTACGTTTTCACCCTGCTTGCCTTGATTCGAACCAAGGAACATGGGCAGCAAAAAATACACTGCCACGGAAACCACAAGCGGAACAACAATGCTCGTGATCAAAGACGCACCCATTCGACGTTTTGGTTGTTCTTCTTCTCTTCTTTCTTCTTCTGCCATTCTTTCACCTCACAGTTTCTCTCGTTTTATGAGGATATCTATTCTCCTGAATTCTCTTCTCAATCTATCCAATTCCTGCTGATATTTTTCTTCCAATTTTTTCAGTTCCGATTCGTATTCCGATCGAGAAATTTCCCCGTTTCTGAACCTTTCATTGATAAGTGTTTTCTCGACGTTGATCTGGTTTTCAAGATCCTGGATCTTTTTCTTTATCTCCCTGTCTCCAAGCCCTATTGGGTAGAATCTGTCAGGATTGTAGAAAAGATCGATGTTGAAACGTCCAAGCTTTATGTCTGCAGCCCTTTCGATCATTCTCTTCTCTCTCAACTCGGTGAGAAAGAAATTCACCACACTCGCTGCTCTGGCGCTCGAAAGATGCCAGTTGGAGACATATATTGAATTTGGAAGAGGCAATCTGTCGTCCGCATAACCGTAGATCTCGAGCACGTTCGTGGTGTGTTCTATGACTATCTGTCCCACTTTGGCCAGGAGTTCTTTGGCTTCCACTGTGAGCTTGGCGCTTCCCGTCTCAAAAAACACCATGTCTTTCAACACGATCAGTGTTCCTTCGTCTCTCTCTTCAACTGTGATCTTTCCCTTATATTCTTCGGACAATCTCATGAGTTCTTGATATATTCCTCTTTTTGATGTGATCAAGGGTTCTTCGTTTATGCTTTTTCCTCCCATGAGGACGCTCGGCGGGTTCCCACTCAACGCGATTCTGAGCCCTACCGCCACCTGCTGGAACTTTCCGGGACTGATGGTGGACATCGAGATCAGAGCCACAAAGAACGTGAGGAGCAGCGTCACCATATCCGAATAGGTCGTCATCCATTGAGGACTGCTTTTCTGTTCCTCTTTTCTTTTTTTCGCCATCACGCGGTTGCCTCCTGAGAAGCAGCCTCGTAAGCCTGTCTTTCTTTCTCAGGGAGGAACGATTTGAGTTTTTCCTCGAGGATCCTCGGGTTCTCTCCTGCCTGGATAGAAAGAACAGCCTCCAGTATCATTCTTTTTTCCAAAACCAGAATATCTCTTCTCTTTTTGATCTTTTCAGCCATGGGAAGAAAGACACCGTTGGCCAGAACTGCACCGTAAAGTGTCGTTATCAAAGCAACCGCCATAGAAGGTCCCAGTGTTTCTGGATTGTTCAAGGATTTGAGCATTTGAATGAGTCCGATCAGCGTTCCAATCATACCGAACGCAGGAGCGTACGCCCCTGCGGATTCCAGAACCGCCCTTTCTCCGTCGAGTTCCTCCTCGAAGAGTTCCATTTCCGTTTCCATCATGTTCCTCAGAAGATCTGGATCTGTTCCGTCAACCACAAGCTGGAGTGCCTTTTTCATGAATGGATCTTCTATACTCTCCAGATTCTCCTCCAGAGAAAGCAAACCTTCCCTTCGTGCTTTTTCAGAAAAAGAAACCATCGTTTGAATCAGAGAAACGTGATCGAGCTTTGGCTCTTTCAGAGTTGAAAGCATGATGTTCACGATCTTGAAGGCTTTGTCCTTCGGATGAGCCACCATGGTTGCTGCGATAGAACCAACAACGGTTATGAACAGTGAAGGTATGTTTATGAACGCTGCGAAGTCTCCTCCACCCGTCAGGATTCCTATGAAAAGAGCCGCTATCACAAGAACAAGACCCATCAGGGTTGCAAGGTCCATAGGATCACCTACCCTGGTTTTTCCACCAGTTGAAGATCTTTCTCTTGTATTCTATCACCTTTTGAACAACCTCCTCTGCGGATTCCTTCACGATGTATTTTTTACCGTTTATGAGGGTGATCGTTGTGTCGGGCAGTGCTTCTACGGTTTCTATCAAATCGGCGTTCAGGAAAAACCATCTACCATCTATTCTGGTCAACCTGATCATCTTTCATCATCTCTTGATGTTCACAAGTTCGTTCAGAATCTGATCGGCTGTCGTGATAACACGCGCGTTCGCCTGGAAACCTCTCTGTGCGACGATCATCTTGGTGAACTCTTCCGCAAGATCCACGTTGGACATCTCAAGGGCACCGGGGATCAAAATTCCTCTTCCACCGCTACCGGGGGCTCCTATCTTTGGAACGCCGCTGTTGGCAGACACGACGTAGAGCGAATTACCAACCTCTGAGAGTCCCGAAGGATTGTTAAACACTGCGAGGGCGATCTGTCCAAGAACGTCGGTGAGTCCGTTGCTGAAGGTTCCTATGATCTCTCCCTGCTCGTTTATGGCGAAGGATTCCAAAACACCCATCGGATTTCCATCCTGCCATGGAATGTTCAGAGTGCTGTCGCCGGAGAACTGAGTTGCTCCGGAAAAATCAGCTGTTATTGTTACCACCCCATCTCCACTCTGACCTGCATCAAACTGGATCGTTCTAACCTCTCCAGAGCTGAGATTGTATGAAGAGTCCAGCCCTCTGTATTGAATGGGTCTTCCTGATTCATCGAAATCTATCAACCCCGCTACATAGCCACTACCACCGTCTTCATCGATCAGTGAGATCGGTTCTCCACTATCCGTATACGCTCTCCAGATCCAGGCGTTCTTGAAACTTTCTGAACCAATAGTGGTGTTTCCAAGTCTGACAAATTCATAGTAAACGGTGTACGCGTTTCCAAGAGAATCGTAAACCTGGACGGCGGTGGTGTACCTTGGAGAAGTGTAATCAGTTTGAACGAAATTCGTCGGATTGTCTGATTCGTAGAACCTGGGCTCACCGGAGGTAGGAATGACAAGTTCAGCACCGGGTGCTATTGTGAGAGAATTTGATGCGTTGTTTGGGGTTAAGAGTATCACGGTGTAATTGTTTCCAGCTGTGATGTCAGAATCGTTGATTGTGAAACTACCACCTGAAACCGTCGTGGTACCGTTGTACACCACATTTCCAGAAGAATCCAGAACGATGGCCTGATAGGTGCCATCTGGTAGAGCTGTGCTTCCAGAAATACTTCCATCGGTGGTTGCCGTTATGACCTGAGATTCAGCGTACACCCCGGCCTCTTCCACTCTTCCAAATTCGTTGAACACCATGTAACCATCCACATCGGCTGTTCCATCGTTGTCGATATCGATCTTCATCGTGTACCTCTGAGAAGAACTGAACGGATCTGTTCCCAGATCACTCTGTGTCTTTTCAAACCACACCCTGACATCGTGATTAATTCCATTTTCATCAGTTAAAGTGATGACGAACGAACCAGGTCCCAATTTGGAGTTCAAATTTCCTTCAAAACGAACGTTCGAAGTTTTCTTTGCCGGCATCGTCATACCTGCACTGATCACCAGATCCCCTATGGGTTTGTTGGTGTCGATGTACCTTTCACCGGTCTCTGGATCCTGAACAGCTGTCCATCCCTGAACCTTGTAACCAGTAGAGGTCTGAATCAGGTTTCCGTTGCTGTCCAGAGTGAATGCGCCGGCTCTTGTGTAATAATAGGAACTGCCATCTGATACGATGAAGAACCCGTCTCCCTGAATGGCAAGGTCGGTTTTCACACCCGTGTTCTGGAACGAGCCCTGCGTCATGATCTTGTCGATACTGGACACCTGAGAACCAAGACCTATCTGCATGGGATTTGTACCGCCCACGTTTTCCTGAGGAGATCTTCCCGCCTTGATCGTCTGAGCGAGCATCGTCTCGAAATTCACCCGTGACGCTTTGAACCCAACTGTGTTCACGTTGGAGATGTTGTTTCCTACAACATCCATCGCTACCTGGAAGTTTTTGAGACCCGTTATGCCACTGTAGAGTGACCTCATCATCACGCATCACCCTCCTGAGAGATCTCCAGGATAGAATCAACAGGATAGAGTGAACCGTTCACAAGAACGAATCCCTCTCCATTCTTTATCTGAACGGCTTCCACCACTCCGCCTTCCATTCCTCCTATTTCCTCCAGTCCGCTCGATGTGAGTTTATAAATATGGTAAGTGTAACTGCCATCTTCAACACTGATCCCGCTGTCATCTCTTCCATCCCACTGCCAGGCGTGAACTCCCGCCTGAACAGTTCCAAGATCTTCTGTTCTCACCACTTTTCCGTTTTCGTCAAGTATTTGAACCACAACATGTGCATCTTCATCCACGTTGAATATGATGCTGTCTGACTGACCGTCTACAAGATTTACCGTGTTGTTCTTCACCACGACGTACTTTCCTATCAGAGAAGCAAGCTGGGCTGGGTTCACACTCGTCTGAGCTTCGACGAAATCTTTCACCGCACTGGTGAGGTTTGTGATCTGTTCAAGGCTCGCGAGCTGAGAAAGCTGAGATATCATGTCCTTCGTTTCCATGGGCTCCAGTGGATCCTGCATTTCCAGTTCTTGAAGAAGGAGTCTGAGAAAAGCTTCCTTGTCGAGAGAATTACTCGAAGAGCTGGAATTATTTCTTACTCCTGTAAGAGAAGAAAGGTATATACCGCTCATGTCGTAGATCACGTTTTCACCTCCTGGATGAACTCCTCAAATAGACTGCCCGAAGTTTCACGTTTGTGGTTTTTGCTTTCTCTTTGCTGCCTTTGATTTCCCTCTTTGTTCTGATTTTCCTGATACAGGTAGTCTTCTTCCTGTTTTTCTACGTAGACCTGCACATCGAATCCCTTTTCGTTGAATCTTTCGATCAGCCGTGGTACGTCATGTTCTAAAACGTGCTTGGCTTCTTCTGTCTGAACTTTGAACACTATCTTCAGCTGGTTCTCTTCCTTTGTTATGGTGATCTCCAGTTTTCCTAACTCCGGTGGTTCAAGGTCTATGACGGCCCTTTCTGTCTTGTGGTAGTACATCTGTTCCACAAACCTTGGTAGATGAACAGTCTCTGTTCTTTTCAGTTCGGGGAGTGAGTAAACCTGCTTCGCCCTTTCCTGAGACAGAAACTCCAACGCCTCTCTGTTTGTTATTTCTCTGTAACTTTCGATTTTTCCTTTCTCTTCGTAACTCATTTTCATTTCCATTGGCTGATTCTTCTCTCGGTTTTGGGAGGGCGGTTTTTCAGAAGTTTTCTCCGGAGATACCTTGGAATTGTTTTCAACAACCTTCTGACCATCAAATCTGTTTGCGGGGGGTTCTCTCCTCACCGAAGAAGTTTCACTACGGTCGTTCAGTACGTTTCTGGTGTTCTTTTCTGGAGAGGAACCATCATTTCTGAATGACAGGACGGTTTCTCTCAAGCTGGAAGAGGTTTTCTCTGATAGTTCTTCTGTGTGAGTATCTCCTCTCTTTGTGAAAGAGTTGATTTTCTGATTTTCTCTGGAATTCTCGGAATTTTCATTTACGAGATTCAAACCAGTATCGTCAAAGCTCGCCTGTGAAATTCTTTGATTGTTAACCTTCCAGACCTTTTCTCCATCACCGTTCGATGATTGTTGCTTTTCGTCTGCAGAGAGAAGCGGAACAAAACTGAGTTTGGACATTTTTATTTCATTCCCGATATTTCCCGTAATCCTTTCTTCAGAAGGTTCGTTTTTGATACCTGCTGTCTTTTCAAAGTCTCCTGAAAGTTTCTCTGTATCGGAATTCTTAAAAAGAGATCTTGTCTCGTCGAAAATCGGTCGTTTTGCTGTGTGCCTTATCTTCCGATCATCTGATTTCAAAAAAACTTCAGAACTTGTCTGAGAAACTTCAACAGGTGTTCTAAAAGAACTCGGAAGCTTTTTGTTCGATTCACTCCGAAAAGTCTCTGATTCCGAGTACAAGATAGAACGGTGTTTCTTTTCGAACGAAATCTGACTTGCACTTTCTTTGTTCTCTGAATCTTTCACCAGAAAACCGTTTTCTCTCTTTTCTTCATGTTCAGTGGAAGTCAAAAGCTTTTCCGTTGAAATATCATGTGTTCTGGATTTGAAAATCCCTTGCTCACTTTTTCGGTACTCATCATGATTTTCATCAATGAGCTGTTCTAACTTTTCGTTTCTTTTAGACATTTCTTCCAAAACATGTTTTTCACTGGATTTATCATCGGTTGTTTTGATCTCTTTGCTCAGCTTGCTCGAAGATGAACGTCCAACTTCTTCTTCCCGTTCTTTCTGATCCTCAGAGACATTCTGAAGCCTTTCCGAAAACTGTCCATCCAGCATCTTTTCCAAATTCACATCTTCCTCAACCGACATCGAAATGTGCTGAGCGCTGACACTGTCGAGATCGTCCAGCGTGTTCCTTTTCACCTTTTTGAGGACTTCATCACGGTTTTCAGTAGATTCTGACTTTACCTTTTCCTGAACATTCAGAAGGTCAATATCATTATTCTTTTGACGTTCGCTTTTCTTTCCAGCGATCTCTTTTTTCTTCTCATATGTGGAATCAATCATTTTTCCCTTTCTCCCCAGCGATTTCATCAGGTCCTTAACAGACTGAGAGAACAGAACCGCCGCTGATTTCTTTTTTAATTCACCTTTTTCCTCTGCTGTCTTGATCATCGCAAAAAGAGAAAATTGTCCTACCTTCACTTTCTCTCCTCCAGAAGATCCGGAGCGTTCTGAACTATGTACTGAACCAGAACAGAAGCGTGTTCCCTATCCATCATGGAAAGAACCGTTCTCAAAGTTTCTGGATCCACATTCTCCCTTCTCAGGAAATCGACGGCTACCTCTGGTGTGATGTTGTTCAAAGCGTCCGCCACCGATTTCAAATAGGCTTCTTTCTGAAAAAGCTGAGATTCTTTTTCTGTCATCTGTTTCACCGCTTCCTGAGCTTGTTTAACCAGCATTTCGAGTCTTTCAATGGTGCTTTCTACACCCACCATGAGCTCCATCACCCGTGCAGCTTTCTGCGGATTGACACCGGCGAGCGCCTCGAGGAACTCCCCGGCGTACTCTGGATCGGTTCTTTTAAAGATCACGGCGAGTGTTTCATCGTCCACTTCGTTGAGCGCGCCCGCAAGATTCCTCGGAGCGGTGTTCAAAAGCACGTTGACGAGTTCATCCACCTGCTTCTTGTAGGATTCCAGTCTGTTTTTCTCTTCGAGCAACTGATTTTTGAGAGATTGAATCTCTTCGATCATTCTCTCAACGACATTCTTCTGTGTGTCTAGCACTTTCGCCTGTTCTTCGAGCTCTTTTTCTTTGCTGATCAGTTCGTCTATCTTCTGGTTGTATATCTCGATGTATTTCTGATAGATTCTCGAGTAGTACTCGGCGGGACTTTCCGCTTTGAGGGGTTGATAGTTGATTCTGTCTTTCAAAAACGGTACCTTAGAGGCAAGAAAAGCAATATAACTCCTCCAGTCTTCAAAAGGAGACATCCTTCCACCGTAAAGCCTGTTTATTTCAAAGGAGATGTAGCCGTACATGAACACGATCACGAGAATCAGAAACGTTATTAAAAAAGCAACGAAGAAACCTCTTCGTTTTCCAGGCAAGGTCCATCTACCTCCCTCGGTTTCATACTTCTACGGTGGATCTATCTTTTCCTAAAGGATGGTAAAATATGGTAAAACAAAAAAGGGGAACAAATATGGATAGAATACCTGTTTGAAAATCTCTTCTTCCGGGAAGAGATACCGTGTGGAGATCGCTTTGAGAGACCCTCATGGTAAGATCTTTTCCGGTGAGAGTGAAGGGCCCAGAACAGCCCGGAATCTTCTCAGACTCATCGGAGAAGCGGTAACCGAAGCTTTCAACAGAGCTTTTCATAAATACGATGATGTGTCCATAGACGACATCAAAGAAACCACTCTCGCAGGAAGAAGATTTGTTTTTGCTCATCTCACGTTTTTGAAGAATGGAAAGGAAAGCTGGCGAATCGGTGTGGCTCCTTTAGAAAAAGATCTTCTCCAGAGCATCGTTCTCGCAGTAATAGATGCTCTGATAAAATAGTTAAAAACAGTGGGGGGTATTTAGATGAGTGCAAAAACACTGGAAGAAGTCATATCGAAGATATCTGGAGTCATCTCCGTCAAGGTGATAGAAGAAAACGGCCAGCCCAGAGAGATCCACGTCATAGCGGATCCTTCCAGGAATCCAAAACAGATCGTTCGTGATATCGAAACAGTCGCCCTCGCGTCTCTCGGAATGAAGATAGACAGAAGGATCATCAGTATCGCCCAGTTGAGTCAGGGAAGATTCTCTCCCTCACAAACTTATGAGATCACCTCCATAGAGGTGAAAAACCTCGACAGGAAAAAGCAGGTGAAGGTTACGATACACAACCCCCTTGAAGATGAAGACATGGTGGGGGAAAGCGCAGGTCCTGGAACATCCACGAATCTTCCAAGGCTCGTTGGAGAAGCGGTGATAGAGGCGTTCAATCCTGATTGCCCCGTCTCGGTGGACGATGTTCAGAAGGTTTTTCTGGCTGGAAAAGAATTCGTGCTCGTCCATCTCACGATTCAGGACGAGGATCGAGAAAGAACAGAAGTGGGGGTCGCACCCCTCGAAGGAGACTTTTTAAAGTCAGTGGCCATGGCCACACTGAAGGTGGTAAAAGATCTCGCTTAAAGAAAGAGCGCTATCGTGTCAACGACTTCTTTTATTTCGTCATCTCTCAGCTCTGGGAACATGGGAAGAGCGAGACTTCTCCTCGAAAGAGATTCGGCCACCGGGAAATCCCCTTTTCGATATCCCAGATCCTTGAAGCACTCCTGAAGGTGGAGAGGCAGAGGGTAATAAATTGCCGTCTGGATGCCCCTCTCTTTCAGCCCTTCTCTGGCTCTCTCCCTCACCTCTTCGCTTTCGAAGAGTACCACATACTGATGGAAGACGTGGTATCTGAAACCCTTCTCCTCCACGCGGGTATAGACCACGGGCAGTTTTTTCTCCTCGAACAGTTTCTGGTACGTCCTCGCCACACGTATTCTCTCTTCTGTCCACCTTTCCAGATACCTGAGTTTCACCCTCAGAATCGCCGCGTGTATCTCATCGAGCCTCGAGTTGTATCCCACTTTTTCATGGAAGTATTTCTTCCTCGCACCGTGCACTCTCAGGATTCTGCTTTCTTCCGCTATCTCATCGCTGTTTGTCACGATCATTCCGCCATCACCGTAAGTCCCCAGGTTCTTCGTGGGAAAGAAAGAGAGAATCGCCGCGTCCCCCACAGACCCGCTCTTTTTGATCTCACCGCTTGAGAACTTCCATTCCGATCCCATCGACTGAGCGCAGTCTTCGAGGATCATCACTCCGTACTTCTCCTTCAAAAAGCTCAGTGCCTCGAGGTCCACGGTTCTACCGAAGAGGTGAACGGGGATGATCACCTTCACTTTCTCTTTTTTCAGAACGTGTTCGAGCTGGTTCAGGTCCATGTTGAAGGTGTTTTCGTCCACATCTACGAATATAACTCTGGCACCGAGTCTGTAAGGTGCGCTCGCCGTGGCGAAGAAGGTGTAGGGTGTTGTGACCACCGTGTCTCCTTTCCCAATCCCCATTGCCCCCAGCGCTATGAAGAGTGCGTCACTTCCACTTGCAACTCCAACAGCGTGTTTCACGCCGATGAAGCTGGCGATTTCTTCTTCGAGTCTTCTCACGTTCTCTCCAAGGATCACCCTTCCTGAAGAGATCACCTCGTCTATCGCGTTCAAGATTTCTCCCCTGATTCTCTCGTACTGCCTCGTGAGATCGAAAAGAGGGATCATTTCTCCACCTCCAGAAAGATTCTTCTGGCGTTTTCTGTGGTCACTTCATCCACCTTCGCTTCAGGCACACCCAGCACCTGAGAGATTGTTTCCACGACGTACCTCAGGTACTTCGGTTCGTTCCTTTTTCCCCTGAACGGCTGAGGTGGAAGAAAAGGACAGTCCGTCTCCAGAACGATGTGTTCGAGACCAACTCTCCTAACCACTTCCCTCAGAGCTTCGTTCTTTGGATACGTCACAGGACCTCCTATCCCAAGCAGAAAACCGAGGTCGATGAACTTCTTCGCCCACTCGTAGTCCGAAGAAAAAGCGTGAATCACCCCCCGCTTCTCCGGAAGTGGTTCTGTTCTGAGGATATCGTACGTCTCACTGTACGCGTCTCTGATGTGAACAACGAGGGGAAGGTTCAACTTCCTTGCGAGTGATATCTGTTCAACGAAGACCCTTTTCTGGATTTCTGGTGGAGAGATGTTCCTGAAGAAATCGAGTCCGGTCTCACCGACGGCAACCACCTTTTCATCTTTCGCGAGTTTTTCGAGGCGTTCTATGAAATCTTCAGGAACTTCTTTCGCGTCGTGCGGGTGCACACCCACAGAGCAGAAGATTCGATCATCTGTCTTTGAGAGTTCGAGGGATTTCTTCGAATCTTCGAGGTTCACACCCACGTTCACCACGAATTCGATGTTGTTCTCTTCGAAATTGGAGATGACAACGTTTCTGTCACCGTCGAACTGGTGAAAATGAAGATGCGTGTGCGTGTCTACCATTTGAAATATCCCTCCTTCTGTGTTAATATACTACACAAAGGCCTTTGTGAAAAAAGTGAAGAGGTTCACCTTTTTGTGATGAAAAGGTTTCTTTGACTTTAACAATTAGGTTGATATAATTCTATTGAACCAAACGATCTGGAGGTGGTGAATATGGCATCGGGATGCGGCTGTTGTTCAGAAAGGCTGGTGAGTTCTTCAGGGATTTCGTGAGTATCTTCAAGCACATCTCAGAAGATCTTGAGATGTACCTCAAGCTCGATCCCGCCGCAGAGAGTAAGCTTCAGGTGTTTTTCTTCTACGCTTCCTTTCAGGGTCTCATGTGGTACAGGTTCGCCCATTTCTTCTACAAATGGAAACTGAAAATCCTCGCCTACATCATTTATTACTTCGTGCGCGTTGTGTTCTCCATGGACATCCATCCAGCGGCAAGGATCGCTCCGGGAGTGGTGATAGACCACGGCATCGGTGTGGTCATCGGAAGCACCGCTTCGGTGGGAAAGGGAACGCTCATCTACCATGGGGTCACTCTCGGAACGAGAAAGCCGTGCTTCGGAAAGAGACACCCCGATGTGGGTGAGAACGTGATGATAGGAACGGGGGCTAAGATCCTCGGCCCGATAAGAGTGGGAAACAATGCCGTTGTGGGTGCGAACGCGGTCGTTCTCGAAGACGTTCCTGATGGAGCTGTTGTCGTAGGCGTTCCTGCGAGAATAATCAAGTGGAGGAGGGATTTCTGCGATGATGGAAAGACTGATAGGGAGCACTCCGATAGTGAGGCTCGATTCGATAGACTCGAGAATCTTCTTGAAACTGGAAAAGAATAATCCCGGTGGCAGCGTAAAGGACAGACCTGCCCTCTTCATGATTCTCGATGCGGAAAAAAGAGGACTCCTCAAAAATGGAATCGTGGAACCAACGAGCGGCAACATGGGAATCGCCATAGCGATGATCGGAGCAAAGAGAGGTCACAGGGTGATCCTTACGATGCCCGAGACCATGAGTGTTGAAAGAAGAAAGGTCCTGAAAATGCTTGGAGCAGAACTCGTTCTCACACCGGGGGAACTGGGAATGAAAGGTGCTGTGGAAAAGGCGATCGAGATATCCAGAGAAACCGGCGCACACATGCTCAACCAGTTCGAAAACCCCTACAACGTCTATTCCCACCAGTTCACCACGGGTCCGGAGATTCTCAAGCAAATGGACTATTGGATAGACGCATTCGTTGCGGGAGTGGGAACGGGAGGCACGATCAGCGGAGTTGGAAGGGTTTTGAGAGGATTTTTCGGAGACAGAGTGAAAATAGTGGCGGTGGAGCCAGCGAAATCTCCTGTTCTCTCCGGAGGCCAGCCGGGAAAACACGCCATTCAGGGCATAGGAGCTGGCTTTGTTCCGAAGATCCTGGACAGATCCGTGATAGACGAAGTGATCACCGTGGAAGACGAAGAGGCTTACGAAATGGCGAGGTACCTCGCAAAGAAAGAGGGACTCCTCGTGGGGATCTCCTCCGGTGCCAACGTTGCAGCCGCTCTGAAGGTGGCCCAGAAACTCGGGCCAGACGCGAGGGTCGTGACCGTTGCGCCGGACCACGCGGAAAGATACCTGAGCATATTATGAAGGGAACTTACGTTCTGCTTTTGAAGCTCGAAAAGGGCGTTGGTCTGAAGTACGGCAAGAAAACATCACACCTGGAACCGGGTTACTATGCCTACGTGGGATCCGCTATGGGGGGATTCTTCAGGAGAATCCCCCGCTATTTTCTCGGTCCCGGGAAGAAACACTGGCACATCGACTACCTACTGGATCACGCGCGGATCGCCGGGCTGATAATGTTCAGCGGAAGAAATATCGAAGAGGAGATCTCGAATGTGTTATCATATCATTTTGAAGGAATAGAGAGTTTCGGTGCGAACGATCTCAGGGTGAAGACCAATCTCTACCGCGTTGATCCCGACAAACTCTTTTCTCTTCTGGGGGGGTTCCGTGAGAATAGAGATACTCGATGGCCACAGAAACATAGGGGGAAACAAGATCAGAGTGGTTGATTCTGAGAACGACGGTTTCCTGCTGGACTTCGGGTTGAACTTTTCCAGATGGGGAGAGTTCTTCGAGGAGTTTCTGAACCCAAGGACGGGGAGGATCCTTCACGACCTGCTGAAGCTCAAAATGATTCCCCGGCTCAACATTTACAGGGACGACCTCTTCGATGGAAAGTTCGAAGATCCTGTGAACCACGCCTTTCTTTTTTTGAGCCATGCGCACGCGGATCACACCGGAATGGTGGGCCTCATTGACGAAAAGATCCCCCTCCTCATGACCGGTGAAACCTTCGCGGTGATGAGAGCCAGTGTGTACACGAGCAACTCAAACGTTCTGACTCAGCTCGGTGGAAAGAAAAGAAGAAAGGCCTCAGATAAAGATCTGGAAAACGGAATCCGCGAAGACCTCACGGTGAGCCCGGGAAATTCGAAGAGCGCGGAAAGATTGACAAGACGCGTTTCTTTTCCTAAAGAGGTCGAACTCAACGACGATTCAACTGTTGTCGATATGAACTCCCTGTGGAAGAACGAGCTGTTCGTTGAACCTGTGTACCACTCCGTCATAGGAGCCGCGGGCCTTGCGGCAAGGGTGGACGATCTCTGGCTCGCTTACACCGGAGACTTCAGAACGGGTCCCGAGACAGCAGAAGAAGAGCGCTACTGGCTGGACACTCTCGGTGAAAAGAGACTCGCGCTTTCTCTCAGGACCTCGAGATTTTTTGAGAATCTGAAAGACAAGCGCCCGCTCGTTCTCATCGTTGAGGGAACCAGAGTCACGAGGGAAGAGAACGTGGAGAACACGGAAAAGGACGTCTTCGAAAACGCGATGAGAGTTTTCAGGGGGACGAAGAATCTGATACTCGTAGATTTTCCCATCAGACACCTGGAGAGGCTCTTCACCTTCCTTAAGGTCTGCATGGAAAACGACAGAAGACTCGTTCTCATGCCAAAAGACTACGCCTATCTTCTCGAGATGGAACGAGTGGAACCACTCTGGAAGCTGACGGATGAGGAAAGGTCCTTCGTTCGTGTGTACCACCCCGGGAAGGTCACCTACATAAACCTCGAAAAAGACGCACTGCTTCGAGCCAAAGAGGAAGGGATCCTTCTCTCACCAGAGGAGATAAACCTGCATCCAGAAAAACACACCATGGTTGCGGGATACTGGGACTTCCCGCACATCCTCGATCTCGACGAAAGAGTTCTGAACGGCGCCGTCTATATCCACTCAACGAGCGAAGCCTACACGGAAGAGCAGGAGATCGACGCAAGGCGCTTCATGAACTGGCTCAGGTACTTCAACATAGTTCCTTTCGGTATAAGAGAAGTGAACGGAAACATCGTCTTCACGAAAGAGTTCCACGCCTCGGGCCACGTTTCTCCTCAGGGCCTGGAAAAGATTTTGAACGAACTGAACCCGGATTACATAGTGCCCGTTCACACCCTGAATCCGGGCTGGTTCGTCGAGCGCTGGGATGAAAGGGTCTTACTTGAGAATGTGATTGTGTTATAATTTTTTTCGACACTTCTAAGAGGAGGTGGAAAAGTGGCGAGCAGAGAGGAGATCTTTTCAAAGGTGAAGAGCATAATCTCTGAAAAACTCGGAGTGGATGAGTCACAGGTCACAGAGGAGGCAAAACTCATAGACGATCTCGGTGCGGATTCCCTCGACCTTGTCGATCTCGTGATGGATTTTGAAAGCGAGTTCGGTGTAAAGGTGGATGACGCCGATCTTGAAAAGATCTCAACGGTCGGCGACATCGTCAGCTACATTGAAAAGAAATTGGGGTGAGCTCGCTCACCCCTTTTCTATCTCCTCCGGTGTTAGGACCCTAACCCTCCTGGGAAGACCGTGATCTCTGAACCTGTCACCGCTCAGAACCACCGCGTCCATGGTGTTCGCAAGGGAGATGATGAGGCCATCCGCTGGAGATTCGAAGAGAACGTTCGGAGAGTTTTTCCACCTTTCGAATCCCTTCCTCTCGTGAACTGGCAGCACGAACTCCGCGTTCCTGTCGAAAACGATCCTGTAGGGAAAGAAGAACTCCCGGAAAACAGCGAGCCTCTCAAACACCTCGTAGATGTAAGAGACAGAGAGCCCTCCACGCCAGAGCAGGTTGCTTCCATCGATGACGATCGGTGCAGAAGGGTTTCTGATGATGGCAGAAAGAATGTACGGATGAATGTTCAGCGTTCTCACGGATTCCTTTCCTCGAAGATCGAGCAAGGAGTAGAAGTATCTCAACTCCTCAATCTCACTCTCTGATAGTTTCTCAATCGAAAGGTTTCGAACTCTCTCCAGAAGATCCGTGTTCTCTCTTTTTTCTTCCTCTTCTTCCGCTTCTTCGAGATGAAGGTAGAGCTCCATGAAATCCTTCTTTCCAAGTTTCACCCTAAGTCTGTTGGCTTCTTCGATGAACTCTTTCACGCTTCTGGCTTTCAGCCTCTTTTTGAGCCTCTCTGAAGGAAGGGGATACTTCTTCGGCAGGTACCAGAAGAGGATCTCAAGAGTGTCTATCTCACTCACTCCAAGGAGTTTCGAAGAAAGCTTCAAGTTCCCCTTCACGGCCTCCTTGATAGCAAGCTCAAAGATGTCAGCCGGCACGTCCACCCTGGAAAGCTCTCCAAGGAAGATTCCTCTCAGTATATTCAGGTCTTTCTCCTTCCAGCCTCTTCTTTTGAGAAGACTCAGAAAATCCTGCCTTGCCTCAAGAAGAACCTGTTTCATCTGCATATCTCGATCTCGTCTCCTTCTTTAACCGAAAGCACCTGACTCGCGTCTCCCAGATTCACGGCGATTTCGAGGAAACCTGCGCTGTCTGGATGAACGAGCAGTTCTCCCGTGTCCACATCTCCGAAGGCCTTCGCGACAGCCGCTTTGAACTCTTTTCTTCCCACTCTCACTCTCACCACGTCGTCGAAATCCACACTGAGCTTCAAAAAGAGATCGAAGGGAATGTTCGTCGACACGTTTCCGAAGGTGTCAACTATCGCCACTTCTCCGATGACTTTCTCGTTCTCGACAACAGGCTTTCTCATCTTGAGAACCTCGTACGAGAGCAGTCTGTCTCCCACTCTCTCCAGCGGAAGTCCCATGTCGAGGTGGGCGGCAACCGGTGCGAAGATGTCCCTTCCGTGGAAAGTGAAGGAAGGATTCTTCTTGTAGAAGAGCTCTCTGTTCTCTATCTCTCTGATCTCGGCAACTCCGTATTCTTCAGCTACAACCGTGAGAACTCCGTTGTCGGGTGCCACGAAGTACTGGTCGTTCTTGGTCTTCATCACGATCGCCTTTCTTGAAGTTCCAACGCCGTAGTCGACAACCACAAGAAAGACGGTGGAAGGAGGAAAATCGAGGGAGGCTCTGTAGAGAACGTGACTCGCCTTTCTCACGTTGAAAGGTTCTACTTCGTGCGTGATGTCGATGATCTCCGCGGAGGGGTTTATCCTCTTGATCACCGCCTTCGCGACTCCCACGTAGTGACTCTTCAAGCCCCAGTCTGTGAGAAATCCGATCATCTTTCTCCCCCCAGATTTTTTGTTTGTTTATCTACTTTATGGTATTATTATAACGAGAGTTATCATTTTCTTTTCGGATCCCGCCCGAGCCCGCCGGGTCGTGGGGAAAGAGAAAGGGGAGGGCCAGCCTCCCCTTTCTCTGACGGTAAGACTTCCAGATCACTCAACCGGTTCAAAATCCTCCTTCGAAGCTCCACAGAGCGGACAGACCCAGTCGTCTGGAAGATCCTCGAAGGGTGTCCCCGGTTCGATTCCGCTGTCGGGATCTCCTTGTTCAGGATCGTAGATGTAACCACAGAGTTTGCACCTGTACTTCTTCACAGAACTCACCTCACTCTTCAACAGTGATCTTTTGACTGCTTTCCCAGAGGCCGTGTATGTTGCAGTAGGAGAGGGCTATGATCGTTCCCGATCTGTTCAATTTTACCACGGTTGTGACAGTAGGCTCTGTGTAAACAGCGCCGATGTTCGGCCCCTGAACGGACTCTCCGTGCGCGTTGAACTCGTACCTTCCCACCTCGTAAACGTATGGATCACCATCAGGTTGGAAGAAAACTTTGATCCACCTGATGTGGTGTTCTGTTGTGTTCGGGTGCGGGATCTCCTTTCCCACGGTAACCACGATTTGAACTTTTTCGTCTTTTTTCACCTTCTCGGGTGCTTCTATGACCGGAACGTGCTTTTCCTTCTTGAAATCTTCCGTCTTGATGAAATCAGAAAGTTTCATGCTATCCCTCCTTTAAATTGAAAATTCCCTGTAAGCGCTCTTCGGTGCTCCGCAAACCGGACACTTCTCTGGTGGCTCTCCTTCAACGGTGTGACCACAGACGGGACAGATGTAGATCTTCTCCGCTGTGTAGTCTTCTCCCTTTTCCACGAGTTCTTTGGCCTTTTTGTACATCTCCGCGTGGATCTTTTCGGCTTCCCAGGCGAACTTGGTGCTTCTTTCCGCTCCTTTTTCTTCCTGGAACTGTGCGACGGTGTTGTAAACCGGGTACATCTCATCGATTTCGAAGGTTTCACCGTCGATGCACTGCTGGACGTTTTCGGCCATCTCTTTGTAGATCTTTCCGAGTTCTCTGTAGTGGTTCCTCGCGTGGACGTACTCCGCGTACGCGATCGCCCTGAAGAGATTCGCGAGTTTCTTCAGTCCCCTCTGCTCTGCTTCATCCGCGAAGATCAGATACTTCATGTGCGCCATGCTCTCCCCTGCGAAAGCGTCCTCAAGGAACTTCTTCGTCATCTCTCTCATACTCTGCACCTCCCTATTTCCATGGTATTTCCTGGATTTATTTTACCACATAATTATAAACTGTAATGATTTTGAATAGTTACATTAAACGATGAGGCTGTTCTAATTGAACTGAGAAAAGATTGCGATCTGCTTTTAGATCATTCCTCCAAGATAAGTTACCTTAATGTAACTTAAGTAACACAAAATTAACCTTGACAACGAAAGGGGGGTGGGTATAATAATGTCTGTGATACTGAACAAGTTTGTCAACTATAGTGGACAAAGGAGTTGGGAACTTTGTGAGGATCGGAGAAAAACTCAGGAAATTAAGGCTCTCAAAAGGGCTCACACAAGAAGAACTCGCAGAACGCACAGATCTTTCAAGAAGTTTCATTTCACAGCTCGAATCAGACAAGACGTCTCCATCTATAGATACCCTTGAAAGGATTCTGGAAGCGCTGGGTACAGATTTGAAGCACTTTTTCTCCGACGTGGAAGAAGAGAGGGTTGTGTTCAAAAAAGAAGAGAGGGTTCCGGTCTACGACGAGCCAGAGGGTGTGAAGAGTGAGATTCTGATGAGCGGTGTGGAAGACAAAGAGATCGATCCGATTCTCGTAACACTGGAACCCGGTGCACAGACGGAGGAAGAATCGTACCATGAAGGTTCGGAGTTCGGCTTTGTGATCCAGGGAAGGATAGATCTTTACCTCGATGACAAACGTTACAGGTTGAAAGAGGGAGACTGTTTCTACTACAAAGCAGACAAAAAGCATTACGTAAAGAATTCGGGAAAGAAGAAGGCGGTGTTACTCTGGATCATGATTGACTAAAAATTTCAGAGGGGAGGGATTAACATGAAAAGTCTGGGAAGGCACCTGGTGGCGGAATTCTACGAATGTGACAAAGAGGTTCTTGACAACGTGCAGCTGATAGAACAGGAGATGAAGCAGGCAGCCTATGAAAGTGGAGCAACAATAGTCACGTCAACGTTTCACAGGTTCCTCCCCTATGGGGTGAGTGGTGTGGTGGTGATATCCGAATCCCACCTAACCATTCACACCTGGCCAGAGTACGGGTACGCTGCTATCGATCTCTTCACCTGCGGAGAGGATGTCGATCCCTGGAAAGCCTTCGAACATCTGAAAAAAGCGCTGAAGGCAAAGAGAGTTCACGTGGTGGAGCATGAAAGAGGCAGGTACGACGAGATAGGAATACCCGAGGACTCGCCACACAAAGTCACCGTTTGAGGAGGTGGAAAAGTTGAAAGAATTTGAAAGAGATCTCCAGCCAAGACAGCACCTGTGGTACTTCGAGTACTATACAGGAAACAACGTGGGACTCTTCATGAAGATAAACCGCATGATCTACTCCGGACAGAGCGACATTCAGAGGATAGATATCTTCGAGAATCCCGATCTTGGCGTGGTTTTTTCGCTCGACGGCATCACGATGACCACGGAAAAGGACGAGTTCATGTACCACGAAATGCTCGCACACGTTCCCATGTTCCTCCATCCGAACCCGAAGAAGGTGCTCATCATCGGCGGTGGAGACGGCGGAACGCTCAGAGAAGTCCTGAAACACGACAGCGTGGAGAAGGCGGTTCTCTGCGAAGTGGACGGACTCGTCATAGAAGCCGCAAGGAAGTATTTGAAGCAGACTTCGTGCGGTTTCGACGATCCAAGGACAGAGATCGTGATCGCAAACGGTGCCGAATACGTGAGGAAGTTCAAGAACGAGTTCGATGTCATCATCATAGACTCCACGGACCCGACGGCGGGCCAGGGTGGGCACCTCTTCACCGAAGAGTTCTACCAGGCCTGTTACGATGCCCTCAAGGAAGACGGAGTCTTCTCCGCCGAGACGGAAGACCCGTTCTACGACATCGGATGGTTCAAGCTCGCTTACAAGAGGATCAGCAAGGTCTTTCCTATCACGAAGGTTTACCTTGGATTCATGACCACCTATCCCTCCGGCATGTGGTCCTACACCTTCGCCTCCAAGGGAATAGACCCGATAAAAGACTTCAACCCCGAAAAGGTGAAAAACTTCAACAAAGAGCTGAAGTACTACAACGAAGAAGTTCACGTCGCGTCCTTCGCCCTTCCGAACTTCGTGAAGAAAGAACTCGGACTGATGTGAATCGACCCCGCTCCGGCGGGGTTTTTCCTTTCTGGTATAATCTAATTAGCCTGAACGAACTGGGAGGTCGAACATGAGATTTTACATCAAGACCTTCGGCTGTCAGATGAACGAGAACGACTCGGAAACGATGGCCGGTCTTCTAATGAAGGAAGGGTTCACCCCCGCCTCGGCTCCCGAAGAGGCGGATGTGGTCATCATAAACACCTGTGCAGTGAGAAGAAAGTCTGAGGAGAAGGCCTACAGCGAGCTCGGTCAGATGCTGAAGATCAAAAGGAAAAGAAAGCTCGTTGTGGGAGTTGCGGGTTGTGTCGCCGAAAAGGAAAGAGAGAAACTCCTGGAGAGAGGAGCCGACTTCGTCCTTGGAACCCGCGCCGTCCTGAAAGTGACAGAGGCGGTGAAAAGGGCGCTTCAGGGGGAGAAGGTGGCGCTCTTCGAAGACCATCTCGACGAGTACACACATGAGCTTCCACGTATCAGATCCAGCAAGCATCACGCCTGGGTCACGATCATATTCGGCTGTGACAGATTCTGCACCTACTGTATCGTTCCGTACACGCGCGGCAGGGAAAAGAGCAGACCGATGGAGGATATTCTGGAAGAGGTGAGAGAGCTCGCGAAACAGGGCTACCGCGAGGTGACCTTCCTCGGTCAGAACGTAGACGCCTACGGAAAAGACCTGAAGGACGGCTCTTCCCTCGCCAAACTCCTCGAAGAGGCCTCAAAGATAGAGGGAATTGAAAGAATCTGGTTTCTCACTTCCTATCCGACGGACTTCTCCGACGAACTCATAGAGGTGATCGCCAGAAATCCGAAGGTGGCAAAGTCCGTCCACCTCCCCGTGCAGTCCGGAAGCAACAGGATACTGAAGCTCATGAACAGAAGTTACACGAAGGAAGAGTACCTCGCCCTTCTTGAGAGGATCAGATCGAAGGTGCCGGACGTTGCCATAAGCAGCGACATCATCGTCGGTTTTCCAACGGAGACGGAAGAAGACTTCATGGAGACGATCGATCTTGTGGAGAAGGCGCAGTTCGAACGCCTCAACCTCGCGATCTACTCTCCACGAAAAGGTACGGTGGCGTGGAAACACTACAAAGACGAGGTGCCCTACGAAGAGAAAGTGAGGCGCATGCAGTTTCTCATGAACCTCCAAAAGAGGATCAACAGAAAGCTGAACGAGCGCTACAAGGGAAAGACGGTGCGCGTCATCGTGGAGGCTCAGGCAAAGAACGGCCTCTTCTACGGCAGGGACATCAGAAACAAGATCATCGCCTTCGAGGGTGAGGAGTGGATGATCGGCCGATTCGCCGACGTGAAGATCGAAAAGATCACGGCCGGTCCGCTCTACGGAAAGGTGGTATGGATTGAAGAAACTCCTTCTCCTGTTTCTACTGATAAATGAGATAATTTTCTCGCGGGTCTATTTCAGCACGGTGGACGATCTTTCACAGCTGGTTCTCTCACACCTGAACTCTGCAAGCGACATCACGATCGTTGCCTACTCGATCGACCCGGAGTATCTCGGATTGAAAACTGCGAAAATGGCTTCCGAGGTACCCGTTCAGGGTGCTTTCGTTCACGTTTCAGAGGGACTTCTTCACTCGAAGTTCATAGTTCTCGACCATGAAACGGTGATCTTCGGCTCTGCGAACTTCAACCGCTCCAGCTTAGAAGAACATCTGAACAACCTCATCGTCTTTCACTCCAAAGAGATAGCGGACTTTTTCGAGGGAATTTATGACTGGCTCGTTTTTGGAAAAAGACCGGAGGTTCAGCTCAAAACAGAAGAAGGTGAGTTCTTTTTGATTCCCGCGGTGGATGTTGAAGAGATCGTCTTGGATTCGCTCTGGAAGGCGAAAAAGTACGTTCTTCTCTGCAGCTACGCTTTCACAGATGAAGACGTCTTTGCCACGCTGAAATTCCTCTCCTCGCAGGGTGTGGAGGTGTACATCATCACGGACGAGTGGTTCGAGTCTTCAAAGCTCAGAGAACTTCCACTTGGAACCTTTCACGTTCTCGAGGTGAGAGAACCCTTGATGCACCACAAGTTTCTTGTCGTCGATGGAAAAACTCTGATCACGGGCTCTGCGAACTTCACAGAGAGTGGTTTTCACAAAAATGTGGAGGTCGTGTTCAAAACGAGTAACAGAGAGTACGTAGAATCTTTCGTGGAAGAGTTCGAAAGGATCTGGAGGGGATACTTTGTACAGGGTGTTCGTTTTTGATCTGGACGGAACGCTCTTGAACGACAGTTTGGAGATCTCAGAAAAGGACAGAAGAGCCATAGAGAGGCTTTCCAGAAAGTGCCGGGTTGTCTTTGCAAGCGGCAGGATGCTCGTCTCGACGCTGAACGTGGAGAAGAAGTACTTCGGCAGGACTTTTCCCACAATCGCATACAACGGCGCGATGGTGTACATTCCAGAAGAAGGTGTGATTTTGAACGAAAAGATTCCACCCGAGGTCGCAAAAGACATCGTGGAGTACGTGAAGCAGTTCAACGTGCACTGGCAAGCGTACATAGACGACGTGCTCTACTCCGAGAAAGACAACGAAGAGATAAGGGGCTATGCGAAACACTCGAGTGTGGAATACCGGGTTGAACCGAAACTTCTGGAGCTTGTCTCAAAGGTGGGAACAACCAAGATCCTTCTCATCGATACTCCGGAAAAACTCGACGAACTGAAGAAGATCCTCTTGGAGAAGTTCAACAATGTGGTGAAGGTCTTCAAGTCGTTCCCGACGTACTTAGAGATCGTTCCAGAGAACGTAGACAAGGGAAAGGCGCTGAGGTTTCTCCGGGAGAGAATGGGATGGAAGAAAGAAGAGATCGTCGTCTTCGGCGACAACGAGAACGACCTGTTCATGTTCGAGGAAGCGGGGCTTCGCGTGGCCATGGGAAACGCCATCGACAAGGTGAAGGAGGCGGCGGACGTTGTCACGCTCACTAACAACGATTCTGGTGTGTCTCACGTTCTTGAGCTTATTTCCACAGATTGTCTTGATTGATGAGATTCCAGAGAACTCCACGGGTCTGGTGGCGGTGAGAGTTCCTCTTCAGAACGTTTTGAAAGACGTCTCTCTTCTGTGCCTTGGAAGTTCTGGAAATTTGACCCTCGCAAAAGACGTCGGAATCGCTGTAGGAAAGATCCTGAAAGAAAAAGGTGTGACCTACTACGTCTTCGGCAGTTTCGACGTTTTGAGAATAACCGACACAGATCCCCTCGCAAAGGTCTCAACTTCCCCATATATCACCGCTCAGGTGCTATCTCTTCTCGCGGAGGGACTCTCCACAGCGGGAGTTGTGCCCGTTTTCAGCGCAGCTGGAGAGGTGAACGAGCAGGTGATCAGTGCTCTCATCACAAGAAAGGCCACCTATCCCATGATGGTGGAAAGCGTGGAAAAGTACGAACGGCTGAAAAGGCTCGGCTACACAACAACGCTCGTCATCGACACGGAAGGAAACGTTCTTGTTGGAAAACCCTTGAGATTCTCCTGGGCCTATGAAAAAGAGATAGACTACGAATCTCTCAGAAGGGAAGTACTGGAAAATTCTATCGTCCTTCTTGATAGAAACGTCAAAAAAATCAGTGTGAACGATCCGTGGAGCGGTGGAGTGCTCGTTTTCTCTGATGAAGAGTGGCTTTTGAAGATCGCACAGGACGTGCTCGATGGGAGAAGAGCCCCTACAGGAAGGACACCATAGTTCAAATCTCTATCCCCTCTCTTTCGATCAATCTTTTGAGAAACTCGGGACATCCTTCAAGATCGATCAGATCTATCTCGAACTCAGAGAACCTGTTGATTTCAGAAAGCACCCTGAAATATTCCTCTTTCGGAAGGCCTTCCACCGCAAGATCGATGTCGGACCTTTCTGTGAACTCGCCTGTTCCTCTCAGGTACTTTGCGAGCGAGCCAAAAAGAACCGCTCTCCTCACACCGTACCTTTCCCTCAACACTTCTGCGACCCTCTTCGCCTCTTTGAGGGCCTTCTGAGCCAGCAATTTCATCTTTTCTTCTTCTCTCTTTTTTCTCTCTACCCAGGCCCTTATGTACTCTTCGTACATTCTTTCTCCTCTACAAGGCACACCGCGTAAGCCGAAATGCCTCTGCCTTCCCCTTCGAACCCCAGTGTGTTTCCGCTCTTGAACTTCACGTTCACGTGAGGAGTTTTCAACACGCTTTTCAGATTTTCGAGGATTCTGTCTCTGTAGGTCGACAGTCTCACACCGGAGAGAACAACCGTCGAGTCAACGTTTATCACCTTGAACCCTCTTTCCTCTATCATATCCATCGTCTTCTTCAGAAGCTCAAGACTGTTCGCGTCTTTGTACTCCTCCGTCTCCGGAAACCACGTTCCTATGTCGCCAAGACCAGCAGCACCGAGCAGGGCATCTATGATCGCGTGTGAGAGAACATCCCCATCCGAGTGCCCGAGACTTCCCACGGGGGAGTCTATCTCCACACCTGCCAGAACAAGTTTTCTTCCCTCAACGAGTGGATGTCTGTCGTATCCAAAACCGATGAACACGGGATCACTCTCCTTTTCTTTCCCCACCGGAATTCTACCATGGTAGAATTCATCAGGGTGACCACAATGAAAGAAAGTCTCATCAGTTTCATAAGAGAAAAGATAGAAGAGTACAATTACAAAGGAGCGGTCGTCGGTGTGAGCGGTGGGATCGACTCCGCTGTAGTTCTCTCGTTGTGTGTTCAAGCTCTCGGAAAAGATCGGGTGTTTGGTCTCATTCTCCCCGAGCGCGACTCCTCGAAAGACTCGGTGAAAGACGCCGTTGAACTCTGCGAAAGCCTGAACGTTGAGTACAAAATAAAATCCATCACTCCCATCTTGAGAAAAATAGGTGTTTACAGGCTCTTCCCTCCAAAGCTCTTCTTTCCAGAATCGGTGGTGAAAAGATACGTCCTCAACAAATGGAATTCTCTCTCGAAGGATCCCTTCCTGGACGATCTCAGAAACTCCGGCCCCGACGAATTTCTGAAAGGCCTCGCCTATTACAGGATCAAACACAGAATCAGAATGTGTCTTCTCTACTTCGAAGCAGAGAAGAGAGGCTACGCCGTCGTGGGAACAACGAACAGAACAGAGTATCTCACGGGTCTGTACGTGAAGTGGGGTGACGAAGCGGTAGATATAGAACCCATCATGCACCTGTACAAGACGCAGGTTTTTGAACTCGCAAGAGAACTGAACATTCCGGAGAAAATCCAGAAAAAACCACCTTCACCAGATCTCATTCCCGGTGTCACGGACGAAATGGCCTTCGGGATGAGCTACATAGAACTCGACCGCATCCTGATGAAGATCGAAAGAAAAGAAGACCTATCAGATGAGGACCCGGAGAAAGTAGAGAGAGTGAAGAAAATCCTCGAACTTGCAGAAAAGCACCGCCGTGGAATTCCTGTCACATTTGATAAAATATGAACAGAACACACTAAGGAGGGAAAGACGTGGAAGAAAGAGAACTAACACTCGGTGACATTCTTTTGATGTTCAAAAGAAGATCAAAACTCTTCTGGCTCGTTCTTGTTCTGACCGTCCTTGCAACGGGGATTTATCTTCTCTTCGCCACACCAAAATACGAAGCCTCCGCGAAGGTGAAGGTCTCCACACAGAAGGGTATGAGTCTTGGACTCTCCATTGAAGGGCTTCTCGGAGGCCTCTCCAGTCTTCTAGGAGGTGGAGGAGGAAGCCTTGAAGACGAAATACAGATCATGCTCTCTCGAAGAAACATCGTGGCTGTGATAGACGAACTCGATCTCGTTCACAAACTTCTCGACGAGAAAGATATAAAGAAAGCTATGGGAAACGGCCTCACAGAAGACGATTTAAAACTCTCTCTTTACAGTTACATGGTAGAAAAGCTCATAACCGTAGAACCTGTGAAAAATTCGAACATACTGGAAGTTAAATTCACCTGGCGGGATCCAAAACTCGCTGCCGAGGTAGCGAACAAGATCGTAGAAAACTACGTCAAGATCAGTGAAAGCATCGCCAAAACCCAGCTCGGGGCGAAAAAAGAATTTCTTGAAGAGCAAATCCCCAAGGTAGAGCAGGAACTCAGAGAAGCAGAGAACAAACTCAAGGTCTTCAAAGAACAGAACAAAATCTACTCCGTTGAAGCACAGTACCAAACGCTTATAGAACGTTACGCTTCTCTTCTTCAAAAGATGGAAGAATCTCAGATCGCCATGGAAGCAGCACAGAAACAGGCTGAATTCTTCTCAAACGAACTCAAAGATCTCGATGTTGAGATAGAACAGCTCAGAGACAGTATCACGTTCGATCCGATCATCTCCCAGCTCAAGAGCAGACTGATCAACATTCAAATAGAACTCGCAGGGCTCATGGAGCGCTACACCGAATCGAACCCTGCGGTAGTTCAAAAGAAAGCGGAATTCGAAGAAACTCAGAAACAGCTCAAGGCGGAACTCGAAAGACTCCTCACATCTCAGGTGAAAAAGACAGGCTACACCATCTACGGAGAAGCGCTCAGCAATCTCATAAAGGCAGAGTCTGAAAGGATCCTCTACCAGACACAGTACGAAGCCTTCAAAAAGCTCTTTGAAAACTTTGAAAAGGAACTCTCAAAGCTTCCGGAACTCGAACAGAAACTCATCGAGCTCGAAAGAGACTACAAAGTGAAAGAAACGATCTACACCACGCTTCTTCAGGCAAAATACGAGTCGCTCATATCTGAAGCAGCGATCACGGCCAACGTCAACGTCATAGACTGGGCTGTTCCGCCTCTCTCACCCTCGAAGCCGAACAAAAAACTCACCCTCGCGGTCGGAGGAGTGCTCGGAATCTTCCTCGGAATTCTCGCTGTCTTCTTTGCAGAGTTCTCTGACAGAAGGATCAAATCGGAAAGTGAAGCGGAGTACCTCCTCGGTGTAGAAAAGATCGTGGCGAGAGTTCCTCTGACAAGCAAAAGTGAAGTGATAGAAAAAGCCCTCGGAATCCCCGCGGTGAAAGCTGGAAAGGTGGTGTTCATCACCGCCATCGAAGACGGAGCGGGTGTGAGCACCATAGCAAAACACATGGCAAATCTTGTCTCAAAGAAAGAGAAAGTGCTTCTTTTCACCGAAGAAAACGCGGAAGGCTCTTTCGATAAAAGGGACTTGTTCGAACTTCTGAAGGATCCAGAGATCTTAGAGAATCTCAAACAGAGTTACGACAGAATCATCATCGACGCACCCTCACTGAAGAGAACACCGGAGTTCCTCCCGGTATCGGAAAAAAGCGACACTGTCTACATCGTGATCAGACTCGAACACACCTACTCAGAAGACTTGAAAATGCTCCACTCTCTGAAGAAGATAGACGGCTTCATCCTGAACGGCCTGACACGGAGAAACTCAGCGTACGTAGAAGAAAAATGAGGAGGGGAAATCCCCTCCTTTCATTTTTTTCACGGTTGCGATAGCCAGTATCCTAAAAACTCGTCCCACTGTGTGTCGATGGGGAAGGAGAGAGTCATATAGTCGTTCTCATAAGCTCGATAAATATCCAGATTCTCAGGCATAAAGATACTGACAGGAGCGGAAAGAGTTTGTCCGTTTTTTTCACCATAGGAATAAACAACGAACGAGGATGGATCTGGAACCGGTAAAACATCCTTTGTTTCATCCCATTTAACCCACCTGTCTATAAAATCACCGAGATCAACGAGGATAGCTTTACCGCTCGCATCATCGCAACTCTTCACAACTTCGCTGTAGACAGAATTAACCTTGTTCAGATCTGCTTTCAGATCACTGATGAACGAATTCAAATCAGAAACAAAATCTTCCACCTGCGAAGTATCGTACACCGCAAGACTCAGTCCATTCTGACGATAAGAATCGTAAGAAGAATAGTACCATTTGTAACTGTCAACTATCATTTTTGCCACATCGAGCTGTGTACTATCTGGAGTTACCTCACCCAAGAAACTGTAATCCCATCCATCCACTGGTTCGTTGAAGCTGGAAGCCACAATGTACTGAGCTGTGTTTCTGAGTTCGTATATCACCTCCAGAGAACCCATAAGGCACGCATCGAACCCGAGAATGTCGATCTTCTGTCCGGCAAGAACGCTGTTGACCACGTTGTTAAGAGCTGTCCCCAGATCTTTCACTGCTATGGCGCTTCCAGAGGTATCATCGAAGCTGATCGCTTTTGAAGAAACGTAAATCGAATCATATATCCAAGCGCTTCCATGATCCCACATGATCAGCGCCCTGTAAGTTGACGAGAAGTTCTCAAAGACATACTTCAACCAGTACTCGAGGTCTTCGTAAGAACCGCTGTTGAAGTCCACCCCAGTTATTCCCATGATCGCCTTCCAGTTTCCATCATCGTCGAGAACAAGAATTCCGTCGCTCGTACCTCCTCCATCGTAAAACACCACCACGGAGACATTTTCGTTGGAATTTCTCATCTCTTCAAGGTCTTTATCACCGGCTCCCCACAGATTGTTGTCTCCACACATCCACACCACAAAGAGCCACTCAGGAGGGGTGAAATCGAGGGAAAAGCTTTTCATGAGGAAAGGATTCTCTTTCACCTGAACGTAAAGATCGTACTCACCTTCTTTCGGGGAAAAGAACGAAACTTCAGCCCATCCAGAAGAATTCGTTTCCGCCTCATCTTCTTTCACGTAGTAATAACCATTGGAATCTTTAATCTTCCTGTAGAGTTCCACTGTCACACCAGGAACAGGATTTCCGCTCTTATCGAGCACCTGAACATCGATCAGCGCGTACCTTCCCGCTACGTGTTCTCCACTCGTGTTCACCACAAGAGAAGCGGGGGTCTGTAAACTGCTCGTCAAATCAGGTAGCGTACATCCTGCAACAAGAAGGATCATAGATGCCACAAGAAGAAACCACCTCATCTCTTCGCCTCCCTCAAAATTCCCATTTCATGCCGAGTCCCACACTTGCATTCCCTTCAAACAGCTCTAAAGAAAAGAGAAAATTCTTCACACTTCCTCTGATGCTCAAACCGGGCGTCCTCTTTGGTTCTCCCTCTTCCTCCTTCGGATACTCCGAATGCAGCGTGTTCGGTCCTTTCACGAGATAGAAGGCATCCACTCCAACGCTCAGATCGCCGCTGAACAGATCGAGCGAGACGTTGAAGATCCTCGCGTCCGGCCCGAAGGCAAACCCCACTGGATAGTCAACGATCGTTCTGGAGGAAGGAAAGTTCGTGAGGTAGAGAAATCTGTTGTTGAATTTCAAGTAGGGAAGGAACGTGTTGTAGACGAACTTTGTGGCTAAGACGTACTCGACACCCAGAACACCTCTCAAGCCTCCCGCAGAAAACACCTTTCTCGCTCCCACGTTGAACGCGCAGGCTGTGGGTTTCGATTCGTTCTCCGTCGTTCCCACAAGGTCGTCGAGAGCGAACTCTCCGTGGATCTCCCATCCTTTCAGTGGAACGTAAGAGAAGTCGAGCACCGCCATGGAGTTTGTGTAGCCCTCGTTGTAGTTGTTGTGCCAGATCGCGAAGGGACTCGCGGAGAAAAGATCGGGGTACTTTCCACCGATCATTGTGAGCTCTCCCACACCGAACCTGAAGTTCTCAAGAAGATACAGATCGATTCTGTGGGCCACCAAGGTTTTCACCTTCTCGGTGTACGGAGAGAGGGGATCGGCGTTCACCGGCCTGAAAGTGCTCTGTTTTTCCCACTCTTCAGTCGTCAGAACGGGATTTATCGAAACCAGATGGAACGTGTACTGTATCTGCGCCTTCGTCGAGAACGTGAAATGGTTGAAATAAGGACTCACATCAGAGATCGCAACGGGGAACTCGGCGCTTCCCCATCTGAGCTTTGATCTTCCCACGACCACGTAGAAATTCTCATCATCGTAGACACCGTAGGCAGTGTACGGAAAAGTCGAATCGGCACTCGAGAGCTCTTTCCACAGGGGAGGAACGTTGCTGTGAAAATCCATATAAAAGGCGTTGTAGTTGTTCGTGAAGGGAATCTCGGTGTAAAACGAAACCTTTCCCACAACTCCTTCCAGAGAAACGTTCAAAAAGGGAGGGGTGTTTTCGTACAGGTAAAAGTTCTCCCATGGAGGATCCGAGAGAACGAACCAGCCCGTTTTCGTATTTCTCTGGAAATTCCCGAAATAAAAAAACGGTGAGACTTCAAGAGAAATTCTATTCTCCTTCTCACCGGACGGCAGAGGAAGAACGCCGGGAAGTGCTCTTCCTTCAAGAACGTACTCGTAAACCATCTGAGGTGCAAGCTCTGTGATCAGCGGCTCTGAAAACAAAACAGAAGAGAAGACTAAACCAAAAAGAATCCACCACTTTCTCACGATCATCCCCTCACAATTCGATGTTCAGCTCTCTGGTCAGAATCTCTTTCAATCTCGACGGCTCTTCAAGACGAACAGCTCGAAAACCAAGTTCTCTTGCGGCCTCGACGTTTTCCGGTGTGTCGTCTATGAAGAGGCTCTCTTCCGGAGCGATCCCGTATCTTCTGATCAGTTCGAGGTATATCTCTTTCTCCGGCTTCAGATAACCCACGTGAGAGGAAATCACCATGCCGTCGAAGAGCTTGAAGAAATCGTATTTCTTTCTCACCATCTCGAAGTAGATTTTTCCGTAGTTGGAAAGAGCGTAGAGCTTGAAGCTCTTTTTCAGGGCTGGAAGCAGTCTCACGTTCTCTTCGATGGGTCTCAAAAGTTCTGGAACTTCCCTTTCGAGTCTTTCCACGTACTCTTTAAACTCTGGAAGCTCTCTCTTTTTCTTTTCCCACAACTCGTTTTCAGGCAGAACCCCTCTGTCCATCAGCTTCCAGTCCTCGTGTTTGAAGATCTCCTTTTCAAGGACCCTCGCCACTTCCTCCGGGAAGGACTCGAGCAGGTACTCACAGGGTCTCCAGTCGATCAGAACCCCTCCAAGATCGAAAACGATGTTTTTCACCTCAAAAACCAACTTCGAACCTCACCTCCAGGCCGAGACCGTCGAGACTGTTCCACCAGACATCCACGTTTCCTCCGTACTCTCCAAAGAAGGCGTTCAGGGACAACTTCACTGTGTGCTCCTTTGTTAGTTCTCCGATGAGCCATTTCGTGTCGGGTGGCATCTCTTCACCGTGCCAGGGCTCCTCCGGTGTTCTGTCTCCGTAGACGAGGTAGTGGTACATCACACCGAGAGAGTACCAGCCAAAGGTGCGTTCAAGGCCGAGTTTCAAAGAGAAGGAATTCTCACCGTATCTGTATCCGATCATCCTGTCTTCGATCGCTCCTTCAGAGAAGTACGTGTACTCGTAGGGAACGTTTGAGCTTGTCCTTTCGAAGGTGTACGCGCTCGCACCGGAGACTTCCCCGTAGAACCTCCAGAGACCTGTTCTGTACTCACCGCCGAGGAGGAGCGCTATCTTGTCCGGGTTCAGATAATCTCCCGTCCCGAGGAGTCTGTTCAGGCTCATATCGTCTATCAGCGCTTCGAAATAGATCTTTCCCGCACCGAAGCTGAACTCGACCCATCCACCCATGAGGGCGTTCGCGTTCTCCAAGGGATCTCTCCAGGGAGACCCCTCCTGATACTGCCAGATCTCCTGTATGGCGATTGTCGGTATGGGAACAAGGAAGTAGTAAGGGTTGAACACCTCGTTCAGATAAACCACAGCGTCTTCGTATGCGATCTTCAAAAGCCCAAGGTCGAACACCACCGTTCTGTAGTTGAAACTCTTCTTGTCGTTTATGCGAAGCCAGAGGGATTCAACGTGCCAGTTGTTTTGGGTGTACTTCAGAGAGAACCCGGGAAAGCCGTAAAAACGTGAGTTGTCGTCCAGAAAGAGCTTGTCGATCCCGGGGCCTCTCTCCTCGTTCAGAATTCCCGCTTTCAGTTCGAAGGGGCCTATCTTTCCAGAAAGATTCGTCTCCGGGAAGTAGTAGAACTCCACGAAGTTTTTGAGTTCGTCTATGATCCCGGTGTGAACTATCCCAAAGCCCCTGCCAACACCTGCTCTGTAGTTGAACCGCCAGTCCTCGTCGAGCCAGACATTCCCATAAAGCTCTCCCGTCCATTTGAAACCGTTCTCATAAGACAGATCCAAAAAAACGTTCGTGCCCGCAAAGATGAAAACCGGTAGAGCGATCAGAAATGCAACCAATCTCCTCACGTTACCACCCCATGAAGTCTCTGACGTTGCTTATCGTGTTCAGGATGGTGTTCACTATGGAGAGCGCTTCTGTCACCTGTATGAGCGGGTTGTCGGGAACGAAGACCACATCACCCGGCGCGACGTTCGGGTTCACTCCTCCACCCTTTCCAGAGAGAACTCCGGAGAGATCGCAGACGGTGACCTCTCCCTGAGGCCCTCCTTTGAAGAGGAATATCCTTCCCGTGGCGGCCCTGTCTGTGAACCCACCGGCCCTCATCACCACATCGAACACCGTCGAGTACCTGTCTACCTTCACGATACCTGGTGTTCTCACATTACCGAGCACGTACACGTAGTTCGTCTCAACGGGTGGCACGTACACCACGTCCCCCGGCTCTATCTTTACTTTCTGCACCTCGTCCATGTTCGTGAAGTCGTAGGCTGTCTCGTTTTCTCCCCTTCTCAAGATCACCTTCGTCTTCAGCGCCCAGTTGCTCAAGCCCCCGGCCTGTGCGATGAGTTTGAGAAGTGTCACATCTCCTTTGAGTTCGTACGCACCGGGCCTTGCCACCTCTCCCACAACGTAGGCGAAGTTCTCCGTCTCGAGAGGCACGAAGACCACGCTTCCACTCTCGAGAACAGGACCGCCCGTGTTGATCACGTCTTCATAGTCCACTTCTTTCTTCTCTCCCGATGGACTCACAACGACGATCTTTCTCGATCCTGTGCTCTTTATGCCCCACACCTTGCCCAGAACGTTCCTGAGTGTAGGCGTCTCTTCGTCCCTGAAGGTCACAAGCGTGTTCGTGATACCTTCTCCGAAGACGTAAACGTGTGGTCTTTCGGTGTACTTCACGTACACGAGGTCGCCGTCCTTCAGCTCGAACGAACTCAGCTGGTTTTCGGGAACGTTGATCTCACCGCCGTCCCTCAGAACAACGACGTCTCCCGCTTCGAAGAGAGCGTCTTCTTTGTATCCTCCGGCTTTCACAATGGCCCTGTCCAGGAGTACCGGTTCATCGGGCTCAAAGACAACCATCTGAGGAACTTTCACGAAGCCGTCCACATACACCCTGACGGCCTCTTTCACGTCCACCTCGACAACTGCGCCGTCTTCGAGCGGAAGATCGGCAACTTCCGTCAGCTCCTGCACTTTTCCGTTTGAGTGAACCTTCAATCCCGCGATGTACTTCTTCTGTATCTTTCCAAACCTTGCGAGGGCCTTTTCGAGCGTGATGTCTTCGTCCTTAGTGAAATCGACGTATCCGTACACGTCTCCGGTGAAATAGACCCTTTTCGCCTGAACGGTCTTCACGAGAACCGTGTCACCGGTCTTGAGGGAAACATCCTCCGTCAATATCTTCTTCGGATCAAAGATCTTCTCCTCGCCGTCTCTCAAAAGTGAAAGACTCTTCACAAGAGAGAAATCCTCGATACCGTACTTCTTCAGGGCCGTCGAGAGAGTGAACGGTTCGTCTTTTGCAAAGCTCATCCTTCCGTTCCTCGCGGTATTGTCTCCCACCATGTAAACGAACCTGTCCGTGTACTTCTCCACGTAGACGAACACGCCATCTTCGAGCAGGATATCGATCTTCACGATCTCATCCGGCGAGTATTCCTTTCCAGACAGTTTCACGGAGACAACCTGATTTTCATCGATGAAACCACCGGCCTTCGCTATGAGGTTTCTCAGTGTGAACGCCTCGCCCTTTCCAAAGGTGTAAAGTCCAGGATTTCTCACGTATCCGAGGATGTAGGCCTTCTTCGGAACGAACTCCTTCACGTTCACAATGTCACCCGGTTTCACCGGAAAGTCCAGCTCGCTTGGTGAGAGCTCTATGACACTCCCATCTCTTGTGATGACGATCGAATCGACTCCCTCCACACTTCCCTTGAACCCTCCCACCATCGAGAGGAGCTTTTCTAAGGTCACCGACTCTTTCGGGGAGATCTCGTAAACACCGGGTCTTGAGACGTATCCAGATACGTAAACCCTCGTTTCTTCGTACTTCTTTATCTCAACGACATCTCCGACATTCAGCTGAACGTTTTCGTTCAGCACTTCCGGTGTGTACTCGGTGGTCTTTCCATCCCTTGTGATCAGAACCTTTTCTATGTACCTGTCCTCAACGGAGGTGCCACCGGCCTTCGCCACGAGATTCTTGAGTGTGAGAGACTCTTCTCTGGAGAAGGTGTACATCCCCGGTCTTGCCACCGCTCCCACAACGTAAGCGAACCTCTCGTCGAGCTTTTGAACGTGCACCGTATCTCCCGGCTTCAGAAGAAGGTTCTTTTGATAGAGATCTTTCTCAGATATCTCGGTCGTTTGGTCCTTCGAGAGGACGATTATCTTTCCTGAACTCTCCTGCGTGGTGCCACCCGCTGCCGCGATGGCGTCGAGCAGGGTCATCTCTCTTCTGTAGGGGTAGATCCCGGGCTTTGCCACAGCCCCAACGACCTTCACGAACTCCGTGTAGCTCTTTTCTGGAAGTATCACCTGATCGTCTTCCTGGAGCACCACGTCCTTATCGGGAGCTTCTCCCCAGAGAAGCGAGGAGAGATCCAGTTCAAAGACCTTCCCATCCCTGAGGACCTTCACCTTCGAAAGGTCAACGGAGGAAAGATCCACAGAGAGAAGAGAGAGAAGCTCAGAAACGCTGAGATCTTCTATTCCCATGTCCACCACTCTGTTCACAACACCGGAGACGTAGACGTTCCTTGGTGCGATCTGCTGAAGAGACACGATCACCTCAGGATCAGAAAAACTCTTGGAGAGCCTCTCTTTGAGAAACTCTGTCACCTGGTCCACACTGAGGCCTTCCACCTTCACACGTCCCACGTACGGAAAAGTGATCGCTCCTTCTATGTCCACCGCGCAATTTCTCGTCAGGTCCGGGTATCCCACCACTTCTACTCTCAGAACGTCTCCCTTTCTTATGGTGTAAGATAGAGAAAACACCGCAGCTAAGAGAAACAGAAAGATCAGCACTCTTTTCATGCCGAACCCTCCTCTTCGTCTTTTCTGTTGAAGATTATACCTTATGTCTGTAAAAAGACCGAATCAGAACTGATTCGTTAACCGTCTTTTATTCATTAATATGTTGAATACATAAAATAGATTTTTCATCCTAACACAATCGTTACACAATCTATGTCAAAAACACGGACTATAATATATGGAGCGGCTGCGCAGCCCACCAAAAAATTCACAGGAGGTGTTATCATGGAAAAGGCCCTCAGGATCGTGTGGGCAACAGGTGAAGTGGACGAAAACGGAAACCCTGTGACGAGAAGACAGACCATCTCCGTCAGTTCAAACGCGACGGCACAGGACCTTGCAAATGCGGTGAACGCCCTCGATTCTCTCTCGAGCTACACCTACGTTTCCGCCCAGCTCGTCACGTACGAAACCATATGAGGAGGTGAAGCGGCATGAAGAGATTGTACATGGATTTCTACAACGAGGCAGAGGGAAAGAGAAGGAGAATCATAGTGAACAGTCCAGCTGACGGTCTCACAGCTGATCAGGTTCAGGCAGCCATGCAGACGCTTCTGGACTCAAAAGTCCTGGAAGGCTACACGATCGATAGAGCAGTGATAGTTGAAACCAACTCCAACGAATTCTTCGATCTCATCCAGTGACGAAGGGAGGGCGTCTGTATGATGACAATACTTCCATTTCTCAAGGACGTCCTCCCGCTCGCCGTCTCCCTGGTCGAAAGGCCGGGGGACGGTGAGTCCAAGAAGGAGGAAGTGAAAGAGATCGTCTTTAGCCTCTTCGACAGCTTCGGAATCGACCTTCCCTTCGACGACGATATCCTGGATCACATCTTAGACTACGCCATAGACTTCGTGGTGGACTTCTTCAACGATCGGGTGTGGAACAATGCCTGATCACATCAGAAGAAAACTCGAGAACACAAAGGACGAAGATCTCTCCATCGATTTGCTTTTTCAAAAATACGAACCAGATCTGAAGAAGAAGGCAGGACATTTCTTCAAGAAGTTCGGATACAAGTTCATTTCCTACGAAGACCTCTACCAGACGATCTGTTATCTGTTTTGTTACGCGCACAAACTGTGGGACAAAGACAAAGGAGAGTTCGAACCCTACTTCAGATGCATTGTAAACAGGAAGATGAACGACATCGTAGCAGGGAAAACACCTCCTCGCTGTTGCGATTATCCTTTCAACGTGCTCAAACCTGAGTATCTCAAAGAGCCGTGTTATCCAGAAGACCTCGACGACGAAAAGATCGAAAACTGAAAGCGGGGCCATCCCCGCTTTCTTTCTTCCGGAGGTGATAAAATGAAAGAGGAATTTCTCAAAAGGTTCAGCGAGACCGCCTTTCTTCTGGGAAAGCTCACCGGGATGGATCCGAAGATACTCCTTGCCCAGTCCGCCCTCGAAACCGGCTGGGGAAGACACACGGTGGGAAACAACCTTTTTGGCATAAAGAAACTTTCCTGGCTCGAAGGAGGAATCGAAGCAGAAACAAAAGAATTCGATGGAGTGAAAACGATCGATATGTTTCAAACTTTTGTCAGTCCAGAAAACAGTATGATCGCCTACTTGATTCTTATCAAAGAGTGTTATAATAAGGCTTGGGAGTGTAGAAAGGAACCAGAGAGATACTTCGAACTTCTTCAAAAATTCGGGTACGCGACAGATCCATCGTACGCGGAAAAGTGCATAGGAGTGTACAGGTGTTTCTGAGAATTGACGAAGAGGAGGAGACAGGTTGAACGGGTTAATCCTCGTGGATTTTCTGGCGGTTTTTACATTCAACCTCCTCTTTTTTAACTGGTATTTGGGCCTCCTGTTCACTGCAAGCTTGACCCTCTCTTTTTTTGCCTTCAGACTCTATGACACGGAAAGTCTTCAAAGTTACAACGAACAATTGATAAGAACCATCGCTGGAACGATGGCGGGTTTCATCATCGTGTTGATGTTCTATCCTTTGCTTGAAAACGAAATAAACAGACACCATTTATTCGGGAACTTCCTGTTCTCCGTGACAGGGGTTCCCGTTTTAAACGTTCTGGTGCACAGACTTATCAAAGAGAAACTGCCCGTGAAGAGATATCTCGTTCTGGGAAGAAGAGAAGAGATAGAACCCGTTCTGAAAGAGATCGAGGAAAAATCCCTTGGAAGATACAGATTCGTTGAGTACATCAATCCCTCCGCCGAGACGGTGAAGGCAAAGCAAAAACTCTACGATGCCGTTCTCCTCGCAGATCCTCGGTTCGAACACATCTTAGAGAAAGTCCACGTCGAGAATCTGGAATACCTTCCAAATCTTGTGGAAAAGACCCTCAAGAGAATTCCCCTCGTGGTCATGGAAAAGTTCAGGGAGTACTACGAAGTTGCCTTCAGCAACGTAAAAGACGACTCACCCGCAAAGAGAATACTCGATGTTGCTGTTTCACTTGTTGCGCTCACTGTCTTTTCGCCGATCATGCTGATCGTTGCTATAATAATATACCTGGAAGATGGACTGCCGGTGGTTTTCAAGCAGGAGAGGGTGGGGAAAGATGAAAAACCATTCATTATCTACAAACTGCGCTCCCTGAGGAAAGGGGAAATTGATCCGAACAATCCAAACAAAGCAATCGATGAGAGACCTTTGAAAGTAGGAAAAATCATTAGAAAACTCAGAATAGACGAATCTCCTCAGTTTTTGAACGTTTTAAAAGGTGATATGAGTGTGGTGGGTCCCCGTCCTGAGATGGTGGAGTTTCACAATATGATGAAGGAGCAAATTCCTTTCTATTGCAAAAGATTAATCGTCAAACCGGGTATCACAGGATGGGCTCAACTTTGCTACAAACACACTTCGACACTCGAAGATTACAGGGTGAAAACCGAATACGACCTCTGGTACGTGAAAAACAGAAACATCTTTCTGGATCTGAGAATAATTCTTCAAACACTGGAGGCTGTGCTATGGAGGAGAGGGGCGAAGTGAGGAAAAAGATCTTACATATCATAACGCGTTCAGATTGGACAGGTGCACAAAAGGTTCTGTACGGAATTGTTTATGGTCTTAAAGAAAATTATTCAGATCAATTCGAAGTTGAAGTTGCAGCTGGAAAGGAAAATGGAATGTTATTTGAAGAGCTGGACAAAGTAGGTGTCAAGTATCATGTGGTAGAAAATCTCGTCCGTGAGATAAATCCGGTAAAGGATTTGAAAGCGTACTTTGAGATAAAAAAACTCATAAAGCAGGGAAATTACGACATTGTCCATGCTCATTCTTCAAAAGCAGGTTTTCTGGCTCGAATTGCGGCGAAAAAGTGTGGAGTGAAAAAGGTCATCTATACATACCATGGTTTCTGGGGAATAGAGCAGTACAGGGGTATTAAGAAGAGTCTCCTCATCTGGGCAGAACGATTCGCGGCGAGATACTCCGATTATCTCGTATTTCTTTGTAACAGAGAGAAAGAGAAAGCTGAAAAATACAGAATCGGGAATCCTTCCCAATACGTGATAATTCCAAACGCGATACTGCCAATTGGTAACATTCAGAAAGGGAAACTGAGAAGAGAGCTTGGAATACCAGATCACGTAAAAATTGTTGGAAACGTAGCAAGGCTTGATAGACCAAAAAATCCTATGCGATTTCTCCAAGTCGCAGAAAAGGTTGTTCAGGAAAGAGATGACGTGATATTTGTATGGATAGGTGGAAGTATAGTTGAAGACTTCTACGCCAAGCAAGTTCAGCAGTATCTTGATGAAAGACCTTGGTTGAAAGAAAAGGTAAAAATCCTTGGCTTCAGAAAAGATGCGATAGAACTGATGGCGGATTTTGATGTGTTTTTGTTGACTTCTGACAATGAAGGAATGCCGCTTGTTGTTCTTGAAGCGCAACAGCTTGGAATACCTGTGGTGAGCACAGATGTAGGGTGTGTGGGAGAGATGATAGACAGCGTTTATTCAAAAAAAGAGGATCTTGCATTAAATCTCCTCAAGATACTGAATGAAAACGACTATGTAAGTCATAGATATAAAGAGATATACGACAGGTTCATAGAAAATCATATATCGATCTATAGGAAGTGATCGATTGATGGAGGGTTTATCAATCAAGAGAAGATGCCTATCTCTATCAGTTGCTTGAACGACATTTTTGAAACAGGATTGGCTAAGGATGCCTCGGAGGTTATAAAATCATGCTAAATGTTCTACATGTACTATGGCCTGATAAGACAGTAAGCATGCATAGAGGGAGGAACTATAAAAAATGTTCTGGTACATTTTTATTTTTCTTGTCATAGCTTCAACATTATTCCTGAGCTATCAATATAAGTTTGATAGAAAAACGAGCGTAACTGTAAGATCGCTTCTCTTTATTCTTCTGGTTCTCTTTATAGGTTTGAGACATGAGGTTGGAGGTGACTGGTTTGGTTATTTAGATTGGTTCCGAAGGGTTTCTTCTGGTGGTTTGACATTGTCTTTTGAAGATATATTCCTCAAGGATTTTGGTTATAACCTTTTCAACTGGCTATCATCAAAAATTGGATGGGGAATCTACGGGGTTAATCTGCTCTGTGCTTCTATTTTCTTGATAGGTTTGTTTGCCTTCCTTGATTATCTGGGAAACGACCGAGGATTCTATCTGGGCCTTCTGGTTTCTTATCCATATCTGATAATGGTTGTGGCAAACGGGTACACAAGACAATCGGTGGCGCTTGGATTGATCATGCTGTCATATTCACTGTTTTTGAAAGAAAGGTATATGTCCTCCTTCCTCTGCCAAATGTTGGCTTTTTTCTTTCATAAGACATCTGCGATTGGCTTCATAATTTTTCTATTTCATAGAAAAACACTAAAATGGATTCTGCCACTAATTCTGGCGATTCTTGCAATTGCCTTCAGTTTTTTCGGGCAACTTTTCGTCAGGTACTATGCATTATATGTGGAAAATCCCATGTACTCAGAGGGCGGTACAATAAGGGCTGTAATGAACCTGGTACCGGCTTTGATTTTTATAGTCCTGTTTAGATACTTTGAAAGAAGATATCCCGACAGCAAGTTCTGGCTGATAATATCTGTTATAGTGTTGATACTATCCATACCAAGTATCCTGAAATTTACATTTGCCGATAGACTTTTACTGTATTTCTCCATGATACAGCCCCTTGTTTTTGTACGTCTAGAATACGTTTTAAAAGAGATTGAGGTTAAGGCTATGTTGTTTATCAGTATTATCTTTGTATACTGCCTGGCAATGACTGTATGGTTACTATTTGCTAAGCACGCTCCGTACTGGATACCTTATAAAAATCTTATTTTAAAGCTATTAGAATAAACCCAGAACCATTAAGGCAAGAGAGCATCTTGAAATACCGAATAGTTAAAATAGACATAACCTTGCGACAGATAAGAAGATGGGAGAGAACTTTATCAGTAAATAAAAAGCTACACTATAAAAGAACAGCATCTCAAGGAGGAAAAGATAGAAAGTCTGCTGAGTAATATTTACTTTACCATATTATACGACTGAGGTGAAATAAACTTATGATCTATATTTCCACATTCGAAGATCTGGAATTTACACCGGGAGTTCGAAAGAAAATTTACTCACAATCACGATGGTTTGCCCATTACACTGGCGAAAACACGCATATCATTCTCACGAAGAATCGAGCCACGTTCTGGCAGGTGCTGACGGCCGGTAAAGATATTCTGTTTTCAGAAAAGCTTTTCGATGTCAACGGCATCTTCGAAAAGAGCCGTTATTACAGAAAACTCCTCGGTGTTCTTCCGAGGTTAACCGCTGACAGTTCTTTGCGGTTCAAGGTTGCTTACACAAGGACAGTGGTTTACGATAAACACCTTCTCAATCTTCTGACAGCTTTGAAGAAGGAAGGCTTTAAGATCGTTCTGGAAATACCGACGCCAGCATTTGTAAAAGAGTACATCAACAGCTTTCCAAAAGGCTGGTACAAACTCTTCAATTTCCTGCTCTACCACAAAAAGATATACAGGCTTGCCGATTTAATAGTTTCAATAGGTGAAATGTCTCCCGTTTTGAAGGGATTAGAAGATAAGGTACTTGTGATAGGAAACGGTATTGATCTTAACGAAATTCCCGTGATCGATCCTCCAAAGTTTGAGAAAGAATTACATCTAATAGGTGTTGCCAACGTTGCATATTGGCACGGCTACGATCGAGTGATAAAAGGGCTTTGGGAGTATTACAGGAAAACCCCTGGAAAGAAGGTGTACTTTCACATCGTAGGTGACGGACCGGAACTTCCCAGGCTGAGAAAACTCACCAAAAAACTGGAACTGGAAGAGTACGTTGTTTTCCATGGACCAAAGCACGGTGAAGAATTAGATAAGATGTTCGAGAAAATGCATGTTGGTATTGGTGCTCTGGGAAACCATAGAAAAAAACTATTGACAACTTCAGAACTGAAAATTAGAGAATACTGTGCGAGAGGCATTCCATTCGTCTCTGCAAGTTACGATCCTGATTTTCCCGAAGATTTTCCATTCTTGCTGAGAATTCCTTCGGATGAGTCACCCGTTGATATCCAGAAAGTGATATCCTTCTACGAAGAGTTGAAAAAGACACATCCTGACTATCCTCTTTTGATGAGAAAATACGCGGAAGAGCACCTCAGTTGGGAAATCAAAATGAAACCACTTGTTGAAAGGATCATGGAGATGAGGTGATCGAATGAAAGTACTCTCACTGGTTGGTGCAAGGCCTCAGATCATAAAAGAGGCGGTGCTTCACAGAAGGTTCAAAGAAAAGGGGATCAAAGAAGTTCTTGTTCACTCCGGACAGCACTACGACTACAACATGTCTGACGTGTTCTTTGAGATCCTTCAAATCAGAAAGCCAGACTACAACCTCAACGTGGGATCCGGAACCCACGGTGAAATGACCGGAAAGATCATGATAGAGTTCGAAAAGGTCCTTTTGAAGGAAAAACCTGATCTTGTTCTGGTTTACGGTGACACCAACACAACCCTTGCTGGTGCGCTCGTGGCTGCAAAACTCAAAATACCTGTTGCCCACGTTGAAGCGGGTTTGAGGCAACATCCCAAAGACATGCCCGAGGAGATAAACAGGATCGTCACAGATCGAGTCTCTCAGATTCTTTTCTGTCCAAGCAAACTCGCGGTGAAGAATCTCGAGAGAGAAGGAATCACAGAAGGAGTTTACTTTGTGGGGGATGTGATGTACGATCTTTTCCTTAAAATGGAGGATAGATTCAGATACGATGTGTTCGAAAAGCTGGGGCTGAAAGAGAACGAATTCATTCTCGTTACTCTCCACAGGGATTTCAACGTGGACGATCCAGTGAAGCTGAGAAAGATTTTAGAGCAACTCAAAAGAATCTCCAGAGAGAAGAAAGTAGTCTTTCCCATCCATCCCAGGACGAAAAATAGAGTGAAGGAATTCGGCCTCGAAAACCTCCTGGAAGGTATGGTTGTGATAGACCCGGTAGATTATCTGAACCTCATGGGACTCGTAAAAAGGTGTTGGAAGGTGGTGACAGACAGCGGTGGTCTTCAGAAAGAAGCGTATTTTGCAGGGAAAAGAGCGATAGTCATAATGCCGGACACGGGATGGAGAGAACTCGTTGAAGCGGGATGGAACAAGCTGGCCAGCGAAGAGAACCTCTTCGACGTGACCATGGAAGAAGACTGTTCAGAATATCCATCAGGACTGTACGGTGACGGAAACGCCGCTGGAAAGATCGTTGAGGTGATAGAGGAATGGTTTCGAAGCCTTCGAGGAATTCATTGAGTCTCTTTGAGTGAAGAAAGAGCGCACAAGTCCCGGTGATAACACAAACTAAAAAATCCAGAACTACACGAGAAAAACATCCACCCGTGGTTTCAGATACACCCGAGAGTCGTCAGAATCCCTCTAAGGGATTGAAAGGAAGTCATGAAAAAGCTCTGTCTATGCTGTGGAGCGAGAGTGTGAGATGGAGCAGTAAAATGTGGTGAGTACCTGGTTTCGGGAGATCTTGACGATACCCTCAGAATCTGAAGAGTCTCTGATGGTAGATTGATCAAAACGTTGAAAGAGCACACAAAAATCGTGAGATCTGTTACCTTTTCACCGAATGGAAAATACCTGGCTGTAGGTGATATTTGCGGCACCGTTGAGATCTGGCGTGTTTTATAATAGTTTGAGAAGTCCCCATTGAAAGGTGGTATTGATCTGGAGAGAAGCAAAGACTGGTTGGATGCGGCAAAAGATGATCTGGAGCATGCAAAACACGATTTGGAGCACGGCTTCTACAACTGGGCATGCTTTTCTTCCCAGCAGGCAGCAGAAAAAGCCGTGAAAGCTGTGTTCCAGAGAATGGGTGCACAGGCATGGGGATATTCTGTACCGGATTTTCTCGGGGAACTCTCCAGCCGTTTTGAAATCCCTGAAGAACTCATGGATTTCGCCCTTGAACTGGACAAAGCCTATATCCCCACCAGGTACCCGGATGCCCTTCCTTCCGGATCTCCCAGAAACAGGTACTCCAGAATTGAAGCCGAAAGGCTGGTGGACTATGTCAAAAAGATTGTCAGGTTCTGCGAAGATCTTCTATCCAGAATATGATCGGGAAAAGGTCCTGGAGATAATCAGAAACTCCCTCCCACAGCTTTTGAAGGTACTTCCTGTAAAGCTTGTTGTGCTTTTTGGCTCTTATGCAAAGGGGAATTTCACCGCCTTCAGCGATGTCGATCTTCTTGTCGTGTACGAAGACCCGTTCAGAGAAGACGCTTATAAAATCGTGAAAAGGACCATCAAATTGAAAGGACTGGAACCGCACGTCTACTCTCTGAGTGAATACAAACAGATGGAAAAGACCATCTCGAAGATGATCGAGGGTGGAGTGGTTGTTTATAAAGCGTTATAGAAATCTCGACAACCTCGACAAACTCGACAGACATCGAACGGGATCGACAAACCGTCAGATCTCCATGTAACTGAACTTTCCAGAGATCCTGTAGCCTTCCTTTTCAACAAGGAGTATCCGCTTTTGAAGGAGTTGATCCATGACTGAGTACGCCGTTGTTCGCTTGAAGCCCTCTTTCTGAAGTGTTTCTATGATCTTTTCTCTGGAGTAGACAGAACCTCTCAGGACTCGAATGGCCTTTTTCTGGTTTTCTGTCAGGTTCAGAGTCAGCCCGGTGTACTCTGATATCGTCCTGTTGATCGTGTTGATCAGATCCTCTTTACTCAACAGTTCCTTGTGAATGTTGTCGTAGATCGCCTTTGTCAATATCCACAGGCCGTCTCTTGGGTTTCCATCGGAAAAACCGGCCACTATATCGAGCACTCCGTCTTCGATGAGTTCAATGTAAGATCCAAGCCTTTTGATGATCAACTCTTTGATCTCAAGTTTCTTCAGAGTCTCAACAAAAACGATGTCCGTGAATATGTTTTCCAGATTTCCTGCTTCGTTCCATCTCAGTCTGTCGGCAGCGTATTCGCGGTATATCGAAAAGGGAAGAGAAAGTATAACGACAAAATCCTCCATGATGATGAAGTTCTTTATCGAATCTATCACCCTGAGAACGTCTTCCTTCTTCTCCTTGTCCAGTTCGTCTATGATCAGAAGGAATTTTCCCTTTCTCTGAACCGTCTGTTTTATCAGTTCTCCGAGTTTTTCTCTGGCTTCGAAGAAGTTGAACCTCGGTCTGATCGATTTCTCGTGTGTCAGGCTGGCGTTCACACCAAAGGAAACACCAAGGGAAAAGCCCTTTATGGTTGAAACTTCATCCGTTATCCACTTTCTAACCTCTTTTGCAAGATCCGACACTCCCTCCACCTTCTCCAGGGAAAGCGCCAGACTGTGCAAAAGATCGTAGAGTATGCTCTCCATGGAGTCTCTGAGCGAGATGTTCACCCTGACCGTGAATACTCCTTCCGGGTTCACGAAGTTGAGTACCGTCGTTTTTCCAATGCCCGTCTCTCCAGAAACACCAACAATCCCAAAAGGTTGATGAAGTGCTATTGAGTTCAGATAGTTTATCTCCCTGGCCCTGTTCACCAGGTACTCTGATTCGCCTTCTCTGAGCGGTCTGTCCACCAGAACACTCAAAAGATCGGCCACCGTTTGCTTCACAAAATCACCCCTGTATTATTTTCTGTTTTGTTTAGATTATACTACAAATTCCTGTTACCGTCTCGACACCGTCGACAAACTCGACAGACACCGGACAGGTTCGACAGACTTCAGAAAAACACTTTCGATGAACGGACTGGTTTCAACTTGTAGGTATTTATCGAATGTAATCGATAAATTCGTACGAGTTTATCGAATGTGTTCGATAAATTCGAACGGTTTGGTATAGTTGAAGGGAAATTCTCATCACCCAGGATACCATCTTCAAAGACGAAGGTGTTGTAGGAATTCCCGCATGGCTGTTTCTGGCCCTGGTGGAGGCTGATTGAGATTTTTACCTGTGCAGGTTTTTGAAATGGTTTTTCAGATAGATCATCTCGTCTCTGTAGAGAAGTAAGATAAGAAATATCCCTGTGACGGATAGAAGAGGAAAGATCAGGAAATTTTCCAGGAAAGTTCCAAAAAATGCTACCAGTGAGACAACAAGGACACCAGCGTAGATCTTCTTAAGGTTAAAACCGATCGGATAAAGTTTCTCGGCTATGAGTGTTCTGAGGGTGAAGAAAAGAACATATGAAAGACCTGTGGATATGGCGGCACCTTTTGCTCCAAGGTATGGAACAAGAAGCTGGTTCCCTGCAAAATTGGCCAGAGCAGAAAGTCCGGTCACGACGATGTGCCAGTACGTCTTTTTCGTGAAGTTTATCCCAAGAACCGTTGTCTCTGATACAACATACATGATCGGTTGTAAAATCAGAAAAGGAGCAATGAAAGATGCATTTCTGTAACTTCTGGCAAAGAGCAAGAAGATCATATCCTTGAAGGAAAGAACAAGAAGACCAAACAAAAATATGGTGAGGCTTACCATTTGATTTGCCTTTTTGAAGAATTCTCTGGAGTCGGGCCGGGTCTCGAATCTTTCATAAGCGAGCGGAATCCAGAATGTGGTGAAACCTGCCTGAAACAGTTGCATCACAGAGACTATCTTGAAAGCCGCACTGTAGAGTCCTATCTCTGTAAAATTTGAGTACTGTCTCAGGGAAATTCTGTCTATCGAAGAAAAAAGCCAAAAGAGAAGAGAACTTGGAAGAAGCGGCAAACCGTACTTTAGGAACTCTCCTATTTTTTTGAAATTTACCTTCGCGAACTTCCGTGACTCTCTGTCGGTGATAAAACCCAAAACCAGAGCTGATACGTTTCCACAGATCTGTCCCCAGACAACAGCATAAAAACTTTTTGAAACGGTCAGAGCAAAAACTATGGTTCCTCCCACGTTTCCAAGAGAATTCACTACATCAAGTATAGAATAGAGAACTCCTCTCTTTTGCATTCTGATAGAGAGTTGGTTGAACCTCTGGAAGATGCCCGTCATAAGAGAGATGGAGAAAATAAGTCCTATTCCTTGATAGTCTTTTCCGAAAAGAATCAGACTAAGATGAGACTCGAAAAGAATGAAAATAAGGGATACAGAAATACCAAAAGTAAAAGGTAAAAATACACAACTCCAGAACAACTCATTCCTTTTCTCTTCTTGGTAATAATATCTCACAAAACTCTGATCGAGCCCTGTTAGAGAAACAAGAAGAGCGATGTTATAAACGAGTGTGAACATGGCTGCTTTTCCGAACTCTTCAGGAACAATCAGATAACTTATGACGGGAGTAGAAAAAAAGCTAACAATAGCACGGATCCATGTGCCAGCAGAAAACGAAAGGAATCCCTTTATATACTGTTTCATTTCATCCCACCTGATCGTAAATTTTTATTTCCCTTTTCACTATCTCTTCCCATGTAAATCCTTTTGCTCTTTCTATCAACCTGTTTCTATCATAGCCACTTTTTAGAACATCAACCACTTTTCTGGCAAACCTTTCCTCGAAATTTTCTCCCTCTTCCACCACGTACTCATCAAAGCCTATCGCTTCTGGAATACCACCATTACTGCTTCCAACCACACACGTTCCACAGGCCTGGGCTTCCAGCACAACACATGGCCATCCTTCATTCCTGCTTGGAAGAACCATCACGTTCATCGCGTTCATGTACTTTGCAACTTCCACCTGCGGCACCCTTCCGGCAAAGATAACATCGAGCCCTTCCATCTCTTTCAGTATTTTATCTCTCAGCACTCCATTTCCGACGATCAAAAATCTGGTGTTTGGAAGTTCTTTTGCTATTTTTCTAAATATCTCAGGCAGTTTATCTGCCCTTTTTATGGGTATCAGATTTCCGACAAAACCCACGTATTGCGTGTCTTCTTTGTATATTCCAAGTTCTTTTATCACGGTGTTTTTGTCCATGGGTTTGAAGACATCCGGGTCGTATCCGTTTGGTATCACAGTTGCGTTTTGACCAGAATAGCCAAAAGATTTTGCCTTCTCAAGAAGTGCTCTGCTTACAAAGATGCATCTTGCGGCGTTTTCTAGAGTTTCCAGGTATATATCTCTCACATCACGTCTTGCCATGTTCAGGTTCACATCGCTTCCATGAAGCGTCACAACGTAAGGAACGTTCCAGATCTCAGAGACCTTCCTTGCAACAACACCTGCTGGTGCGGGAAGATACATCCCGTGTGCGTGGATGATGTTGTGTTTTGGAAACTTCTGAAAAATCTGTTCAGCAAATCGATCCGTGAAGTTTTCGAGTGCTTTTTTCATTGTCCAGAACTTTTGAATAACTACATCAAAGAGCCCTCTTTCAACAAAAACAGGATTGAAAGACACTCCTTCCAGTTCTTTAAGAGGAACTTCAGAAGGTTTGCGTAGAAGGCTTCTTAGAAGACTTAGAAGTCTTCCCTTATCCCTGAACGCCAGCGAAACGGCCGTAAAATCAACGCCGAGTTTTTCGTGCTCCTTCAGCCTTTTTGTTATGAAGATACCTGAGTTTGGGTTGTCTTTTGTTGGGAAGAGATTTGTCAGGATGAGAACCATCAACTTCCTATCCTCCCTGGCTAGAGTTGAAGGATCACTTCTGCGAGCTTTTCACTGGCATTGCCCTCACCATAGACATTCTCTGGAAGACTGACATGATTGTCAATATACTCTGATTTTTCTGTGATCTCATCTGGTTCACTCAAAACGTTCCAGCCTGCCTCGACGAGTTCTCTCCAGCCTGTGTCTGGCATCACCACTATCGCTCTTTTCCCACACCAGTAGGCTTCTTTCTGCAGTCCTCCAGAGTCTGTTATCACAAATCTGCTTTTCTCTATCAGGCCCATCATGTTGAGATAGTCGGCAGGTTCTATCACAAGGATTTCATTTAGCAATTCAGCCAGTCCAAATTCTCTTATTCTTTTTGCAGTTCGAGGATGCACTGGAAATACTACCTCATATCTCTTCGATAATCTTCTGAGCTGCTCAAGTATTTCTCTCAATCTTTCTGGAACATCTGTGTTGAAATCCCTATGTATCGTACATACAATGTACCCGTTTTCTTTTAAACCCAGCGTTCTGAACAAATCATATCTAAACAGCGGCTTCATTTTCAAAAATAAGTCATACATCACATCACAGGTGAAATAAACACCTTCTGTAATGCCTTCTTTTCTCAGGTTCTCCACGGCAAGTTCACTGGGACAGAAAAGAATCTGAGAGACTCGATCTGTGACGATCCTGTTTATCTCCTCGGGCATGTCTTTGGGATGCTGTCTCAACCCTGCCTCAACGTGTGCGACAGGTATTTTGAGTTTTGCAGCCACGAGCGCGCCAGCCAGAGTCGTGTTGGTGTCACCGTAAACCAGAACAAGATCAGGTTTTTCCCTGAGGAGAACCTTTTCAAACTCGATCATGATCTTTCCCGTCATTTCTCCATGTGTTCCAGATCCCACGTTGAGATTGTAATGAGGTTGTCTGATTTCAAGAACTTCAAAGAACACATCTGACATGTTGTAGTCGTAGTGCTGTCCGGAGTGAACGAGGATCTCCTCTATCCCCTTCTCTTTGAATTCCCTGTGAAGCATCGCCTCTTTTATGATCTGAGGCCTTGCACCGACCAGTGAGAGTACTCTCAACCCATGACTCTTTCCAGAAATTCTTCTTCCTTCTTCTTGTCCCACACGAATCCCTCCTGATGTCTTCTAATATTCTCCAGTATCTCTTCATATCTCTGACAGGCGTTTTCTATTCTCTTCAAGCTTTCTTCAACGTTTGCCGGGTCTATAACAACTCCTATTCCCAGATCCTCAACTATCTTTGCCATCGAAACGAAAGAATTCTTCACGATAACGGGTGTTCCGGCAGCGATGGAGTCGTAGAATTTGTGCGGCAGAGCGTACAGATCGTTCTTGTAATCTTCTCTCCCGATAGTGCTGTACGATATCAATGAAAACATGCTTTTTGAGAGTTCTCCCATCATCTTTTCGTACGGCAGAAAAGATGTGTACGTGTGCGGAACATCGGAAAACGTTTCTGAATCCATTCCTATTATTCTGAAGGAAAATCCTCTTTCGACAAGTGCTTTTACGAGCCTCTTTTCATGAATGAGATTTCTCGTTGTTTTTCCTACCAGAACGATTTCCATCCTCTTTTTATCCGGATCTGGTTCGATTTTCATCGATGCGTAGTTTGGTACAACGAAAGTTTTCTCCGGGTTCAGTCCGGTCTTTGCCACAACATCGTTCCGTGTTTCTTCAGAGACGAAGATACACAGGTCAGACAGCTGAAGCTGTTTTTTGAATATCCTCCACATCACAAATTCTTTCAGATCACTCAAAGGCCTGGGAAGAGTTTTGAGAAAATTCTGAGGATGATACTCGTGTATATCGTAGACGATCTTTTTTCCACGCTTTTTAGCCACAACGAAGGGTTTTAGAGGTTTTGTAGCCGGAAAGTGATGCATGTAGAGGATATCGTAATCCTCACTCTCTACAAGATGACAGATTTTTTCATCGAATTGTTTTCTTTCAACGGCTTTCTGGAAAATATTTCCCCTGTTCGAACATTTCACGGGGATGTATCTGATGTTATTCTCCTTAAAAGGTAGCTCTTCTTTCTCCGTCCAGTACTGGTAAATAACTTCACCTTTCTTGGACAGAGCCTGAACTGTTCTGAAGACCCTCTTGTCGTTTCTCAGGTGCATGTATCCAATGACGAGCACTTTCAAACCGCTCACTCCTTCTGAAGATAAGGTTCACTGCTGTTCAACATCCACCCCACACCCTTCACTACGACCCACGTGTCAAGGTAGTCGAAGAGCCACTCAAAGAGCGTGGTCCAGATCAGAAAGACCGTGATCGTTCTCAGGGAGAAGTACCCGGTGAGGGCTCCGTAGAAGAAGATCACGTTGTCCACAAGCTGAGACAGTTTCGTTGCAGCGTTGTCGCGCAGCCACAGGTGTTTTCCGAAAAGTCCCTTCGTTCCCTTCAAAAAATCCTGAAACCTCGCCTTGAATATACCGGACGCGATGAACGCAAGCCAGCTGAAGAGCGTGGTTCTCCAGACGGGGAGAAAGAGAGCCTTCATGTGTTCGTGTGCCCAATCTTCGCTGGAAGGGATGTAACCGAGCGCGATCAGCATCCCCACCAGAAACACGACCTGGGCAAAGAAACCCACCGCCACCAGTTTCTGCGCCTCTCTGTACCCGTACACCTCGGTCACGATGGCGATCAGCGTGACAAAGAAAGGTCCGAGGAAAACCCCGGCGTACAGCTGAACACCGGGAAGCAGTTCGTACGCCTTCAAAACGGCAACGTTCATGTAGAGAACAAGAATCGCTCCAAGAGCGTACATTCCTTTCAGGCCGAAGAAACGTATCGCAAAGAAAACAAGAAGAACTCCCACAAGATACTCGAGTCCAAGGAACATCCAGTTCACCAGCATCAGCACCGCCTCCATACAAGAACGTTGTCTCTGAATTCCCTCTCTATCTCTTTCCTGTCCAGAAGAAAGCTCAGATACGCGTGAACGGTGGATCTGTAGAGTATGTACTGTGTGAGATTCTCCAGTGTGATTTCGAATCTGTTGAAGAGCTGTTTCATCAGTTCGTCTGTGCTCACAGGATTTACTGTGATTTCCAGAACAGCGTTGATGATGTTCTCCACCGTCTTTCTGTTTTTCTCCACAAGTTCACCGATATCTCGAGTCACCTCTCCATGAGACGGAACGTAGCAGCTGTAGTTTGTCTTTTCAAGAAAGTCGAGCGTTTCAAGGAACTTCTCCACGCTGTAGATGACGAATATTCTGTGTTTTCTCAGTGTTTCTTCAGAAAACACGGCGTCTGCACAGAAAAGGACACCATCCACAGCCACTCCGATCTGGTTCGGTGAGTGTCCAGAAAGAGGTACTATCTCAAGATCCACGCTCTCAATCGTGATGGTTCCCTCTTCGATCGCCTCATCGACAGCGGAGGGGTCTGCCATGAGAAACTTGTTTCTGAGTTCACCTGGAGGATGAGCACCGTACAGGTAGAAAGGCTCAAAGACGGTGTTTTCTATGATCTCTTTTTCCATCTTTGGGGCGAACACGCGGGTGGAGAAGCGCTTTTTCAGAAAGGCGTTCCCGCCGCAGTGGTCGGCGTGTGAGTGGGTGTTTATGAGATAGAACGGAGGCTTTTCTAAAAGACGTGAGACCTTTCTCGGAACGCTTTCGTCGATGCCGCTGTCTATGAGAACGCTGGAATTTTCTGCGTGAACGACTCCTATGTTCACCGGGTTTGGAACGTAAGACACCCTCTCTGTGAGGCGTTCTATCTCCACGGTTTCAGGACCTCCCGAAGATCGAGTCTTTGGAAGACCATACCGGCTACTTGATTTTATCCTCCACAAATGGTAGTATTTCTCAGAGCCCAGTTTTTTGTCAAGGAGGTTTTTATTATGAGTATGCACGAACATGAGCATGAACATGAACACGAACACACAACGGAAGTTTTCAGCCTGATCGATCAGGATGGAAACGAAGTCTTCTTCCACAAGCTGGGAGAAGTGGAGGACGAAGGAAATCTCTTCTGGGTCTGCGAAGAGGTCTTTCTGAACGACGCAAGAGACATGATCGAAGACCTCGGTGAAGTCTACATCTTCAAAGCGGAAGAAACCCCCGAGGGTGTTATGCTTGAAGGAGTAGAATACGCAACGGCTCAGAAAGTCTTCGAAAAGTGGCAGAACAGCATACCCGATATCGAAGAGATCTTCTTCGAAGAAGACACTGAAGAGGACGGAGAATGAAGAAGGGCGCTTCAGCGCCCTTCTTTCATATCTTCAGGTATGGAAGGAGTCCCATCTGTCTTGCCCTCTTGATAGCTACCTTCACCATTCTCTGGTGCTTTGAACAGTTTCCGGTGAGCCTCTTTGGTATGATCTTTCCCTTGTCGGTGAGAAATTCACTGAGAAGCCTTGTGTCTTTATAATCAACGTAGTCCAATTCCATTTCACAGAGTCTGCACTTCTTGACCTTCTTTCTTTTTCTCTTGTAAGCCATCAAACACACCTCCCTCAAAATGGTGGTTCATCTTCACTGAAAGTATCGCTGGAAAAGTCTTCCTCCGGTATCTCCAGTTCCTCTTCAGTCTCGTTGACCGTTTCAGCAGGTTTTCTGTCCATGAATCTAACAACGTTTGCGACAACCTCCGGAGATACCCTTTTTTCTCCAGACGGTGTTTCCCATCTTCTCATTCTCATTTCACCTTCGATGAGAACAAGCCTTCCCTTGGTGAGATAGGTTCCCGTGAATTCTGCGAGTCTTCCAAAGGTAACAACATTGAAGAAATCCGTTGTCTGAGCATCGTCCGGCGCGTTCTTTCTGGGAACCCTGTCCACCGCTATCGTGAAGGTGGTGACGGGAGTTCCGCTGAGCGTGTATCTCTTTTCAGGATCTCTCACGAGTCTTCCTATGAGTATGATCTTGTTGAAGAAAGACATTAAGCTTCGGATCCTCCTTCACCTGTCTCGACAGCTTCAGCAGCTGCCTTTTCTCTCTGCGCCTTTCTCTCTTTCTTTTCCAGATCGAACCTTCTGAAGGTCTGCCATCTGATGATTTCGGGTGTCACTCTGTAGAAATTCTCCAGCTCCTGAAGGTTCTGACCATCGCACCTGAAGTAAATCACCGTGTAATCTCCTTCGCTGAACTTCTTGATCTCGTAGGCGAACTTTCTCATACCCATCCTTTCCACTTTTTCGATCTTTCCCTTGACTCTTTCTTCGATGATCTTCTTGACTCTTTCGACGAGATTTTCTCTCTCTTCCTCTGGAACGTTCGGTGCGATGATGAACATGCTCTCGTAGATCCTCTCTTTCACGTAAGCCACAGAAACTCACCTCCCTCGGACGTTCGGCCCCACCTCCGGACGGGTGGAGCGGGATTTCACTTTCACGATTATACCATCACCTTCTGAGTCTGCAAAGAGTTGGAAACTCTCCTGTTTCCAGATATTCTTTGAAGCCCTTTATGCATATCGGCGTTATGTGTGGACAGTGGGTGAGGAAGTTCATGAAATCAACGACCCTATCGGCGATACTCTCCTCGAGGTTGAAGAAGATCTCCCAGGCACCTTTTTCTGCCTCTTCTTCGTTGAGGAAGAGAATCTTCTTCAGAAATTCTTTCAGGTTGTTGAATCGCTCCATTTCTTTTTGAGCGAGCTCCATTCCCTTTTTCGTCAAAGAGATAGGGCCTCTTCTCACGTAATTTATGAACTTTTTGGTTGCGAGGTCCTCCAGAATCTGCTTCGCGGAGGGCATTTTCACTTTCAAAAAGTCCGATACTCTCTTCAGTCTCGTGCTTCCCTCTTCCGTTGTCAAAAGAACGGCGAGTAGATACCTTTTTTCCGTTGGTGATAACATATTTCTACCTCCCTTTAAGGTTATTCTAACACAGGTTTTAAAGTGGTAGAATATTCTCGAGTGCAGATGAGGGAGGGATGGACTTGAGATTCTTTGGAATGGTTCTGATACTTCTCGGTGTACTCATTCCTCTTTCCGTTTTCAATGTGTTCGATGTTTCGTTTGGAAAGTTTCTTGGAATCGTCTTTGCCACTCTCTTCGGATACGCGGGAATCAGCGCTCTCGTGAAAAAGGGTTTCCCGAACGGTCTTGTTTCCTGTGCCATAGCCACCGTTCTGTTTCTTCACATCTTCAACGTGCACAGGTTCACCTTCTGGGAAGGTTTCGTCGTTTTCTTCTCTGTTCTTCTCATCGAGTGGGGATTCTTTGCGATTCTGTCTCACAGAGATTGAATCTTCATTCCAACAGCTCTCATGTATCCCATCGAGGTGGCGTACTGGATCGATCTGGTCCACCCGGAGCAGTCTCCCACCACGTGGAGACCTTCCACGATGTCGTTCAGGAACTTGTTCGTGTAGAACTTCACCTCGACGGCGTAGAGCAGGTTGTCGAAGTAGGAAGCCCCCGGTATGACCTTCTCCAGGTTCTCCACGAAATCCACGAGGGATTCTCTGATCTTCGACGGAAAGACGAGATTCGCGTCTCCCAAAATGTAACTTTCGGGATCCAGAGTGGGATGAACCCTTCCGAGCCTCTTCGTCCTTCTGAACTCTTTGAAATCCCCGTACGTCTGCAGAATCACCTTCTCTCTGTCGCCGGCTAAGATGTTTGCGAGCTTTGCGAGGTTGACACCGTATCCCGTGGGATCCTTGAACGGCTCTGTGAAGCGCGTGGTGACGAGAATGGCGAAGTTCGTGTTCTCCGTCTTATGCAGGCTGTCAGAATAGCCGTTCACCGTGGTGAAGTCTTCGTACTTTTCCAGTGTCACCTTCCCTGCCGGATTCTGGCAGAAGATCCTGCAGATGTAACCCGTTTTGGTCCTGTAGCGAACCTTCACCTCGTACATATCGGAGAATGGATCCATCACGTGGTTCGGGAGTTCGTACCTGACACCGATGTCGACGAACTGGTTCGGCTTGACAAGCTGTGGATATTTCTCTTTGAGACGCTCCATGAGTCTGTGTCCGCTTCTTCCAACGGCGATCACGAGCTCGTCGAACTCGAACTCTCCCCTGCTTGTGTGCACCCTGTGGGGAGGGCCGAACTCCACATCCTCCACAGCGGTTCCAAAGAAAAACTCTATGTTCTCAAAGGAGGAGAAGTACTCGTATATGTTCTTGTTAGTCTCTTTCAGGATATCCGTTCCCAGATGGAAGAAATAGGACTTCACCGGTTCGAAACCGTGGTGATAGAAGCGCTTGTAGATCTCTTCGTTCGAGAAGGACTCTCCGAACTCTATCTTCCTGCCATCCCTTTCGAAGGACTTCAGGTAGTTCACGATGCCTTCTCTTTTATCGACGGTGGGAGTGTAGCCGGAAAACTTCAGGTAGAACTCCACCGTCTTCGCTTGTATTTCAAGAGGAATGTAGATCTCTCCTCCCATGCCGTGGGAGATGAAGATCTTCCCGTCCATCCTCACACCGGAGATGGTGTTGTGGGAGTAGTCTTTTCCCCTTTCCAGAACGATGATCCTGTAGTCTTTCACCCTTCCACTCTCTATGAGTCCGTTGATGAACCCGATGGCACTCGCTCCAAAGCCGACTATTCCAAGCCTCTTCAACATTCATCACTCCTCGAGCAGTTTCCTTCTCAATTCTTCGAGTGTGACAACCTCCCCTTTTATCTTCTCCAGATAGATCTTCCTGTACTCCTCGTCACCACCCGGGACGATGTATATCTTGCCCTTGAAATTCTCAATGGCCTCGATCTCTTTGTCCGAAAGCTTCTTTGCAAAGCTCAATCCACCTTCTTTGGGAGTTGAGACGATGAGGATGTCCACACCCTCCAGGTCTTTCAGCATCACTTTCGGGTACTTCACGTTGTATCCTCTCTTTTCCAGTTCTTCTACGAGCGATTTGAGTTCTTCCAGATGATCGTTCTCGTGAAGGGTGTCGATCATGATCACACCCTTCAGCTTTTCTTTCACGAAGAAAACGCTCGACTGAACGAGTTTCCCATCCACAAGGAAAGAAACACGATGGTAGCCTTTCTCCAGCGATCCTGTGGGAACGACGAATCTTTTCACCTGGTACGGTGAGAACTTCAGCTCTACCTCTCTCAACGGGTTTCCATCGAGAAGAACGGAAAGCTTCACATTCTGGTCTTCACCGGTCACGTTGTAGATCTCGAAGTAGACCTTCGCCGATTCACCGTCGTGTATCTCTTCTGGAGAGATCCTCACACTGTTCACGTAGACAGAAGAAGAGATCTGAAACCAGATCGGTGAGGTGACTATCTCGTCACCGTCGAACTGTTTCATGTAAACGAAGTACCACTCGTATCCATCGGGAGGTATGACTGAGAGAGTCAGATTCAATCTCTCTGTGTTCGGTCTGAGTTCCAAAACGGTCCCGCTCTGAGAGATGACGGCAAGGTAGAGGAGTTTTTCTGTGTCTTCGTACTCGAGGTTGATCTTCTGGGGAGAGAGATCTTCCACAAAAACGATGTCTCCCATCAGATGGGTATCGCTCTTCAAAAGAACTTTGACGTTCTTGTCTTCGCTTCCGAAGGTGTGCCTCTTCCAGAGGGCGTCCATTATGTCGTCGTAGGTCAGAGCGTCCGCCACGATGCCGGTTCTTCCCTCGTTCGCGCTTCCCCAGTTGGGCTTGTGGTTGTCCTGTCCCACGGTGGCACCGAGGTGCCATCCTTTGTTCAACGCGAGGATGTAGTTTCCGAACATCTCTTCGTTTATCACGTCTCCTGAGGCCCAGTTCCCGTTTCCTACCTCGATCAGGTTCACGTACTGGTCCGCTTCCGGGAAATACCGGAACGAATCGAAGGTCCCAAAGGTGCTTATGGGATGGTTGAACTGGGCGAGTTTTTTGTGTTCAACGAGCCACCTGTAGAAACCTTCTAGAGAACTTTCCTGGTTTCTGTCGATCCACTCGAGAGACTCGTACACGTTTATGTGTCCCACTCCCGCGGTCCACTCGAAACCCTGAAGTGCGACGAACTCACCGTCTTTTGTGTGCCTCTCCGCGGCAAGCTTCGTCAGATAAGGCTTCGTATTTCCATCGATCTTCTGGGTGAAGTAGTAGGCGTGGTCCGTTATCGCGAGAACGTCGAGATAACTCTTCGCATACTCGTAGGCCTGGTCTGGTGTTCCAGAACCATCTGAATAGGAGGTGTGTGAGTGAAGGTTTCCATAGTATATCCCTCCAAAGACCACACAGGAAAGAATCAGAATCAGAAGAACGAGTTTTTTCATATCACCGCCTCCTTCATTTCAATCCGGTCCTCGCGATTCCCTGGATGAAGTACTTCTGGGTGAAGATGAAGAGTATCACCACGGGAAGAATCGAGAACGTAGCGGCCGCCATGAGCAGGTTGTACTGAGTTCCCACGTCTGAACTGAACGCCTGGAGTCCCACGGGCAGTGTTCTGTACTTTTCGCTGTTTGTGACGATGAGGACCCACAGGAACGCGTTCCAGCTTCCGACGAATTTGAGAAGTGCAGAGGTGATGACGGCAGGCCTGCTGAGAGGCACCACCATCTGCCAGAGAAACCTCCAGTGAGAACATCCGTCTATCTTTGCAGCATCGAAGAGTTCCCTTGGTATGGTCAGAAAGTGCTGTCTCAGAAGGAATATCGCGAAGACACTGACGATCCAGGGAATTATGAGGGCGTAGTAGGTGTCAATCCAGCCGAGTTTCGAGATCGTGATGAAGTTGGGAACGAGGAGCACCTCTCCCGGGATCATCATGGTCGCAAGGAAGAGACCGAAGATGAAGTCTCTTCCGGGAAAGACCATCCAAGAGAAGGCGTACGCGGCGAGAGATGCGGTAACCACCTCGAGCAGAGTGGTTATCGTCGCCACAAAAAACGTGTTGAAGTAGTACCTTGGGAAGGGTGCTGCGTTCCAGGCATCAACGTAGTTCTGGAAGATGTTAGCCAGCACTTCGGAGAAAGAGAACCTGAGTTTCACAGAGTCGATGGGTTCATCACTCAGGAAAACGGAAGGGACACCCTCCAGAAGAACTTCTATCACTTCGCCACCCTTCACACGGACTTCCTTCACAAAGTCAGGAGCGTCCACAATCTTCCAGGAGCTCATCGCGTCTTCGTAGGCCTTTCTGAGGAGCGCAACGCTTTTGAGATAACCGGCCACTTCGGTGAGGAACTTCTCATCCAGACCAAGCTGGGAGAGTTTCGACTTCAACACTCTGTAGGTGCTACTTTCAGCGAGTTTGATGTCCATCTCAGCGACCATTTGAGAGAAGTTTTCTGTTTCGATCCCGTTTTCCTGTGCGAGAGAGATCAGAGAAGAGACAACCGGCTTCGCCGAAGCGATGGTAAGAAGATCCACGTGGTGTTTCTCCGAGAGTTCTTTCTCTTTCAAAGAGACGTAGTCCTCAACGGGGCTTTCCGATTCCTCCAGGAGCCTTTCCACGAGCTCTCTGTCGGGGAAGTTTCCGATCTTTTTCAAAAAGAGAGCTTTTCTCTCATCTTTTTTCATCGAGCGGGCGACGATGTCTTTTTCCACAGCGAGGTTCTGAACGCTCTGGAAGAAGCCGCTGACCTCAAGGTAGTAGGAGACGTTTCTCTTCACCTCTTCGAAAGGAGAGACCACATTCTTTCTGTAGACAGGAACGAGCGGATTGTCTCCAGAGTATTCGAGCCGTAAACCATCGAGAAGCTCATAGAGTTTCTCCACTTCTTCGTCGGAGAGAACGAGAGTGGTACCCGATTTCATGCTGAGCACCTTCTCCTGGAAAGAAGAGAGTTCCCCACTCACGGTCTCGAGAAAAGAAAGAAATCTTTCCTTTTCCTCCTCATCTTTTATCCTGACGTCCGCAAATCGATTCATCTGAGAGATGGTCCGCAGAGCACCCTCTACTGAACTCAGAATTTCGTTCACCAGTTTTGCACGTTGAAGGTACGGATCCGCACCACTCTTGTAGTGTATGAAGAACTGCTCGAAGAATTCTTCTGGTGTTTTCCAGGAAAATTCCACCGGAGATTTAGAGGAGAGTTCTTTGACTTTTTCAACATCTACCTCCGTTGTGTATCTTGCCCCTTTGAGAGGGATCACCATCGTTCCTCTTTGGAACGGGTCGTCGTTCACCGTGATGGTGAGCAGATTTTTTTCGGCCGTTTTCAAAGCGTACGCTTCTCTCAGGCTGACTCCCTTTGCGACCCTCTGAACACCAGGTTTCAGGATCGTTTTCACGTCGCGTGAGAAAGCGAAGTTCTTCGTGTAGAAGCTCGGGGGCCATTGCTGAACCTCCGAAGGTGCTTTGAAGGAGGTGAGCAGCATCCAGATGAAAGGTCCCAGCATGACAACGGCACCGAATACGAGGAGAATGTATATGACCAGCTTCTTCACACTATCACCTCACGAAACATATTCGACCGCTCTTCTTCCAACCCTGTACTGGATGAAGGTGAAGATCAGAATGATCGCAAAAAGAATATAGGCTGCCGCCGAAGCAATTCCCATTCTCTGTTGTCTGTAGAACAGATCGAACACGTAGTAAACGAGCGTCATTCCGCTGTTGTTGTACGGTCCCGGAAGCCCATCGTAGAGAACGTAGACTTCCGCGAAGACCTTGAAGGCTCCTATCAATGAGACGATGAGCAGAAAGAAGGTCGTCGGTGACAAAAGCGGCCAGGTGATGTAGAAGAACTTCTGCAGGGAATTTGCACCATCCACCTCAGCCGCTTCGTAGTAAGACCTGTCTATGTTCTGGAGCCCCGCGAGGAAGATCACCGCATCGTACCCTACGGTCTTCCAGACGGAGACGATGGCTATCGTGGGAATAGTCCATCTTTCGTCTTTCAGCCAGGAGATGGGTTCTATGTTGAACAGAGAGAGGATGTAGTTCAAGAGACCGAACTCGTCGTTGAAGATCCACTTCCAGACAAGAGAGATTGCAACAACTGATGTGACGAAGGGTATGAAGTAGGCGGTCCTGAAGAACACCCTGAACTTCACGTTGCTGTTCAGAAGAAGGGCGATCACGAGAGAAAGGAAAATCTGCGAAGGAACGCTCAGTATCACGTAGTACAGTGTGTTGGTGAGCGACTTCAGGAAGAGATTCTTGTCCTTCGCGTCGAGCAGGAAGTTCACCAGCCCAGGAAGAGACGAGCTCAGCTCCACGAAAACGAAGACCGCAAGAAACAGGATGAACCAGAGCCAGGTGTTCTTGAGTTCCACCCGCTTGAAATCGTACACCAGCCAGCTCCAGGAGATAGCCGCAGCCAGAAAAGAGAGGATGGGATTTTCCGCGTTGAAGAGGTTCAAAACGATGTAAATCAATACAATGAGAGTGTTGGAAACGATTCCCGAGAGGGTTCTTTTCCTGATCAGATGGACGATCAGCATCACAATCGCACCGGCAACCGCGAGATGAAAGAAGGTGTTCAGAACGGTGAAAACGAAAGAGTACTTCGGTGGATAGTCGAACTTGAAGATCTCAATGTAGTTGTCAAGTCCCGTGAAGTATGGATTCTTCATGTTTCTGAAATCCCACTTGAAGAAACTCAGGACAAAAGAGAATCCAACTGGCCAGAAAACGAACATCCCAAGGATCACAAGTGACGGAAGAAGAAAGAGGTACGCAAGAATCGCTTCTCTCAGCTTCTTCGAGGGTTTCATACTCAGACCTCTCTTTCCTTGAGTTTCTTCACATTCAAATTATAACCTATGCGGTATAATTCAAGGGGAAATCATTGAGAAAGGAGGGATTCCTGTGAAGAAATTTCTCGTTGTTTTCATGGTGATTCTCAGTGTTTTTGCCCTCGCGAAGGTGAAAGTCACGTTCTGGCACGCCATGGGCGGGGGACACGGCAAAACTCTCCAAGAGATAGTGAACACCTTCAACGAACTTCACCCGGATATCGAGGTCGAAGCGGTCTACGTTGGAAACTACGGTGCACTCTCTCAGAAGCTCCTCGCAGCAGCGCAGGCAGGAGAACTTCCCACGATCGCACAGTCTTATTCCAACTGGACGGCAAAACTCATCCAGAGCGGTGTCGTGCAGCCTCTGAACGAGTTCGTGAACGATCCGAAGATAGGGCTGACCAGGGAAGAGTGGGAAGATGTCTTCAAACCTCTGAGAGACAACTGTATGTGGGGAGACACCGTCTACGCGGTTCCGTTCAACAAGAGTCTCTACATACTCTACTACAACGCGGACGCCTTTGCAATGTACGGTGTGGATGTGCCCAAAACGATCGATGAACTCTACGAAGCCGCGAGAATCATGACGGAAGATCTTGACGGAGATGGGAAGATCGACCAGTACGGTTTTGGCTTCAGGACGACCGTTGACTTCTTCCAGATACTCCTCATCCTCCGCGGTGGTTCCATCCTGAAACAGGTCGACGGCAAATGGGTTTCCAACATCGACAGCCAGGAAACAAGAGAGGTCCTTGCCTTCGTGAAGAAGATGGTGGACGATGGTATCGCGTACTTCCAAGGTGGATACCTCAACGATATCTTCGGTCAGCAGAAGATCATGATGTACATCGACACAATAGCGGGAAGGCCCTACGTGGAAAGCTCCACAAAGGGGAAGTTCACCTGGAGCTGGGCTCCAGTTCCCACCTGGGTGACGAACAAGGTGCCGTTCGCCGGAACAGACATCATCATGTTCAACACGGCAAGCGATGAGGAAAAACGTGCCGCCTGGGAGTTCATGAAGTACCTCATCTCTCCTGAGGTGACTGCTTACTGGGCGATCAACACGGGTTACATTCCTGTGAGAAGAAGCGCCCTCGAAACGTCGATCTGGAAGGAAGCGGCTAAATCCGATCCTCTGATCGAAATACCTCTGAAGCAGATAGACAACGCCGTGTTCGATCCACAGATCGGTGTATGGTACGAGATCAGAACGGTGGTTGGAAACATGTTCTCCGATTTCATCAACGGAAAGGTAGACATGGAAACTGCGATAAAGACGGCGGATCAGAAGATAAGGGAGTATCTCAAGGAAGAGTACGGCGAGTGAGCGGGAGGTTGTTCCTCCCGCTTTTCCTTTGTTTAAAACTCCTTTAAAGAAAACATGAGAAAATCAAAACAAAGTACGGGATCCAGAGATCCCCTTAAATTTTTTATATTTGGAGGTGAGCTGTGTGTTCCGTCTCAAAGAGAACGGGACGAACGTGAAAACGGAGATCTTCGCGGGTATCGCCACTTTCCTCACCATGGCCTACATCGTTTTTGTGAATCCTTCCATCCTCGTTCAGGCGGTTGGTGTGGACGCGAGCAGCCCCCTGTACCAGCAGTTCTTCGGAGCATTCATGGTCGCAACGATACTGGGATCCGCCACAGCCACTCTCGTCATGGCCTTCTTCGCGAACTATCCTTTCGCACTCGCACCCGGTATGGGACTGAACGCGTACTTCACCTACACTGTGTGCCTCGGCATGGGGATAGACTGGAGAGTGGCCCTCGCTGCCGTGTTCGTTGAAGGTCTGATCTTCATAGGCTTGACACTCGTTGGGTTCAGAAAGTTCGTCGCCGGGATCATACCCGAGTCCATAAAAGTGGCCATCTCCGCGGGTATCGGTTTCTTCATCGCCTTCATAGGGTTGAGGAGTGCGGGAATCGTTGTTTCCAATCCCGCCACTTCCGTTGCCCTCGGTGATCTCACGAATCCCGGTGTATTCGTGACGGTCGTGGGGCTCCTGGTGATCGTGGCGCTCTACCACAGGAAGATCCCGGGAGCGGTGATGATAGGGATTCTCGTGGCCACACTCGTAGGTGCCATCCCCGGCATAGGAGTCACGAAGTACCAGGGAATCGTCGGTCCTGTTCCAGATATATCTCCGACGTTCATGAAGCTCGACTTTTCTGGATTTTTGAGCCTTGACTTCTGGATCGTTGTTCTCACTTTCTTCTTCGTCGACTTCTTCGACACACTCGGTACCATCACAGGACTCGCTCAGAGCGCTGGTTTCATGAAGAACGGAGAGCTTCCGAGGGCGAACAGGGCGTTCCTCGCGGACGCGATAGGAACTTCCGTGGGTGCACTCTTTGGAACTTCGACGGTGACCACGTACATCGAGAGCGGTGCGGGTATCGCAGAAGGAGGAAGAACTGGCCTCACGGCCCTCGTCGTTGCACTCTGTATGCTCGCCATGCTCTTCTTCGCCCCTCTCGCCCAGACGGTTCCTGGATACGCGACCGCTCCCGCTCTGATCTTCGTTGGTGCGCTCATGATCGGAAACCTTGGAAGAGTGAAATGGGACGACATCACAGAAGCGCTCCCTGCGTTCATCACCGTTATAACTATGCCACTCACATACTCCATAGCCAATGGAATAGCGCTCGGTATCATTTCTTATGCACTGGTGAAGTTCTTCTCCGGGAAATCGAAAGAAGTACACTGGTTCACGTGGATTCTCGCTCTCGCCTTCGCTCTGTGGCTGCTCTTCATAAAGCATTGATATGCAGCACTGTGTTATAATAAATCGGAGGTGATAATATGAAAAAATTACTCGTGGTTTTGGTTCTTCTGGTTTCGATCGTGATCTTCTCTGGAACCATCGACGAGATCAAAAGCAGAGGATACCTGCTCGTTGGACTCTCCGCGGATTTTCCCCCATTCGAATTCGTCGATGAGAACGGTAACATCGCGGGTTTCGACGTCGATCTTGCAAAGGAAATCGCGAGAAGACTCGGTGTTGAGCTGAAGATCGTCGATATGACCTTCGACGGACTCATTCCGAGCCTGCTCACAAAGAAGATCGATGTGATCATCTCCGGCATGACGATCACGGAGGAGAGAAAGAAGGTCGTGGCCTTCTCCGATCCGTACTTCGACGCGGGACAGGTCATCGTAGTGAGGAAAGACAGTGACTTCCGACCGAAGACCTACGAAGATCTCGTAGGGAAAACCGTGGCTGTTCAGATCGGTACCACCGGAGACATAGAGGTTTCAAAGTACGAAGGTATCAAGGTCGTCAGGTTCGATAAATTCACGGACGCGTTTCTCGAACTGAAGAGAGGCCGAGCAGACGCGGTGGTGCTGGACTCCGCCACGGCAAGGGCCTTTGTGGCGAAGAATCCGGATCTTGTTATCTCGAGTGGAGTGCTCTCCAGCGAGCAGTACGGTATCGCCGTGAGGAAAGAGGACACGGATCTTCTGGAATTCATCAACAGCGTTTTGAGAGAGCTCAAAAAGAGTCCGTACGACGTGCTCATAGAAAAATGGTTCTCAGAGTGATGGAGGAGTGAAAGATGCCGGAATGGTTGAGCGTAATTGTGGATAATCTACCGCTCCTTCTGAAGGGTGCCCTGCGCACCCTTCAGCTTACTTCTCTGGCCGTTCTCATAGGGCTCGCCATAGGGATCTTCGTCGGCATGGGAAGGCTCTCGAAGTACCGGATCATAAGGTACCCGTCTTCTATCTACGTGGAGTTTCTCAGGGGAACACCCCTGATGGTCCAGCTGTTTCTCGTGTACTTTGGACTTCCCGAACTGGGGCTCGAATTCGACAGGTTCACAGCCGCTGTCGTTGCGCTCGGAATAAACAGCGGTGCGTACGTTGCCGAGATCGTGAGGGCGGGGATACAATCCGTTCCAAAAGGACAGTACGAGGCGGCGAGATCTCTCGGTATGTCACACGCACAGGCGATGATCTATGTGATCCTTCCCCAGGCCTTCAGGCACATACTTCCGGCCCTCGGAAACGAGTTCATCGCCCTCGCAAAGGACAGTTCCCTCGCCATGGTGATAGGAACCGTGGAACTCATGAGAAGCGCTCAATACATCGTGAGCAGAACCTTCATGAGTTTCCCCATATACGGTGGTGTTGCGCTGATCTACTTTGCCATAACTTTCTCCGTTTCCAGACTGGTGAAGTTCGTGGAAGGAAGGTTGAAAGTATGACCGTTTTAAAAGTCGAAGATCTTCACAAGTACTTCGGAAAACTCTACGTGCTCAAGGGAATCGACCTCGAGGTGAAAAAGGGTGAAGTGATCTCCATCATCGGCCCGAGCGGCAGCGGAAAGAGCACCTTTCTTCGCTGTATAAACCTGCTCGAGGAGTATCAACAGGGGAAGATCTATTTCAAAGGTGAACTCATCACCCACAGGAACATAAACAGGATAAGGAGTTCCATAGGTATGGTCTTTCAGCAGTTCAACCTGTTTCCGCACCTTTCCGTCCTGAACAACCTCATACTCGCTCCGATGAAGGTGAAGAACATGCCGAAAGATGAAGCTGTAGAAAAAGCGAGAAAGCTCCTGGAAAGGGTGGGTCTCATCGAAAAGATAAACGAAAAGCCCGGAAACCTCTCCGGTGGACAGCAGCAGAGGGTGGCTATAGCGAGGGCCCTCATGATGGACCCGGAGCTCATGCTCTTCGACGAACCCACCTCCGCTCTCGATCCTGAGCTCGTGAAAGAGGTGCTCGACGTCATAAAGGACCTGGCCCAATCGGGTATGACCATGCTGATCGTGACACACGAAATGAGATTCGCCCGTGACGTCTCCGACAGGGTAGTTTTCATGGACGATGGACGAATCGTCGAGATGGGACCTCCCGAGAAGATCTTCTCTAATCCTGAGAACGAGAGGACGCGGGAGTTTCTTGAGCACTTTCTTTCAGTTTGAAGTATTCTTCCAGAACTCTTCTTGCTATCTGGGACGCTACACCGGAACCGTATCCCCCGTGTTCCACCATCACCACGATTGAAACTTCTGGATTTTCCGCGGGAGCAAAACCTATGAACCACGAGTGAGGAGCACCGCTCCCGGTCTCGGCGGTACCCGTTTTCCCAGCCACTCTGTACGGAAAGTCTCCGAACACGTGGTACGCCGTTCCGGGGTCTTCCTCCTCGTTTCCTTTGAAGGACGTCACGTCGACCATGGCGTTCCTGAGAAAGGTCCATATCTTCTCATCGATCTGAACCTGTGTTTCAATCTCCGGTTTCATCACCTTTGAACCGATCTTTTTCACCACGTGTGGTCTGTAGAATATTCCTTCGTTTGCCACAAGTGAAACAAGCTTCAAAAGCTCCAAAGGAGTCACTGTGAGATATCCTTGGCCGATGGACATCAGGATGGTGTCACCAGGATACCAGGGTTCTCCTATCTTGGACATCTTCCACTCGGGGGTTGGAAATGTACCGCTCTTCTCACCTGGAAGGTCTATTCCTGTCTTTTCGAAAATGCCCAACTTCTTCGCAACTTCCGCCATTTTGTCCACACCGATCTTCAGTCCCAGCTGATAGAAGTAGACGTTGCAGGAGACCCTGATCGCCTTTCTAAGATCGGTGAGGCCGTGACCCTCTTCTTTCCAGTCCCTGTACCTCGCCACCACTTCTCCCTTGCTGTTTCTGTAATCGAACACTCCACGGCAGTTGATCTTCTCTTCTGGATCGACTCCGTTCAGCAAAGCAGCTATGGCCCAAAGGACCTTTATGGAAGACCCCGGGCTGTACGCGGACGATATCGCTCTGTTGACCAGAGGAGAAGGTGAATTTCTGGCGAGCCTTTCCCACTCTCTTTTTGTGAAGCCCTCGTAAAAATCCTGGGGATTGTATCCTGGAAACGATGCGAGAACGAGGATTTCTCCTGTTCTGACATCAGAGAGGATCACAGAGCCCGGATTTCCAGTTTTTTCAAGAGATTCCTCGGCAACTTTCTGTATCCTGGTATCGATCGTGAGTGTTACATCTTCGCCGGGCTTTGGAGGGCTTCTAAGAACCTCGGAAGATATCGCGCCGGACGGTTCCACAAAGACCATCTTCACACCGTCTGTACCCGTCAGGAATTCGTCGTACACACTCTCCACACCGTACATTCCCGACCTGTCTGCGTTCACGTAACCAACCACATGCGGTGCGAGCGGCTCGTACTTTCTCCTGTAATCCATGACGACCCGCATTCCAGCCTTCGAAATCACATCCGCTCTCGCTTTGTCGATGACTATGGATTCACCTTTGACAAGTGAGAGAATCTCCTCGGGAGTGAAGAGGCCTGTTTTTTTCAGCTCATCTATGCTGTTCAGCCACGGATCGAGGACGTACACCACTTCATCTTTTGCGAGCACTTTTCCATCACTTGAGATGATCTTTCCCCGTGGAGCGGGAATCTTCACGAGCCTTGTTTGAAGAAGGTCTATGTACTTTTTGTGTTTCTCGTGTTCGAGGATCTGCACCTGGAAAGCTTTCATGATGATCAAGACAAACGATAGGGCCATCAGGATCAGAATCAACCTGTTCTTCACCGCTTCGATCCTCCCAGAATGAACACGATGCCAGTGGCGGCGGAAAGCAAAACCGTCAGCATCCGAATTTCACCGACAAGACAGCCGACAGCCACAAGGACAACAGCGGGGAGCAACACTGAAGAGAAATGCTCCCTCAAGGCGTCAAGGATCAAAAATACGATCAAAACGAAGATATACCAGTATCCTGGAATTGCGAAGAGTCTGATCAAAATCACAATAAACAAAAGAGGAATGTTTCTCCTGCAGAAGGCAAGGCCCAGAAAGGCGGGAAAGAAACTCAAAACGTCTTGGAAGACGTAGTCCCAGAAGATGCTGAGAAAGGCAAGAACATAGATCATTCTACCACCCCGATGACGATCACCCTGTCCGGAACGTCCCGTGTCACGTTCAGCAGAAAGTACTCCTCATCACGTCCCGCTACGGTTCCTATGAACAGGTACTCTTTGAAGGCCACGTTCCATTTTTCGCTTTCGAAGTACACCTTCCAGCCCGTCACGTCTATGTCTTCTATAACAGAGAGTCTGGGAACACGTTCCCCTTTGACGACTCCCACAACGGACTCGCGATCGTTTTCCACCCTCACCTTTTCCACGAAATCCTCAGAAAACACTCTCATAACCTTTGAAATAGGACCTTTTTCCACAACTATCCCAAGGAACCTCTTCTCCAGCGGATCGAGAACGATGGCACCTTCTTCCGCTTCTCCCAGAATGTAGAAAAAACCTTCTCCCTTCCCGGTCACAAAGAAAAGGTTTCCCACGCTCTTGGTTCCCAGATAAACATCACCTGGATAGATCCTGTTTTGAAACCTCAAAATCACTTCCTGAACCGTGGCTCTCAGCTTCAGGAAGGGGAAAGTTATTCTGTAAAAAAAGGGCTGTAGTTTGTCAGACACGTTGAAAGTCTCGTTCAGAAAGAAAACGGTGAGGAAGAGAAGAAAAAGGATCAGTCTTTTCATCACCCGGCACCCTGAAGCTTCTTCAGAATGTTCACCTTGTCCAGAACCATTCCCGCTCCTTTAGCCACAGCGGTGAGCGGCTCTTCGGACCTGATGACACTGATCCCCGTTTCTTTCTGAAGCAGAGTGTCGAGCCCTCTTAGAAGAGACCCGCCGCCGGTGAGGAAAATTCCGCGTTCTATGATGTCGGAAACGAGCTCGGGAGGCGTTTTTTCCAGAGTGGTTCTCACGCTCTCCACTATGGCTACCACCACACTCCTGAGGGCTTCCCTCACCTCTCCTCCTTTCAGAGTGAGTTTTCTGGGCAGTCCAGTGGAAAGGTCTATCCCGGAAACCGTCGTTTCGAGCTCATCGTTTTCTTTGGATGGGAAGACGTTCCCTATCTCTATCTTCACCCGTTCGGCCGTTCTCTCACCGATCGCTACCCGATAGGTCTCCCTCACGTACTGAACTATGGCTTCGTCCATTTCGTCTCCAGCGATACGTATCGACTCCCACGTGACAATGCTTCCAAGGGAGATGACGGCGACCTCCGTCGTTCCTCCACCGATGTCCACCACCATGTTCCCGGAGGGCTCTTCGACGTTGAGATTTGAGCCTATAGCAGCCGCCATGGGCTCTTCTATGAGAAAGACCTTACTGGCACCCGCCTCGAGCCCAGCATCGAGAATGGCTCTCCTTTCCACATCCGTTATTCCTATGGGAACTCCTATAACCACACGAGGTTTGAACAGATTCATTCCGCCCTTGGCTTTGTTTATGAAATACCTGAGCATCACAAGGGCCACGGTGTAGTCCGCTATAACGCCATCCCTCATGGGCCTTATGGCCTTGATCGTGGCGGGAGTTTTTCCTATCATGTTTTTCGCTTCGAGACCGACCTTCAGTATCTCACCTGTGGTCGAATCTATCGCTATCACCGATGGTTCATTCACCACAATGCCTTTCCCTCTGAGAAAAACGAGGGTGTTCGCCGTACCGAGATCTATTCCTATGTCTTTTCTCAACACCGTATTCCTCCTCCCATGGTCACGTTCTCGATAAGGATTATATCATCTGATAGAATCTTTTTAGTAGTGGAGGTGAAAACATTGGAAAGAGTGTACGTGATAGGACACAAAAATCCGGATACCGACAGTGTCTGCTCTGCGATAGGGTACGCGCACTTCAAAAACAATGTGGAAAAGGGAAAAACATTCATTCCAGCTCGAAGTGGTGAACTCACGAACGAGTCTCTCTTCGTACTCAAATATTTTGGAGTAAAGCCTCCCGTTCTCATTGAAACGCTCGAACCTACCGTTGAAGATCTCGAGCTGAAAAACCCCATTTTTGTCTCTCCGAACACTCCGGTTTACGACGTGGCCATGCTCATGGAAAGCAAAGGAATAAAAAACGTTCCGGTGGTTTCAAAGGAGAAAATGATAGGAGTGGTCACTGAAAGCAACATTGCTCGAGTCTACGTGAGGAGATTGAAGATAGAACCATTGGTTATACACCCGGTTCCGTTCGATCAGCTAGTAAGGATACTGAAAGCAGAGGTCGTGTGTGACCACATGAAAGAAAAAATCGTGGCTGGAAAGGTTCACATAGCGGTGGATGCCCTTCATGTGCTCCTGGGAAAGATAGAGATAGGTGACGTGGTGATCGTGGGAGACAACGAACCGGCCCAGATCGCTCTTCTGGAAAAAGGAGCAAAACTCATGATAGTCGTGAACAACGCCCCAGTATCAAACAGGGTGCTTGAAATAGCAAAAGAAAAGAACGCCGCCGTTTTGAGAGTGAAGTTCGACGCGTTCGGCGCCGCAAAGCTCATAAACCTTTCACTCCCCGTGACCCTCGTGATGAGCAAGAAATTCCCCACGGTGACGAAGAAGGACACACTCGAAGAAGTAAAAGAGATCGTCTTCAACTCGAAGATAAGAGCAGCGTTCGTAGAAGACGAGAAAGGGCGGCTTTGTGGTGTTATAACTAGGACGGACCTGCTCAAAGATGTGAGGAAAAAAGTGATCCTCGTGGATCACAACGAGATCACCCAGGCACCGGAAGGAGTCGAGAAAGCGGAAATCCTCGAGATCATAGACCATCACAGGCTCGGTGGACTGAGCACTCTGAATCCCGTTTTCTTCTACAACGAACCCGTCGGAAGCACCTCAACAATAGTTGCAGAGTTCTTCTTGAAAAACGGTGTGAAGATGGAAAGGGAGATAGCCGGAATTCTGCTCTCGGGCATCGTTTCCGATACACTCTTCTTCAAACTCTCCACGACGACAGAGAAAGACAGGAAGATGGCGAATCTCCTGGCTGATGTTGCCAAACTCGATCTGGAAAAATTTGCGAAGAAACTGTTGAAAGAAGGGATGAAGATACCGGAAGACGTCGATCCCGCTGAACTGCTGAAGCGCGACGTGAAAGTCTACGAGATGGAAGAAGAATCCTTCGCCGTTTCTCAGATAATGACGTCGGACTTTTCAACACTTTTGAAAGAAAAGGAACGTTTCACGAACGCACTGAAGACCCTCAAGGGAGAATTCGGTGTCAAACATTTCTTTGTGCTCTTCACGAATCCTGTGGAAGAAGCGAGTCTTCTGATGATGGATGGAGATCAAAAGTTAGTGGAAAAAGCCTTCAACGCGGAAAAGAAGGACGGTCTCTTTCTGTTGAAGGGGGTTATGTCCAGAAAGAAGGACTTCGTTCCCAAGATCGGTGAGGTGCTGAGAAGGGAGAGATGACTTTGGAAAGGTTCTTCGCGTGGCTCGTTGTGGTGTTCTGGGGGATCTCTTTTCTTGCCACCAAAGTGGTAGTTCAGGTTCTGGATCCGTTCTTTGCGGGTTTTCTGAGGTTCATCTTCGCTTTCTTTTTTCTTTTCCTCATATCCGGTGGAAGACCAAAGCTTTTCAATAAAAATATCGTGATGGCTGGCTTTTGGGGAGTGTTCAGCTACTTCGCGTTCGAGAATTCCGCCCTCATGTTCACAGAGCCCACCAACGCAGCGATCATAGTGTCTTCAGCTCCTGTATTCTTTCTCCTTTTCTCGCATCTCGTTCAGAAAAAGAAAACCACTTCGAAGATGTACCTGGGTGTGATCCTGTCCTTTCTCGGGGTGGCCCTCGTCGTTTTGAACGGCAGGTTCGTTCTGAAACTGAATCCCCTCGGAGACCTTCTCGCCTTCGGCGCGGCTCTGTCGTGGGTCTTTTACACTCACCACATAGAAAGTCTCGGGAGTCTCTCCTTCAGAGAAAACGCGGGGATCATGTTCTGGGGCGTTGTGTTCTTCCTTCCTTTCTCAGCCGGAAAGTTCTGGCAGATAAGCGAGATGAACTCAATCGTTGTGATTTCTCTTCTTTATCTGGGACTCGTCTGCTCGGGTCTTGCTTACTTTCTCTGGAACAAAGCCATAGAGAGACTGGGAAGCAGAACGACAACGAACATGATATACTACATACCAGTTGTAACGGCCGTGGCGGAACACCTGCTGAAACTGAAACTTCCCTCCGCTCTTCTTGTGGGAGGAGTTGTGCTTGTGGTGATTGGTCTTTTGATCTTCGAAAGGGAGGTTCATTATGAAACTGAGGATAGCACTCGTGGGATGCGGAAGGATCGGACAGAAGAAACACGTTCCAGCGCTGATTGAAACACGTGATTTGTTCGAAACGGTGGCGGTGTGTGATCTCGTGGAAGAAAGGGCAAATCGCGCCGCCGAACAGTTCGAAAAGTCGGGCTTGAGAAGACCCGAGACAATGACGAACTACAGAGAGCTCCTCAAAAGAGAAGACGTAGACGTGATCTCCATAGCCACCGAGAGCGGAAAACACTACCAGATCACCATGGAGGCGCTCGAAGCTGGAAAACACGTCCTCGTGGAAAAACCCATGGCACTTTCGACGAAGCACATGAACGAGATGGTAGAACTCTCGAAACGAAAGAATCTAAAACTCGGTGTTTTCTTCCAGAACAGATTCAATCCACCCGTTCAGGAAGTGAGGAAAAAACTCGATTCGGGGGCGTTTGGAAAGATCTTCTACGCGTCTGTCGCCGTGAGGTGGAACAGAAACGAGGATTACTACAAACAGGCGAGCTGGAGAGGTACCTGGGAGATGGACGGCGGGGTCCTGATGAACCAGTCCACGCACGCCATAGATCTTCTTCAGTGGTTCCTCGGAGGAGAGATAGAGGAGATCTACGGGCACATAGCGAACACGAATCACCCGTACATAGAGGCGGAAGACGAAGGTTTCGCCATCGTGAAGTTCAAAGGTGGAAAGACGGGCCTGATAGAAGCAACGAGCAACGTGTTTCCGAGAAACCTAGAAGAGACACTCGCTATCTTCGGTGAGAAAGGAACGGTGGTCATCGGCGGACTCGCCGTCAACAGGATCCTCACCTGGAGATTCGAAGGGGAAGAGGGTCATCCGTTCATGAATCTACCGGATCCGGACACGGTGTACGGAGACAGTCACAAGTACGTGTACAGAGATTTCTACGAGGCCGTGACGAACGACAGGAAGCCTTACATCTCTGGAGAAGACGGCAAAAAAGCGGTGGAGATAGTTCTTGGAATATACAGGTCTTTCCTGGAAGGAAGACCGGTGAAGTACCCCTTCGACTTCTCCACAGAAGAGATGAAAGGAGTAAAACTTCGATGAGAAAACGGGCTGTCTATTTCATTCTGCTCTTCAACGCGTTCATATTCGTGATGATGACCTTTTCTGGTGTTTTCTCGACCAGGGATCCTGTTCTTCAGATGCTGCTTTTGTTGAGATACGGAGCGCAGTACGGTCCCAGAGTCGACGCGGGAGACTGGTTCAGGTTGATCACCGCTCTGTTCGTCCACGGAGGAATACTCCACATACTGTTCAATTCATACGCGCTTTACTACTTTGGCCTGATCGTGGAGGATATATACGGAACGGAGAAGTTCCTGGTCGGTTATTTCTTCACCGGAATCGTGGGTAATCTGGCAACGCACGTGTTCTACCACGACACAATCTCCGTCGGGGCTAGTGGTGCCATCTTTGGCCTCATCGGAATACTCTTCGCGGCGGGTTTTCGAAAGGACACACCCTTCTTCATGAAACCTGTGACCGGCATGTCGCTTCTTCCCATCATTCTGATCAACGTTGTGTACGGATTTCTCCCGGGCACGAACATCAACAACGCGGCTCATCTTGGAGGTTTCCTGTCTGGAATGCTTCTTGGATACACGATGAGACCCTTCTCGTGGAAAAGGAGGACCCTCTGGAGGGTCCTCGCGATAGTCGTCGTTTCGCTCGTCGTTCTCTCTTACGTTTTCCTGATTAGACAGATCCCGGAGATCGACGAAGCGATCAGAAGGTTCAAAGCAGGATGATCTTGTCTCTGTTTTCTTTCACGTCTTTTGTGATGTTTTTGGTGTCGAAGACCACGGGCGCGTTCTTCACAACGAAGTCGTAATCAACTCCGTTCTTGTGGGCGGTCGTGATCACCACGATGTCCACGCCTTTCAGGTACTCTTCAGTGAGTTCGACCCGTCGGTGAATCCTGTCTCCTCTCTTCACTTCCGGAACGTAAGGATCGAAGAATTCAACTACCGCTTTCTTCTTTTCGAGGTGGTCCCAGACCTTCAGCGCAGGCGACTCCCTCGTGTCGTCTATATCACCCTTGTACGCGACTCCAAGAAGAAGCACTTTCGAGCCGTTCAAAGGTTTCTTTCTCTCGTTCAGGATGTCCTGAACTCTCATCACCACGTACTCGGGCATGAAGTCGTTTATTTCACCGGCCATCTCCACGAGGTCGAGCCTCACGTCGTACTCCTTCGCTTTGTAAGCGAGGTAGAAGGGATCTATCGGGATGCAGTGCCCTCCCGCACCAGGTCCGGGATAGAAGGGCATGAATCCAAAGGGCTTTGTTGCAGCAGCGTCTATCACTTCCCAGATGTTGATTCCCATTCTTCGCGCGACGATGGCCACTTCGTTTATGAGGGAGATGTTGACCAGTCTGAAGGTGTTCTCGAGCACCTTCGCCATCTCCGCCGCCCTCGGTGAAGAGACGGTGTGAACGGGTGCCTCGAGCACGTTTTCATAGAGGATCTTCGCAAGCTCCGTGCATTTTTCCGTCACACCACCGACTACCTTCGGTGTGTTCTTCGTCTTGTAAATTCTGTTTCCGGGATCCACCCTTTCAGGACTGAAGGCGAGATAGAAATCCTTCCCGACTTTCAGTCCAGTGGATTCCAGGATGGGCAGGACGACCTCCTCGGTGGTTCCCGGGTAGGTGGTGCTCTCCAGCACAACAAGCATTTCTCTGTGGAGGTACTTTGCAATCTCCTTTGCAGTATTTATGACGTAGGTGAGGTCGGGTTCCTTGTACTTCCCGAGCGGTGTTGGAACGCATATCGTGACGACGTCGCAGTTCTTCATCTCAGAAAAATCTGTGGTGGCCCTGAGCATACCTTTTTCCACAAGATCTTTGAGGTCCTCGTCGACCACGTCTCCTATGTAGTTTTCCCCGCGGTTCACCATATCGACCCTCTTCTTTTGGATATCGAACCCTAACACTTTGTATCCCGCTTTTGCTTTTTCAACGGCGAGTGGAAGGCCCACGTACCCGAGGCCGATCACTCCGAGAAGAGCCGTTTTGTTCAGAAGTTTTTCTTTCAACACAGTCTTTTCCTCCCTTCTTCGTAAATCAACTTACCAAGTGATTTTTTATCCGATTTTTCGAAGAATTTCAGCCAGCTTTCTACCTCTTCTTTCCTGGCGTGTGCGATCGTGTACTGAACCACAGATTCTCTGATGCTTTCGAAATCCACTCTGAAGCCCCTGAGTAAGTCCTTCAGAATTTTCTCTTTTTTTCTCAGAACGTCAACCGGTTCCATTTTTCTTCTTTCGAACTCCGTTCCCGGCTTTGGTATGAGCGGGTTGAAACTCATGTGGACCTCCCTGTATCCGAGTCGAACCGCGAGATCTCCGAGTTTCTTGAAGGCTTCAAGATCTTCCTCCGTTTCTTCTTCGAGTCCGTAGATGAAGTACATCTTCACCCTGTCGAAATCCAGCCTCCTTGCCAGTTTCAAGGCGTTTTCTATCTGTTCATCGGTGATGTCCTTTTTAAGGATGTCCCTGATTCGCTGCGATCCCGCCTCTGGGGCGATCGTAAAGGATCTCTGACCGGAGTCTTTGAGGGTCCTGAGCAACCTTTCCGAGAGTCGATCCAGTCTCAGGGAAGAAACCGAGATCTTCAATTGATATTTCTCCACTGTATCGAGAAGATCCTCGAGCCAGGGGTAATCGGTTATGGTGGCGCTTATAAGGCCATATTCTCTGTATGGAGTGTTTCTCACCAGCTCTTCGAACCTTTCAGGTTTCACGAACCTTGCCGGCTTCAGATTCTTTCCAAATATGCAGAAAGCACAGCGCCTTATACATCCCCTTCCCACCTCGACCAGAAGTTTTCCGGGAAAGACACCCAGCGATGGAACAACGCTGGAGTGAGGCAAAAAATCGTTCAGATCGACTCCTGCTGCTATTTCGGTGTGTTCTTTCAGAGAGGGAACCTCCACAGCGGGAATCCTGGAAAGAGAACTCAAAATTTCCTGCTTCGTCTCTCCCGTGAGGGCTTCCGTGAACAGATCCAGGTACTTTTCCAGCTCACCGTAGTAGACGGCATCCGCCACCGGAATGAGGAATTCTTCGTTCAAATAGGTGACCGCCCCACCAGCTATTATGATGGGGTGATAATCTTCTCTTTCTTTCCAGGAAAGAGGAACGTCTTTTTTCTTCAGAATATCGAGAAGGTTTGAAAAGTCGTTCTCAAAGCTCACGGAGAAAAGCCATATGGAGAACTCATCTATCGGTGTCTGCGTTTCAAGGGAGTAGAACTTCTTGAAGGTCTCGTCGTAGAAGAATCTCTCACACCTGATCCTCGGATGGGAGTTGAGGAGCTTCTGGACGTAGTGAAAGGCGAGTCCAGAGGCCGCCACTTCGTAGCCGGAAGGAACAACAAGGGCGACTCGAACGTCGCCCTTTGTCTCCGTTTCTTCGATCTGTTTTTCACTCTCTTTGAATTTCAACACCTTCTCATATTCCAAAAAGTCTTGAGGTCTTCTCGGCCTTCTCAAGGGCTAACCTCCGGAGCTTTTCCCTGGGAACTATCGCTCTGACGAATTCAGCCTCCAGTATCTTTTCGTCACCGCTCATCACGATTCCTCTGAACTTCACCCTGTTTCCCACAACTCCAATCACCCTGACTCCAACAGCGACTCTCGTCCCCGTTGAGACGGCCTTTACGTGTCTTACCAGGCTCTCCACCACAACCGCCGTGTAATCACTGGGGAGATACCTGCTCAAAAGCTCGTACGACACCCTGTGAACTACCCCTATCAAAGCTGAAGTCGCGACGAGATGGAGATCGAGCATCTCGATGTCTTCGTTCCACACCATAGTTTCGTCGAGAGCCACATCTTCGGTGAGTCTTTTTCCTTCAAGGAATTCAAAATCCATCATTCCACCACCTTTTCGAACTCTTCAGACAGAATACTCCTCAGCTCGTCTCCCTCTATCGTTTCTTTCTCCAGCAGTATTTCCACGATGTTGTCCAGCTGTTTTCTGTATTTCCTTATTATCTCCTTCGCCCTCTCGTAGCAGTTCGTCACTATCTTTTTCACTTCTTCGTCGATTTTGCTCGCTACCTCTTCACTGTAGTTTCTGAGCCGTGTGATCTCTTTTCCAAGAAAGACTTCCTGCTCTTCCTTCCCCCAGGCGAGGGGTCCGAGTTCTTCACTCATTCCCAGCTGACAGACCATGTTTCTCGCAATTTCCGTGGCCCTTTCTATGTCGTTTGCTGCTCCGCTCGTCACATCGCCAAAGACCACCTCTTCCGCTGCCCTGCCTCCGAGCAGAGCCGTGAGCTTGTCGAGAAGTTCACTCTTCGTAACGAGGTACTTATCCTCTTCAGGGAGATGAAGCGTGTATCCGAGTGCTTTGTATCCCCTGGGGATTATGGAGATTCTGTGAACGGGTTCCCCGTTTGGAACCACGGTGGATACCACGGCGTGTCCCGCCTCGTGGTACGCTATGATGCGCTTTTCCTTCGGGCTGATCAGCTTCGACTTTCTTGCGGGTCCGGCTATCACCCTGTCTATGGCTTCCTCGAAGTCCTTCATCGTGATTTTGTCTCTACCTTCCCTCGCCGCAAGAAGCGCCGCCTCGTTGACGAGGTTTTCCAGGTCCGCCCCGACGAATCCCGGCGTTCTCTTCGCTATGATCTCCAGATTCACGTCTTCCGCGAGCGGTTTGTTTCTCGTGTGAATCTCGAGTATCTTCTTTCTTCCGAGCATGTCAGGTGGATCGACCACGATTTTCTTGTCGAATCTTCCGGGCCTCAAAAGTGCAGGGTCCAGGATATCGGGCCTGTTTGTGGCCGCCATGACTATGATGCCCTCTTTCGAATCGAATCCATCCATCTCCACGAGGAGCTGGTTCAGGGTCTGTTCCCTCTCATCGTGTCCTCCTCCAAGTCCCGCTCCCCTGTGCCTTCCAACGGCATCGATCTCATCGATGAAGACGATGCAGGGAGCGTGAGCCTTCGCCTGTGCAAACAGATCTCTCACCCTCGCGGCACCGACTCCGACAAAGAGCTCCACAAAGTCAGAACCGCTGATGTGGAAGAACGGTACGTTCGCTTCGCCCGCAACTGCCCTCGCAAGGAGCGTTTTACCGGTACCCGGAGGCCCTACAAGGAGGATCCCTTTGGGCATTCTTGCACCGATCCTGTTGAATTTAGAGGGATCTTTCAGAAATTCAACTACCTCTCTGAGTTCTTCTATAGCCTCATCAGCGCCTCCAACGTCCTTGAAGGTGACCCTCTTGTTCCCAGAGGGTTTGTACATCGTTGCCCTGCTCTTTGTGAAAGTGAACGCCTGATTGTTCCTTCCGGAGAGGCTCCTCATGATGAAGAGCCACACGACAATGAAGAGAATCGTCGGTATGAGAGTGCCGAGGACGTTTATCCAAAAGGAACTGCTTCCGCTTCTCTCTCCAGAGACTTTTATTCCCTTCGAAACCAGTTTTTCTATGAGCTGCGAATCGTTCACAGCCCACGGAGCGTCCACTTCGTAAACTCTGCCGTCTTTGGTGTAAACTCTCAGTACTCCGTCGTCCCTGATCACAACTTCTGAGACCACACTTCTTTCATCTTCGACCATCTGAACAAAACTCGTGTAGCTCAGCTTGGACACAGGTGAGTTTTCGACGTAAAAAAATCTGGCGAGCCAGAAAAGTGTAACTATTATGAGAATCGTGAACAGCAGATTCCAGATGTTAGATCTGTTCAAAATATGTACCTCCTTTCACATAACCGACAGGGTATTCCAGAAGCTCCACAACCACATCTTCTGGCAAAAAGTTTGAGCGGGCGATTCCCGGAACCCAGAGAACACGATCTTCTTCATCGACGAGGAGAGGAACCCTGTCTCTGTAAAAAGTTGGGACTTTCTTCTCGATGAAAACATCCTTCAACTTTCTCTCCCTGCCGTTGACTATTATTCTATCACCTTCTTTTCTGTTTCTGACCCAAAATTTCATATCGTTTCTGTTATTCACCACTCTTATTTTAAACCCTTCCATCTCCAGCATGTCACCTTTCACTTCAACACGGTATTTTTCCCTGAAAACGGTCTTTCCCACAGCCACATAACCGAAAGATCGTTCCACGAAAACTCCGCTCCAGAGCTCTACTCTCTTCGACTTCAAGGCTCCGATCAGTTTTTCGTATTCTGGTACCCTTCCGCACATCTCTTTCAACACCCATCTTGTGACTTCGAGGAAGAAAAAAGGATCTTCAGGCTCAGCGAACACGGCGTAGTCTTTGTAGAAATAGACATTTCTCTCGACAAAATCCTGCACGGTTCTTTCAACGAAATTTCTCAACAAAAGGGTGACAGAAACCAGTCTATAGACGGCATCCTCCACAGTGGGGTTCAATTCTTTCATGAGAGGGACTATTCTGTGTCTGATGAAATTTCTCGTGTATTTGACGTCGTAGTTGGTTTCGTCAACAACGTAAGGAACACCTTTCTCTCTGGCGTACTCTTCTATTTCGCTCCTTTTAAAAACAAGAAAAGGTCTGATGAACTCTTCTCTTTTAGGAGAAATGCAGGCAAGACCAAGGGGGCCTGTTCCTCTTATCAGTCTGTGGACAACCGTTTCCAGAAGGTCGTTTTTGTGATGTGCGAGGGCGATCTTTGTAGCGCCGACCTTCTTTGCCGTTCTCCTCAGAAAATCGTATCTCAACTCTCTTGCGATCTCTTCCAATGTTTTACCCGAATCTTTCCAGAGAGAAGGAACATCCACCTCTGACGTTTCTACAGGTACGTTCCACTGGCGACAGATCCTTTCCACGAACTCCCTGTCCCTTCTGGAAGACTCTCTTATCCTGTGATCGAGGTGAGCCGCTGTGATCTTGATCTTCAAAAGGGGGGAGAATTTTTTCAGAACGTACAGGAGGGTCATCGAATCTATTCCGCCGGAGACAGCAACAAGTACGTGCTCTCCTTCTTCAAGCAGTTTTTCTTCCTTCAAAAAGCTCAGAAATCTTTCTTCAAATTCGTCGGAAATGTTTCACACCCCTCCATTAAAAAGAAATGGAGCCAGCGGTGGGACTCGAACCCACAACCTGCGCATTACGAATGCGCCGCTCTGCCGGTTGAGCTACGCTGGCCTCCCTCTGGTTTCTATTTTACCAGCCGCACAGGAATTTTCAAGACCTCCCGGGTTGTATAATATCCAAAAAGACCGGGAGGGAAGATCATGACGATCGGTATCGTCGGTGTTGGTAACATGGGTTCGATCTTCGCAGAGAAATTTTCGAAGGAGGCCGAAAGGATTCTCCTTGTTGAAAAGGACAGTGAAAAACTCTCCCGATTCGATGCACCTCCATACGAAGTTGCCGATCTGGAAAAAGCTCGTGAGGCAGATCTGATAGTCCTCGCGGTCAAACCTCAGGACGCTCCCGTTGTGCTCGGCACGTTGAAAGGTTTCGACGGAATCCTGCTCTCGATAGTTGCCGGCTTGAAAATCGAAGAGATAAGAAAGTACGGTATTCACAAGGTGGCAAGAATTATGCCGAACGTCGCTGTGAGAGTGGGAGAAGGGGTGCTCGCCACCGCCTTCAGCGCTGATATGAGTTCTGAAGAGAGAGAACTCGTCAAATCACTCCTTGAGAAACTCGGTTTCGTCGTTGAAATAGAGGAAAAGCTCTTTTCAGCCGTCACCGCCCTCACTGGAAGCGGTCCCGCTTTCATCTTCGTCGTGGTGGAGGCGTTCCTCGACGCCGCGCTGAAGATGGGCATCCCACTCGACACGGCGAAAGAACTTGTTTATAGGCTCTTCAGAGGTTCCGCGGAGCTTTTAATAGAGACGGACGAACACCCGGCTCTGTGGAAACACAGGGTGAGCTCTCCGGCCGGAACAACCATAGAAGGACTCATCACAATGGAGAGGTTCGCCGTGAGAAGTGGTGTTATAGAGTCTCTGGTGTCTTCTTACAAAAGGGCACTCGAACTGGAGGAAAAGTGAATGTTTCCAAGAAAGGAATTCCTGAAAAACGGTTCTCTGCTCCTGATAAGAGAAGCCAGCATCTGGGACGCAAAAAGAATTGTGGAGTACATGAAAGAAGTAACATCAGAAACGGATTTTCTGATCACCCGACCGGATGAGGTTTACGATGTTTCCACGGAAAGAAACTACATAAGAATGTACAGAAACAACCCCGGAAAACTCATGATAGTGGGAGAGATCAACCGAGAAATCGTTTCCCTGCTGACCTTCACAGGATTCGGAAGAAAGAGGACGAAGCACGTTGGAGAAATAGGCATAAGTGTGAAAAAGAGATACTGGAACATTGGAATCGGAACCAGAATGATCACAAGCGCCATAGAATGGGCACGCAGGAACGATTTTATAAGGATCCAGCTCGAAGTTCTGAAGTCGAACGAAAGGGCCATAAGTCTCTACAGGAAACTTGGCTTCGAACTCGAGGGAGTAAAGAGAAAGGCCGTCAGAAGGGACGACGGCTCCTTCGAGGATGTGTTCGTTATGGCGCTTCTTCTGGATTAGAAAAGTGTGAACTGTTCCGTTTCTGGAAGGCTTCCGAGAACACCCAGGCTTCTCATCAACTCTATGTGATTTTTGTTGACTTTGGTTCTCTTCATGAGGTCTTCCACCGAAGTGAACGGTTTTTCTTCCCTGGCTCTGACGATCGATTCGGCCACACTGTCACCCAGTCCTGGAAGTTTGTTGAAGGGAATTCTCAGCGAGTTTCCTTCTATGAGAAATTTCTTCGCGTCGGATTTGAAGATGTCGGGTGGTAGGAAGGAAAAACCTCTCAGTATCATTTCCAGAACGACTTCCAGAACGCTCTCTTCGTTTTTCTTCTGAACATCTTTACCGGTCATCGCTTTGAGTTCTCTCAAGCGCCTCTTTATGGCTTCCTTTCCTTTAAGGACGAGAACCGGATCAAACTGATCACCTTTTATCGTGAAGTACGCCGCGTAAAACTGAAGAGGATAGTGAACCTTGAAGTAAGCGATTCTGAAGGCCATACTCACATAAGCCACAGCGTGAGCCTTCGGAAAGAGATATTTGATCCTCTTGCATGATTCGATGAACCACTCTGGAACCTTCAACTTTCTCATTTCACTCTCCATTTCTTCTGTGATACCCTTTCCCTTCCTGACGTTTTCCATGATCTTGAAAGCAAGAGAAGGTTCCATTCCCTTGTGTATGAGGAAGTTCATGATGTCGTCCCTACACGAAATAACATCGGAGAGCTTGGCGTAGCCGAGGTTTATCCAGTCGCGCGCGTTGTTCAACCAGACGTCCGTACCGTGTGACAGTCCTGAGATCCTCACAAGCTCGGCGAAACTCTTCGGTCTCGTCTCAACAAGCATTCCCCTCACAAACTCGGTTCCAAACTCCGGGATTCCGTAAGTTCCCACGTCGCTCTCCAGCTCAACTGGATCCACACCGAGGGGCTTCACAGAACTGAATATGGCGAGCGTGTCGGGGTCATCCATGGGAATCGTCATAGGGTCAATTCCGGTGAGGTCTTTTAGCATCTTGATGAAAGTAGGATCATCGTGACCGAGTGCATCTATCTTCACCAGATCGTCGTGGATCGTTTCGTACGCGAAGTGTGTGGTGAACACTCCCGCGTTTCTATCGTTGGCTGGATACTGTATGGGAGTGAAATCGTAGACTTCTTTGTCTTTCGGTATGATCATGAGTCCTCCTGGGTGCTGGCCCGTTGTTCTCTTCACTCCCGTGATCATGGAAACGAGTCTTTCCATCTCCGCCTTTCTGAGCTTCTTTCCGGTTTTCTCTTCGTAGCTTCTCACGTAACCCACCGCGCTTTTTTCCGCGATGGTGTTTATGGTTCCCGCCCTGTAGACGTGGTCTTTACCGAAGAGTTCTTCCACGAAGCGATGAGCACGTTCCTGATACTCTCCTGAGAAGTTAAGATCTATGTCGGGGACCTTGTCACCTTCAAACCCCATGAACGTTTCAAACGGTATGTCGTGACCGTCTTTTCTGAGAGGAGCACCGCACACTGGGCATTTTTTATCGGGAAGGTCGTAACCCGCTCCGTATCTGTCGTCTTCGACAACCTTGAAGTATTTGCACTCCGGACACCTGTAGTGCGGTGGCAGAGGATTCACCTCGGTTATCCCGAGGAGATTGGCCACAAGTGAAGATCCAACGGATCCTCTGGATCCAACCACGTAACCATCGCTCATAGATTTCTGAACGAGCTCCTGAGCGATGAGATAGAGAACGGCGTATCCATGATTTATGATGGCGTTCAGTTCCCTTTCCACTCGCTTCTGAACGATTTCGGGAAGTGGATCACCGTAGATCTCGTACGCCCTCTTCATGGTGAGGCTTCTCACTATTTCATCGGCGTTCTCTATGATCGGCGGGTGGAGCTTCTTCTCGAGCGGCTGCACTTCCTCGATCATATCGGCTATTCTGTTGGGATTCTCTATCACGACTTCCCTCGCGATCTCTTCATCTTCGAATATCTCCATCGCCTTTTCGAGCATTTCTTCGGTCGTTCTGAGGTAGAGTGCGGGCTGATTCTCGAAGTTTCTGTTTCCCTGAGGTGCCAGAAGTGCAGCTCTGCCCCTGGCATCTTCGGGATCGAGGAAATGAACATCACCGGTCATGACGACGAATTTGTTCAGCTTTTTCGCTATTCTGTAGAGTCTTCGGTACACTTCTTTCAGCCTTTCTCTGTCTAAGTCCTCTTCGTCTTCGGCTATAACGTCGAGCGGCATGACTTCTATGTAGTCGTAGAACTTTGCGATCTCCTCGAGTTCTGAATCACTCGCCCCTTCGAGGGCGGCACGTCCGAGCTCACCGGAGATACACGCGCTTCCCACAAGCAGTCCTTCTCTGTTTTCGATGAGCGCACTTTTGAGGATCCTCGGAACACCGTAGAAGTACTTTATATAGGAATCAGAAACCAGTTTGTAGAGGTTTTTCAATCCCTTTTTGTTCTGAACGAGGATCGTACAGTGGAAGGGTTTCAACGCGGTGTAGTCTATCGTATCCTTCAAATTCTCAATTTCTGAAAGCTTCGTGATCCCGATCTTCTTCATCATCTCAACGAACCTGAGGAAAACCTGAGCGGTGACCCTCGCGTCATCCAGGGCCCTGTGGTGACGGAACGGACCCAATCCGAGCTTTTCCACAACGGAATCCAGAGAGTAGCTTCTCATTTTTAGAAGGGACTTTGCGAGGGCGAGCGTATCTATGTAGGGTCTTTCCCAGTCCAACCCCATCACTTTTTTGATCCACAGCCTCAGAAATCTGTAGTCGAAGTTGGCGTTGTGGGCAACGATGATGGAATTCTCCAGAAAACCGAGGAATTCCGGTAGAACTTCCTCGATGCTTCTCTTGTTTTCCAGCATCTCTTGAGTGATTCCGGTGATCTCCGAACTTCTTCTTGAGATCTCCCTGGAAGGCTTTATGAGAGTGTGGTACTCGTCCACTATCTGGCCGTCCTGTATCTTCACCGCTCCTATCTCGATGATCTCGTCCACCTGAGGGTCGAGGCCCGTTGTCTCGAAGTCGAGGACGACGAATGTGGCATTTTCGAACGATGAATCGTAGGAGAGGTTCCTTATTACGGGCTCCACGTCGCTCACTAAGTACGCTTCGATACCGAAGATGGGCTTTATTCCAGCTTCTTTCGCTGCGTCGTAGAAGTAAGGTATGGCCTGAACGTTCCCATGATCCGTGAGAGCTACCGCGGGGAAGCCCCATTCCTTGGCTCGTTTCACATATTCGTTCACATCCGTTATCGCGTCTTGATCGCTGAACTTAGTGTGGGCGTGGAGCTCCACCCTCTTGACTGGAGAGTTGTCCATCCTTTTCGCTTCGGGAAGTTTTGTGATTCCCTTCACGTAAAGGGTGGGCTCTCCGTTTTCGAGAAGGAGGTCTCCTGTGGCAACGATGACGTCTCCCAACGATATCTTTCCTTCGACCTTTTCAACGTCGTTGAAGACCTTGCAGATCAGAGAATCCTCTCCGTCCGTTAGGTAAATCAGAAGGACCGTTTTTTTCCCCTCGATCTTCTCTATTTTGAAGACCTTGCCCTTCACCGATGTCTTTTTGTTGTACTCAAAGATTTTTGAGGGGGTGAAGACGATCTTTCTGGGTTTCTGTCCAAAGATGTGGTTTTCATCCTCGATCTTCAATTCTTCACCCTTCGGTTCTTCTCTCTTTTCTGGTTGTGGTACTTCCTTTTTCAAAAGATCTTCCGGAGGCTCCACGACCTCAAACATGATCTCCGTTCCGGGAGGCAGTAATTCATCGAGCTGTTTTTTCGTGCTTCTGAGTTTCGAGGCGATCCTGTCCCGTGCGAAATCTCCAAGCACTTTCAGAATCAGTCTGTTTCCTTCGAAAACAACATCCTTTATGTAGGGGACGTTACCGTTGAGAAGAGAAAGTATCTTTCCCTTTAGATCCCCGTTACTTTTTTGAGCGCCGTTCACGATGACTCGAAACCTCGTTTCCTTTTCGAGTAAGCTAACAAGATTCTCTACTTCGGAGGAAAATTTTTCCACAGAAACGAGAACCACACCCGCGTCGGGATCTATCTCTATACTCTCGAATGTTACATCTTTCCATTTCAGATTTTCAATTTTCTCCATGTGTTACCCTCCTTGCTCTGCTCTGAAGGGCGTGGCACCAAGCTATGGCGAGTGCGTCTGCCGCATCGTCGGGCCTGGGAATTTCCGAAAGGTTCAGAAAACGCTTTATGTTCTCCTGAATCTGTTTCTTGCTTGCCCTTCCATACCCCGACAGCGAAACCTTCACTTCGTTCGGTGCGTATTCAAAGACAGGTATGTTTTTTTCCGCGAGAGCGAGAAGAAGTACACCACGTGCCTCCCCCACACCTATGGCAGTGGTAACGTTTTTCACAAAGAACAGCTTTTCCATGGCACACTCGTCTGGAGAGAAACGTTCAAGAACTTTCAAAAACTCTTCGTAGATTCGCTTCAACCTCTTCTCTGCTGGAAGATCTTTGGGAGTCTCTATCGTTCCGTGGAAAACGTGAGAGATCCTGTTTCCGGACACTTCAATGATGCCTATTCCTACAATTCCGTAGCCGGGATCTACCCCAAGGATCCTCAAGGAACCCAACCTCCATTATACTGTTCACATATTTTCGTTTTCTATACTTTGTGTTTAAGAGAAGGGTGTTTTTTCCAAACCGTTACAGAATCAGCATCGCATCACCGAAAGAGAAGAATCTGTATCTTCTTTTCACGGCTTCTCTATAGGCCTCCATGACGAAATCCTTCCCCGCGAACGCTGCAACCAGCATAAGAAGAGTGGAACGAGGAAGGTGAAAGTTGGTAATCAAAGCATCAACGAGTTTGAACTCGAAGGGTGGATATATGAAGAGGTCGGTTTTTCCCACGTATTCTTCCTGCTCGGGAAGTCTGGCGATTGTCTCCAAGGTTCTCACCGTTGTTGTTCCAACCGCTACAATTCTGTTTCCCCTTTCCCTTGTCTCTCTGAGTTTTTTGATCGTCTCTTTTGTAACCTGGTAGAATTCCTCATGCATCTTGTGTTTTTCCACTTCCTCAACCTTCACGGGCCTGAAAGTCCCTATTCCCACGTGCAGAACAACTTCAGCGAATTGAACTCCCTTTTTCTTCAACTTCTCTATGAGTTCTGGTGTGAAGTGAAGCCCCGCGGTCGGTGCAGCGACGGAGCCTTCTTCTTTCGCGTACACGGTTTGATACCTCTCGAGCGGAACTTCGTTTTTTATGTACGGCGGAAGAGGTGTTCTGCCCTTCTCGAAGATCAATCTATCGTCCTGAGGCTGAAACTTCAGAATCCTCGTTCCATCTTCACCCCGACCGAGGCAGACGGCGGACAGATCCTCATCGATTACAAGTTCCGTTCCTTTTTTCACCTTCTGACCCGGTCTCACAAGGCACTTCCAGATACCTTCCTCCAAACGCTCTATCAAAAGAATTTCGATGCTGGCACCCGTTTTTTTCCTCGCGTAGAGGCGGGCTGGTATCACCTTCGACACGTTCAGAACGAGCAGATCGCCGGGTTCAAGATACTCTATTATCTCCCGGAATATGCGGTGTTCTATTCTCTGCGTCTTTCTGTGGAGCACCATGAGTCGGGAAGCGTCCCGTGGTTCCACAGGTTCCTGCGCTATGAGTTCTGATGGAAGTTCATAATCGAACTCTGATACCTTCATTCCTTTCACCTCGCATTCTGGAAATGAAAACACTGACTACCGCCAGAATCACAGAGAGGTAAAAGAACCAGTCTCCGTATCTGACGTAGAACGTTTCGCCTTTTCTCGGTTTGATGTGAAACTCTCCTGCCAGTCTCACCCGCAGAGGAAGAGCATCTACTATTCTACCGTACTCGTCAACGAGACCTGTGATCCCGGTGTTCGCCACCTGAAGGAACTGTCTTCTCGTTTCAACGGCCCTGAACACTCCCTGGACAAAGTGATTCAACAGCGCTGCTTTGTAGTGAAACCACCCATCGTTCGTCACAACGATGAATATTTCGCTTCCGTTTTTCACGAAAGCGCGTGATACCTCCGGAAAGTAACTTTCAAAACAGATCTGAACAGAGAGCGGGGGACTCTCCCCAACGTTGAAGACAGAAAAACCCCGTCCAGGTTCATAGTAGGACAATCCTTTCAGGAAACTGAAAACCCCAAAGACCCTCGGGTACGGCAGTTTTTCCACAAAGGGAAAAAGCTTCACCTTGGAATAGACCTTTCTGAATCTTCCATCTTCCAGAACAAAAACACTGTTCTGGTTGTCCGCGGGAAATCCTATCACGAAGGTGTTCTCCTCCGAGAGCTCTCTCAGCTTCTGAGAATAACGCACATCCTCCAGAAAGAACGCCTCGGGAGTGATCACGATGCTTCCGTGGAAATCCTTCGTCATCGACTCGAGAAGCTCAAGCATCTCTCCACTTGACACAGAATATTTCAGAGAAGTGGGAACATTTGGTTGAAGCGCGACCACCTCGAAAGAACCACGTTCAGGAACGGGAAGAAGGTGTACAACAGAAGAGTTCAACAGATAGACGAAGAAGATCACAGGAAATATGAGAAGACCCTTTCTTCTCTTCAAGAACTCATGGAAGAGGACGTTCAGGGAAACTATCAAAAAAACGAGGCCCAGAGTCCCCGTGATGGAAACGATCTGTATCAATCCGGTGTGGCTGTAAAGCGCTTCTGAGATCCTTCCTCCGGTGAATCCGAGTTCTCCCACACCGCGGAGATACTCGAAGATGGTATAGACGGAGGCAAGGTAAAGAGTCTTCAGAACGATCGATCGCGGTGCAAAGTACGAGAGAAATCCAAACCCAAAAAATGGAACAGCTTCAATGATTCCCATCAGCACAAACACCACGATTCCAAGCCAGGAAGGGTATCTTCCAAAGACAAGGGGCACGTTCTCCGTCAGAGTTGGAAGTACCCAGAAGAAAGATATCAGTACGTGAGTGAAAAAGTAAACGAAAGAAAGAAACCCCCTTTTCCACACTCCCTTGCCTTCCACCGCGTACAGAAGTGGAATCAGAGAAAACCAGATCAAAGCTCCGGAGAGAAATCCCGGCATCGAAAGAGCGGTGAGAAAGCCGGAGAGAACACTGAGAAGAAGGCTAACCAACCCTCTCCACCGCCTCTCTAAGGACCTCCACCACCGTCTTCTGTTCACTTTCTGTGATGCTCGTAAAGAACGGTATGGCGAGCGTTTTCTCAGATTCCCTCTCCGTCACGGGAAGCAGTCCTTTCATGCTGCCGAAGAGTTTTTCGTAGAAGGGTTGAAAGTGGACGGGATAAAAGTAGTTTCTAACCTGGATTCCCTTCTCCTCCATGTACCTCATCACACGGTTTCTATCAGGATCTTCCAGCCTCACGACGTAGACGAACCAGCTCATCTTAGTGACGTAATCTTCCACAACGGGCACCTTTACCCAGGAAAACTCCTTCAACATCTTTGAATATCTCTCCGCCGCTCCTGCGCGTTTTTCTACGATCTCATCGATTCTTTCCATTTGAGAACATCCAAGCGCAGCCGACATCTCGTCGATTCTGTAGTTGTAACCGAAACGCACATGGTGGAGCCATTCGTTCCCCTCACCTCTTCCCTGGTTGCTCATGCTCTTTACAACGGTGTGTATCTTTTCATCGTTCGTCACAACAACACCACCCTCTCCTGTGGTGATCTGTTTGTTCGGGTAAAACGCGAAAGCGCCGGCCACTCCAAAGGTGCCCACCTTTCTTCCTTTGTACTCGGATCCAAGAGCCTCACAGGAGTCTTCCACCACCGCGATGCCGTACCTCTGACAGACGTCGAGAATCCCGTCCCAGTCGAGGGGATGCCCAAAAACATCAACGGCCATGAAGAGACGGGGTTTTCCTTTTATCTCAACGTTTCCCTGTTTGAATCCTTTGAGGCACCTTTTCACCGCCTCCTCCAGTGTTTCTGGAGAAACGTTCAGAGTTCTCTCATCCACATCCACAAAAACAGGGACTGCCCTTTTCATGAGGATTACGTTAACAGAAGCGATGAAGGTGAAGGAAGGCACAAGGATCAGATCTCCCTCGTCGATATCGAGACTCTCCAGGATGAGATGGAGCGCAGCTGTTCCACTGCTCACCGCCCAGCCGAATCTGGCACCCGTGTATTCGGCCACCATCTCTCCAAAACGCTTCGTGTATTCACCGAGACTGAGCCTTCCGCTTTTTAAAACTTCCACTACCCTTTCGATGTCCTGCTCGTTTATATCGGGCCTTGATAACGGAATCATCGATATCACCTCGTCTCAATGATATCAAAAAATCCCCCTCCACCGGAGGGGGAAAGATCACCAAAGGGGGCTGTATTAACATTGAGGGGAGGTTCTCTATCTCTGATAGATGAAGCTCACGAAGACTTTCGCTCCATTCCTGTAAATGTAAAGGGCGATGTAGTCACCATTTTTAACAATGGATGTAACTTTCTTGAGATCCTCTACAGAGTTTATATCATACCTTTTACCGTTCACGTACACTGTGGTGATTACGTCTCCCTTCTGTAGACCGAACTTCCCGGTGCTCTCCTTCACTATGACCCCGTTTATCTCTTCCGGGATCGAATAAGTCTCCCTGTCGGCCGGCGTGATGTTCGACACTGTGATGCCAAGAACATCGATTTTTTCCTCACCAGTCGTTGTTTTCTCTTCTTCAGATGAGGAACCGAACGTCACCTGAACTTTCATGATCTTTCCCTTTCTCTCTATGGTGAGAACGGCTGTGTCTCCCGGTTTGTAAGTGTGTATGATGGAAACCAACTCTTCGTGACTTCTCACATCCTGATCGTCAACCTTGAGGATCACGTCCCCTTCTTTGAGCCCGGCTTTTTCAGCGGGAGATCCTTTCTGAACACTCGTTATCAGAGCACCACTCGTAGATTCAAGCCCCAGAGCTTTCGCCGTTTCTTCGGTGAGGTTCATGACCGTCACACCGAGGTAAGCCTTCTCAACCTTCTTTTGGGTGAGTATGGTGTCGAGGAACTTCTTCACCGTGTTGATCGGGATGGCAAAACCGAGGTTCACAGCTTCCTGAGGGTTGACGATGGCCGTATTTATGCCTATCACTTCACCGTGTATGTTCAGAAGGGGTCCTCCGCTGTTTCCCGGGTTGATCGCCGCGTCGGTCTGGATGAGTCCCACGTAGTAACCACTTCCATCTGGCTTTGGAATCCTCCTGTTGGTAGCGCTGACCACTCCCACAGTCACCGTGTGCTGGAAGCCGAGGGGGTTCCCTATGGCTATCGCCCATTCGCCGATCTTTACCTTGTCAGAATCACCGAATTCCAGATAGGGGAATTTCTTATCGCTGGCTTTGATCTTTATGACCGCGATGTCGAGCTCTTCATCTCCTCCTATGTACTCCGCGTCGTATTTGCTTCCGTCGAGCATGGTCACAGTGATGTTGTCCGCTCCACCGACCACGTGGTAGTTTGTGAGTATGTAACCTTCTGGGTCGAAGATGAAGCCCGATCCGAGGCTGGCAACCTGCCTTTCGAAACCGGGTGGAAGTTCACCGAACCACTTTTTGAAGAACTGCTCAAAATAAGGATCGAAGAAGGAAGTCTTCACCGTCTTCACAACATCTATCTTCACAACGGCCGGTGCACACGCTTCGACCACGTTAACGATGGGGCTTTCGTAGTCGGGATTGACGTATGGAAAGACGCTGGTGAGCATCAGTACCACAGCGATGGTCAGAAAGAATTTCTTCATCTTTTACCCCTCCCTTCGAAAGGTTTCCGGTTTCTTAGACAAACACCCCGAAGGACTGGTTCAAAAACGTGTGGTATGCTTAATATTAGTCGGGAAACCAGGAGGTAGAAAGGATGGGACTCTTCGATTTTTTGAAAAAGGGACTCCAGAAGACGAAAGAAACGTTTTTTGGACGAGTGGTGAAGCTCCTCAAAGGAAAAAAGCTGGACGATGAAACCCGCGAGGAGCTGGAAGAACTTCTCATTCAAGCGGACGTGGGAGTCGAGACAACGGAATACATTCTGGAGAGATTGAAAGAGAAGGACGGAGACGCTCTCGAGTCTCTCAAGGAAATCATTCTGGAAATTCTGAACTTCGATACGAAGCTGAACGTTCCTCCTGAACCTCCGTTTGTGATCACGGTTGTTGGTGTCAACGGAACGGGAAAGACCACCTCTTGCGGAAAGCTCGCAAAGATGTTCGTGGATGAAGGAAAGAGTGTGGTGCTCGCTGCGGCGGATACTTTCAGAGCGGCCGCCATAGAACAGCTGAAGATATGGGGAGAACGTGTCGGTGCCACGGTGATATCCCACTCGGAAGGAGCAGATCCGGCCGCCGTTGCCTTTGACGCGGTGGCTCACGCTCTCGCCAGAAACAAAGATGTGGTCATAATAGACACCGCCGGAAGACTTCACACGAAGAAGAATCTCATGGAGGAATTGCGGAAGGTTCACAGAGTTGTCAAAAAGAAGATCCCCGACGCTCCGCACGAAACGCTCCTCGTGATAGACGCCACCACCGGCCAAAACGGACTTGTTCAGGCAAAAATATTCAAAGAAGCGGTGGATGTCACCGGTATAATTCTCACAAAGCTCGACGGAACCGCGAAAGGCGGAATAACTCTGGCCATTGCCCGGGAACTGGGAATACCCATAAAGTTCATCGGTGTCGGAGAAAAGGCAGAAGACCTGAGGCCTTTCGATCCTGAAGCCTTTGTGGAGGTATTGATTTCAGAATGAGCAAGTTCTGGGAAAAAGAATTCACCTGCCCTTTCTGTGGAACGAAGTTCAAAAAGAAGATGGTCTTTTTCGACTCCATAAAGATCAAAGCCAGAGATATCGACTTGAAACCTGTTTTTGAAGATGTGAACCCGATGTTTTACGAAGTGGTGACCTGCCCGAACTGTTACTTTTCTGCGTTCGACAAAGATTTCGAGACCATCACCATAAAAGGAGAAGAGACGGAAAGAAAGCTGAAAAAACTGCTCGAAGAAGCCAAGAAAAAGGTCGAATTGAAAAACGTGGAGAACCACGTGGAAGCGATCAAGCGCTACGCTTTGAGTGGAATGGTGTACTCTGTTTTGAACCAGAGAAAGAAAGTAGCGATCTCTTATCTAAAGATCGCCTGGCTGTTCAGAGAGCTGGGAAAGTCAGAAGAAGAAAAGCGCTATCTCGAAAGAGCTTTGAAGGAATTCGAAAGCCACTACAAGTACGACTATTACCAAGAATCGGACGAACCCATGATACTCTTCTATCTGGGTGTTTTGAATCAAATCCTGGGCAACAGGAAAGAAGCCGCGAGGTGGTACGAACTCCTCCTGAGAAAGTACGACGGCAAATCCCTTTACGCGAAGGTGGGGAGGGAAAGATGGCAGGAATTAAGAAGATCTTAATGTTTTCTCTGATACTGATATTTCTCGCAGCATGCGTATCTCCCGAACTGGAGGAAAAATTGAACAATTTAGAAAACCAGATAAGACAGCTGAACACTCAGATAGACTCCATCGAAAAGAAGATGCTGGACTTGGAAAACAAGATGAAGGCACAGGAAAGTTCTCAGGAAGAGTTGGAAGCGCTGAAAAGAGATGTAAGATATCTCAAAGAGGATCTATCTTCCCTGCAGGAAGAGTTCTCCAGCAAAATGAGCGATCTCGAGAACAGTTACTACTCCATCTCCATGAAACTTCCTGCAGTGGAAAAAGCCGCCTCCATCTTCTCCGAGATAGAAGACATGAAATCGAAAATCTCAGAATTGGAGAGAAAAGTGAGTATTGTTTCACTCGGAAGTTCCCCGGAAGTCTCAGAAGATCTGAAACACATCCTTCTCGATCTCGAAGAGAGGGTTTCCACTCTGGAAAAGAACGTTTCGGTGGTGGATCGAATAGAAGAAAGGCTGGAAAGTACTGAAAAACTTCTCTCCAAAGTGGCCTTACGCGTTCTTTCACAGGGCGAAACGGAAGCGAAGGTGGTGAACGTTTCAAACGATGAGCTGGAAAGCAGGATATCTGATATCGAGAAAAAGCTTTCCTATCTCGAAACCAACCAGAAGGCGCTGGAACAGATCGTTCAAAATCTGAAAGATCAGAAGCCTTCCAGCTACGCGAACATAGATGTTGAGAGTTACTCACAGCAGTTGAAAAAATACCTCGACGAGTTCAGAAGACTCGTGAGGAGTTATGAGATCGCAAGGATCCTTGGAATAGAGGAAGGATACGTGTTTGTAAGAGTGGAGCGGGGCGACACCCTCGCGAAGATCAGCAACGCGTTCAACCTTGGACCCGACGGTGTGGAAAAAATCATGAAGCTGAACGGCATAGACGACCCGAGGAAGCTCATAGCAGGGAGAATCATAAAGGTTCCCGTCACGAATCTTTCGACAAGTTTTCCAGTTGGAGAAAAACCCGATCCAAAGGTGATCGTCTCCGGCTTTGGCCTGAAAACCGATGGAACTTTTTCCACGGGGGTTGAGGTGGAAAGCAACGGGCAGAAGGTAAAAGCTGCGCTTCCAGGGCGAGTGAAGAGTGTAAGCAACGGAACCGTTGTCATATATCACGGAAACGATGTGGAAACGGTGTACAGAAATCTCGCTGTGGTTTCGGTGAACGCTGGTGACTGGGTGAGTGCGGGTGACACCATAGGATACGGTGGAAAGAACGTTGTCTTCGAACTGTATGTGGAAGGAGAACCTAAGGACCCCATGCTCCTTTTCTTTTCCAATATGGGAGAGTTCGAAATCAGTTTCTACACGGAGTGGGAAGATGGAAAATTACCGGAACACCCCGCCTTCAGACTCACAAAATCCGGCAAAATTCCTGAAGATTGGAAAACAGCGGCCGCGGATACCACCATCTTCCCCCTGGGTTCTGTTCTCTACATACCAGAGCTCAGAGACACGCCCAGTGGTGGGGTTTTCGTTGTGGAAGACATCGGCGGGGTGATCAAAGGAAGAAAGATCGATATATATCTGAACAGCATAAGAGAGGCGCTCCAAAACAGAAAGATCGTGTCCAGAGTCTTCGTGTGGAGGGATTGAAATGTTCACGATGCGAAGTGAGTACGCGCTCAGGCTCATGATCGTGATGGCAAAAGAGTACGGAAACTACCTTTCGATGACAGAAATACTGGAGAAAGCGAAACAGTCAGTTCCAAGGGAATTCGCAGAAAAAATCCTGTACACCCTGAAAAAAGCCGGACTGGTGAAGACAAGAAGAGGGAAAAGCGGTGGATACATGCTGGCGCGTCCGCCAAAAGAAATAAAGGTCTCTGAGATCGTGTTTCTTCTGGACAGGAAGTCGAAGGTTTTCTTCGACATGCCCGGCTGTCCGGACGAGCTGGACTGCGTTATCAGAGCTCTGTGGAAAAGGGTAGAGAACGAAATAGAGAAGATTCTAAGCGGTGTGACCCTCGAAGATCTGATAAAAGAACAGGAGGAGAAACTGAAACAGTAAAGCCCGCTTCCAGCGGGCTCATTTTACTTTCAGGCTGAGTTTTTCTTCAAAAAATACCTTCTTCCCATCCACCTCGAACTCTTTTATCCCCGTTCTCTGAGCGTATTCCCTCAAAACTTCCTCGATCTCTTTCTTCTCCGCCCTGAGTTCTTTCATGAGGTCCTTGATTTCCACATACCTTCTCACCAACTGTTCAATGGTGGGGTTCTCCATGCGCTACACCTCCTCACAGATCGACAGCTTCTCTGTTGAACACAGGTACTCTCCATCGTATTTTACCCTGAACACGTCGATATTCACACCGCTTTTCAGAGCGCGCCAGAAAACTCTTGAAAAAGCCGGGTCAACGTTTCTGTTCGGAAGAAAACAGTCGCTTTCGAGGAAAACCAGGATCAGCAGAAGAGCCTTGAAACCGCTTTTCACAGAACTGATCAGCTCCTCGATGTGTCTTCTTCCACGTTCTGTGGGTGCGTCTGGAAACATCGCGACACCATCTTCTTCGTACGTACATCCCTTCACTTCCACAAAGGTCCTCCTGTCGATCAGGAAATCGAACCTGCTGTTTTCAAAGCGTTTCTCGCTTTCTATCGTGGAGCCTGGGAACAGTTCTTCCAGAATCTTCCCGGCCACGATACTGTGGAAACCCGAATGGACAAAGACGAATTCATCTCTGTGTTCGACTGCCAGAAGGTCCCAGCCGGTCTTCCTTCGATCGGATTCTGCACGCTTCAGGAGAACTCTTTTTCCTTTTTTCAAAAGCGGAAGGCGCCCTGTATTGTGGATGTGTATCAGGGTCTTTTTCCCTTCGACAAGAGCAACTCCCGTAAATCTGCTCTTTCTTTCCAGAAAGATCCCTTCCGTATCAGCTGGAAGTATCAGTCTCATCTTTGAAGCACCTTTTCGATCTTCCCAAAAAACAGTGTGTGGAATCCATGATCTTTGTAGAATTTATCGATGATTTCCACGGGAAGAACGAATGGTTCCACGTTGCTAGCAAAGGTCACAGAACATTCGATCAGCGTGTGGGCTTCTTTAATGGGAGCGGTGAATCCTTCCAATTCATCTAAGTGAAGAAGTCCCTTTTCAAACTTGTTCTCCTGGTATCCACTCACACGTCCAAAGTAATTAAGCGCTTCTCTGTATTCTTCGCTTAGAAAGTTCAGGGTGAATCTTTTGCTCTCCTTCACAAGACGCCAGGTGAATCTCTGAGGTCTCATAGCAGAGATGAAATACTCTTCCTCCCATATGATCCCGAAGAAACCCCATCCAATCGTCATGCCGTTAACCTTGTTTCCCGCCTTGCTCGTCAGTATTACTCTCCCTTCTCTTAGATCTTCCAACAAGCTCTCGTACACGTTCATTCCCCCTTTTCAAAAGTAGATACACATCGAGCATTCTGTCTATGGGACGTCTCAGAGTGACAGAAAGGGTACTCAACATGAAGGCTTTGAACGGGATGTGCTTCTTCACCTTGACTTTTCTCAAAAAGAACACAGCGGAGAATCTGAAGATTCCTGCCATCAAAAAGAGCAGTTGAAGTCCAAAAATTTCGAAACCGTGGAGATTTACGTAAATATCAGAGAGAAATTTCGCCGTGATTCCACCTGCAAATGAGCCTATAAGACTTCCAGCGCTGGCAAAAGACGCGTTCAAACCGAAGAAAACGGGATCAGACTCGAAAGCAACCTCCATAGGAAGGATGGCGAGTGACAGGTTTATAGCGGACCACGCGATGGAAGAAAGGAAGGCGTCCGCTACCATCAGGGTTCTGTAAGTATTGGTGTTCATGAAAAACCACATACCGGAGACAAAAGAAGCAAGGATGATACCGAACTCGGCTATCGTTTTGTGTCCTACCCTGTCAGACACTTTTCCAAGGATCCTGTAAACCAGCATCGCCACAAAGTTGTTCACGATCATCATGTAAGCGATGTACGTGTAATCCACACCCAGGTTCTTCAAAAGATGATAGTGATAGAAAGCAGAAGAGAACGTGACCGCCATGTTCCAGTAAAAGGTGAAGAAGACAAACTTCATAAAGTTTTCGTCCTTGAACACCGCTTTGAGAGGAATTCCCGTTACTGTTTCCCTAACAGGAACGTCCGGTATTTTGTTCATGGCAAAGATAGAAAGGACGGTTCCCACTGTGGATATGAGAAGCACAAGAACAAAACCCGAAGAGAAATGATCAACTATAGAAGAATAGAGGTATATAATGAGAGCATTTCCTATGGATAGAAACATGTTTCTGTTTCCAAACACCCTTCCTCTTTCCTCTGGAGGAACGAGATCTCTCATCCATGAGTTCCACGTACTGCTGGAGAGGGCCGCGAAGATCTGGGAAATCACGAGCGCAACGATGAAAATCAACGGTTCTGTTTTCCCAAGCAGTAGAAAAACGATGAGAAAAGCGAAACTGAATCTGCTGAAAGCGTTGAACACGTTGACCAGAAAACGCCTCTTTCTGTATTTCTGAACAAAGAAAGAGGCAAACAGCTGAAAAAACTGCATCATGGGAGGGATTGCAGCGGCGACACTCAGGAGAAACTCGTCCAGATTGAAAAGCATCGCAAGACCTGTGAACACAGGTCCCTGTATTAGAAGCGCGTAGAACAGAGAGAAGACACCTTCGAGTGTGAGAAAGAGATAGGCCTTCTTCATGAACGAGGTCTCCAGAAGAATCGTCCAGTCTTTTTCCTGTACACAATCTTTGCCATCGTGTAGCATCCTAGAAGATCAAAAATGAGATCCAGCATGGTGCCGTCCAGCCCTTTTTGTGTGTTGTAGTCTGGCAGTATCTTATCCGTCGTGAATTCGGCTATTTCCCAAAGGACCCCGGAAAAGACCCCAAGAAGGAACGCCATCAAAACGGCACCCGGCACCTCGTCCCAGAATCTCGATTTTTTCGTCAGAATCTGGTAAAAAAAGTACGTTATGACAAAAGATCCGTAGAAGTGAAGTATCTTGTCCCAGAAAAATATCTTCTCGTAGAAGTTCAAAAACTGTCCCATCAGAGAGTGGAGAAATACCGATGAAGAGAGCATCAATTTCGTTCTCTCAGGTATCTCCTGATGGGTTATCTTCTCATAAACGTATGGTGAAAAACCACCGAGCCAGAATATGAAATATCCTATCGTTTCAACGATTTTGGCTTGAATAATGGAAAAAACAACTGGAATTCCCAGGAGAGCCACTAAAACCTTGTTCAATTTTTCTTTCCGCTTTTTCACCAGTACTTCGTTCATTTTCTCACCACCTCCTTGCGCTATTATATTTCACGGGAGGGATGAAAAGATTGAAATATCTGTTACTCTTCTTTGCGACTTTTCTTTTCGACAACTCGGGCACTCCCATCCCAATTTTAACAACAACAGCACTGATCTCCGTTGGAAAGCTGAAGATTTTTCCATCCTTCTTTACGATCTACCTGGGGCTTTTGAGCTGGGATACTGTGACATTCTTTGCTGGAAAAAAGCTCAAATCGGTGTCTTTCAATCTCAAGTGGAAATTCGTACGAAAGATTCTCATAGAGTTCTTAAACGTTTATATTTCTTCGGAAAAGATACTGCTCCCACTTTGCAAATTCGTTCCCTGGGTGGGAAAGTTCACTCCGTTTCTGGCGGGCTACACGGGAAGAAATCTCCCAGCACTCCTTATCATATGGCTTGGGAGCTTGCTCTATGAGAGTACCTTTTTCTTTTCCAGTCTGATAGCTGGAAAGGTCTTCCTGAAGTTTTCAAAAATTCTGGGGATCGTTCTTTTTGCAGTTGTGATACTTGTTTATCTTCTCTGGAAGAGCAGAATCTCGAAATCCATTGTAAAGCATCCAAGATAGATCATCTGATGTTCAGCCTCTCTTCAGCCGCTTTGAGAATCGCCCCCAGCATCTCCGCGTAAGACATCCCCGCGATCTTTGCCATTTTTGCAAGATGCCCATCCCAGCACCATCCGGGATTCGGATTCACTTCAAGAAGCTTCGGGTTACCTTCGGCATCGAGCCTCCAGTCGAATCTGCAGTAATCTCTACACTCAAGTCTTTCGAAGAGTTTCAAACAGCAATCGATGATGAACTTCTCCGTTTCCTCGGGAAGGTCTGCCGGAATGGACTTTATGTTCCAGTACGGGGAGTCCGGCAGCCACTTCGCCTCGTACCCACATATCCTTGGAAGCTCTGGAGGGAGCGCGGAGTAGTCTTCCTCTATTATCGGCAGTACCATGTAAGAATCCGGTGGATTTCCTATTATACCCACGCTCAGATCCTTTCCTGTCAAGAATTCTTCGACCAGCACAGGTTTATCGTAACCGAACTTATTCCTTATCTCTGAAACAGCATTTATGAGTTCTTCAGGTGTGTACACAACACTTTTTTGTGTTATTCCGAAACTTGAATCCCCAAAGTTGGGTTTCACGATGGCAGGAAAAGGAAATGGTAGTTCGAAAGTGGTGTCTTCTGGTTTGATGAAGACAGCTCTTGGAACAGGAATACCCATCTCCCTTGCGATTCCTCTGATGAGGGACTTATCGTAACAGAGGACGAGCGTCTGAGGACCTGAACCGGTGTAGGGGATTCCCAGCATTTCCAACAATGCTGGGACATGGGCTTCTTTCCTGGGATCGTTGTTGAAACCTTCATCGCACAGATTAAAGACATAGTCAATCTTCCCTTTCAACTTCATCAGGTCAGTGATCAATGTGTCGTGATTATCGAGATAGGAAAAGTTATACCCTTTCAAGCTTCTGAGAGCTGCTTTCATCTGATCAATGGTGTAAAAATCATCTTCATCGAAAATTGAATTCGGTTTCAGATGATCTGGTTTTCTGGGATCTCCCAGAACGACCACCACGTTCTTTGTGGTTTGTTCAGGTTTTTTTCTGACAGGGGTCCATTCTTTCTTTGCAACAGCTGTTACTATGATCCTTCTTTCCATCATCCCAAGATCCTGGTTTCTCTGCGATGTGGGAGAAAGCTCACCATGGAATTTCACATCGCTGAATCCCGCCGCTTTCAGAAGACCTTCCAGTTCTTCATGTGTGTAAAGACGCTCCGCGTAGAACTGATCCGCTATAACTCCCTTTTCGGCGTTGACGATCACCTCACGTGAAATGAGCCTTTTCCCATCAACCGAAAGAGATCGCTCTCTGCAGACGAAATGTTTCTTGTCGATCCATTCCCAAGACCTCGGCTGGAAGTTGTTTTTCAAATATTCTCCATTCGCCACATCGATGAGAATTTTTCCCCATGGCTTCAAAACCCTGAAGACTTCTTTGAGAACTTTTAAATCTTCCTCCACTGTTTCGAAATAGCCGAAACTGTTACCAAGGATCAACACCACATCAAATGTATCAGGAGAGTACGGTAGTTTTCTTGCATCTCCTTCTCTGAACTTGACGTTCAGCCCCTCTTTCTTTGCCTGATTTTTTGCTTTTTGAATCAAATAGTGAGAACGATCGAGCCCCTCGACGTTTCGGAAACCGCGTCGCGCCAACTCGAGAGAATGTCTGCCGTGGCCACAACACAAGTCAAGGATGTGATCATCTGGAGAGAGATTCAACACGCGCGAGAACAGATCCACTTCTTCTCTGGTAATGTTTATATCGTCCACCACATCTGCATCTGTTTTTAGATAGAGCGAATTGAAGATACGACTCCACCAGTCAGGCTCCACATGTTCTTCCAGATCCGTAACAGGTCCCAAAAATCTTCTGTACTTCCTCTGAATGTTCTTCCTTGGAGATCCGTTGTTCTTCATTTTTTAAATTCCCCCCTGGATAGTTTTTGACTTTCTGAAAGTATCTATTACTCCGGTTATCATTACATCTCAATCGACTGTACAGATAACTTATCATTAAGTAATGATTAAATAATTATTAAATACGAATCACAGCCACTTCTTTTTCCTGAAGTAGATCACCATGATGACAGCGATCACACCCATAACAGCGAGAACTGCAGGATAGCCCCATTTCCATCTGAGCTCCGGCATGTATTCGAAGTTCATTCCGTAGATACCCGCTATGAAGGTGAGAGGCATGAAGATCGTCGCTATGATGGTGAGCACCTTCATCACTTCGTTTGTTTTGTTACTTACACTCGAAAGATACACATCAAGAAGACCGCTCACGATGTCTCTGAAGGTTTCTACGGTGTCTGCGATCTGAATAGTGTGATCGTATACATCTCTGAAATATGGGACCGTTTCTTTTTCTATAAGAGGAGGAACATCTCTGTAAAGAGAACTCAACACTTCTCTCAACGGCCAGATCGTCTTTCTCAGTTCAACCAGATTTCTCTTGAGTTGATGTATCCTCTGAACTGTCTCTTTTTCAGGTCTTTCGAGCACTTCTTCCTCCAGTACATCGATCTCATCACCGATCTTCTCCAGCAGGACGAAATAGTCATCTACCAGTGCATCTATCAGTGAGTAGAGGAGATAATCCGCTCCCTTCTTTCTTATGATTCCCCTGTTGTATCTGATTCTTTCCCGTACGGGATCGAACACGTCCCCTATCTTTTCCTGAAACATAAGAACGCAGTTTTTTGTGAGTATCAAACTGACCTGCTCCGATTCCAGTTCATGAAGATTTTCATCATAGGTGAACATCTTCAGAACGATGAACACGTAGTTTTCGAAAAACTCCACTTTTGGTCTCTGATGCACATTGAGGATGTCTTCGAGCACGAGAGGATGAATACCAAAGAACTCACCTATCCTTTGAACCACATCCGTCCTGTGTATGCCTGTTATGTTTATCCAGGTGGGTGTTGAAGAATCTCTGAAGGGAAGAACGGATTCGACATCTGTGGTTTTGAACTCGCGAAATTCCTCTATGGAGTAATTCATCACTTCAATCTCAAAATCTTCCCTGTACTTCCCTGTGTAAACGAGCGTTCCTGGGGGGAGACCTTTCTTAGCAGACAGCCTCTTTTCCTCCACTGCGATCCCTCCCGATCTTTTTGATCCTATTTTAAAACAAAAGGCGCACCCAAAGGTGCGCCTGCCTGAATTGTTGAATCTTCACTTGAGGAATTTCGAAACGAACGGCGAAGTTTCACCACGCCTCATGAAGTGACCAGATGGCCCCTCTCCGAGGAACTCGGAGAACCAGGATTCGTGTTCGATCTCTTCGTTCAGAATAGCAAGAGACAGTTCGTAGGTCCTGTGATCTTTACCCGCGGTCATGTTGCATATCTCGGTGTACCCTTTCACCGCACATCTTTCAGCGGCAACGAGCACCCTCAGAATCTCCTGAACAGTTGGTTTGTCCGGAAGTCTTGCTGGTGGACATGCAGAGAGATCGTGGAACTCCTTCATGCAATCTGGAAGTTTTCCACCGAGCTCGTAGATTCTGGGAACAAGTGCTTCGAAGTGATTTCTGTCTTCGATTCTTGCGACTTCCGCAATCTCTTTGATGGTTTCTCCCTCAAGTCCTATGAGGTTCGCTCTCAAGATGGTGTAGTAGTAATAAGTCGTGAGTTCGGCCGCCGCATTCTTGATCAGAAGTTCCAGCAGCTTATCGACATCAACCCCTGCTTTTTCCACCATTTCCCTCGCCACTCTCGCCATAGTAACACCTCCTGCTCACTTTCTTAACTCAGTACGCGTTCTTTTCGTGTTTGTAACAAATCGTAGTTGTTCTATTTTTACTCCAAAGTTTCATTCATTATATCACATCTGACAGAGAATTCAACCTGTTTTTTCTCATCAAATAGATCGCCACATCCGTGTTCTTTCTGATTGCTTCCTTTATCGCCTCGATGTTTTTCTCCGACTTCACAAGGGTTTTCCAGGAGTAAACGTGCCAAAGTTCGTGAAAATCGGAGTTCGCCACGTATCGATACTTTTTCACACCAACAGAGTTGAACAGGTCATCACGATTCGCGATTTCCCACGCGTCGAACGTGTCCTTGAAACGCTCCATGTTCGCCCAGAGATACCACGAAAGATGTTCTTCATCTTGCTTTTTTCTATCCGGATGCGCGGCTATAACAAGAGCGTTTTGCTCCTTCAACTTCTCCACAATTTCTTCTACAGGCAGTGAAGGATCTACGTACTCCTTCACATCCACGGCGACTATGTGGTACAGATCCGTGTTGTTCGTGATTTCGACACCCGGTATGAGGATCATTCCATCCAGGCCCTTTTCTGTTCTCTCCAGAGACGTTTCAAATAATCCTGAAACTTATCTTCTGTGATCGCTCCGAGCGGTTCTCCGTTCCTCTTTCTCTGCTCGAGAGTTCTTCGGTCGACTATATGATCTGTTATGGAAACCACGTCCACTCCATGTTTTCCAAACAGATCCACCACTTCTCCCAGAGGAAGATGCCCGTCACTCATGTTCGTGTGTACATGGAAATCACAAAGAAGCCATTCCGTATCGGTTTTCATTTATCGTCACTCCTTTGATTGGTTTGGAAGGTGATGTTTAAGCCATTGTTTATTAGTTTTCAGAACCCTGCATTCATTGCATTAAAATTCTCAAATTTCAAATGTTTATTCCAAATTAAAGTCCTGTGACTTTCCTTTAATTCAAAGTAAAGAAAAAGACGGGAGGTCCTTTCAGCGGGTATAATCTCTGAGAAAGGGAAGGAGGTGCAACATGTCCAAAAAAGCACTTCTCGCTTTAGAAGACGGTTCGTTTTTTTTTGGACAGAGTCTGGGTGCAGAGGGTGAAACTTTTGGTGAACTGGTCTTCAACACGGGAATGACAGGCTATCAGGAAGTCCTCACCGATCCCTCCTACACCGGTCAGATCGTCGTCATGACCTACCCGGAAATAGGAATCTACGGAGTGAACGACGAAGACGTAGAATCAGATGGAATAAAAGTTGCCGGTTTTGTTGTCTACAGAAGCGTGGATACCCCTTCCAACTGGAGAGCCACCATGTCTTTCCCCGATTACTTGAAAAAGTACAACATCGTGGCCATAGAAGGAGTGGACACCAGAGCACTCACCAGGAAAATTCGAGTGAAAGGTGCTATGAAAGGTGCCATATCGACCGTTGATCTCGATCCGGATTCCCTTGTAAAACGGGTGAAAGAAAGCCCCAGTATCGTTGGAAGGGATTTAGCCGGTCTTGTTTCACCGAAGGAAGTCATCGTAGAAAACCCGGAAGGAGATTTCTCAGTGGTGGTACTCGATTCCGGTGTCAAATGGGGTATTCTCAGAGACCTGAAGAGAGTGGGAGCAAAAGTGATGAGAGTTCCTTACAGTGTTGATATAGACGACATCAAAAAGCTGAATCCCGACGGTGTTCTGATCTCGAACGGTCCCGGTGATCCCGCCGCCCTTTTGAAAACCGTCAGATTGATCAAAGACCTTCTGAAAGAAGAAATTCCACTCGCGGGGATCTGCCTTGGGCATCAGCTCCTTGGCCTCGCCGTTGGTGGAAGGACTTACAAGATGAAATTCGGTCACAGAGGCATCAACCATCCCGTTAAAGATCTGAGAACCGGTCGTGTTCTGATCACAACGCACAACCACGGCTTCGCTGTGGATCCAAAGAGTTTCGGCCTTCCAGAACTGGGAAGCGAGGATCAGGACGCGAACGTTCTCACGAAAAATCTTCAGAAGATATCCGTCCTCGAAGGAATCAGTCCTCAGGGAATAAAAGTCGAGATCACCCACATCTCCCTGAACGACGGAACGATGGAAGGAATGAGGCTGGTTGATTATCCAGCCTTTTCTGTTCAATATCACCCTGAAGCCTCTCCCGGACCTCACGATGCCAAGTACTTCTTCGAAGAATTCAAACGCCTCATAAAGGAGGTAAGGTAATGCCGAAGAGAGAAGACATAAAGAGGATCCTCGTTATAGGATCCGGTCCGATCACAATCGGTCAGGCTGCGGAGTTCGACTATTCAGGTACCCAGGCCCTGAAGGCTCTCAAAAGCGCCGGCTACGAGGTGATCATAGTTAACTCCAACTCCGCGACCATAATGACAGATCCGGAGTTTTCCGATGCCGTTTACATAGAACCTCTAACGGTGGAGTTCCTCGAAAAGATTATTGAAAAAGAAAGACCAGATGCCCTGCTCCCCACCCTTGGAGGACAGACCGCCCTGAATCTCGCTGTGGAACTTGCCGAAAGGGGAATCCTCGATAAATACGGCGTTCAGTTGATCGGCGCAAAGCTCGAGTCGATAAAGAAGGCCGAGGATAGAGAACTCTTCAAGGAAACCATGGAAAAGGCAGGCCTTGAGGTTCTGAGAAGCAGACTCGTGAACAACCTCGCCGATGCACTGGAGACGGCAAGAGAATTCGGCTACCCCGTCATAATAAGGCCGAGTTTCACCCTTGGTGGAACAGGTGGTGGAATCGCGTTCAACGAAGAAGAACTGAGAGACATCGTGACAAAGGGTCTCATAGAAAGTCCGGTTCACACGGTCCTCATAGAGGAGTCGGTCCTCGGCTGGAAGGAGTACGAACTCGAAGTGGTGAGAGACGGAGCTGGAAACTTCATTGTGGTGTGTTCCATAGAGAATCTCGACCCCATGGGAATACACACCGGAGATTCCATAACGGTGGCACCTGCGCAAACACTCACGGACGTTGAGTACCAGAGAATGAGGGACGCAGCTTACAAAGTGATCGATGCGATCGGTATAGAAACGGGTGGATCGAACATCCAGTTCGCTTTGGATCCAGAGACCGGTAGAATGGTCGTCATAGAGATGAACCCAAGGGTCTCCAGGTCATCCGCGCTGGCATCGAAGGCAACGGGTTATCCCATCGCGAAAGTTGCTGCACTTCTTGCTGTTGGTTTCACTCTCGATGAGATACCGAACTACATCACCGGCAAAACGATGGCCGCCTTTGAACCCTCCATAGACTACGTCGTGGTGAAGATACCGAGATTCCAGCTCGAAAAGTTCCCCGGGGCTGACCCAAGACTGAACACCCAGATGAAGTCCGTAGGAGAAGTGATGGCGATAGGCAGGACCTTCAAAGAAGCCTTGGGAAAAGCCCTCAGATCCCTTGAACTCGATGCCGCTCCCAAACTGGATCTTGAACACATAAGAGAACACCTTGCAAATCCAACGCCGGAAAGGATCTCCTACGTCTTCGCCGCGTTCAGGAACGGAATGGATGTAGAAGAGGTGCACGAACTCACTAAGATCGACAGATGGTTCCTCAGAGAAATGAAAGCGTGTATAGAGCTCGAGGAAGAGCTGAAGTTGAAGAAATTCGATGTGGAGATCCTGAAGAAAGCAAAACAGTGGGGATACTCAGACAGGGAAATTGCGGAGATATGGGGTGTTTCAGAAAAAGAAATCAGAAAGATGAGAGAAGACAACCGGATCTTTCCCGTCTACAAGATGGTGGACACCTGCGCCGCTGAGTTCGAGGCACAGACCCCGTATTACTACTCCACCTACAACGGCGTGGAGAACGAAGCGGTACCTTCAGACAGAGAGAAGATCATGATTCTGGGATCCGGTCCCAACAGGATAGGTCAGGGAATAGAATTCGACTACACGAACGTCCACGGAGTGTGGTCCTTCCAGGAAGAAGGATACGAAACCATAATGGTCAACTCCAACCCCGAAACCGTTTCGACTGACTACGACACTTCAGACAGGCTTTACTTCGAACCGCTCACCGTTGAAGATGTTCTGGAGATCGTGAGGAACGAAAAACCGAAGGGAGTGGTGGTGGCATTCGGCGGTCAGACACCACTGAAGATAGCAAAATACCTCGTAGAAGAGAAGGTGAACATCATAGGAACGAGCTTCGAATCGATTGAGATCGCCGAAGACAGGGAAAAATTCGCTAAGCTTCTGAAACAAATCGGGTTGAAGTGCCCTCCATTTGGAACGGCATCGTCCGTGGAAGAAGCGTTGAGGGTAGCAGAGAATCTTGGATACCCCGTTCTTGTGAGGCCGAGCTACGTGCTCGGAGGAAGGGCCATGGCCATTGTGGACACTCCTCAGGAACTCGAAATGTACGTCAAGGAAGCGGCCGTTGTCTCACCGGGATACCCCGTTCTGATAGACAAATTTCTTGAAGACGCGATAGAACTCGACGTAGATGTCGTGTCGGATGGAAAATATGTGTGGATAGCAGGATTGATGGAGCAGATAGAAGAAGCCGGAGTCCATTCGGGAGATTCCGCGTGTGTTCTGCCCCCTGTGAGTCTTTCTGAGAAACTCGTGGAAGAGATAGAGGAAACCGTTTACAAGCTTGTAAAAGCGTTGAAGATTGTGGGAGTTGCGAACATACAGCTTGCGGTGAAAGACGAGGAGATCTACATCATAGAGGCAAATCCCAGGGCATCGAGAACAGTTCCTTTCGTGAGCAAAGCGATCGGAATCCCCGTGGCGAGAATCGCCGCCAAAATCATGGTGGGAAGAAACCTGCCTGAGCTCCTTTCTGAGTACTTCCCATATCCCACAAGACCAGGGGTAAAAGTTGATAAACTGGATGAGAGCGAGATCCTCCCAACTCCCTGGCCGAAGATGTTCTCTGTGAAAGAGGTGGTGATACCGTTCCATAAGTTCCCGGGAACGGATGTACTTCTCGGGCCAGAGATGCGCTCCACAGGAGAAGTGATGGGAATCGGTGAAGATTTCGCAGAGGCATTCGCGAAGGCTCAGATAGCCGCCGGAAACCCCCTGCCAACAACGGGAGCCATTCTCGCAACCGTCGCAGACAAAGACAAGAGGGAAGCCGTTCCTCTCTTGGCTCACCTCGCGGACATGGGCTTTGAGATATACGCAACCAGAGGAACAGCAAAGGCTCTGCAGTCACACGGTGTGGAAGTGAAGGTGGTTCCAAAGGTGGGAGAAGGAAGACCGGACGTGATAGATCTTCTGGAGCAGGGAAAGATATCCCTTGTCGTGATCACCCAGTCCAGTGATGAACCTGCGCTCGTCGCCGTCTCTCACGGGAAAGAACCCTTCAAAGTTGAAGGAAGAAGAACCGTCGGATACATGATAAGAACCACGGCGCTGAAGAGGAAGATCCCATACCTGACCACAGTCGAGTCACTCAGAGCAGCGGTGGCGGCGATCAGAAAGATGAAGAAGGGCTCCATCGTGAAGGTGAGAAGACTCACCGACACATGGAAAATGTGAAGGGCCCTGAAGGGCCCTTCACCATATTTCTTCGAGTTTTTTACATATGAGATCTCCCATCTGAGAGGTCGAAACCGCCTTTTCTGGATCCTCTGCGATGTCTCTGGTTCTGTATCCCTCTTCTATCACCAGCTCAACCGCTCTTTCTATCTTTCTTGCCTCTTCCACCATTCCAAAGGAATGCTCGAGCATCATGGCGAGAGAGAGGATCTGTGCGATCGGGTTGGCGATGTTCTTTCCGGCTATATCAGGAGCGGAACCTCCTGCCGGCTCGTAGAGGTTCTTATCACCGAAAGACGCGGACGGCAGAAGACCAAGAGAACCAGGAAGTGCCGCACTCTCATCCGAGAGAATGTCTCCAAACATGTTCGTTGTGAGGATCACATCGAACTGCGATGGTTTCAGGATGAGCTGCATGGCAGCGTTGTCCACATACATGTGCGTCAGCTCCACATCAGGGTATTCTCTCGCTACTTCGTTCACAACTTTCCTCCACAGCATGGAACTGTAGAGGACGTTCGCTTTGTCAACGGAGGTGACCTTTTTTCTTCTGTTTTTTGCGATTTCAAAGGCAGTTCTCGCGATCCGTTCCACGGTTTTTCTGTCGTAGATCATGGTGTCGAATCCCTTTTCTTCATCCAATCCCCTCGGCTGGCCGTAGTAAACTCCGTAGGAAAGTTCCCTGACGGTCACAAGATCGACCCCGGATCCAATCACCTTTTCTTTCAAAGGAGAGACATGCACAAGCGATCTGTAGACCTTTATCGGTCTTATGTTTGCGTAAAGGTTGAGCATCTTCCTTAGGGCAAGAAGCCCCCCTATTTCCGGCCTCTTCTCCGGAGGAAGATCGTCCCATTTAGGTCCTCCGACGCTTCCAAGGAAGATCGCGTCGGCTTCCAGACATATCTTTTTTGTCTCTTCAGGAAGGGGTTCACCGAATTTGTCTATGGCATCCCCTCCGATGTGTCCAAAGACTTTCTCAAAGGTTTTCCCCGTTTTCTTTTCCACCACCTCGAGCACTTTAAGAGCTTCCCTTACAACCTCGGGACCTATGCCGTCTCCAGGCAAAACCGCTATCTTCATCCGTCACTCCCCCACTTCTTTGAGACAGTATTCAAGCCATCCACCCGCTTCCATGATCTTCATGAGAAACTCAGGATATGGTCTTATTCTGTACTCTTTCCCTTTCGTGAGATTCCTCACCACTCCGTTTTCCAGATCCACCTCTGCTACGTCACCCTCTTCGAATTCGTCGGCTTCTTTCAGTTCGACGATGGGGAGACCGATGTTTATAGCGTTCCTGAAGAAAATCCTTGCAAAAGACTTGGCTATGACACAGGAGATTCCAGCCGCCTTTATGGCAACGGGAGCGTGTTCCCTCGAGGAACCGCATCCGAAGTTCTCTCCTGCCACGATGATCGATCCTTTTATATCGTCTCGTCTTCCAAAGCCGGGTCTCGCGTCCTCCATACAGTATTTTGCGAGTTCCTGAGGGTCAGAAGTGTTGAGGTACCTAGCCGGTATGATCTCGTCCGTGTTCACGTTGTCCCCAAAAACGAAAACCTTTCCCTTTATCTTCACCACCATCACCTCACAGCTTTCTCGGATCTGCGATGTATCCCTTTATCGCGCTGGCCGCCGCCACTGCAGGAGATGCCAGGAAAACCTTGCTGTTCGGATGTCCCATCCTTCCAACGAAGTTCCTGTTCGTTGTGGAGATCGCAACCTCTCCTTCTGCGAGCACTCCCATGTGTCCGCCAAGACAGGGTCCACATGTGGGCGTGGAAACGGCGCAGCCCGCGTCGATGAATATGTCGATGAGTCCTTCTTTGAGAGCCTGTTTGTAAACCTTCTGGGATCCCGGAATTATGATGCATCGAACGTCCGGTGATACTGTCCTTCCCTTCAGAATCTGCGCGGCAAGTCTGAGATCTTCTATCCTTCCGTTGGTACAGCTTCCTATCACCGCCTGATCTATCTTTATTCTCTCTTTCTCAGCTTCGGAAACGTCCTTCGCGTTGGATGGGAGGAAGGGATATGCAACCTGAGGTTCGAGCTCAGAAAGGTCCATTTCCACTTCTCTCACGTATTTTGCGTCTTCGTCCGGGTACATCTCTTCCACTTCTATGCCTCTTTCTCTTTCGTAGGCAATGGTGATCTCGTCCACCGGAAACAGTCCCGTCTTTCCTCCCGCCTCGATCGCCATGTTCGAAACGGTGAAACGGCCGTCCATACTGATCTCTTTCACACCGGGTCCGGAGAATTCTATCGCCTTGTAGTTGGCCCCATCTACTCCCAGTATGGAGATGAGCTTCAACACGAGGTCCTTGGCAGTCACCAGATCCCCGAACTTCCCACGAAGAGTCACCTTTATGCTCTCAGGGACACGAAACCACACCTTGCCTATGAGGTAGAAGCCCGCTATGTCGGTGGACCCCACCCCGGTCGCGAACGCTCCAAGGGCTCCGTAGGTACAGGTGTGCGAATCTGCGCCTACCACGAGATCTCCAGATTTTACGATTCCTTCTTCTGGAAGCAGCACGTGTTCAATTCCCATCCTGCCTATTTCAAAGAACTTTTCGATCCCCTGCTCTCTTGCGAATTCTCTCATCATCTTTACCTGCATAGCGGACTTTATGTCCTTGTTGGGGGTGAAGTGATCCGGAACGAGCACCACTCTGTCTGGATACTTCACTTTCTTTCCACCGTACTCCTTGAACTTCTTTATCGCAAGCGGAGCCGTTATGTCGTTTGCAAGGGCGACGTCTGGCTCCAGAAGGAGAAATTCTCCCGGTTCCACCTTTCTTCCCGCTTTTTGGGAGAGTATCTTTTCTGCAAGTGTCATATCACTCAGCACCCCCGTTTTTTCTGAGAAGGCCTTTAGCGATGAGGTACTTGTTTATTGCGTTTATGTAAGCTATCGCAGAGGCTTCCACTATGTCCGTGGAGACACCCCTTCCACTGTAGAGTTCACCGTTTATTCTCAACGTGAGTTTGACCTCTCCCTGTGCGTTCTTTCCAGTTCCAACCGCCTGAATTATGTACTCCTCGAGCTTCGGTTGAATACCGAGCGCTTTGTCTATAGCCTTGAAGATAGCATCCACTGGACCGTTTCCTGCCTCTGCTGCTTCTTTCTTTTCATCTCCAACCTGAAGCACGACCGCCGCGGTTGGAAGCAGCGTGTTTCCGGTGTGTACATGGAAGTGAACGAGCTTGTAACCGTTGATGGGCTCCCTCAAAACTTCCGAGACGATCGAGAAAAGATCATCGTCGTAAACCTCTTTCTTTCTGTCGGCGAGTTCTGTGAACTTCTCGAACACTTTCTGGAAGGTCTCTTCGTCGAGTTTGATGCCGTAGCTCTCCAGCTTCTTTCTGAGGGCGTGCTTTCCGGAGTGTCTTCCAAGCACGAGCGTCTCGGAAGACCTGCCGATATCGGATGGTTTCATGATCTCGTAGGTCTCCCTGTGTTTCAGCACACCATCCTGGTGTATACCCGACTCGTGAAGGAACACGTTCTCTCCCACTATGGGTTTGTTTCTGGACGGGATGAGCCCCGTTATATGTGTGAGGAGCCTGGAAGCGGGGTATATGAGCTCTGTCTTTATACCCGTCTCGTAGGGAAGTTTGTCTTTCCTCACCTTGAGGATCATCACGAACTCTTCCAGGGCACAGTTTCCTGCCCTCTCTCCGATACCGTTCAGAGTCACTTCGACCTGGGTGGCTCCGTTCTGAACGGCAGCGAGGGAGTTCGCCACAGCGAGTCCAAGATCGTTGTGACAGTGCACAGAAAGATCGACATTCTCTATACCGGGCACACCCTCTCTCAAGGTCTTTATGAGTTCTCCAAACTCATCGGGAAGGGCGTACCCCACCGTGTCCGGAACATTGATCGTTGTGGCTCCGGCTTCGATCGCCGTCTTGTAGGCTTCTATCAAAAAGGGAACCTCCGTTCTCGAAGCGTCTTCCGCCGAGAACTCCACAAGGTCGAAAAACTGTTTTGCGTAGCCGACGTATCTTCTGATCCTCTCGAGGATTTCCTCTTTCTCCATTCTCAGTTTGTATTTTCTGTGAATCGGAGAGGTCGCTATGAAAACGTGTATCATACGTTTGTCTTTTGGTCGATCCTTGAGAGCCTCGTACACCGCGTCTATGTCCTTTTCAACACACCTTGCGAGTCCCACCACTATGGGTTTCTGAACGGCGCTCGCAACTCTTTTTACAGCTTCAAACTGCACGGGAGATGAAACGGGAAACCCAGCCTCGATGAGATCGACACCGAGATCCTCTAACATGAGTGCCATTTCTACTTTTTCCTCAACCGACATCGAAGCCCCTGGGGATTGCTCTCCATCCCTCAACGTTGTATCGAAGATCTTAATTCTCCTCATCGTTTCTCATCTCCTCTTCATCCCTGTGAAGCTTGTACTCTAAGGATTCGAGAAGAGCGGTCCAGGAAGCCTCTATGATGTTTGGTGAGACACCCACAGTTCCCCACCTTCTCTTTCCATCGCTGGACTCTATGAGAACCCGTGTTGTCGCTCTGGTACCCGCCTGCTCGTTCAGGATTCTCACCTTGTAGTCTGTGAGTTTCGTGTCTTTCAAAGACGGATAGAATTTTTCGAGGGCCTTTCTCACCGCTCTGTCGAGCGCTTCTACCGGTCCTTCTCCTTCTGCTGCGGTGTGTTCAAAGGGTTCGTCGTGTCCCAGTTTTTTTGCAACTTCGTCCGGGACTCTGACCTTCACGGTTGCTTCGGAGAAACTCTCCTCATCCCTGTTCTTTATGGTCATCACGGTGAAGCCGAGAAACTCAAAGTACTTCTTTCTTTTCCCGAGCATATCCCTGACAAGGAGTTCAAAAGATGCTTCCGCTCCTTCGAAATGGTATCCCTGCGCTTCCAATTCCTTGATCTTTTCGAGAATCTCCCTGACCTTGGGCGATGATTCATCTACTTCGAATCCCATTTCTCTTATCTTCTCCAGCACGTTGCTCTTACCGGAAAGCTCTGAGATGGATATGATCCTTCTGTTTCCCACAAGCTCTGGGTTGATGTGCTCGTAAGTCCTTGGATCGCGTTTTATAGCGGAAACATGAACTCCTCCCTTGTGTGCGAAGGCGTAATCACCCACGTAAGGCATGTTCTCGATGTGAGGTCTTCCGGAGAGTTCCGCCACGAGGTGTGCCACATCGAAGAGTTTCTTCAAGTTCTCTCTTGGTATAACCTCGAGCCCCATCTTGAGGACGAGATTTGGGATCACCGAGCAAAGATTCGCGTTTCCACATCTCTCCCCAAGTCCGTTTATGGTTCCCTGAACGTGCACAGCTCCTTTTCTCACGGCCACAAGTGTGTTCGCCACCGCCACATCCGAATCGTTGTGAGCGTGTATACCGAGCGGAGCTTTCACGTGTTTTTTCACATCTTCGATGATCTCCTCGATCTCGTGGGGAAGCGTTCCCCCGTTCGTATCGGCAAGAACAAGACAATCAGCACCCGCTTCCTCTGCCACCTTCAGGGTCTTGAGGGCGTATTCTCTGTTCGCCTTGTACCCATCGAAGAAGTGTTCCGCGTCGTATATCACTTCATCGGCGAATCTTTTGAGATATGAAACTGTGTCGTATATCATCTTCAGATTCTCCTCGAGCGTTGTTCGCAGAGCTTTCTCCACGTGAAGATCCCAGCTCTTTCCAAAGATCGTGTAAACAGGTGTTTCCGCTTTTATGAGGGTCTGAATGTTCGCGTCTTCTTCTATTTTTACGTCGGGCCTTCTTGTGGAACTGAAGGCCGCCACTTTCAGATTCTTGAAGTTCATACCTTTTACAGCTTCAAAAAACGCTATATCCTTCGGGTTGGAGCCAGGCCAACCCCCTTCAAGATAGTGAACACCGAGGTCATCGAGTGCCTCGGCAATTCTGATCTTATCTTCGAGTGAGAAAGAAACTCCAAAGGCCTGCGCACCGTCCCTGAGCGTTGTATCGTAGACCTTTATACTCAAAAGACCACCTCCTCAGGGCTTCCTGAAGATTGCCCCCTTGCTCGCCGACTGTACGAAGAATGCGTACCTTCTCAGGTAATCGCTGTCCACTTCTTTCACCAGAGGCGTGAACTCTTTCATTCTTCTTTCGAACTCTTCGTCTGAGATCAAGAGATTCAGGGTTCTCTTTTCAAAATCTATCTCGATGAGGTCCCCGTCTTTCACGATACCTATAGGACCGCCTTCTGCCGCTTCTGGAGAAACGTGACCTATCACGGCACCGTGCGATCCACCCGAGAACCTACCGTCTGTGATGAGAGCCACGTCCTCCGCAAGGCCCATCCCCACGATGGCGGAGGTGGGTGAGAGCATCTCTCTCATCCCGGGACCGCCCTTCGGCCCTTCGTAGCGGATCACAACCACATCTCCTTTTTTGATCTTTCCAGATAGAATGGCTTTTGTCGCCTCTTCTCCGTCTTCAAAGACGACGGCCGGGCCAACGTGGTGCATCATCTTCTCGGGAACACCGGAGAGTTTGGCAACCGCTCCTTCTGGAGCGAGGTTCCCGAAGAGGATACCGAGTCCGCCCTCTTTGTGGTACGGATTATCGAAGGGCCTGATCACATCTTCATTCAGGATCTTAGCCTCTCTGACGAGATCTCCAATCTTTCTCAAATAGATGGTCATGGCGTCTTCCTTCAAAAGACCATTTTCCTGGAGACGTTTCATCACAGCGTAGATACCACCAGCATCGTCGAGATCCTGGATGTGGTACGGACCAACGGGAGAGATGTTGCAGATGTGAGGAATCTTCCTGCTGAGTTCGTCAAAGAGCTTTATATCGAAATCTATTCCAAAACTCTCGGCTATCGCCTTCAAATGCAGAACTGTGTTCGTGGAACCTCCCGTTGCGAGGTCCACCATGACAGCGTTCATGAAAGAGTCCAGAGTGACGATATCCCTTGGTTTTACATCTCTTTTCACGAGTTCCACAACGAGCATCCCCGCTTCTTTCGCCATTCTCAACCTCTTCGCGTGGACGGCCGGTACAGTCCCATTCCCCCTCGGTGCAATTCCGAGAGCTTCCGCCAGAGAGTTCATCGTGTTCGCGGTGAACAATCCAGCACACGAACCGGCACCGGGACACGCGAGGTCTTCTATCGCTTTGAGCGTTTCTTCATCGACTTTTCCCACTTTGTATCCACCAACCGCTTCGAAGACGGTGATGAGATCGATGTCTCTGCCGTTGTAGCGACCTGCGAGCATGGGACCGCCGGATATCAGAACGGACGGGATGTTCAATCTTCCCATGGCCATCATCATGCCGGGTGTGATCTTGTCGCAGTTGGGGACGAAGACCAAACCATCGAAGGGGAAACCGCTTGCAACGATCTCTATGGAGTCCGCTATGAGTTCCCTCGAGGGCAAGGAAAACTTCATCCCCCTGTGATCCATTGCTATTCCGTCACAGATCCCGATCGTTGGAAAGACGAAGGGAACTCCCCCGGCCATTCTCACACCGGCTTTCACCGCTTCAACGACCTTGTCAAGGTGGACATGGCCGGGAATGATCTCGTTCCACGAGGACACTATGCCGATGAAAGGCCTTCGCATTTCGTCGTCCGTTATTCCGAGCGCTTTCAAAAGTGATCTATGGGGAGCCCTTTCGAGACCTTTCTTTATCACATCACTCCTCATCCACGTTCCTCTCCTTGAGCCAAGGCATCATTTTTCTGAGTTCTTTTCCTACTTTTTCTATGAGATGCTCTGATTCTTTCTTTCTCATGGTGTAGAAGTAGGGTCTTCCCGCCTGATTTTCGAGTATCCAGTCCTTGGCGAACTTTCCCGTCTGAATGTCCTTGAGCATCTGCTTCATGTTCTCCCTCACTTCTTTTGTAACGATCTTTTCCTGACTGATGTAGTCACCGTACTCCGCGGTGTTGCTGACGGAGTATCTCATGAAAGAGAGACCACCCTCGTAGATGAGGTCAACGATGAGCTTGAGCTCATTGAGACACTCAAAGTAAGCTATTTCCGGTTGATAACCCGCCTCCACAAGAGTTTCGAAACCAGCTTTTATGAGAGCCGTTACTCCACCACAGAGGACCGCCTGCTCTCCAAACAAATCCGTTTCCGTCTCTTCCTTGAAGGTCGTCTCTATCACACCCGCCCTTGTCACACCGATACCTTTGGCATAAGCGAGCGCTATATCTTTGGCTTTACCGGTGTAGTCCTGATAGACCGCTACGAGAGCCGGCACACCCCTTCCTTCGACGTATTCTCTTCTCACGATGTGACCAGGGCTCTTCGGAGCGATCATCGTCACATCCACGTTCTTCGGAGGTATGATCTGGTGATAGTGGATGTTGAACCCGTGGGCGAACATCAGCATCTTACCCTCGGTGAGGTGTTTTTCTATGTATTTTTTGTAGATCTCCGGCTGGTTCTCATCTGGGATGAGCATCATGATGATGTCGGCCTCTTTTGCCGCTTCTTCTATTGCTTTCACGGTGAGACCCTGTTCCTCCGCCTTCTTCCAGCTCTTGCTTCCCTCTCTCAATCCGACCACAACGTTGAGACCGCTGTCTTTCAGATTCAACGCGTGCGCATGCCCCTGACTTCCGTACCCTATGATCGCGATCTTTTTGTCCCTGATCAGTTCGAGATCCGCGTCTTTGTCATAATAAATCACTGCCATCAGAATCCCTCCCCTTCTTTTACATTCCATCTGTTCATGGCCACGATACCTGTTCTCGCTATTTCTTCCACCTGCTTCTGAGGAAGAAGATTTATGAAAGCCTCCACTTTGCTTCTCGCACCAGTGATCTCTATGATCGCACCTTCTCTGGAAACATCGATGATCTTACCCCTGAATATCTCGACGAGCTGGAAGATCTCCTGTTTGTCCTCATCGAACCTCACCTTGATCAGAGCCATTTCTCTTTCCACGCGGTTCTCCGGAAGGGGATCGATGGGAGTTACCTTCACAACCTCCACGAGTTTGTAGGCCTGTTTTTCTATCTGTTCTATCGTTTTATCGTCGCCCTTCACCATTATGACGAGCCTAGAAAGACCCGGAGTTTCCGATTCTCCAACGGTGATACTGCTGATGTTGAACCCCCTTCTGGCGAACAGGTTCGCCACCTTCCTCATTACACCGGGTTTATTGTGAACGAGCATGGACACAAGATGCTCTCGAATCTGGTCCGTCATCTTTCATCACCTCTCCTGCTCTCTTCGATGACCTTCAGAACTCTTTCCACGAAGGTTTCGTCGTATGGGGCTTCAATGAGCGGTGTTCCCACGTCTCCTCCCGGTGGTACCATCGGAAGAACGTTCTCGGCGGGATCAACGACGGCGTGAATGAGCATCGGCTCTTTGGATTTTGCGAGTTTCTCGATCGCTTCATCGACCTGATCGGGCTTTTCTATTCTCATTGCTTTTATACCAACAGCTTCCGCTATCTTCGCGAAATCCGGGTTGTCAGACAGAATGGTGGCAGAGTATCTGCAGTTGAAAAAGAGCTGCTGCCACTGTCTCACCATTCCCAGCGCTTTGTTGTCCATCACGATGATCTTCACAGGAAGGTTGTACCTTTTTATCGTCATGAGCTCCTGTATGTTCATCTGGAAACCACCGTCTCCAGCGAAGACTACAACTTCTCTGTCAGGAACTCCTATTTTGGCTCCTATCCCGGCAGGAAGGGCATATCCCATCGTTCCAAGTCCTCCGGAACACAGGAAAGACCTCTGATGTTTGAATTTGTAGAACTGTGCAACCCACATCTGGTTCTGTCCCACATCCGCAACGACCACCGTGTCATCTGGAAAGACTTTGTTCACCTTTTCCACAACGTACTGAGGTTTTATGAGCTTCCCATCCCTCTTGTAGGTGAGCGGGTACTTTTTCTTTATCTCCTGGAGCTCTTCGACCCAGTCTGAGAAGTCCGTCTCGATTTCGTATTTCAAGAATTCCTGTAGGACACTCTTCAGATCACCGACTATGGGCACGTCTACCCTTACGTTCTTCCCGATCTCGGCGGGATCTATGTCAACGTGGACTATCTTGGCGTTCTTTGCGAATGTCCTGGGATTTCCGAGGATCCTGTCGCTGAATCTCACACCGAGGGCGATGACAAGATCCGCGTTGGCCACAGCGTAGTTTCCATAGTAAGTACCGTGCATTCCTATTCCTTCGTAGTAAAGCTTCTCGTCGGAAGGATTCACACCGCGTCCCATGAGCGTGCTGACAGCGGGAACCTTGAATTTGTCGATGAACTGGTTTACGAGATCCATTGCACCGGAAAGATTCGCTCCACCACCTACAATGACAACGGGGCGCTTCGATTCTTTCAAGAGTTCAACCGCTTTCTTTATCTGTTTGGGATGACCTTTCACCGTGGGTTTGTATCCCGGAATTTCCACCGTATCAGGATAGTTGAATTCCCCCTCGGCAGTTTGTATATCCTTTGGGAAGTCCAGAAGGACAGGTCCCGGCCTTCCCGTTGTGGCAACGTAGAACATTTCTTTTATCGCGTAAGGAAGTTCTTCTATACTCGTAACGAGGTGGTTGTGCTTGGTGATGGGCATGGTGATTCCCGTGACATCCACTTCCTGAAAGGCGTCTGTTCCTATGAAAGAGGTGGGAACCTGACCGGTGATCACCACGATCGGAATCGAATCCATGTAGGCGGTGGCTATGCCTGTGACCGTGTTCGTGGCACCTGGCCCGGAAGTGACGATGACCACTCCGGGCTTTCCCGTGACCCTCGCGTAACCATCTGCCGCGTGTGTGGCTCCCTGCTCGTGTCTGAAGAGATAGAATTTTATCTTATCTTCGTAATTGCAGAGTTCGTCGTATACGTTGATGATTGCACCACCAGGGATACCGAAAATCGTATCGACTCCCTCTTTCAGAAGGGCTTCAAATAACATCTTTGAACCTTTCATCTTCACGTGAACCACTCCTCTCGGAGGTTGAATGATTATACCAGATCTGGAATAATAAATAAATCAAGAGGGGTTTTTAGGAATGGTATATCACTCGCTTTAAAATGTCAAGTTGTTGAATCGAATTTTTTGTTAGAAGTAGCATTTTTATCATGAAAATGTAAAATTTAGGATAAGATGCGAACATATCGATCCTTTAAAATGTTCACAAACTCTTCCCAGGGAGTGAGAAAAGTGCGGGTAGGAATCGCGGGGCTTGGAACTGTGGGCGGCAGTATATATCGCATACTGAAAGAAAGAGGAAATGAAATAGAAAAAAGAGTCGGTGAAAAGTTCATCATTTCAAAGGTGATAAATCGCTCTCCTAAAAAATACGAACTACTCGGTGTGTCGAAAGAGGAGATAGCTTTCGATTTCGATGATCTCATCTTGAACAGCGACGTGGTTGTGGAAGCAATAGGTGGGACAGACGTGGCGGTCGATCTCGTACGACGTGCTTTGGAGCTGGGGAGAATCGTGGTAACCCCAAACAAGAATCTCATCTCCGAGTACGGCAATGAATTCTTAGAGTACATAAAGAAACGAAAGCTTTTCTTCGAGGCATCTGTGGGTGGGGGTATTCCCATAATATCTCTCCTTCAGGATTATCTGATCTTTCAGAAAGTCACAAGGATACGTGGAATAATGAACGGAACAACGAATTACATCCTCACGGAGATGAGCAAGGGAAGATCTTTCGAAGAAGTTTTGAAAGAGGCTCAGGATCTTGGCTACGCTGAGGCTGACCCTACAAACGACATCGAAGGTTACGACGTGGCGTACAAGGTTTCCGTTCTGGCCGGTGTGGTAACGGGAAGGTTCCCGGGCATAGACAGCGTGCAGTTTGAAGGCATAACCAGAATAGATCCGGAGTATCTCAAGGAGATCGTTCGCTCTGGAAGAAAGCTGAAGCTGATCGGAGAACTCGACTTTGCGACAAACAGATACGAGGTGCGTTTGAGAGAAGTGACACCAGAGGATCCGTTCTTCAACGTGGACGGTGTGGACAACGCGATAGAAGTTTCAACCGATCTCGCTGGAGATTTCCTTTTGAAGGGAAGGGGAGCGGGTGGATATCCCACCGCCAGCGCCGTGATAGCGGATCTCTTCAGAGTGGCGAAGTACAAAGTTCTCGTCGGTGCCGAGAAGTTCTCAGTTGTGGTGATGAAGTTCGGTGGAGCCGCCATCTCCGATGTGGAAAAACTCGAGAAGGTGGCCGAGAAGATCATAAAGAGGAAGAAGAGCGGTGTGAAACCCGTTGTCGTACTTTCCGCTATGGGAGACACCACAGATCACCTGATAGAACTCGCAAAGACAATCGACGAAAACCCTGATCCGAGAGAACTCGACCTCCTTCTTTCGACAGGAGAGATACAGAGCGTGGCTCTCATGAGTATCGCACTCAGAAAGAGAGGTTACAAATCGATTTCCTTCACTGGAAATCAACTGAGGATCATAACCGACAAACGTTACGGATCGGCAAGGATCATCGATATCAACACGGATATCATTTCGAGGTATTTGAAACAAGATTTCATACCTGTCGTCGCCGGGTTTCAGGGTATAACCGAGACGGGGGACATCACCACCCTCGGGAGGGGTGGATCGGATCTCACAGCGATCGCTCTCGCTTACTCACTGGGAGCGGATCTGTGTGAACTCTACAAAGACGTGGACGGGGTGTACACGGCGGATCCCAGGATCGTAAAGAACGCGCGGGTGATAAAAGAGCTCTCCTGGGAAGAGATGATCGAGCTTTCAAGACACGGTGCCCAGGTGCTGCAGGCAAGAGCGGCAGAATTCGCGAGAAAGTACGGTGTCAAGGTTCTCATAAAGAACGCACACAAGGAGACTCGTGGAACTCTCATATGGGAGGGGACAAAAGTGGAGAATCCAATCGTCAGGGCGGTTACCTTTGAAGATGGTATGGCGAAGGTTGTTCTGAAGGATGTACCGGACAAACCCGGTGTCGCAGCACGGATTATGAGAACTCTCTCACAGATGGGAGTGAACATCGACATGATCATACAGGGAATGAAAAATGGAGAGTACAACACTGTAGCATTCATCGTTCCAGAATCCCAGCTTGGAAAACTCGACATCGACCTTTTGAAAACAAGAAGCGACGCAAAAGAAATCATCATTGAAAAAGGACTCGCAAAGGTCTCCATCGTAGGGGTGAACCTCACCTCAACACCTGAAATCTCCGCCACTCTCTTTGAAACACTGGCGAACGAGGGGATCAACATCGATATGATCAGTGCATCGAACAGCAGGATCTCTGTGATCATAGACGGGAAATACGTGGAGGATGCCGTGAAGGCGATCCACAGCAGATTCGAACTGGACAGGGAGTGATGAAATTGGGAATACTCGAAAAGTACAGAGAATTTCTTCCCGTAACAGACAAAACCCCCATGCTCTCTTTGAATGAAGGGAACACTCCTCTCATACCCCTCGTGAACATGAGCAGGGAACTCGGAATAAACATCTACGTAAAATACGAAGGGGCCAATCCGACGGGGTCCTTCAAAGACAGAGGAATGGTCGTTGCCGTCGCAAAGGCACTGGAAGAAGGCTCGAAAGCCATCATGTGCGCTTCAACGGGGAACACCTCCGCATCCGCTGCCGCGTACGCCGCAAGGGCAGGAATAAAGGCGATCGTTCTGATACCAGAAGGGAAGATCGCACTCGGAAAGCTGGCTCAGGCGATGATATACGGCGCCGTGGTGCTTCAGGTGAGAGGGAATTTCGACAAGTGTCTGGAACTGGTCAAGGAGATCACATCCAAATATCCCATCACACTCGTGAACAGTATCAATCCCTACAGACTCGAAGGTCAGAAAACGGCCGCTTTTGAGATAGTCGACGAGCTCGGAGATGCACCGGACTACCACTTCATCCCCGTGGGAAACGCGGGCAACATCTCCGCTTACTGGATGGGATACAAGGAGTATTATCAGCATGGGTTCTCCACCAAACTGCCGAAGATGATGGGATTCCAGGCGGAAGGGGCCGCCCCCATAGTTCGCGGTCATCCCATAGAAAACCCGGAGACGGTCGCCACTGCAATAAGGATCGGTAACCCCGCGAACTGGGAAAAAGCGGTCCGGGCACGCGATGAATCGGGTGGAGACATCGACATGGTGAGCGACGAAGAAATACTGCGCGCACAGAGACTCTTGGCTCAGAAAGAAGGGATCTTCTGTGAGCCCGCATCCGCTGCATCGATAGCGGGGCTTTTGAAGAAGCACAGACAGGGAATCTTCAGGGGTGGAGAGATCGTTGTGTGTACCCTCACAGGGAACGGTTTGAAAGATCCGAACATCGTCATCTCACAGCTTGAACCCCCAAGGATCATAGAAGGAAGAGTAGAAGAGATTCTGGAGGTACTCGACATATGAAGGTCCTGGTACCGGCCACAACGACCAATCTCGGAGCGGGATTCGACGTCTTTGGACTCGCGCTGGATCTTTTCAACGAAGTGGAGTTTTCTTTCGATACAAAAGAGACAACCATAGAAAGTACTGGAAAATACGCTTCGGATTTGAAGGACCACAATCTGTTTTTCGAAGTCTTCAGGTTCTTTGAGAGAAAAACCGGGTACAGAGTTCCGCCAGTCAGGATCAAGCAGACATGCAACATCCCTGTATCGAGCGGTCTTGGATCGAGCGCCGCTGTGATCGTCGCGGCACTCCACATTGCGAACGAAGGAACGGGCAGAAATCTTTCACGGGAAGATCTTATGAAACTCGCTGTGGAGCTGGAAGGACACCCTGACAACGTTGTACCCGCTTTCACAGGGGGGCTTGTGGTCTGTTATCAAAACGGAAGTCATCTTGATTTTGAAAAGTTCGAGATCGATCTTTCTCTCACATTTTTCGTTCCAAACTTTTCGATGTGCACGAACGAGATGAGAAAGATCCTTCCGGAGAAGGTCCCTTTCGAAGATGCGGTCTTCAACATAAAGAATTCATGCCAGTTCCTTGCAAAGATCGCAGCTGGAAAGATCAAAGAGGCTCTGAAATACGTGGGAGATCGACTTCACCAGAACTACAGGATAAACGGCAATAAGAAGATGAAAGAGTTTGTGGAAGCCATCTTATCAAAAAATCCCGAGTACTGGTTTGTGAGCGGATCCGGTCCTTCTGTTTGTTCCAATATAAATGACTTTGAAGGGATTCCCTATCTCAAGGACGTTCTGAAGCTGAGGGTGAACAACAGGGGGATGATAGTTTCAGAATAGGGGGTGTATCGATGGGGGCAGTGGTTGTAAAGGATCTGAGAAAAAGAATTGGAAAGAAAGAGATCCTGAAGGGAATTTCTTTTGAGATCGAAGAAGGAGAGATCTTTGGTCTCATAGGACCGAACGGTGCGGGAAAGACCACCACACTCAGGATCATCTCCACGCTGATCAAGCCTTCCTCCGGAATCGTCACCGTATTTGGAAAGAACGTTGTTGAAGAACCACACGAAGTGAGAAAGCTGATCAGCTACCTTCCCGAAGAAGCGGGCGCCTACAGGAACATGCAGGGAATCGAATACCTGAGATTCGTTGCGGGTTTCTACGCTTCCAGCTCAAGCGAGATAGAAGAGATGGTCGAACGGGCAACGGAGATCGCCGGTCTCGGTGAAAAGATAAAAGACAGAGTCTCAACCTACAGCAAAGGTATGGTGAGAAAACTCCTCATAGCGAGGGCTTTGATGGTGAATCCTCGTCTCGCCATCCTCGACGAATCCACCTCCGGCCTCGATGTCCTCAACGCAAGAGAAGTGAGAAAGATATTGAAACAGGCATCTCAGGAAGGTCTCACCATACTGGTCTCTTCTCACAACATGCTCGAAGTGGAATTCCTCTGTGATCGAATAGCGCTGATTCACAACGGAACGATTGTGGAAACGGGAACCGTTGAAGAACTCAAGGAAAGGTACAAAGCACAGAACATCGAAGAGGTCTTCGAGGAGGTGGTGAAATGTTCGGAAAACTTCTGAAGAAAGAGATAAAAGAACTTCTCAATCTGGGAGCAATTGTCTCTGTCATTGTGGTGGCTGTTCTGTACGGTTCACTGGGCAACGTGTTCAAAAGCACCGTAGAGAAATCCACTGTTGGTCAGAAGGTGGCGATCGTGAGGGAAGACACAGGAACGATCGCCGAACTCGCAGAAAAAGCACTCGGCAATATGGTGGATATCGTGTACGCAGGAAGTGATCTGAAAGAAGCGGAAGAAGCTGTGAAGAAGGAAAAGGCTCCTGCGATCATTGTGATACCCAAAGGTTTTTCTCAAAGCTTGGAATCAGGTGAAAAAGCGCGGTTGGAAATTGTGTGGTACCTGAGAGGAACCGGCCTGTCAGAAGCGGTCTCCACGGGTACGATCTCATCCCTGATCGAATCCCTCAAGGTGCAGCTTGCTTCATTCTTACTGAACGATCCGAAAAAAGCCCAGCTTCTGTTCGATCCACTCGAGATCGTTCAACACACCTACTTGAGGGGAAGCCTCTTCAAAAATCACTCACCAGAAGCGATAATGAACGTCTTCTACTCTCAAAACATAATGATTCCCATTCTCATCATGATGCTGATAGTCATGTCAGGATCTTCCCTCATCTCTTCACTCGCGATGGAGAAAGAGAACAAGACCCTCGAGACACTCCTCACGATGCCCGTGAAGCGAGAACACATCGCACTCGCAAAGATCGTGGGAAGTGCGATCGTTGGTCTGATCCTTGCGGGAATATACATGGCAGGCTTTTACAGCTATATGAATTCTCTGACGCAGAATGTTCAGGGAATGGGGTTGAACTTTAAGGCTGTGGATTTCCTGCTGATGGGGTCGAGTCTCTTTCTTTCCATCTTAGCTGGCCTTTCTCTCTGTATGCTACTCGGTATGATGGCAAAAGACTAAAGAAGCGCTCAGCTTCTCACGTTTCCCATTTCGATACTCGCACTGGTTCCGATGATAGCGAACATGATAATGGATTTTTCGAACCTTCCAGGAGTTCTCAAAGTGATCGTTTTCCTGATTCCTTTCTCCCATCCCATAATGTCTCCAAAGCTGGCTTTCTATGGAGACTACGGTCTCATTGTTTCAGGAATTCTGTACCTTCTCATCTTTTCGATTGTCACCACAGTTTTTGTGTTCAGAATATTCAACTCAGATTACGTTGTTCTCGGATGGCAAAGAGAGAAAAGGCTGAAATTCTTCTCACGCTGAACCTTTGACAGCAGTATAGACGTTCAAATGAACCTTCATGTCGAAAGCCTCCGGTATGATGCGCTCTGGTTCTGGTTCACACGAGCGAGCGATGGCTTCCACGGCGGAGAGAAGCATGTTCTTTGTGATCTTCGATCTTTTTTCCACAGCTCCTTTCATAATGCCGGGGAAAGCGAGGAGGTTATTCACCTGGTTTGGATGATCTGACCTTCCCGTTGCAACGATGAAGGCACCCGCTTCCCTTGCGAGTTCTGGATCTATCTCGGGAACAGGATTCGCGAGGGCGAATATCACAGGTTTTCTGTTCATCTTCCTTATCCACTCTGGTTTGAGGATGTTCCCCCTCGAAACACCTATGAAGAAATCAGCCCCTTCCAGGGCCGTTTCAAGATCGCCCGATAGTCCTTCTGGATTGGTGGTACGTGCGATTTCGAGGTGGTACTCGTTCAAACAGGTCTCCGGATTCTTTTCGTTGAGGATACCTTTTCTGTCGACAGCTACAACGTTTTTTACACCAAGATCGAGTAGAAATTTCACGATGTTGTAGCCAGCGGCTCCTATGCCGTTCACAACCACCTTTACTTCTTCGATCTTTTTCCCCGTGAGTTTCAGTGCGTTGAGAAAAGCCGCGGACACCACAACGGCGGTTCCCTGCTGGTCGTCGTGGAAAACAGGAATGTTCATCTCTTCCGAGAGGCGCTGAAGGATTCGAAAACACTTCGGCGCTCCTATGTCCTCGAGGTTTATGCCGCCAAAGCTCGGCTCTAAACTCTTCACAATGGAGATTATTTTTTCCTCATCCGATTCAGAGAGACAGATGGGAAAGGCGTCGAGATCGGCGAAAGCCTTGAAAAGAAAGGCTTTCCCCTCCATCACTGGAAGGGCACCGTAAGGCCCTATGTCACCGAGTCCCAGAACGGCGCTTCCGTCTGAAACAACGGCAACTGTGTTCCATCTTGAGGTGTAAACGTAGGTCTTTTCTGGATCCTCAGCGCAGATTTTGGCAACGTCCGCGACACCGGGTGTGTAGAGCAGAGATAGCGTCTCCCTATCAACCTTCTCAACAGGAAGGGCAGTTCTTATCTTTCCCTTCAGAAATCTGTGTATCTCGAGCGCATCCATATCTCTCACTCCTTGAAAATCGTGTTCCCACTGCTGTCGATCGCCACGATGAGGGGAAAATCCTCCACTTCTATCTCGTAGATCGCTTCGGGCCCGAGGTCTTCAAAGGCCAAAACTCTCGATTTCTTCACCCTTTTCGAGAGGGCAGCGGCCGTGCCGCTTGGGGTAACGAAATAAACCCTCTTCCACTTCTTACAGGCCTCTATCGCCTTTTTTGAACGCTTTCCCTTCCCTATCGTTGCGATGGCTCCCAATTTGAAAAGCATCTCCAGGTAGTCGTCCATTCGAGCACTCGTGGTGGGTCCTATGGCACCCACGGGCTTTCCAGACGGCGTTTTGGCGGGACCCGCGTAAAAGACAATTTGACCCCTGAGATCCACCGGTGGTTCTTCTCCTCTATCAACGATTTCTTTCAAGCGTCTTTGAGCCTGATCTCTCATCACGATGAGCTTACCGGAGTAACGAATTTCCTGACCGGCTTTCAGATCTTCAATCCTCAAAAGTCACTTTCCCCCTTCTGCAGAGGTAGCAATCCACCGAGACGGCAACCGGCAGGGTGGCGATATGGGTCGGAAAATGTTCTATGTGAACAGAGTAAACAGTGATACCCTTTCCGAGACCTTGAAAGCCTATTCCGAGAAAGTTGAGTTCCTTTTCAAGTTCCTTTTCGAGCCCTGCGTACTTTGGATCTTTGTTTCTCTCTTTGAAGCTCTTCGTAAGCGCTAACTTCGAGAGGAGAAGGGCCTTATCGGCTGTTCCTCCGATTCCGATACCCACGTGAAGCGGCGGGCAGGCCTTTGCTCCGTGTTCTTTGATGTGCTCGATAACGAATTCTTTGACTTTCTCCACATCCGAGGTGGGAGTCATCATACGAAGAACCGTGAGATTTTCACTGCCTCCACCTTTCACCAGAAATCTGATCTCAAGGGATTTTCCCTTCACCTGGAAGATGTGGACGATTGCGGGAGTGTTCGTTCCAGTGTTGATTCTTTCAAAGAGTGGATCGGTGACGATCGAATAACGAAAAGGATACTCGCTGTACACCTCTCCAACGGCTCTGTTCAGAGTTTCCTCAATGGGTTCTTCCAGTTTTACCTCGTGACCGATGAAGACGAAGAATTCCACTATCCCTGTGTCCTGACAGAGTGGAAGTTTTTCCTCTTTGGAAACGCGGTAGTTTTCCTTTATTATATCTGAAAAGGGACCTTCGTACCGCTCGATGATTTCTTCTACCTCTGGATTGATCTTTATGTTGGCATCAATGATAGCCTTCTTGATCTTTTCGGAAATAACATGTTTGTTTATCAAAGCTCTTCACCTCAAGGAAGATTATATCACTGAAGGAGGGGGAATATGAGAATTGTTGTGAATTTGAAACCTGAGGAAATCCCAAAGCACTGGTACAACGTACTCGCAGATCTTCCGTTCAAACTCGATCCGCCGCTGGACCCCGAAACGAAACAACCCATTTCACCCGAGAAGCTCTCTGTTATCTTCCCCATGAGTTTGATCGAACAGGAGGTCTCAGAAGAGCGTTTCATCGAAATACCCGAGCCCGTTCTGAAAGAATACGCCGTTTACAGACCCACTCCCCTCATCAGAGCCACTTTCTTAGAAGAGTACCTCCAGACTCCGGCGAGGATCTACTACAAGTACGAAGGAGTGAGCCCCACTGGAAGCCACAAGCCGAACACAGCCATCGCCCAGGCCTACTACAACAAGATAGAAGGGGTCAAAAGGCTCGTCACAGAAACGGGGGCGGGACAATGGGGTAGCGCTCTCTCATATGCCGGCGCCAAGTTCGGATTGGAAGTAAAAGTGTTCATGGTGAAGATCAGCTACCAGCAAAAACCGATGAGAAAATACATGATGAACCTCTTCGGAGGAAAGGTAACTCCAAGCCCCAGTGAAGAAACGAACTTCGGAAAGAAGATCCTGAGTGAAGATCCAGACAATCCAGGTAGTCTTGGCATCGCCATCAGTGAAGCACTGGAAGTGGCCGTGTCTGATCCGAACACGAAGTACTCCCTCGGAAGCGTATTGAACCATGTTCTGCTCCACCAGACGGTTATAGGCCTCGAAATCAAGAAACAGCTCGAACTCATAGGTGAAAAACCAGACATCTTACTGGGATGTCACGGAGGAGGATCGAATTTTGGAGGAACGATACTTCCCTTCGTTCCAGACAAACTTTCCGGAAGGGATATCAGGTTCGTCGCCTGCGAGCCCGCCGCGTGTCCATCCTTGACGAAAGGGAATTACGATTACGATTTCGGAGACACCGCGGGACTCACACCTCTGCTGAAAATGTACACCCTTGGAAAGGACTTCATTCCTCCGAAGATACACGCGGGAGGTCTCAGATACCACGGCTCCGCTCCGATAATCGCAAGACTCGTGAAAGAAGGACTTGTGGAGGCACAGGCTTTCGATCAGGACGAGACGTTTGAGGCAGCGAAGATCTTCGCAAAGCTCGAAGGAATAATTCCCGCCCCGGAATCCGCTCACGCCATCGCAGGAGCCATAAGGGAAGCAAAGAAAGCGAAAGAAGAAGGAAAAGAACGTGTGATAGTATTCACTCTGAGCGGCCACGGTCTGCTCGATCTCACAGCGTACGTGTGAGGAGGTAAAACACGTGAAGAAGAAACTGCTGTTCTCCATATGGCTGAACGCCATCATAACGCTCTCTGAAGTGGTCGGCGGCTTGATATCCGGGAGTCTCGCCCTTCTGGGCGACTCCCTTCATAATTTTTCCGATACCATGAGCCTTCTCGGAAGCTTCATCGCGATGAAGATCAGCGAGAAACCGAAGAACAAAAAGTACACCTTCGGCTACAGAAGAAGCGAAATCATTGTGGCTTTCTTGAACTCCGTATCCATCTTCGTTGTTTCAACACTCGTTGTCATCGAAGCGGTGAAAAGATTGGTAAACCCCGCCACCGTTCACACGTCGGTGCTTCTCCTCGTCTCCTCGATAGGTCTCACTGCCAACTTCTTTTCTGTCATCCTTCTTCACACCCACAGCAAAGAAAGTATGAACGTTCGATCTGCGTACCTGCATCTCATCGCAGACACCCTGTCCTCGATCCTTGTGGTTCTTGGGGCTGTTTTCATGAGGGTCTGGAAAATATACTGGCTCGACCCTGTTCTCGCCTTCGTTATAGCCTTATACATGTTCAAAGAAGCCTATGAGATAGTGAAGGAGTCTCTTGAAATTCTCATGGAAGCTTCACCGAACCTGGACTTTGAGAAAATAAAGGAGGAAATTGAAAAAATAGAAGGTGTGAGGAACGCCCACCATTTTCACGCCTGGAGAGTGGGAGAGAAAGAAATCCACTTCGAGTGTCACGTTGAAGTGGACAACATGGAACTGAAAGACGCCCAGAAGATCATAGACGAAATAGAAAAAAGATTGAAAAAATACGGGATAACCCACACCACCGTTCAGCTCGAATGTGAAAGATGCAGCAAAGAGATGATCTGCAGTTAGAGTTTCAAAACGGGTTCTTCTTTCAAAAGCCTCCTGTCGCTGGTGAATAGTACAACCTGTCTGGTCTTGGACACCTCTTTCAGTTCCTGCCAGAGTAGGTCTATCTTCTCATCGTCCAGATCGACAAAAGTGTTGTCCACAACAAGGGGACTCTCAACCTCCAGAACACGACTTATAAACCTCTTCATCTGAAAACTCAGGAGTTTCAAAGCGGAGGTGTTCAACACATCGACAACCTTTTTTTCTTCGGGAACGTTGATCGTCACCATCAGATCCGGAGAAACCTTGAAAACCTGATTTTCCTTGAAGAACCTTCTGTAAACATCCGTCAACTCTACTGCCAGATCCCTTGTGTAACCCCTCAACAGTTCCTCGTGTTCTTTTTTGATCCGATCCTTAAACTCGGGAATGTAACCAATGGCCCGCTCAAAAATCTCGAGTTCAACCTTCTTCCTGAAAAGCGCTTCCAGAACATCGAAAGGTTCTTCGAGAGGTGAAACCACGAGTTTCTCCAGTTCACTTTCTATCTGTTCCACTTCTCTTTTGAGTTCTTCTATTCTCGCGTTTGATCTGCTCGATTCTATCTCTTCTTTTTCTTTCATGAAGTTAGCGATTTCTTTTTCCAGTGAATCTCTGGTTTTCCTCAGATTTGCACGTCTTTCCAGAAGGTCTCTCAACACCTTCAATTCATCTTCGCTGTCGACTCCTATTTCCTTCAGCGTGTTTTTCAGTACTTCTTCCTGCTCTCTGGAGTACTCCTGCAGTTCTTCCAGATTCTTTTTCTTGGCAGATAGAGAAGCCTCAACGGAGCTTTTCAAAATCAGAAGTTCTCTCATCTGTTCTTCCACGTTTTCAACCGCCTTTCGTGGTTCACTTCCGTACTTCGAAAGAAACGGTATTCTTTCGAAGACCTTCTTCACGATCTGATCCCTCAAAAATTTTTCGAGTTCTTCGATGTTATCAACACCTGCGGTTTCCTTCAGCTTGCTCACGATCTGGTTCTTTCTCTCGATCAACGACCTCTTTTGCGTCGAAAGATTCATGAGCTCACTTTCAAGTTCAAACAATTTCCTTCTCAACCTGTAATAGTTCCACATGGAAACCACGGAGGCACCTGTTCCTGCCAGTGTCAGATAGAAGAACAGGTATCCCGACTTGAGAAAGGCAAAGATGATGGAAACCAGTGCAAAGGTCAGGAAAACGGCAACAAAAATCCTGAAAATAGAAAGTGTTTTGTCGAAGCGCTTCATGTCGTCACCTGTATTTTCGATCTTTGCCTGAGTTTCTTCGAGTTTTTCATCTATTTCCCTGAGAGGCTCTCTGAGATGACCTATTATCTCGTTCAGCTTTGCTTTCTGTTCGTTTTCCACCAATTCTATCTGTAACTTCATGTTCTCCAACTTGAGTTTCAGTTCTTCAAGACTGCTGACGGAGAAGTCTTTCATGATCGTCTTCAGTCTTTCTTCCGTATCTTTCGATTTTTCCTCGAGTGATTCTATCTCTTTTTCCAGTTCTTTACCGCGCTCTCTCAAATAATCCAGTTTCTGGGCAATCTCGATCGCTTCACGAACTTTTTCTTCGGAAACCGCTGTTTTCCTTTCGATCTCCTCGAGTTCTTTTTCAACACGGAGAAGCTCCGCTTTCATCTCATTGATTCTGGCTTCGATAGAAGACAATCTCTCAGACTTTTCACTCTCGAATCTATTGATCTCTTCCTCCAGAAGTCTTCTCTTCTCCTGAAGATCCCGCGAAAGCTCTTTCTTTCTCTTCAAAACCAGAAGGAGCGATCGTCTTTTTTCTTTCCAGGCCTCAACTCTCTCTTTCAGGTTTGAGATCTCAGCCTCCAGTTCTTTCGTCTTCTTCATCAAGACAGAGAAATCCTCGTTCAATATCCTTTCAAGTTCCACTGCTTCGGGTCTGTTTCTGTAGCTTTCCATAAGGAAGGAAGCGACCTTTTTCGAACCGTTGAGGGTGTTGTCCACTCCCTCCGATATGAAAGAAGTGAAGGAAAACAGTTCGGGATCCAGTCTTCCCTGACCGAATTCCACCCTTCCCTCACTCGTCTCGAGATATCCCCCAAACCTGTTCGAAAACCATGGCCTGTAGTTCTCAAGTTCGGGAAGCTCTCCCGTGAGGCAGTATCTTATAAAATTCGCAAGGGTGGTTTTTCCAGCTGCGTTCCCTCCGAAGATGATGTTCAACCCGCTTTTCAGGGGGAAAGAAAAATTCTCGAATTTTCCAAACCCTTCAACGTGTACACGCTCTATTTTCATGTTTCATCCCCCGTTTCGATTTCTTCCAGCAGCAATGCATCAAGCTTTGGCCGGTTTTTCTTTTTCAAGATTTTACCAACGAACTTTACGCTTCTTCTGTTCTTTATTCTCTCAACTTCCCTATCCCAGAAGATCCCTTTCAAAAGGGTAAAAGATTCCTCGGGAACTTCCATCAATTCGTCGAAAACGCTTATTTCTTCGAGCTTCACTCTGAAACTTGAAAGATCTATTCTTTCGAATCTTTCACCATCGTACACGAGGCATTCACATTTTTCAGAGAGGGGAGAAGACGTGAACTCAGGGTAGGAAAAATCCAGCCTTCGTTCAACAGAAACATCGAGATAATCCACGATCTCATCCAGAACAATCGAATTCTGAGGAATATAGTCCTTTATGAATTTTTCAGCGATGATAGGATCCACCTCTTCTGAAAAGAGGTTTATAAACACAAACACTCCTTCAAATGTCCTCAAGACGTGGTTCAAAAGTTCAAGTTTTGCGCTGTCCAGTTCTTTCCGAAAAAACAACCAGCCCCCCGGGTAGTCGAAAAACCTCAAACCTTTGATCAAAATGTACTTCATTTCACCCCTCCTTTTTCAAGGGTTTTTCAAGAAAATTTAAGGCGTTCTTTTTGATCGTTTCAAGAGGATGTTACGGAGATCGGTTAAATTCTAACTTGCGTGTCCCTCATCCCCCCGATCCCCCCTGACCCGATGAAGACAAGACACAAAGTATGGGAGGGACGAAAGTCCCTCCTTGTGTTTTTATTTAGGTATGTAAAGCTTCAAATCACGCTCGATGTTGTCTATTCTGGTCTGCTGCACCTGAACGATCTTCGTGGGATGGTAGGTTGTACCAACCCCGAAAACGAGCAGGAACACCCTGTTTGGAATCCCCACTATTAAGGTGGCGTCTCGTGGTATTACAATATCGTATTCTGTGGAGATCTTCGGTTTTTTGTAGTAGAAGAACCTGTAAGGTGAAAGACCTGGCTTCACATCCCTTGAAAAGAGTACTTCATTTCCGTCCTTGACGGTGATCCACACGGGATCGTTCCCTATGACAAAGATCCTCATGTATCCAGTCGTGGGATCGTCTTCGATCTCAGAAAATATCCTTTCAAAATCCACGCTGGCTTTTTCAAAGTATTCGTACGCAGTTATATAGCGACTGATAATGGAATTGGGTTTCAGAAGTTCCTCTACCACCTTCAGTCGTTCCTCGTAACTCTTCAGTGTAGATTGAAACTGTTTTTCCACTTCGTCCATCCTGGCTTCAAGCTTCTTCAAAAAATAGAAATTGAAAACAGACAGCACGAAGAAGAGTAAAATAGCGATGACTATCAAAGAAGCGAAAAACGTTACGAGACTGTCTTTTTTCATCTTCGATCACCCTAATCCAGAAATCATTCTCTTCACCTTCTGAACCGTGTTGTCAACTTTCTTTGTGTTCACACCGAGCTCTTTCGCTATCTCGCTGTATGAGCATCCATCAAGCCATCTGAGAAAGATCTCTTTTTCTTTTTCATTCAATAGTTCAAGGACTGTTTCTAAAATTATGCCAGAAAATGCGCTTCTGGCAACATCGGTCTCGCTATCGGGCACTTCAAAAGGTGCGTCATCTTCCTCTTTTTCCATACCATCCACGTTCACAGCGTCTGAGAGCATCCTGTTCTTCTTTCTGTTCAGATAAGTGAGAAAGGACTTTATCTCGGAGTCAACACTCCTCCATGCAAAAGACGTGAAAGAGCTTTTGGTTTTATCGTAATAGAAAATCGCCTTTATCAATCCCACAAGGCCGTTTTGAACTATATCTTCGTGTTCGGCCCAGCTCGCAAAATACTGGGAAGCGATCTTAACAACCATAGGGTAATACTTCTCAACAATGAGGTCGATGGCTTCTTTGAATCCTGCCTGCGCGTACTCAACGAGTTCTTCAACTCTCTTACTTCTCAGTCTGTATTTCAGCATTCTATCCGAGAGACCTCGGATCCAGAGCGTCTCTCAACGCGTCACCAACGAAGTTGAAAGAAAGCACGGTGATGAAGATGAAGATACCGGGTATGAGAAGCCAGGGGTACTTCGTCATGTAGGTGACGTTCTGAGCCTGTGCGAGCATGAGCCCCCAGCTTGCATCGGGTTCTCTTATACCGAGACCCAGAAAGCTGAGACTCGCCTCCCCCAGGATGTATCCGGGTATTGCAAGAGTGGCGGCAACTATCAAATAGCTCGTCGTGTTTGGAAGAACGTGACGAAAGAGGATCTTCGTGTCTGGAAAGCCGAGCGCCTTTGCTGCCTCCACGAACTCCCGTTGCTTTATGGAAAGCACCATTCCCCTTATCACCCTGGCTCTGCCCGCCCATCCGATGAAAGAGAGTATGAAGACAAGCAAGATGTACACCTGTGTGGATGGGATGTCCAGGGGAAGCAACGACCTCAAAAGGATCAGAAGGTAGAATCCCGGAAGCGACATGATGATCTCGGAGAACCTCATCATGAATTCGTCCACGAGTCCACCGTAGTATCCGGAGATTCCGCCAAAGATCAAAGAGAGCGCAAAGGTGATGAACATTCCTATGAAACCAATGGAAAGGGAGATCCTCGAAGCAAACACGAGCCTGCTCCAGATGTCTCTACCGTACTGATCCGCACCCATTATGTAGAATCTCACGTATTCGTTGTTGTCATAATTGTCCACACCGAAGAGGTGGTACCTGAAGGGTATGAGCCAAAAAAGATAACCGAGTCTGTGCTTTCTGTCACCACCCCAAGATTTGATGAACCATTTTACCGGATACGTTTTGTAATCGTAATCGACCACCTTTCCTGTGATCATCTCAATGTCTTCACCTTTTTTCACGAGGATCATGTTGAGCTTCTCTTTTATGACGACCTTTTCGATCTCATCGGGGGAATTCAGGCCAAGTCTGAAACCGTATTTCCCAAAGTACGTGTCTTTCGCGGCTTCGGAAGAGGTTTCTATATCTGCCTCTCCTTTCGTTAGAACCTTTTCGTCGTATCCGAACAGAAGGTAATCAACCACTTTCGTTGTTGAACCGGCGTATTTCATGGTGCCGTCCTTTGGAACGATGTAATACTCTTCGTCCAGCATGAAAGAGAATCCCGTTACACCGTCTTTTCCGATTTCGTACTCAACCTGTGTTCCGAAAACATCGAGAACGAGCCTTTTCGGGAAGAGCATTTCGTAGAATTTTCTCTCGAAAGTTGCTTTGTCCACGTAGCTTATCGTGGGAAGCACGTAGGCACCCACTCGTTCTCCCTTGTACTCCCTGTGTATCTTCGTGGGAGGAGCGAAGGAATGCTTGAGAGACTGTTCGTAGGGATGGTGCGGGGAGAGAAAATCCGCGAACAACGCCATGAGATAGAGGACGATCAGAACGTACAGCCCGAACATTCCGAGTTTGTTTCTTTTGAAGGCTCTCCAGACGAGTTCCCTCCTGGAAAGGACCCTTTCCTTAAACTCTATTTCCCCGTTCTCTATCATCGTCTTTTCCTCAGCCATTGCGATTCCTCCCTCACTCGAATCTGACCCTTGGGTCCACAGCGGCGAGAAGCACATCCGCCACAAGGTTACCAATCACGAGCATTATCGCACTGATCACGGCGGACGCCATAACGATGTAAATGTCCTGCTGAAGGAGTGCCTGGTAAATGAGCCTTCCCATGCCGGGCCAGGCAAAGATGTTCTCTATGATGACCGCTCCTCCGAGAACGTTGGAAATACTGAACCCAAGGAAAGTGATCATGGGGTTGATAGCGTTCCTCAGGGCGTGCTTGTATATCACCACACGTTCTGGCATTCCTTTCGCACGGGCAAATTCCACGTAGTCCTCGTTCAGCACGTCGAGAAGACTACCTCTCATGTATCTCATGAGGGAAGCAAAACCACCGAAACCAAGAGCGATGGTTGGAAGAACAAGATGAGATGCGATATCCTTGAACTTCTCCCAGGTTGTCATCTGGTTGTGATTCACCGAGACCATACCGGCGATTGGAAACCAGCCGGTCTTCGCAGCCATGTAAAGGAGCAGAATGGCCAGGAAAAACCCTGGAAGGGCAATTCCACTGAAAGCGACAACTGTGAGAATCTTATCCCAGATGCTGTACTTCTTCAGAGCCGAGAAAACACCGACGATTATTCCAAGCAACCACTCGAACGCAAGGGAAGAAACGGAGAGTATCACCGTAGCGAAGACCCTCTCCCAGATGAGTGTGGAAACGGGCCTTCTGTAGTAGAACGAGTAACCAAAATCTCCTTTCAAAACGTTTTTCAGCCAGATGCCGTACTGAACGATCCAGGGCTTGTCCAGGCCAAGCTCCTTTTCCATCTTCTCGAGGAACTGCTGAGAAACGGAAGGATCGAGACGGTACATGTCCAGGAAATCTCCTGGAGCCGCCTCCATGATGATGAAAACTATGAAAGAGATGATTATGAGCTCAGGAATCATGATGATCAATCTACGTGCGATGTACTTGAGCAAGCAAGATCACCTCTTTGAACAGAATTTGAAGGGGAGGGGAAGATCCCCTCCCGATAGATTACTGCTCTTTCCAGACACAATCCTGGTTCCAACCCCACACACCGCCGAAAGCGGTGGGTTCCACGTTGTGAAGTTTGTTGCTGTAGGCGTAGAGATAGAGCTGCTGGGTGGTGTAGATGAGCGGTATGTGTTCAGACACGAGCCTCTGAAATTCTCTGAACATATCTACGACTTTCTGCTGATCGAGTATCTTCACGTTCTCTTCGAAGATTCTGTCGATCTCTTTTTCCCAGTCTGGCAGGTAGTAATCGTTGGGATCGACGAAGTCTTTGACCTCCGGATGGTAGTTCCAGAAGTGGAGAGATCCCTTGATTCTCCAGACGTTGGCTCCTCCCTGAGGTTCATCGGATCCGGTGAGTCCTATAATGATAGATTCCCAGTCACCGTTCACAACGAGCTTCTGGACGAGCGTGTTGAAATCGATGGGAGCAAAGGTGACATCCATTCCGAGTTTTTTGAGCGCTTCTGTTATGATGTTACCCATTCCTTCGCGGATCTGGTGTCCGGCGTTAGTCATGATGATGAACTTCACCGGGTTTCCTTCGCTGTCGAGGAGCTGGCCGTTTTCATCCCATTTGAAACCACCGAGCTTGAGCATCGTTCTGGCGAGATCAAGGTTGTACGGGTATTTTCTGAGAACGGATTCGTCGTAATAAACGGTCGCAGCCTGACTGATGGGACCCCACTGTTCAACCGCGAGGCCGTTGTAGAGCGTGTCTATCATGGATTGTTTGTCGATGGCGTACGCCACAGCTCTTCTGAAGAAATCGTTCCTGAACCACTTCCGCTTCACAGGATCGGGAGCGTTCCAGTTGAAAGTGATGAAAGTGGTTCCAAAATTCGGGCCTCCAATACCCACAACCCAGCCTTTTTCTCTTGCCATGGCTTTGAGTTCTGCGTACTCTGTTCCGCGAGGTCCATACACATCGACTTCTCCGTTTTCAAACGCGAGTCTCTGCGCATCCTGTGTCGGAATGATCTTGAAGATGATACCGTCGAGATAAGGAAGCTGCTTTCCTTCTTTGTCGTACTTCCAGTAGTAGGGGTTCTTCACGAATCTCACGTACTGATCGGGAACGTACTCAACCGGAATGAACGGACCAAGTCCTACGATTTCTCCCTTGTTGATGGCGTCAACCGTCCAGAATTCCTTGAATTTTCCTTCCTTCACGTACGGTTCCGCGAGGTGTTTTGGGAAGATGGGAATACCTCCAATGTACCTTACCGCGAGTCTGTACGTTTCTTTGAGAGTGGTTTTCACCGTGTAATCGTCGAGCTTTTCGGCTACTGGCCAGTTGTCTGCAAAGAGATCCTGCATATCGTTCGGTATGTCAGGGTTGAAATAGACATCGTTAATTGTGAAGACCACATCGTCTGCTGTGAACGGTGTTCCGTCACTCCATTTGACACCCTTCCTCAGGTGCCAAACGATTTCCATGCTTCCGTCCTCGTTTTGGATGAGTTCCCAGCTTTCTGCAAGAGCGGGATGGATCCTCGCGTGATTGTCGAGCTCGATCATGGAAGCCATGAACCTCGCTATAACATCTGTGGAGCTCGTCTCCTGAGCCACGACATAGTTACACGTTCTGGGACCAGAAAGCGTCGGTACTACGAGCACTCCCCCGTACTGTCCTGTGAACTCTGCTCCGATGTACGTTTCGAACTGAGCGAACGGTGAAAGTTCTGCGAAAAGTGCAACGGCTGCAATCATAAGGAAAATCCCAAGAAACCTACGCATAACATCACACCTCCTCTATGACGAATGTAAATGACACGCCACCCAGTGACCTGGGGAAATTTCCTTCATCACCGGATACTCTTTCTCACACACGGGCATCTTGTAAGGACACCTCGGATGGAAGAAGCAGCCAGTCGGCCTGTTGATCGGGCTTGGAACCCCACCCCTGAGAATGATACGCTTTCTTGTGCGCTCAACCTTCGGATCCGGCACGGGAACAGCAGAAAGCAGGGCTTGGGTGTACGGATGAAGGGGATTGTCGAATATCTCATCGGTGTTTCCCATCTCCACGATCCTGCCGAGGTACATGATGCCGACCTCGTGGCTTATAAATCTCACAAGTCCAAGGTCGTGCGAGATGAAGAGATACGTAAAACCTTTCTCTTCCTGCAGTTTGAGAAACAGGTTTATAACCTGTGCCTGAACGGAAACGTCCAGTGAAGCCGTGGGTTCGTCGAGTATCACTATCTCGGGGTTTATGGAGATCGCCCTTGCGATAGCGATCCTCTGTCTCTGGCCTCCACTGAACTGATGGGGATATCTTTCGAGGTGATATTCCTTGAGCCCCACGCTTTTGAGAAGATCTTTTGCCATATCTACGGCTTCTTCTCGTGTTTTCGCCAGTCCGTGGAACAGAATGGGCTCAGTGAGGATGTCGCCAACCGTCATTCTCGGGTTCAAGGAACTCATGGGATCCTGAAAGACGATCTGTATCTTCCTTCTGAATTTCATCCTCTTTTCATCGATGTTATCAAGCAGGATATTATAGAACTTCTCTTCGCTTTCTTTCGCTTCTTTAAAGAAGATCTCCGCGTACTTCTTATCCACATCCTCGAGCACGTCCACAATCTGATCCGGTGAGAGTTTTTCCCTCATTTCGCGGAATATACCCACGTAGGTCGTTTTCAGGTAGTTCTCCGCATCTTTTCTCTTCATGAAGTAGTATGTTGTGTCGTCACCGTCGATCACAACACGGCCCGCGGTGGGATTCGTGAGGCGCAGGATCGTCTTTGCGGTCGTTGTCTTCCCACATCCCGACTCGCCAACGAGGGCGAACGTTTTTCCCTTTTCCACGGAAAAAGAGATATCATCGACCGCTTTCACGTAACCAACGATCTTTTTCACAAGAAATCCTTTTCTGATCGGGAAATACTTTCTCAGACTCAGCACTTCGATACTCTTCATCCTGAACAGCTCCCCTTCATATGATGAGTGTGTATCCCAAACTATCCACAGCGCTTTTTATTTGCTCTTTGGAGACCTTTTCATCATCGTAATCCACGCCGACAACCTCAGCCGCCATTTCGTAATCTACCTTGAAAACACCGTCGAGTTTCTCGATGGCTTCTTTAACTCTCTTGTAATCTTCCTCCGTTTTTGCACCCTTGAGCATGAAATAGTTCAGTCTTCTCAAATCTCATGCCTCCTTTCGAATCTCATGCCTTCGATTATCAATCTTCCGTTTTTTGCTTCCCAGAAGGTCATCTTCCTCTTTCCGGGAAATTGAATGCATCCTACTTTCACTTTTCCTCTGCCGGTACCTATCCATGCACCTTCCTTATTAATATAGTTTATCAAACCTGGTTCATCTCCCGAACTATCTATCGCTGTCACTCCGAACAACTTCACCTCATCGTTTCCCAAGAAGGCTCTTGCACCGGGTCTGGAATCGTAAGCCCTGATCTTGTTCTTCACCGATTCAGCGTCCTTTGAGAAATCCACGATCAGGTCCTCTTTTTTTATCATTGGAGCATAGGTTGCTCTAGAATGATCCTGCTCTTTCAGCTCTATGTCCCCCACTTTCAACTTCTCTAAGAATTCGATCGACATCTCTTTCGACAGTTCTATCAAACGTTTCTCCAGCTGATCGAAAGTTTCAAATGGATCTATAGAAATTTCCCTCTGGAGTGCGATGGGACCTGCATCGAGCTCTCTCACCATTTTGTATATGGTAACGCCCGTTCTTTCTTCACCGTTCTCGAGCACTCTCTGTATAGGAGAAGCGCCCCTGTATTTTGGAAGAAGAGAGGGATGAATGTTGTAACAACCGAGGCTTGGAAGAGAAAGTACCTTTTCACCCAGGATCTTTCCGTAGGATGCGACTATTATAACATCTGGCCCCACAGACCGGAGAAATTCTAAAGCTTCTTTCTTGTTTATCGATTCGGGTTGAATGAAAGGAACTCTGTGTTTTTCAGCTACTACCTTCACCGGAGTTGGCTCAACTTTCCTTCCCCGTCCCCTCGGTTTGTCCGGCTGGGTGACCACACCCACCACGTTGAACCCGTTTTTGATCAAATGCTCCAGTATTTCCGCTGCGAACTCCGGTGTCCCCACAAAGACAATTCTCAAGATGCCACCTTCCTTTTCAACATCTCAAGAGTTTCCCGATCAGTCTTCAACGTGATAAGAGCGTATCCTTCCCCGTAGTCTTCGTTCAGTATCTCCAGTCGATCTTTCAGAGCGTAGATCTGCCCTATCTTTTCCAGGGGAACTTTCAAAGTTTCCTGAATATCCTTTTGTCCCATGATTTCTTCCAGTGTGTCCAGAAGCTGATCCAGTCCTATCCTTTTTTCCGCTGAAATGAACAGAGCCTCCGGATACTTCCATTTCAGCGTTTCTATCCTCTCTCTGGGACAGAGATCGATCTTGTTGAAAACAAGAATCCTTGGAATCTTATCGGCACCGATTTCTTCCAGAACCCTCTCAGAGGCTTTCATCTTTTCTTCGAGATACGGATCGGAAGCGTCAACAAGATGTATGAGCACATCCGAATACTTTATCTCTTCGAGTGTCGCTTTGAACGCACTCACAATGGTGTGAGGTAGCTTTCTGATGAACCCGACAGTGTCACTCACAAGAACTACTCTTCCGCTCTTCAGCTTCAACCGTCTCGTGACTGGCTCGAGAGTGGCAAAGAGTTTGTCAGCGACGTACACATCACTATCGGTTAAAACCTTGAGAAGAGTAGATTTCCCGGCGTTTGTGTATCCAACTATGGAAACATGTGGGATTTTCTTTTCCAGTCTTTGTTTTCTCTGAGTGTTTCTTTCTTGCTCTATTTCTTTCAATCTTTTTCGAAGCTGTGCGATGCGGTTTTTTATGTGCCTTCTCAAAACCTCCAGCAAGGGTTCACCCGGCCCTCTGGTGCCAATACCTCCACCGAGTCTGGAGAGTTCCTCACCCTTTCCTACGAGCCTTGGAAGCTCGTAAAGCAAACTCGCCATCTCCACCTGGAGCTTTCCTTCTTCGCTCGTTGCGTGACGGGCAAAGATTTCAAGGATCACCTGCGTTCTATCAAGAACATCTATGTTCAGCTCTTCCTGCATATTTTTGTACTGCACCGGTGTGATTTCATCGTCAACGACCACAAGATCCGCTTCACAGAATTCCACTACCTCTTTGAGCTTTTGCAATTTCCCCTTTCCAAGGTAGGTGGCCGGATCTGGCTTTGCTCTCTTTTGCCAGAGCCATTCAACGACTTCAACACCGAGGGTTTTACACAAACCCTTCATTTCTTCGAGAGACTCTTTTATTTTCTCTTCATCTTTACCAACAGCAACGATCACCGCTTTTTTCCCTTCAAGATCCCTCGTTTTCAGAGGTCTCAGCCTCCTGTGCTGTTTCCTGTTTTCTCGGCATCAGCATCACATAAGAAGAAGGAATGATCGTGCTGATCGCGTGTTTGTAGATGAGACTCTGTTGGTTTCCGCTCTCCAGCAAGACCGTGTAGCTGTCAAAAGATCTGATGAATCCCTTTGTCTGAAAACCGTTCACCAGATACACCTTCACTTCGATCTTGTTAACCCTGAGATGATTCAGAAACCTGTCCTGAAGGTTAAACTTCTCCGCCAAGGCCAACTCCCCCCTCGATGTGATTTCAAAATAGAATTATACTGAAAAATTTTCAACTATCAGCTTCTTGAGTTTCTCCTTTACTTCTCCTACATCTTCGAACGTTAAATTGTACCACACAGCTTCTTTGTATCTTTTGAACCATATGATTTGTCTTCTGGCAAAGTGTCTGGTGTTTCGTTTTATGAGATGAACCATCTTGTCAAAATCGTACTTCCCTTCCAGATAGTCAATGACTTCTCTGTATCCTATCGTTTTCATCGAATTGAGATCTTTCGAATATCCCATCCCCAAGAGTCTCTTCACCTCATCTACTAGGCCCATCTCTATCATCTTATCAACTCTTTTGTTTATTCTCTCGTAAAGTTCGTACCTTTCCCGAGTCAAAACAATTATGAAAAACCTGTCGTCACCCTTTGCTTCTTTTTGAAGTTCCGAGATCCTTCTTCCCGTTTTCATGTAAACTTCAAGGGCTCTGATCGTCCTCTTGAGATCGTTTGGATGAATGCGCGTCGCCGCTTCAGGATCGAACTCTTCGAGCATTTTTCTCAAAATCCCGGGTTCTCTTCTCTCTAGTTCTCTGAGTTCTTTTCTTATGTTTTCATCGGCAGGCACTCCTTCGAATATACCCCGAACCAGCGCATCCGCGTACAGCCCCGTTCCTCCAACGTAAACAGGAATCTTCCCACGTCTGAGAACGTCTTCCATTGCTCTCAGAGAATCCTTCCTGTACATGAAAGCGTTGTAATATTCATCGGGATCGATGATATCTATCATGTGATGAGGAACCCTTCTTCTCTGCTCCGATGTTGGCTTGGCTGTTCCTATGTCCATATAGCGATAGATCTGCCTCGAGTCCATCGAGATGATCTCCGCACCTATCTCTTCACAGACTTCGATCATGATATCTGTCTTTCCAACAGCAGTGGGCCCACCGACTATGGCTATCTTCATCGCTTGTATATCACCCCGTAGAGAACACCGCTCTTTCTGGAACCTTTCAGTTCGTCAACCCTGATTCTTTTGAAGAGAGAATCCTTCACGTGGCTTTTGAGGATCACCTTCTTCTTCGCGATTCTCAGCATTTCCTCAATGTCTTCTTCGTTCACCGTGTCGTACACAGCGAAGGGCCTCAGAGGATTCATGGCAGAGGACTCGTACACGGGATTCTCAAACATGGGATCACAGTAGACCACATCGAAAGAATTGTCGGGCTGACTTCTGATGTATTCTTTGAAATTCGCGTGATAAAGCTCTATTCTTTTTAAAGCGTCTTTCAACCACTGAATGTCAGTCTCAAAATTTTCCATTCCGTATTTCACGATGGTGTATATGTGAATGGATCCTTCAAGACCGATTACCTTACCCTCAGGAAGAAAAGCGGCCATGAGGATGGCTTCGCTTCCAAGACCAAAGGTCGTATCCAGCACGATTTCGTTTCCCTCCGGTTGAAGGGATTCTATCAGGTAGTCCTTCTGACCGCTTCTTATGTTCCTCATCCGGAGGATAGCCGAAGAAGGATGAAAAAAGAACTCTCCTCCGGGCCATTTTATTGAGATTCTGTTCTTCTCCACCACGTAGTAAAAGTCCACTTTGAACTCTTTCAATCTCCTTCTTGAAACGTAGATGGTGCCGAGCTTTTCAGCGAGCTCCTTCGCTTTCATTACCTGCTCCCTGTCCGGTTTGTGTGAGGTTGTGACCACGAAGTTTTTCATTCTCTATCACCTCTAAGAGCTTCTCGTTCAGCGCTTTCTGTTCCTCTATCTTTGTCTTCAATTCCTGATACTTCGACATCAACCGATTGTGCTTCTCCAGTGCCACCTGATAGTTGTGATAGCTCACGAGAAAAACAAAGATCATAAAGAAAAGAAGCGTCAGAAGTCCCAGATTCACTTTGAAATGCTTCCGTCTTCTTGGCCTCAGTTTAGAACGCGACCTCGTATTCGTCCCTCCCATCCTGTATGGTGAGGGATGTTGATTCACTATCAAAAAACACATCCACATCGTAACTTTCATCCGTTCCTGGCAGATAAAACAGGAATTCCCCATTGTAAACGGGAACTTTCATTTCGTATTCCCCGAAGTTCAGTGTCACTACACTTCCCACGCTGGTGAGTTCACCGTACACTTTCACAGGGTCTTCCACTGCGAAAATTTTTTCGTTTTTGAGATCGAGGAGTAGGTACGCGTTGCTTCTCAGCACCGTGTCGGTGCTGAACGTCCCCGCGGAGTGGTAAAGCACCACCGGCGTTGTTTTGAAAGACACTTCTTTTGTCTGCTCATCAAACACGATCGTAGCCGCCACGGTGAGCTCAAAATCCGACAGATCGAACGGTATATCCACCGTGGTCAAAAAGACTCCCTCATTGGCCAATACATCCTCGAGCGTGTACTCTTTTCCGTTCACCGATAAATAACTGCTTTCCAGATCCACAGTAACGCTTTCGTCTGTCCCCACGTTGAACAAATAGACGTACAGATCCGCTTTTCCAGGGCTCACCAGAGTACAGCCAACGGCGAGCAGCAGAAGAAAAGCAGGAAGAAGAATCCTCACGGGAAACACCTCACAGTATGTACGCGCTCAGATCCTCGTCCTGAACGATCTTTTCGAGTCTTCTTCTCACGTATTCGGCATCCACAACGACCCTCTTTTCCGGAATATCCGGTGCTTCGAAAGAGATCTCCTCAAGGACCTTTTCAGCGACCGTGTATAGCCTTCTGGCTCCGATGTTTTCGAGTCTTTGATTCAGCTGATACGCTATTCGAGCCATTTCTCTGATTCCATCCTCGGTGAAGACGAGTTCCACGCCTTCCGTTGAAAGAAGTGCCTGGTACTGTTTTATGATGGCGTTCTCTGGTTCTTTCAGTATCCTCACGAAATCCTCCTCGGTGAGAGGTGACAGTTCCACACGTATCGGGAAACGTCCCTGAAGCTCCGGGATGAGATCCGATGGTCGCGAAACGTGAAATGCTCCAGCCGCTATGAAGAGAATGTAATCCGTTCTCACCGGTCCGTACTTGGTCATGATCGTGGTACCTTCGACGATGGGGAGAAGGTCTCTCTGGACACCTTGTCTGGAGACATCTGGTCCCACCGCACTCTCTTTCCCGGCGATCTTGTCTATTTCATCTATGAAGATGATTCCCCTGTTCTGAGCTCTGTCGAGTGCTTCCTGAACCACCTTGTCCATGTCTATGAGTTTTTCCGCTTCCAAAGGCAGCAGAACCTTCCTCGCTTCAGAGACTTTCATCTTTCTCTTTTTCTTCTGCTTTGGAAGCATCCCACTGAACATATTCGTGATCTCTATCCCGAGGTCTTCCATACCCGGTCCAAAGATTCCCATGAACGGAGAAACCGTTTCTTCGAGTTCTATTTCGATCTCTTCGTTTTCCAGCTCTCCCTTTCTCAGTTTCTCCCTCATTTCTTCCCTTTTCGCTCTGAACCTTCTCCTGTCTTCCGGCGTGTACTGCTGTTGCTGTCCACCGGTTATGAGGTTTATGAAGGGATTCGTGACAACCGGCACGGCTTTCGATTCGGGCACGAGAGCATCGAGAATTCGCTCTTCAACCAGTTCTTCTGCCTGTCTTTCCACTTCTTTTATCTTTTCCTGCTTCACCATGTTGACACTGATTTCAACCAGATCCCTTATCATCGAGTCCACGTTCTTTCCCACGTATCCCACTTCCGTAAACCTCGTCGCTTCGACTTTCAAGAACGGGGATCCGGAAAGCTGAGCCAGTCTCCGGGCGATCTCTGTCTTTCCCACACCCGTGGGTCCGATCATCAGGATGTTCTTGGGAAGCACTTCTTTTCTCCATTCTTCTGGAAGCTTCTGTCTTCTGATTCTGTTTCGAACTGCTATCGCCACGGCCTTTTTCGCTTCGTACTGACCAACTATGTATTTATCGAGTTCTTGAACGATTTCCTTCGGAGTCATTTCATCGAAACTCTTCATAAGAACACCTCCTAAACTTCTTCGATCACTATGTTCTGGTTCGTATAGATGCAGATCTCACCTGCTATCATCATCGCTTTCTCCACGATTTCCCGCGCGGAGAGATCGGTGTTTCTGAGAAGGGCCTTGGCGGCGGCGAGTGCGTAAGGTCCTCCTGAACCGATGGCGGCCGCATCGTCGTCGGGCTGGATGACCTCGCCGTTTCCCGATATGATGAAGATGTTCTCTTTATCTGCTACAAGAAGCAGGGCTTCCAGTCTTCTCAGAACTCTGTCCGTTCTCCAATCTTTTGCGAGCTCAACGGCGGCCTTTGTGAGGTTGCCGCCCCATTCCCTCAGTTTCGCTTCGAATCTATCGAAGAGCGTCATAGCGTCCGCCACAGATCCCGCAAAACCAGCGAGTACTTTTCCTTCCCCAAGCTTTCTAACCTTTCTCGCGTTTCCCTTCAAAACGGTCGAACCGAAAGTGACCTGACCGTCTCCTCCCATCACCGTTTGCCCGTTTCTTCTCACAACCAGTATCGTTGTTCCGTGAAATTTCATGGTTCAACACCTCCTCAAGTTATTTTAACTCAATTTCTCAAATGAAGGAAATGGTATCATCTTAAATGAGGAGGTGCGAACTTGAAAGTAGGGGTGGCTCTCAGCGGAGGAGTGGACAGTGCGGTAGCTCTCTATCTGTTGCTGAAAGAAGGGCACGAGGTAAAGGCCTTCCACATGAAGACGAAGGAAGATGAATTCTTCATCAGAAAAGAGATAAAGAAGAAGGTATGCTGTAGTCCATCGGATACGGCTGACGCAATGAGAATAGCACACTTTCTCGGAGTGGAGATAGAGATCGTCGATGTGAAGGAGATCTTCAGAGAGAAAGTCATCGAACCGTTCAAGAGTGATCTTCTCAAAGGTCTCACTCCGAATCCCTGCGTACACTGTAATCGCTTCGTGAAATTTGGATACCTCATGGATTACGTTCTCAACCAGGGATTCGATGCGTTTGCGAGTGGACACTACGCGAGAATAGAGTTCAGCGAAAAGTACGGGAGAAAGGTGATAAAAAAGGGTGTGGATCTGAAGAAAGATCAGTCGTATTTCCTTGCCAGGATCGAGCCCTGGAGAATAGAAAGACTCATCTTCCCGAACGGCATCTACACGAAAGAAGAGATCAGAAAAATCGCAGAAGAAGCGGGAATACACGTTGCAAAGAAACAGGAAAGTCAGGATGTGTGCTTCATACCGGATGGCAGCATCGAAAACTTTTTGAAAGACGAAGGTATAACGCTCAAAGAGGGTGATCTCATCACACCTGAGGGAGAGGTCGTTGGTCGGCATTTCGGGTATCCTCTCTACACAATCGGTCAGAGGAAGGGCTTCAAAATAGAAAAATTCGGAAGAAGATACTACGTGAGGGGCAAGATTCCGGAGAAGAACGTTGTTGTCGTATCAGATCTGGAAGATGTTTTCTTCTCCGGTTTGATCGCAGAAGATCCTGTCTGGCATGTTGAAGTACCGGAAGAGTTCAAATGTGTCTGCAGAGTGAGGAAAAAATCGGAAGAGGCTCCCGCAGTTGTCAAGTTAAGAGATAACGAAGTGGAGGTCAGGTTCGAGAAGAAAGTCTTCGCCGTCACACCGGGTCAGATCGCTGCCTTTTACGATGGAGACACACTCCTCGGAGGAGCGATTATAAAGGAGGGTATCCGATGAGAAGCATCGTTCAGAACAAGGTGGAAGAGTGTCTCGAGATATTGAAGCGGGACAAAACGAAATGGATCGACTTCTGGAGAGAGCTGAGAAGAAAGTTTGGCCCGATAGTCCCAAACTACGAGAGAAAACTCGAACTGAACGATGAAAAGATCGAGAAGATCCTTCGGGAAATAGAACGAAGAGAGCTCGACAGATTCAAGTGGGACTGGCTGGACGTCTCGAGGAACAAAAAAATAGAGTGCGCAGAATCGCTATCAGAGAGAGAAGATTTCCTCGATTTGAAAAGAGAAGACTTCTCCGTGTTCCTCATGTCGCTTCTGGGTCTTTCAGACTGGGTTGTTGTGGATGGAGAGAAAGAGAAGATCGTGGTGATGGATGTGTTCTCTCTCTGGAGAAAGGGCCTTCTAAGAGAGCTTTCACTCGCCACGCTCCACGCGGTGATAGAGTTCAGAAAAGGAAAAGAAATCGGAAACTACGGAGGAAAAAAAGAGTACTTCGATTCACTGCTGAAAGAGATCGAGAAGATTTTAGAAAGAGGAAAAGAAGCTCTCGGTGATCTGTGCAAATTTTTGAGGAACCACGTTTCGTACTATGACTGGGTGGGTTTTTACTTCGTGGAGGATGGAAAGTTAAAGCTCGGTCCGTTCGTGGGAGAGCCCACGGAACACGTGGAGATACCGTTCGGAGTTGGAATCTGTGGTCAGGCAGCGGAGAGAGAGGAGACCTTCGTTGTCCAGGATGTGAGCAAAGAAACAAACTATCTCTCCTGCAGTCCAAAGACGAAAGCGGAAATCGTGGTTCCCATTTTCAAAGATGGGAAAATCATAGGAGAACTGGATATAGATTCGTACAGTCCTTCTCCTTTCTCCGAAGAAGACAGAGCCTTTCTCGAAAAGGTGTGTGAACTCGTATCAAAGGTGGTGTGAGGTTCTCCCTCACACCACTCTTTTGAAGTGCTCGATGGATCTGTCCCAGGTTTTCTCCGCGTCGTTCGGGAAATAACACGCGGGAAGTTCTCCGTGCTGTCTGTGATAGTGCATACATTCACAGCAGATGCCCTTTCTCGGACATCCAGGATAAGAACAGTTGCAGTAAGAGAGGTTCCTCTCCTTGTTCGGGCAGGCCTTCACGATTTCACCTCCAGATTTCTCATGATTTGATCGTCCATATCGAGAAATCCGTTTATTTCTCGAGAGAGCCTAACAACAAGATACAACCAGTACACACCGAGAGTGAACAGAGTGAGAAGAAAAACCGATAACACGTTCCTTTCCTTTATGACCGGTTTGTAGTCGATGTTGAAAAGGGTTCTGTAGAGGTAGATTTTTATCTCTTGGAGTTTCCTTATAGTTTCAAACAGGTAGTGAAGAAAGATCACAAAAAAGATCAACTGAAGCAGCGAGAAAATCCATATTCCCGCAAAGAGAAACTCAAAGAACCAGAAAGCTATAAAGGCGATGTACGGCCAGTTTGGAACAAACGGCTTCTCGTTCAAGTTCACAGAACGCTGCTCCGCCAGTCTCAGAGTTTGCAGAACGTTGATGTTCAGGAGCACACTCCACTGTCTGTAAACGATCAAAAGAGAAATTGTGGAAATCAGAGAAAGAAAAAGGGTCACAGTCCCAAGGGTGTAACTGGGAGATCCTGCCAGAATCTCCCTGTAATATTCTAACAGCAGAATCGAACTCATTGCAGAAAAGACAACACCCATCCAGGCCAGGTTCATGTTCACTCTTTTCAATTTTTATCCCTCCAGTGTTCGATGAGATCGTCCCAGGAGCTCTCCGAGGTGAAGTCGCTTAAAGCAACGAAATCGTCCCAGTACTCCGGATTTTTCACCTTCTGAGGCAGATAAATCGTTAGGTCCGTGTAGTTATCAGGTGTTCCGTAGACCCTCGCAGAAACTATGGCACTGTAGAGACCTTCTCCGTACTCTCTGAGGACAACATCTGATGAATTTTGAAGCGATTTTGCAAAACTTCCAAGTTCTACGAGTTCGGTGGTACTTCCGCCCGCAGTTCTTCTTTCAACTTCGAACTCCCACGGAGAAAGGTTGTTCTCGATCATGTACTGGGCAACTCTGTCCAACCACAGCATGATCTCATCCAGTTTCGAAGTGTCCCAGACGCTCAGAGAATATTCTGTGCCGTAGATCTCTCCGTATCTCTTAACGATGTTCGAGAGAAGGGAAGAGAGATCTTTTGAGTACCTCAACACTGAGTAGTCCCAGCCGTTCCCGGGCGCCTCTTTTGAAGACACAACCACGTATCGAGCGCAATCTTTCAGTTCCCACAGGATCTCAAACGTTCCCATCAAACAGGCATCGAAGCCCAGTACCGTAACGGGAGAACCCTCAAAACGCTCTTTATCTCGCTTATGGTGAAAAAATCCAGATCCGTGAAATCGTAAGCCACACCTTTAACCTGTTTTTGAGACTCTCCACGCCACCAATCTCCGTGGTTCCAGATAACGAGTAAGGAAAGATCTTCTCCCCTGTACGCGTTCAGGAAAGAAGAAAGAACAACCGGATCTCCTGAGTTTATCTCATCGAAAGTTTCCAGAGGAATCAAACCTTCCTCCACACGGTAGAGCGTATCAGAAGAAGACCTGTAATCTACCAGAGCGAAAACGTTTATCCAAGATGGATTTCCTATCATCTCCTTCAGATCCTGAAAGATGAACTGCTCCAGATCGTTGTCCCCTGCTATCCAGACGAGGAACGAAAGCGTGTGGTTGTAAACAGGAATGCACCCGAAAATCAAGAGAAAAAGACTACCTGTTAAGATAATCAAACTTCTTGCCCTGATACGTATCTCTCCTCTCGAGTTCTTCTTCTATCATGTTGATGATTTCTATCTTGCTCTTTCCCCAATTGCCGAAAATCGTTCCCTTTCTCGGAGGATCTGCGACCAGTCTGTGAATGACCACGTTTGGGGAGAGGTATTCGAGAAATGTGATCGCTCTGTCGATGTACTCCTCGAGTGAACAGATTTTTATTTCTCCCTTTTTGTACATCTCCGCGAGTTTTGTTCTTTCCACTACGTAGAGCGAGTGGAGTTTCACACCGTCTACATCCAGAGCGGAGAGAATCTTGGCCGTCTCTACCACATCCTCCATATCGTCCCAGGGCAGATTCAAAATCACATGCACCACGAGTTCGATGCCTCTCCTTTTCACTCTCACAGCGGCATCCACGAACTCCGCGAGGGTGTGGTCTCTGTTGATCTTCTTGAGTGTTCGATAGTTTGCCGTCTGAAGGCCAAGCTCAACGGAAACATCGACACGCTTTTTGAATTCTTCGAACAGATCCAAAACTCGTTCGGACACGAGATCGGGCCTTGTAGAAACGGAGAGCTGGACTATACTGTCGTCCACGAGGGCTTCCTCGTAGCGTTCTCTGAGCACCTCAACAGGAGCGTAGGTGTTGCTGAACGACTGAAAGTACGCGATGAACTTTTTGATCCCCCGTTTTTCGTATTTTCTCTTCATTTCCATGACCTGCTCTCTTATCGGGAGCCTCATCAGAGTGGTAAAACCGCTTCCCGTGGCATCACAGTAGATACAGCCGCCCTTCCCTTTCGTACCGTCCCTGTTCGGACAGGAGAATCCCCCGTGTATCACTATTCTTTGAACCCTTTCACCGTATCTTTCCTTCAGATAATCGCTGAGCTTTCTGTATCGCACGGCCCATCCTCCTTTTCCTATCTATGATACAATAGTTTCAAAAGAACTCGAAATCGAGGAGGAGATCGGCCTTGCGGATGAAAGACCTCTACGCTCCTACTCTCAAAGAAACCCCTTCCGATGTTGAGACAGTGAGCCACGAGTATCTTCTTCGAGGGGGTTTCATCAGAAAAGTAGCCGCCGGTATATACACCTACCTCCCATTAGGAAGAAGAGTACTTCTCAAAATAGAGAACATAGTCCGAGAAGAGATGAACAGGATAGGGGCACAGGAAATTCTGATGCCCATCCTTCAACCTGCGGAACTCTGGAAACAGTCAGGAAGGTGGGACGATTACGGTCCCGAAATGATGAAACTCAAAGACAGGCACGAAAGAGACTTCACACTCGGTCCCACGCACGAGGAGATCGTCACGGACCTTGTGAAGAACGAGCTCCGTTCGTACAAACAGCTTCCTCTCACTCTGTATCAGATAGCGAACAAGTACAGAGACGAAATCAGACCACGTTTCGGTCTTCTCAGGGCGAGAGAGTTCATCATGAAGGATGCTTACAGCTTTCACGCGAGTTGGGAATCTCTGGACGAGACGTACGAAGAGTTCAAAAAAGCGTACTCCCGAATTATGGAAAGGCTCGGCGTGAGGTACATGATCATAGAGGCAGAAACGGGTGCCATCGGAGGGAACGCTTCCCACGAGTTCGTCGTCCCCGCGAAGATAGGAGAGACGAACGTGCTTTTCTGTGAAAAGTGCGGTTATCAGGCAAGCGATGAAAAAGCCGAATACAGGGGTGAATACACTCAGGAACAGGAAAAAGAAAAAACTCTCGAGAAGGTCCCTACACCCGGGGTGAAGACGATCGAGGAAGTCTCAAAGTTTCTCGGTGTTTCCCCGTCGAAGATCGTGAAATCCCTTCTCTACAAAGGAAGAGAAGGATACGTCATGGTACTCATAAGAGGAGACCTGGAGCTCAATGAAGCGAAACTCAAAGCACATTTGAAAGATCAGTCGCTGAGAATGGCAACTCCAGAAGAAATTCTGAAGGACTTCGGTGTTCCTGTCGGATTCATTGGACCCATCGGTGTGGATGTGAAGAAAGTGGCCGATCACAGCGTCAGGGGGCTGAAAAACTTCGTCGTTGGGGGTATGGAAGAGGACACGCACTACGTAAACGCAAACCATCCCAGAGATTTCAAGGTGGACGAGTGGTACGATCTGAGAACGATGGTGGAGGGCGATCCCTGTCCCGTCTGTGGTGAGCCTCTCAAGGCAACAAAAGGCATAGAACTTGGTCACATATTCAAACTCGGTACAAAATACTCCGAAGCCATGAAGGCCTACTTTATGGATGAAAACGGTGAGATGAAGCCTTTCATCATGGGCTGTTATGGCTGGGGAGTTTCCAGAACGATGGCGGCTGTTGTGGAGCATTTCCACGATGAGAACGGTATGATCTGGCCCCTTTCGATCGCCCCTTACACCGTTGTGGTGGACATTCTGAACATGAACGACGCTGAACAGAAGCAGGTGGGAGAAAAGATTTACCAGGTTCTCTCAGAAAAAGGAGAAGAGGTTGTTCTGGATGACAGAGAAGTCTCGCCTGGTTTCAAATTCAAAGACGCCGATCTCATAGGCTTTCCCATAAGAATAAACGTGGGAAGATCCCTCAAGGAAGGTGTTGTTGAACTGAAGAAACGCTATTCGAAAGAACTCGTCAAGGTGAACATCAAAAACGGTTTCGGCACGCTTCTGGAAACACTGGAAAAGATGAAGCGGGAGTACGATCCCAAGGAGGCTGCCAGGTGAACTACAGCAAACTCTCCTCCGCCACGATACAGGGAATAGAAGCAATGAAAATAGATGTGGAAGTGGATTTCGACAACAGGAGCGTTTTCAACGATATAGACGTGGTCGGTCTCGGTGACACCGCTGTGAAAGAGAGCAGAAAAAGGGTGAAAAGTGCTATTCTGAACAGCGGATTTTCTCTTCCACACGGTAAATACGTGGTGAACCTCGCTCCTGGAGACGTGAGAAAAGAAGGTTCCATGCTCGACCTGCCAATCGCACTGTGCATACTCGCTTCAACAGGAATAGTTCAGGTGAGCGAAAACATCCTCGCTATAGGAGAACTCTCGCTGAATGGAGAAGTGAAGAGGGTGAACGGGGTTCTTCCCGTTCTTCTTTCACTTTCAGAAAAGTTCAGTGGCACGGTGCTCATCCCAAAAGAAAACGAAGAGGAAGCAAAGTGTGTGAAAGGACTGGATATATACGCAGTGGAATCTCTCAGAGAATGCGTTGAGTTTTTGAGGGGAGATAGAGCGCTGAAACAGATCGAGTATTCGGGTATAGGAAACACGAACGTTGAATACGAGATTGATTTTTCCGACGTTAGAGACCACGAGATGGTGAAAAGAGCGGTGGAGATAGCCGTCGCAGGTTTTCACAACATCCTCATGATAGGAAATCCCGGTTCCGGAAAGACCATGATAGCGAAGAGAATTCCCACGATCTTTCCTCCCATGTCCGAAGAGGAAATCCTCGAGACGAGTAAGGTGTACAGCGCATCTGGTTATCCCGGGATCGTGAAACTCCGTCCCTTCAGATCTCCCCATCACACAGCGTCGACCGTCTCCATCATCGGTGGCGGTACCAACCCAAGACCCGGTGAGATTTCTCTTGCACACAACGGTGTTCTGTTCCTCGATGAACTGCCGGAGTTCAAAAGGGATGTGTTGGAAGCCTTGAGACAGCCTCTTGAGGAAGGTATCGTCACGGTTGCCAGAGCGAAGTTCACCGTCACATATCCCGCTCGCTTCATGCTGGTCGGTGCCATGAATCCCTGTCCCTGTGGGCATCTTGGAGATCCGAAACAACCTTGCGTCTGTTCTCCCAGAGACATCATGAGGTACAGAAAGAAAATCTCAGGTCCTCTTCTGGACAGGATGGATCTGGTGATCAACGTTCCGAAGCTCTCCTTCGAGGAAATGATGAAAAAACCCGAAGGAGAGAAAAGCTCTTCAATCAGAGAGCGGGTGATTAAGGCGAGGGAGATACAGAAAAGACGTTTCAGGGATACTCATATTTCCTGCAATTCACAGATGTCTCACAGAATGCTGAGGAGGTTTGTCCAGCTGGACGAGAAGAGTGAGGACCTCTTGAAAAGATACGTGGAGAAATATGGACTGTCAGGTAGGAAGATCGACAAAGTTCTGAAACTTTCACGAACGATAGCGGATCTGGAAGGTTCAAGCGGTGTAGAAATGAGACACCTCGCGGAAGCACTCCAGTACAGGTTTAGGGAGAGTTAACTTTCCCACCAGAACTTCCTCTCCGCTATTTCATCCATGGTCTTCCTTTCTTTGAGGTTTTCCTCACGAAAGTACTCTCGCATCTTTCTTTCTTTTAATTTTTCAAGAATCTTTCTCTCCTTCATTTTTTCAAAAAGTTTACTTCTCGTTTTTTCCTGTTCCTTCATCAGTTCAGAAAGTTCACTTTGCTTTTTTTTGATCTCTTCTTCAAAAAACACCATCTGCATCTCCATATTCAGGAGATCTTCCTTTCTGAGAACCTTTTTGTGAAGAAAATTACTTTCTATTCGCTTCTTTTCAGCGGAAAGTTGTTGTATAATTCTCTGGGTATTTTCCACTTTTTCATTGATTTTTGAGAGATCGTTTTTCAAAGTTTCTTCTTCCTTTCTTCGAACATCGTATATTCTCTGAAGTCTAAATCTAAAAGGCACGAATCATCACCCCAATAAGATTTTTGGAAAAATTTATAGTGGATGATAAAATTAAGTAAGGTTCTGATAATTTCCAGAAATATTTTACCAGAATCCGGGGGAGAAAGGCTTGTATACAAGGGAAGAACTCATGGAGATAGTGTCAGAGAGAGTGAAAAAGTGTACGGCTTGCCCACTTCATCTGAATAGGACAAACGTTGTCGTAGGAGAAGGAAATCTGGATACGAGGATCGTTTTTGTGGGAGAAGGACCGGGAGAGGAAGAAGACAAGACGGGAAGACCTTTCGTCGGAAGAGCGGGAATGCTTCTGACGGAGCTACTCAGAGAATCAGGTATCAGAAGAGAAGATGTTTACATATGCAACGTTGTGAAATGCAGGCCTCCCAACAACAGAACACCCACTCCTGAAGAACAGGCGGCATGTGGACATTTTTTACTCGCTCAGATCGAAATCATCAACCCAGATGTGATAGTTGCTCTCGGAGCCACGGCATTGTCTTTCCTCATGGATGGGAAAAAGGTATCCATAACCAAAATCAGAGGAAATCCCATCGACTGGCTCGCAGGAAAAAAGGTCATTCCAACATTCCATCCGAGTTATCTTCTGAGAAATAGAAGTAATGAACTCAGAAAGATCGTTCTTGAGGATATTGAGAAAGCAAAAAGTTTCATAAAGAAGGAGGGTCGATAGCATGCCAAGAGGAAGAAAGAAAACCCTGACACCTGCGCTCGAAGATTACCTTGCGGTGATTCAGGAGATACTTCAGAAACAACCCGCGGCGAGGGTGAGCACCATCGCGAGAAAGATGGGTGTGAGCCTTCCAAGTGTGACAAACGCCATGAAGAGGCTGGCGGAACTTGGATACGTCGAATACGAGAAGTACGGATACATAACCCTTACCGAGAAGGGAAAAAGAAGAGCAAGATCGTTGAGAGGTTCTCAGAACAGACTCAGAAACTTTTTCTTCTACGTGATGGGAATACCTTCGCCCACCGCGGAAAAACTCGCGCGTCATTTCTCACACTTCCTGGATACAAAAACGAGAGAAAGATTCAAGAGATTTTACGACATAATGGTGAATTTCGATGAGAGCAAGGTGCAGGAACTGAAGGAATTCCTCGAAGAGAGCAGAAGACTTGTGAACGTTCAGGAAATCCCTGAAGAAGCCAGAATTATGGAAGAAGATGAAGAAGAGGAGGCTCAACCATGAACGTTCTGGTAACAGGCGGAGCGGGCTTCATAGGATCCCACGTGGTGGACAAACTGATAGAAAACGGATACGGCGTCATTGTGGTGGACAATCTATCCTCTGGAAAGGTCGAAAACCTCAACAGAAACGCGCTGTTTTATGAACAGAGTATAGAGGACGAAGAAATGATGGAGCGGATCTTCTCTCTGCACAGACCCGAGTATGTCTTTCACCTCGCCGCTCAGGCTAGTGTCGCCATCTCCGTTAGGGAACCTGTCAGAGACGCGGAAACGAACATCATTGGATCTCTTGTGCTTCTTGAAAAATCCATCAAGCACGGTGTTAAAAAATTCATTTTTTCATCCACCGGTGGGGCTATATACGGAGAGAATGTGAAGGTCTTTCCAACACCAGAGACGGAGACACCTCATCCGATATCACCTTACGGTATTGCGAAGTACAGCATCGAGATGTACCTGGAATTCTTCGCAAGAGAGTACGGGCTGAAGTACACAGTCCTCAGATACGCCAACGTTTACGGGCCAAGACAGGATCCGTACGGTGAAGCGGGCGTGGTGGCCATCTTCACTGAAAGGATGCTCAGGGGAGAGGAAGTTCACATATTCGGTGATGGAGAGTACGTCAGAGACTACGTTTACGTTGATGACGTAGTCAGAGCGAATCTTCTCGCCATGGAGAAAGGCGACAACGAAGTCTTCAACATAGGAACGGGAAGGGGCACGACCGTGAACCAGCTCTTCAAACTGCTGAAAGAGATCACTGGCTACGATAAAGAGCCCGTCTATAAACCACCGCGTAAGGGCGACGTGAGAAAGAGCATTCTCGATTACACGAAGGCGAAAGAGAAGCTCGGCTGGGAACCAAAAATTCCTCTTGAGGAGGGATTGAAGCTCACCGTTGAGTATTTCAGAAAAACCCTTGAATGAACTGCTCAGGCCGAAAGATTTCGAGGATTTCGTCGGTCAGGATCATATATTCGGCGATAAAGGGATTCTCCGGCGAACTTTAAAAACAGGCAACATGTTCTCCTCCATCCTTTATGGACCACCGGGGTCTGGTAAGACCTCGGTTTTTTCACTGCTGAAAAGGTATTTCAACGGCGAGGTAGTTTATCTGAGCTCCACCGTTCACGGGGTTTCTGAAATAAAGAACGTTCTCAAAAGAGGAGAACAGCTGAGAAAATACGGAAAAAAACTGCTTCTTTTTCTCGATGAAATACACCGCCTGAACAAAAACCAGCAGATGGTCTTGGTTTCCCATGTTGAACGAGGAGACATCGTACTGGTTGCGACAACAACTGAAAACCCAAGTTTTGCCATCGTACCCGCCCTTCTCTCGAGATGCAGGATTCTTTATTTCAAAAAACTCTCTGACGAGGATCTGATGAAGATCTTGAAGAAAGCGACAAGGGTTCTCAAACTCGATCTGGAAGAGACAGCAGAAAAGGCCATAGTAAAGCACTCCGAAGGAGACGCCAGGAAACTCTTGAACACCCTGGAGATCGTCCACCAGGCGTTCAAAAACAAGAGGGCAACTCTTGAAGATCTGGAAACTCTGCTGGGAAATGTGAGCGGGTACACGAAGGAATCACACTACGATTTCGCTTCAGCCTTTATAAAGAGTATGAGGGGTAGCGATCCAAACGCCGCCGTTTACTACCTCGTCAAGATGATAGAGATGGGAGAAGACCCGCGATTCATAGCACGAAGAATGATCATATTCGCCAGCGAAGACGTTGGACTCGCCGACCCAAACGCTCTACATATCGCCGTTTCGACCTCCATCGCTGTCGAACACGTGGGACTTCCCGAATGCTTGATGAACCTTGTAGAGTGTGCCATCTACCTTTCCCTCGCTCCCAAGAGCAATTCTGTTTATCTTGCAATGAAAAAGGCCCAGGAACTTCTTGTGGAGGACGTACCGCTTTTTTTGAGAAATCCCGTCACCGAAGAAATGAAAAAGCGTGGATACGGGGAAGGGTATCTTTATCCTCATGATTTCGGCGGCTTTGTGAAAACGAACTATCTTCCAGAAAAGTTGAAAGGTGAGGTCATCTTCCAGCCAAAAAGAGTAGGTTTTGAGGAAGAACTCTTTGAAAGGCTCAAACGTCTTTGGCCCGAGAAGTACGGGGGTGAAAGTATGGCCGAAGTGAGAAAAGAACTGGAATACAAAGGGAAAAAGATCAGAATCGTAAAGGGAGACATCACAAGAGAAGAAGCGGACGCCATAGTGAACGCGGCGAACGAATATCTGAAACACGGAGGAGGAGTAGCGGGAGCGATCGTGAGAGCGGGTGGAAGCGTTATTCAGGAGGAAAGCGACAGGATCGTTCAGGAGCGTGGAAGAATTCCGACAGGCGAAGCGGTGGTAACCGGCGCTGGAAAGCTGAAGGCAAAATACGTGATTCACGCTGTGGGACCCGTTTGGAGAGGAGGCAGTCATGGAGAGGACGAACTCCTCTACAAAGCAGTTTACAACGCACTCCTTCGAGCTCACGAACTGAAATTGAAAAGCATCTCAATGCCTGCCATCAGCACAGGAATCTTCGGATTTCCGAAAGAAAGAGCGGTGGGAATCTTTTCAAAGGCAATAAAAGATTTCATCGATCAACATCCGGATACCGCTCTGGAAGAAATCCGCATATGCAATATAGACGAGGAAACAACGAAAATTTTCGAAGAAAAGTTCAGCGTTTGATGAAACCAAAAGAAGGGGCAAACGCCCCTTCTTTTTTTAAGACCTCTGAGGAAGTATTGAATCAACTCAAACGAGTTCTTGGATCTATTCCGCAACAGATTTCCATACCTGAAAGGAACTATTGATATTTTCATCATACCACAGAAAGTAAAAAAAGTAAAGGGGGCCTTTGGCCCCCTTGTTATCATTTAGAATTCTTCAGGAATACTCGGTGTTTCTTTTTTCTCCTCGGGTTTTTCAACGATGAGCACTTCCGTTGTCAGGAGCATTCCAGCGATGGACGCGGCGTTCTGCAGGGCGCTCCTTGTAACCTTTGCTGGGTCAATGATTCCTCTTTCAAACATGTTGCAGTATTCTCCCCTGAGTGCGTCGAATCCATAGGCTGGATCGTCATTCGAGAGTATCTTCTCTATGATCACCGCTCCGTCGTATCCTGCGTTTTCAGCAATCTGCTTAATGGGGGCTGAGAGTGCCTTGTAAACGATCTGTGCTCCTATCTTCTCGTCGCCTTCGAGCTCTTCTATGACCTTTTCAACGGCCTTTCTTGCTCTCAGGAGTGTTACTCCTCCACCGGGAACGATACCTTCTTCAACGGCTGCTCTTGTAGCGCTCAGTGCGTCTTCAATTCTGTGTTTCTTTTCCTTGAGCTCTGTTTCGGTGGCCGCTCCAACCTTTATGACGGCTACTCCTCCTGCGAGTTTTGCCATCCTTTCCTGGAGAGTTTCTTTTTCGTACTCAGATGTGGTTTCCTCTATCTGGGCTTTGATTTGAGCGATTCTCTTCTTGATAGCCTCTGGATCACCTTTTCCTCCAATTATGATGGTTTCATCTTTCTTGACCCTCACAAGATCGGCTCTTCCGAGATCTTCAAGGGTGAGATCTTCGAGATTGATTCCGAGCTCTTCACTTGCCACCTGACCTCCGGTGAGAATTGCTATGTCCTGAAGCATGGCTTTTCTTCTTTCACCGAATCCAGGAGCCTTCACGGCACAGGACTGGAGAGTACCCTTGAGTTTGTTGAGAACAAGTGTTGTCAGAACTTCTCCTTCAACGTCTTCCGCTATAACGAGAAGTGGTCTTCCGGTCTGAGCGACCTTTTCAAGGATCGGAATGAGAGGTTTCACAGCGCTGAGTTTCCTGTCAGTGATGAGTATGAAGGGTTCCTTCAGAACGACCTCCATCTTCTCGGCATCCGTGACGAAGTATGGTGAGATGTAACCTCTGTCAAACTGCATACCTTCGGTGAATTCAACGTAGGTTTCGAGTGTTTTGGAATCTTCCACAGTGATGACCCCGTCTTCTCCTACCTTGTCCATAGCTTCTGCGATGAGCTCTCCTATTTCGGCGCTGTTCGCAGATATAGCGGCAACGTGGGCAATGTCCTCCCTACCGGAAAGTTTCTTGGAGACCTTCTTGATCTCTTCAACGGCTTTCTCAACGGCTTTGTCTATACCCCTCTTGAGGAGAATTGGATTGGCGCCCGCTGCAACGTTCTTGAGACCTTCTTTGATCATAGCCTGTGCGAGAACCGTAGCAGTTGTTGTACCATCACCGGCAACGTCGTTTGTTTTGGAAGCAACTTCTTTCACGAGCTGAGCCCCGAGGTTTTCGAATTTGTCCTCGAGCTCAATCTCCTTGGCTATGGAAACACCGTCGTTGGTTATTGTTGGAGAACCCCACGATTTTTCGATAACAACGTTCCTTCCCTTCGGTCCGAGAGTCACCTTTACCGCGTTAGCAACCTTGTCCACACCTCTTTCGAGTGCCCTTCTCGCTTCTTCATTGAACTTCAGAATCTTCGGCATATCTCACACCTCCTTCACTCTTCGATTTTCGCGAGTATGTCATTCACATCGATGATGATGTAATCCTCATCATCAATCTTTATTTCTGTACCCGCATATTTGGAGTAAATAACCTTGTCTCCAACTTTGATGTCAAATTTTTCCTCGTCATCGATCTTTCCCACGGCTACGACCTCTGCCTTCATCGGTTTCTCCTTTGCGGAATCTGGAAGAACGATTCCTCCCTCAGTCTTCTTTTCCTCTTTGATGGGCTTGATGAGAAGCCTTTCACCGAGAGGTATCACTTTCATCATCCATCCCTCCTTCGTAGATTTTTAGCACTCTCATCGTTCGACTGCTAATATAAATATACTACTTTTTACGAGCCTCTTCAAGGGATATTGATTAAGAAAAACGAACACAAACTCAACATTATCGTTAATAATGGGTAAACAATGAGTCAAAGAGGTTGAAGAAAAGTAAAAAGGCGCTTGAAGCGCCCTTTTTCTGGTGGAGGCGGGGGGATTCGAACCCCCGTCCGAAGATGGAGGCCCCTGGGCTTCTCCGAGCGCAGCCCGTGTTTTCGATTTCAGGGGGGACCCCCCACGGGCAGGGTGTCCTCTCCCACAGCCTTCCTGAAATTTCCCGATTCAGGCCGGAAGGCGAAGCCCGAATCGGTAGGCTGGATCTCTCACGCCCTCTTCCGAAGCCCAGCCAACTTCGGAGAGGACGGCCGCTTATCTATTAAGCGGCAACAGCAACAGGTTCGTTGGCACTTATTCTTTGTCCCACCTTTTTTACGAGGAGGTGGGGACCTCGGCTCGCTTCCCAGGGGACTCCATCCCCGTCGAACCCGTTCGCCCCCTGGTTTATCAATCCATCTTTATTATACCACCTTTATTATACCACTGTTCAGACTCTTCCAAATGTCGGAAGGTTCAGGGTATGTTGTATAATCATATGAAGATACATACCCAATTTACGACCAGGAGGTGTACCAGGTGACCGCATACATCATACGAAGACTTCTGCTCTTGCCCCTGATTCTCTTAGGAGTAACTTTCATCGTCTTCTCGATGATCCAGTCCCTCGGGCCGGATAAATTGCTCGCAGCGTACGTCAACCCGAATATGCTGGACAAATTAACGACTGAGCAAATGGATGCCCTGAAGGAAAAGTACGGTTTGAACGACTTTTTCGTTGTGAGATACGTCAAATGGCTCTCAAACACTCTGAGAGGTGATCTCGGGTGGTCCCTTGTTGGGAAAGAACCGGTGAAAGATGCTCTTTTGAGAAGACTCCCATACACCGTTGAACTTGCGCTTTACGCCATCTTCCCTGTTGTATTTGTTGGAATATGGCTCGGTGTGAAGGCTGCGGTTCACAGAGGAAAATTCCTCGATCATTTCATAAGAATCTTCGCCGTGGTTGGCTGGTCTTTTCCTGATTTCGTCTTTGGATTGCTCGTTCTGATGATCTTCTACAGCATACTGAACTGGCTTCCTCCTGGGAATCTGAGTATGTGGGCTGAAGAAGTGATCAAATCTCCGGAGTTTCATCGCTACACAAAGCTCGTTACAATAGACGCACTTTTGAACGGCAGACTGGACATCTTCTGGGATGGGCTAAAGCACCTCATAGGTCCCATCATAACTCTTTCGTGGCTCTGGTGGGCGTATCTTCTGAGAATCACCAGGTCGAGCATGCTGGAAGTCCTGAACAAAGAATACGTGAGAACCGCCAGGGCAAAGGGTCTTCCCGAAGATGTGGTTATAAACAAACACGCCAGAAGAAACGCCTTGATTCCTGTTACCACGGTTGCCGGTGGTATGGTCATCGGTCTCTTCTCCGGTACCGTGATCGTGGAAACGGTCTTCAACAGAACGGGTGTGGGAAGTTTCACCGCGCAGGCAGCTCTGCAGCTCGATTACGCTTCGGTGATGGCTTCTGCGTTGTTTTTCTCAACAATTCTTGTTGTTGGAAATCTCATAATAGATATTCTGTACGCCCTTATAGACCCCAGAATAAGACTTGGATGAGAGGTGAAACGACGTGAACCAGGAATTCAAAAGAATAATGAAGAGATTTTTTAGAGATCCATCCGCCATCATAGGGTTCTCTCTGGTGCTCTTCTTTGTGGTGATAGCCATTCTCGCGCCTGTTATAGCTCCTCCCATTCACCCGCTCACCAGAGCCAAGCTACCCGATCCTTACTTGATGCCCGTGGTGAGCTGGAATCAGAGCCCACAACCCCCTACCACGAAAGAGGATGCCCTGGCGAAGAATCCCAACAGAGAACCTATACGCTGTGTTGATTATCATCCATTCGGTGTCATTGGTGGCCGTGATATTCTATACGGAATCGTCTGGGGCACAAGAACGGCTTTCAAGATAGGTCTCATAGTCACACTCGCAAGACTCCTGATAGGAGTGTTCATAGGTTCAATCTCAGGTTACTTTGGAGGATGGATAGATGAGGTTCTCATGAGGATCACCGATATCTTTCTCTCTATTCCTTTCCTCATAGCGGCTGTTGTGCTGACAACCGTTCTCGGGACAGGTCTCGACAAGGTTATGATAGCGATGATCGTGTTTGGATGGATGGGAGCGGCAAGGCTCATCAGAGGAAACATTCTTCAGGTGAGGGAAGAACAATTCGTTCTGGCAGCGAAAGCAATAGGTGTGCCCGATTTTCTCATCATACTGAAACACGTTCTTCCGAATACCATTTTCCCCGTCCTGATATGGGCTTCCATGAACATGGGATCTCTCGTGATAACGGCCGCTGTGCTCAGTTTCTTGGGACTCGGTGCCCCCCAGGGATACGCCGACTGGGGATCCATCCTCAGTTACTCGAGAGACTGGATGATGGAGATAGGAAAGCACTGGTACGCCCTCGTTTATCCCGGTACCGCTATGGTTCTCTTCGTTCTGGGATGGAATCTGCTGGGCGATGCGCTCAGAGACGCTTTCGATCCAAGGCTAAAATTCTAAGGAGGGATCGAATTGACAGAGCCTCTGCTTAGGGTGGAAAATCTGAAAACCTATTTCTATACAGAAGACGGTGTGGTGAAGGCGGTCGATGGTGTTTCTTTTGAGGTCAGAGAGGGAGAAACCCTGGGCATCGTTGGGGAATCCGGAAGTGGAAAAAGTGTGACATCGCTCTCAATAATGAGACTCCTGGATCAGAACGGAAAGATAGTTGATGGAAAGATCATCTTCAAAGGAAGGAATCTTCTCGAACTTTCAGAGAGCGAAATGAGGAAGATCAGAGGAAAAGAGATCGCCATGATATTTCAAGAACCCATGGTGGCTTTGAACCCTGTTTTCACGATAGGGGATCAGATAATGGAGGCAATAATTCTTCACCAGAACGTCTCTGAAAAAGAAGCGAGAAAAATGGCTATAGATCTTCTCAGAAAAGTGGGAATTCCCGAACCTGAAAAGAGAGTGGATGAGTACCCCCACCAGCTCTCCGGTGGGATGAGACAGAGGGCTATGATAGCCATGGCACTCTCCTGCAGACCGAGTCTTCTCATAGCGGACGAACCCACCACCGCTCTCGACGTGACCATACAGGCTCAGATCCTGGAGCTCATGAAGGAACTCCAGAAAGAATACGGAATGGCAATCATTCTGATCACCCACGATATGGGCGTCGTTGCGGAAATGTCCGATAAAGTTGCTGTCATGTACGCGGGAAAGGTGGTCGAGTACGGAGACGTGAAAACCATCTTCACCGAACCCAAGCACCCCTACACCTATGCTCTTCTCGAATCCATTCCCAGAATAGACGTAGAACAGGAGAGACTGAAGAGCATTCCGGGAAACGTACCCGACCCGCTCAACTTCCCTCCGGGATGTAAATTCCATCCCAGATGTGAATTCTTCGAAAAAGGAAAATGCGACGTTGAAGAACCTGAACTGGAAGACCTGGATGGCAATCACAAGGTGAGGTGTTTCTTCTGGCAAAAACTCGATGAAATGAGACATGCAAAAAGCGAGGTGTGAAACGTGAGCAGGGAAATCCTTAGAGTTGAAAATCTGGTGAAACATTTTCCCATAAGGGCTGGTGTTTTTAAGAGAATTGTTGGATGGGTGAAGGCCGTCGATGGTGTCAGCTTCAGCATAAACGAGGGAGAAACCTTCGGCCTCGTTGGAGAGTCGGGTTGTGGAAAAACCACGATTGGAATGACCCTGCTCAGACTGTACGAGCCAACATCGGGACGCATCATCGTGGACAACGAAAACACGACCTACTACTTCATGCCGCGTTCCAAGGCAAAAAAATACATAAAGCGCACCTATCTGAGCAGGTTCGTCAACATGAAGGAGTCAGATGTGGAAAAACTGGAAGGTGTCGACAGAGAGTACGCCCGTATTTTCTTTGAGGAGGCAAAGGGTTCTCCAAAGAAGTTCATGTCCATTCTTCTCGATGATCTACCGGAGAAAAGGAAAAAATTTCGAAGAGAGATGCAGATAGTGTTCCAGGATCCATACAGTTCCCTGAACCCGAGGTTGAGAGTGAAGAGCATAGTGGGTGAAGGCATCGTCACACACAGGATCGCAAGGGGGGAAGAAGTAGAGAAACGAATCAAAGAAATCTTGGAGGATGTGGGTATTCCTTCGGCTTACGTGTACAGGTTTCCACATGAATTCTCCGGTGGTCAGCGCCAGAGAATCGGAATCGCACGTGCCCTGGCTTTGGAACCCAAACTCGTCGTGGCGGACGAGGCCGTCGCTGCTCTGGACGTCTCGATAAGAAGTCAGATCATAAACCTCATGGAAGATCTTCAGAGGGAACACAAACTCACGTACATTTTCATTTCGCACGATCTGGCTGTTGTAAAGCACATAAGCGATAGAATAGGTGTGATGTATCTTGGAAAGATGGTGGAACTTGCTCCTAAAAAAGACTTGTTCGAAAAACCGCTCCACCCTTACACTGTAGCTCTCATGTCTGCGATACCGGTACCTGATCCAACAAAGAAGAGGGAAAGAATCATTCTCAAAGGAGATGTTCCGAGCCCTATAAATCCGCCGTCTGGCTGTAGATTCCACACAAGATGTCCCATAGCGAAAGAGATTTGCTCCAAGGAAGAACCGGCTTTTCGAGAGGTTGAAGAGGGACACTTCGTCGCCTGTCACTTCCCGGGTGAGCTGAGGTGAGAAGGTACTGGCTGGTAATTTTGTTGATCGCCATCGTCATTCTGTTTTTTAGAGTGAAGTGGGAAGTGAAGAGAATACACGTTGAAGATCCAGAGATCAAAAAAATGGTTGAGGAAATTCTTCGGGAAAAACGTTACAGATACAAGTTCACCGACACCAGAGAGAGAGCTCTGATAATAGAAAAGGACAGAGCTATCGTACCGCCAAACGAAGTAGTTCTCCACCTGGACTGGCCGGAGAAAGTGAAAGAGAAGGTGAAAGAACTGGTTGAACCGTTCTTTCAAAAGATAGAGCTTTCCGCCACAGAATCACAGATGGCTACAGCAGAGGTGTTTTTGGAAGCTGTGATCGAAAGTTTCTTTGAAGGAAATCAGTCTCTGTTTGAGAATTCTTACTACTGCGGGGAGATCTACGTGTTTTCAAACGGAAAATGTGTGGCGGAGTACGATCCGTCAACTGGAGAACTCGTTTTTCTCGATAAATAGGAGGTGAACGGTTTGGCAACGCTTCTGGAAGTGAAAAACCTCAGCACGTGGTTTTACATGGAAGAAGGTGTAGTCAAAGCCGTGAACGATGTGAACTTCTCGCTGAATTCCAACGAAGTTCTCGGAATTGTCGGTGAGACTGGTTCCGGCAAGAGTGTGACAGTGAAATCCATAATGCGCCTCATAAAGCCTCCCGGAAAAATAGTGAGCGGTGAGATCATATACAAAGGTCAGGATATACTGAAGATACCCGAAAAAGAAATGCACAGGATTCGAGGAAAAGAGATCGCAATGATCTTTCAGGATCCGATGATGTCTCTTAATCCGCTTTACACGATAGGAGACCAGCTCATGGAAACGATCAGGTATCATCTTGGCTACGACAAGAGAAGAGCCTATCTGAGAGCGGTGGAAATGCTGGAACTCGTTGGAATACCGGAACCCGAAAAAAGAATGAACAACTATCCATTCGAATTCTCAGGTGGAATGAGGCAGAGGGTGGTTATAGCCATCGCCCTGTCCTGCAATCCCAGTGTGCTCATAGCGGATGAGCCCACCACCGCCCTCGATGTGACCATACAGGCACAGATCCTGGAACTCATGAAAGAACTTCAAAAAGAGTTCAAAACGGGACTCATCTTCATAACACACGATCTTGGTGTGATCGCTTCCATGGCAGACAGGATTATGGTGATGTACGGAGGAAGACAGGTCGAGATAGGAACATCCGATCAGATCTTCTACTCACCCAGACACCCTTACACGAAGATGCTCCTGAGAAGCGTGCCGAGAGTGGATAAAAGACTTGAAAAGCTCGAGTCCATACCGGGGCAACCCCCAAGGATGGTCGACATACCACCGGTGTGTCCCTTCTTGCCTCGCTGTCCAAGAAGAGTGGAGAGGTGCTTGAAAGAATTACCAGAGCTTTCCGAGATAGAAGAAAACCACTACGTCAGATGTTTCAATCCGGTTGAGGAGGAAGTGAGTCTTGAAAGAAATTCTTGATTTTCAGAAAAACGAGATCACTGAATACCACGTGTATCGAAAGCTATCGAAGAGAACGAACAAGAAAAACGCTGAGATCCTTCTTGCGATAGCGGAAGATGAGAAAAGCCACTACGAAAAACTGAAAAACATCACCGGGAAGGATGTTAAGCCTTCCTATATCAGGATGTTCTGGTACTCACTGCTTTCCGTTCTTTTTGGTTTGACTTTCACTCTCAAACTCATGGAAAACAACGAGAAAAAAGCGGAAAGAGCCTATGAAAGACTGGAGAAAGAGTATCCAGAAGTAGTCCATATTCTCAAAGACGAAGAAAAGCATGAAGAAGAGCTTCTGAACATGCTCGACGAAGAGCGTCTCAATTACGTGAGTTCTATGGTTCTCGGGTTGAACGATGCTCTCGTGGAACTGACGGGGGCACTCGCTGGTCTCACGTTCGCCTTTCAAAACACCAAGATAGTCGGATTGTCCGGCTTGATAACCGGTATCGCTGCAGCCTTCTCCATGGCAGCTTCCGAGTATCTTTCGCAGAGAGCGGAAGAAGGATCAGGTGAATCCAAACCCTTAAAAGCCGCCATCTACACAGGCATCGCTTACATCGTAACGGTCGCCGTGCTGGTGGCTCCATACCTCATACTCAAAAACCCATTCTTATCACTTGTCCTTACTTTGACGGGAGCCGTTCTCATAGTTCTTCTTTTCACCTTTTTTGTCTCGGTGGTTAAAGAGAAGGATTTCGCGAAATACTTTCTTGAGATGTTCCTTTTGAGTTTCGGTGTGGCAGGATTTTCTTTCCTCGTCGGTATACTCGCGAGGAAGATCTTTGGAATCGAAATCTGAGGAGTGCTCGCCATGATATGGAACGACACCGTTTTTTGCGTCGTAGACACAGAAACCACGGGAACCGATCCCTTTGCCGGAGACCGGATAGTTGAAATAGCCGCTGTTCCTGTCTTCAAGGGGAAGATCTACAGGAACAAAGCGTTTCACTCTCTCGTGAATCCCAGAATAAGAATCCCTGCGCTGGTTCAGAAAGTTCACGGTATCAGCAACATGGACATTGAGGAAGCACCTGATATGGATGCGGTTTACAATCTCTTCAGAGACTACGTGAAAGGGACGGTGCTCGTGTTTCACAACGCCAACTTCGACCTCACTTTTCTGGATATGATGGCAAAAGAAACGGGAAATTTTCCAATAACGAATCCCTACATTGACACACTCGATCTTTCAGAAGAGATCTTTGGAAGACCCCATTCTCTCAAATGGCTCTGCGAAAGACTTGGGATAAAAACCACGATACGGCACCGTGCACTTCCAGATGCCCTGGTGACCGCAAGAGTTTTTGTGAAGCTTGTTGAATTTCTTGGTGAAAACAGAGTCAACGAATTCATCCGTGGAAAACGGGGGTAATAAAATGGTTAAGAACTACGTTCTCGACACGAACGTCTTGATTCACGATCCAGATTCCATCTTCTCCTTCGAAGACAACAACGTGATCATTCCTCTTCCCGTTCTTGAAGAGCTCGACAAGCTGAAAAGAGAACACGGAAGTGTGGGAAAGAACGCCCGAGAGGTGATTCGACACCTCGATGAACTCAGAAAGAAAGGAAATCTCAGAAAAGGAATCCCGCTGGAGAACGGCGGAATTCTCCGCGTCATGGTTTTGGAAAGAGAAGTGGAGAACGTTCCAAGATTCCTTCACGAACGCTACGTGGACAACATCATTCTCGCGTACGTGATAGAGCTCATGAACAGAGAAAAGATCCCCACCATTCTCGTCAGCAAGGATATAAATCTTCGGGTGAAAGCGGACGCTCTTGGTATTCCCGCCCAGGACTATCTGACCGATCGATCCGAGCTGGAGACGATGCCTAAGGGGTATGTCGAAATCGACGACGAAGAACTCAAAAAACAGTTAAAAGTGAAAGGAGTTGTGGAAAAGAAACTCGACCTTCTCGACAATTTCTACATAGATCTGGGTGGAGTGTACGGGAAATATCGCAAAGGAAAAGTTCTGAGAGTGGAACCTTTCGAGACTATGGGCATTTCTCCGCGGAACAGAGAACAGATCTTTTCCATGGATGCCCTTCTGGATGACGAAATACCTCTGGTCTTCCTTGTTGGAATCGCAGGAACCGGAAAGACGCTTCTCGCTCTCGCTTGCGGTCTCTACAAAGTCCTCGTTGAAAAACGCTACAAAAAACTGATAGTGACTCGTCCTACGGTTCCCATGGGACGCGATATCGGGTATCTCCCCGGAGAACTTGAAAAGAAAATGAAACCGTGGCTCCAACCGATAATGGACAATCTTGAACTCATATCTTCTCTTTCCGGTTTGAAAATCAAGGAACTCGAGAAACAGGAAATACTGGAAGTGGAAGCGATATCTTTCATCAGGGGAAGATCCATACCAAAGCAGTTCATCATCATAGACGAAGCACAGAACCTCACTCCACACGAGGTAAAAACGATCCTCACACGTGTGGGAGAAGACACCAAGATAGTTCTCGTTGGAGATCCGTACCAGATCGACACCCCGTATCTGGACAAAGACACGAACGGACTGGTTTACGCAGCCTTGAAACTTCTGGAATCGGATCTTTCCGCGGTGATAAAGCTGGAGAAGGGAGAAAGGTCAAGACTCGCCACCATCGCTGCTGAGCTTCTGTGAGACCTCTTTCAATATTTCATCCAGCATGGTGCTTTCAACAAACGAAGGGGAAAGCTGATACAGATAGCTTTTCCCCTTTCTTTTCTTTCTGACAATTCCCATTCTCTGAAGCGAGGAGAGAACAGCGGATGAGTCTTTCCCCCTGAACGCGTCTATTTCGCTCTTTGGAATCGGTCCTGAGAGGAGAAGCAGTGCCACCACTTCCATCTGCGCATCGGTGAGATTTTTGTACTTCCTTCCGGACAGCTTAGAAACGAAATCAGCGTACTCAGGTTTGGTGAAAAAACGATACCTTCCATTCACCTCTCTCAGAACAACTCCGTGTGCTTCGTCTTCGTATTCCTTTTTCAATTCTTCGAGAACTCTTTTTATCTCTTCAGGATCTTTTTCGAGTATTTTGATAAGCCTTTCCAGAGTGATACCATTTGAAGCAAATATGAGTGCCTCAATAGCGGCCTTGAGCTGCATTTGTGTACCTCCTGATCCTGCTTTCTCCCACGAGAATCAATTTCCCTATCTTCACAAGCTCGAGGATAGCAAGAAGTCTGACTATCAGTTCGTAGACATTCTCCGCTCTGGAAAGCAATCGCAGGATCTCGATCTCACCATCTATTTCATCAAGTATTCTCTCCATCATCTCTTCAACAGAAAGAGTTTCGCTCCTCACCTTGTGTACAGCTTCACGTAGTGATTCTTCTTTCCATATCCTCTCGAGCGTTTTCCTGAACCTTTCCAGGCCTTCTATTCTTTCAAAGAAGACACTTCTCACCCTGATTTGTTTTCTCTTCAGAAGATTCGTTTCATTTCTGATTCTCTGGATAATTTCCTTCACCTTGGAGTATTCCTCAATTCTTCTGTAGAGTTCTTCTTTCTTTCTGTCTACCTCTTCTTTTTCTTCTTCTCTCACTCTCGGAATGAGCATTTTCGACTTGAGCTCCATCAGAGTGGAGGCCATTTCCAGAAAATCGGAGGTGACCTTCATATCCAACTTTTTCATCTGCTCGAGGTATTCTACGAACTCGTCTGCGAGCTGTGCGATGGGTATTTCTCTGATATCTACCTTTTTCTTTCTCACAAGATAGAGCAGAAGATCGAGAGGTCCCTCGAAAACGGGAAGTTTGAAGACAAGTTCCATTCTTTCACCTCAGAACATCAAGTTCATGGCCTTTCTCACTTCCTCCATCGTTTTAGAGGCTACTTCTCTGGCCTTCTTCGTCCCTTCCATTATAACGTCTTCTACGTAATGTGGATCTTCGTCTATATTTTTGAAATTTTCCCAGATCGGTGCCAATTTTCGTTTCATATTCTTCAACAGCAACTTCTTACAATCAACACAACCGATGCTGGCCGTTGTACAGCCTTCCCATACCCATTTGCTCTCTTCTTCACTGATATCGAACGCCTGGTGGTATTTCCATACGGGGCAGTTCTCCGGATTTCCAGGGTCGCTCCTTCTCACTCTTGCCGGGTCGGTCATCATTCTCAGTATAGTCTGTTCCAGTTCTTTTTCCGTGATTTCAAGGTTTATTATGTTCCCATAGCTTTTGCTCATCTTTCGGCCGTCCGTTCCTGGAAGCTTTGGAACTCGAGACAGAATTGCTTCTGGTTCTGGAAAGACTTCATCGTAGAGATAGTTAAAACGCCTGGCGATCTCCCTCGTGAGTTCTATGTGGTAAACCTGATCTTCACCGACTGGTACTCCTTCAGCTTTGTAGATCAAAATATCGGCTGCCTGAAGAACGGGATAGATGAGAAAACCAGCCGTGGAAAGATCTTTGTAGTTCAGCTCACTTTTTATCTCTTTGTAAGTGGGAACCCTCTCGAGACGTGAAACAGAAACGATCATGCTGAAAAGCAGTGCAAGCTCAGCGTGCTCTTTGACACCAGACTGAACAAAAATCACGGACTTTTCAGGATCTATTCCACAGGCGAGAAATCCCCTCACCAGGTCGCGGGTGTATTCTTTGAGCTTCGAAACATCGTCGTAGTGGGTGGTCAAAGCGTGCCAATCCGCGACAAAGTAGAAACATTCGTTTCCTTCTTCCTGAAGCTTCACCCAGTTTTCCAGAGCTCCCACGAGATGACCTATATGGAGTTTTCCGGTAGGTCTCATGCCGCTCAGTATTCTCAACTTTTATCCCTCCATGTTCTGTGATAATATTAATTGAGAATATCAAGAATGAGGAGAGTGAAAAGGTTGAGCTCAAGAACCATCTACATCTTGCTGATCATCATGGTTGTTTTCATGCTCGTCGAATTTCTCTTTTTCTTTCTGGGAGGAAGAGCTCCCTTTGAAATAGTATACTACAGGAGCACCATGGAATACGATTATTCCGGGAACGCCACGTTCACCACCAGTGCGAAGCTTTATTTTAAAGATGAGAAGAAAAAAGAAGAGTACAAGATCAATTATGCTTCTGCATCTAAGGAGGAGTTGAATAAATACTTTTCTCAGATCAGCAAAGAAGTTGGAAGAGAAATAGTTCCACTGGATTACAACGTGAGAGTTGAAGACACAGGAGGTATGCTCGAAGTCACAGAAACAACGCTCCTGAGGGGAGCTGCACAGGTGAAGGGTGATGTCTTGGACACCAGCATGGGAAGTCTCACAATGAACGTAGCGGGTGAAACGGAGATCGTCGTGAAATTACCTGAAGACGCAGCTGTGATATCGGTCACACCAACCCCATCTGAACGTGAGAACAACACTCTGATCTGGCGTCCAGATTCATCCATGGTGTTTCCAAAAGTTATCTTTAAAAGGGTGAATGAAAATGAAGGAATTCCTGGATCTTCTCAATGAATCCAGATTGACCGTCACTCTCACGGGAGCCGGTATCAGTACCCCAAGCGGCATACCAGATTTCAGAGGACCGAATGGGATATACAAAAAGTATTCCCAGAATGTCTTCGACATTGATTTCTTCTACTCTCACCCTGAGGAATTCTACCAATTCGCCAAGGAAGGTATTTTCCCTATGTTAGAAGCAAAACCGAACCTTGCACACGTGCTGCTCGCAAAACTGGAAGAAAAGGGCCTGATAGAGGCTGTGATCACACAGAACATAGACAGACTTCACCAGAGAGCGGGCAGTAAAAAAGTGATAGAGCTACACGGAAACGTTGAGGAGTATTACTGTGTGAGGTGTGAGAAAAAATACACCGTCGAAGATGTTATAGAGAAACTCGAATCATTGGATGTTCCACGCTGTGATGACTGCAACGGTTTGATCAGGCCGAACATCGTGTTCTTTGGGGAAAATCTGCCGCAAGACGCCCTCAGGGAAGCGATCGAACTTTCATCCAAGGCCAGTTTGATGATCGTCCTGGGATCTTCGCTCGTTGTGTATCCCGCTGCCGAGCTTCCCCTCATAACTGTCAGGAGCGGTGGAAAGCTCGTTATCGTGAATTTGGGAGAAACTCCTTTCGATGATATCGCAACTTTGAAGTACAACATGGACGTTGTCGAGTTCGCCAGAAGAGTGATGGAAGAAGGAGGTATCTCATGAATCTCGTAGACTATCTGGTGGTGCTTTCCACGGTGGGAACGGTGGTCTTTTCGTGGACGTATCTTCTCCTTGGGAGGAACGGTAACTCAAAAGAGCCGAATCAGGAGGATGTAGAAGAGAGGATCATGGAACTCATGGGAAAGTTCCGCTACCTGTCGGCCAACAGACTCGAACTCCTCGAAAAGAAAACCCAGGAACTGAGAAAACTCATATCCGAAGCCAACACCGTGATGTCAAGGCTGATGGTCAAGATGTCCGAAATAGAAAGAGAAAGGATCTTCTCCTCTGAAGATGAAGGGGAAAAATCTGAAAAGATGGAAAAACCAATTATCCCTGTTATTCAAGAGCAGGATGAAACGAAAGCGGAAGAAAAAGAAGAGGAACTGGAAACCGCTTTAGAAAGAAGAATCGTCTCGATGTACGACAGGGGATTTTCAGAAGTGGATATCGCCAAAAAACTGGGTATCACGGTTGGAGAAGTCAGACTGATACTCCAACTGTTCAAGAGGAACGCCGGTTGAGAAAGAGAAAACGGTACTTTCCGGCGGAATCCTTCAGGAAAACAGCGTCGGAAACGATCTTTTTCAACTCCTCCACCTGGTCTTCTCCTATCTCCATCAGCACAATCTTTCCACTCGTGTTGTACCTGCCGAAAAATTCTCTGTAAAAGTCGAGGCCGTCCTCTCCTCCAAAAAGCGCCTCTGCAGGTTCGAAAAGAACATCTTTTGGCAGATGAGCACTTGATTTCACGTATGGAGGATTCGAAAGGATCATCTCGATCGATGCGAACTTTTCTTTGAACGGTTCAAGAAGCTCACCTTTTCTCACAAAGAATCTGTCGGAAACACCGTGCCTCTCCGCGTTTTTTCTGGCGACTTCAACAGCTTTGGAAGAAACGTCCGTCGCGAAAACAACCACATCGGAGAATTTCGCTACACTCACTCCAATGGCACCGCTTCCTGTTCCTATGTCTGCGACTGCTTTTATTCCGTACTTTCTTATCAGCTCGAGGGCGAGTTCGACCAGTTCCTCCGTCTCCGGTCTTGGAACGAACACACCTTCTTCCACGAGTAAAGAAAGACCCATGAACTCTTTCTCACCGAGAATGTAGTGCAGGGGATATCCACTTGCTCTTTTCTCCACGAGTTTCAGAATCCTTTTTTCCTCAGTTGGAGAAACTACCAAGTCTTTCAAAAAGAGATCTTCCTTGCGGATCCCAAGTACCCGGGAAACGATGAGTAACACCTCAAGAACAGGAGTTTCGGTCACTCCCTCGAGTTTTCCAGAGCAGTCTTTTATCAAACTCCAAATTTTTCTCTCAGCTCCGGAGACATTCTTTCTGGTGTCCATGGTGGGTCGAATGTGAGCTCCACCTCCACGTTGTTGACTCCCTCGATCCTCTTTATCGCCTCTTCAGCGTCGGAAAGAATCATTCCGGCAAGAGGACACATGGGTGTGGTCATTGTCATGAGGACTTTCACGTTGTTCTGATCGTCTATCTGGATGTCGTACACCAGACCCAGACTCACCACATCCAGACCGAGTTCAAAATCGATCACGTTTTTCAGGGCGTTCAGAACATCTTCTTTAGTCACCTTTTTCGACATCGGCATCCCTCCCGGTTCTATTATACTATGTTATAATTCAAATTAGAAGAGCCGAATTGAGGAGGTGAAAAAATGCCGAAAGTAACGGTTTCCATAAAGGTGATTCCCGCCGTGGAAGATGGAAGACTCCACGAGGTGATCGACAGAGCGATCGAAAAGATCTCTTCGTGGGGCATGAAATACGAAGTGGGTCCTTCCAACACCACCGTGGAAGGTGAATTCGAAGAGATCATGGATCGTGTGAAAGAGCTCGTCAGATACCTTGAACAGTTCGCGAAACGATTCGTTCTTCAGCTGGACATCGATTACAAAGTCGGAGGTATCACGATTGAAGAGAAGGTATCGAAGTACCGCTAAATGGCTGTTTTTTATAGCTCTGATTTTCGTGTGGGAGTTCTCGAAAGTCCCACAGTATCTTCTTCCCAAACCTTCTTCCATAGTTCTCGAGGGACTTTCGCAGTGGAAAATCTTGATGGATCACAGTCTCTACACGATCCTTGAGGCTTTTTCTGGCCTGGTTATAGGCCTCGTGTTGGGAATGGGGCTTGCGGTCCTGATGGATCTGTTCCAGACGGTGAAAGAGGTAATGTACCCGATCCTCATCATCTCACAGGCGATACCCATCGTTGCTGTGGCACCGCTCGTCATCATCTGGTTCGGTCTGGGCGTGGGCACGAAAATAGGCATAGTAGCGTTCGTCACACTCTTTCCGGTTGCGCTCAACACTCTCGAAGGATTCAGAACGATCGATCAGGACGCTCTGGATCTTTTCAAAGTGATGAAGGCAACGAAGATCCAGATCTACAGGTACCTTGTACTACCGCACACGTTACCTTACGTTCTCTCTGGGCTCAAGATATCCGCCACATACGCTGTGGTTTCCGCTGTGATAGGAGAATGGCTTGGAGCAGAAAAAGGCCTGGGCATATACATGATAAGGGCAATGAACACCTTCAGAGCTGACAGGCTCTTTCTCTCTGTGATAGTTGTGGTTGTGCTCAGCGTTGCCGTCTTCAAGATAGCTGATATTCTCTCCAGAAAACTCACACCTTGGTTCGAGGAAAGGAGGCTGGTAAAATGAAAAGACTGACCTTCATTGCGATGTTTTTGATCTCTGTCCTTGCACTTTTCGCTGAAGAGGTAACGGTCGTACTGGACTGGTATCCCAACACGAACCACACGGGGCTCTACGTAGCCAAGGACCTTGGATACTACAGAGAAGAAGGGTTGGATGTGAAGATCGTTCAACCGTCTCGGTTGACAGCGGAACAGCTTGTAGCGAGTGGAAAAGCGGAATTTGGCGTGAGTTATCAGGAAGCGGTCACCCTCTCCAGAGGAGAAGGGATGCCCATCGTCTCCATAGCTGCCATCATCCAGCACAACACATCGGGTTTCGCTTGGCTGAAGGATGAAGGAATCAAAAGTGTGAAAGACTGGGAGGGTAAGAGATACGGAAGCTGGGGTTCTCCTATAGAGAAGGCGACCATAGAATACATCATGAGAAAATACGGTGCAGATCCTTCAAAGGTGATTTTTGTGAACGTGGGACAGATGGATTTCTTTGCGGGAACGCTGAACAATGTGTTCGATTTTGCCTGGATCTTCTACGGATGGGACGGTGTTGCCAGCAAGGTGAAAGGGATAGAGATAGAGTTCCTCCCGCTGAAGGATATAGACGAAGTCTTTGACTACTACACGCCGGTTCTGATAACGAGCGAATCTCTCATAAAGCAAAATCCAGATCTCGTAAGAAGATTTTTGAGAGCCACGGCCAAGGGATACGAGTACGCAATACAGCACCCTGTGGAGGCAGCCAAAATACTCCTCAAATACGCTCCGGAACTGGATGAAAAGATCGTTGTAGAATCTCAAAAGTACCTCGCAGGTCAGTACAAAGCGGACGCGGAAAAATGGGGCTACCAGAAAGAAGAAGTCTGGAGGAGATACGCGGAATGGCTTCACTCTATGGGATTCCTGAAAGAGACGATAGACGTGACGAAGGCGTTCACAAACGAGTTCCTACCGTGATAAAGGTATCCCACCTCACGGTTTGCTACGGAGAACTCAAAGCGGTGGAGGATCTCTCCTTGGAGGTTCAAAGGGGAGAGATCCTCTCCCTTGTGGGACCATCCGGATGTGGAAAGACCACCGTTGTGAAGGCTATTCTGGGATTGATTCCCTACGAGGGAAAGATAGAGATCTTCACATCTCGTCTCGGATACTGTCCTCAAAAGGATGTGCTGTTCGACTGGATGACCGCCTATGAGAACGCCGTGCTCCCACTCGTTCTCAGAAAAGAACTGCCGCCATCAAACATAAAAGAATTGTTTGAACGATTCGGTCTTTCTGGCTTTGAAGAGAAAAGGCCGTACCAGCTGAGTGGCGGTATGAGGCAGAGACTGTCTCTTCTGAGGGCCGTTCTATCGGGCGAGGAGCTCCTCGTACTCGATGAACCTTTTTCTTCGGTAGATGCTTACACTCGAAAGAAACTCCAGATATGGCTTTCTGAGATCGTACACAGGATGAAAAGTACGGTCGTACTCATCACTCACGACGTGGAGGAAGCGGTCTTCCTTTCAGACAGAATATTGATCCTCTCCGATCGCCCCGCAAGGATTTTGAAGGAAATACGCGTGCCGTTTCCAAAGCCGAGAACCATAAAAACTTTTTCCGATCCTCGTTTCTCAGAAATAGAAGAAGAGGTGCTGGAGACTCTCATGAATCAACCCTGATATTTTCAGGGAGAGTCTCTTCAGTTTCCTCCAGGGTGTTCTCCGTGTTCAGCAGACCGTTCAGGTAGTTTCTCAATCTTCTGACCTGGAACATGAACGCCTCCAGCTTGCTCTGTACCGTTGGTGTGAACGGATTCCCATCGGACTCTATGTGTATCACGGGAAGGTCTCCGAACTCGTCCAGCACTTTTCTCAAAACTCCTGTGGTCTCTCTTTTTTGTTCTTTCAAGCCTCTCTTCACGATTGCTTCCGCTATCCTGCTCGGCATGCAACCAAATGGTCCTATGGAGATGATACCATCGTAGTGGTTCACGATTTCATGAAGTACAGTTCCTATGGTGAGGATCGCTTCTCCGGTGAGTTTCGGATTGAGATAGTCTTTCGCCGATTCAACGATGGCTTCCACATCCACCATCCGAGCCCTGTAAAAACCACTCTTCTCCAAGGTTTTTTTCACTCTTTTCTCTATGTACCTTTTCACGAGGATCTCGATTCGTTTCTTCAGTCTGTCTACTCGGGTAGAATTCGGAGAGATCAACCTGTTGAGGTACAGATAATCCGTGTAATAGATCCACTCGTGAACCGGCGATATGTGCATGATGATGCCGTTCCTCTCCATCAGGTTTTCGAGGTATTTCCTGGAGAACTCGTCCCTTCTCACATAGATTTCTCCTGTTAGGAGAACCTTCGGCGCTTTCTCGTAATCCATGATCATCTCAACACCCGAAAGTATCTTTGAGACTTCATCGAGTGTTTTGAAAAAGTCCCTGAGGGAATCATTCGCAAGGCTGATCAATATCTTTTCCCTGCATCCTTCCAGGACTTTTCTCGCTTCTTCTTTGTCCCTTGCCAGTGTCATCACGGCGCGTTCCACGTCGAAGAACACGTCAGAAACAACAACCGCCAACCATGCCCTGATTCTGAAAGCGATACCAAGCCCCGCGTAGGCGTTTTCGGAATTCAACCCGAAGAGCGTCACGTTCCTTACGTTGTTCCTGTCAAGCCACAGATTCATGAAGACATTGTACTGTCCAAAACGGCACGGTCCCATCGTCTCCGGCATGAAATAAAGCACGATCTCGTCATCGGTTACCTTCTCTCTGATGTACTTTATGAGACTCCCAAGAGTGAGATGAAGAGGGAGACACTCTTTTGAAAGAGAGTTCCCCCTACCGAGTTTGAACTCCTCAACGTCCGGTGGAGGACACACGTCGGATTTGACACCGTAGTATCTGAAAGCCGCGGAGAGACACTGAGACCCGAATTGGCCCATCGACGGGAAAACAACTTTCACCCTTTCATCGTTGAGTCTTAGTCTCTCTCCGTCCGGGGTGATCACATAGAGGGTGTTTTTCTCCAGCACCGTCCGGGGCCTTTCTGCACTCTTTCTTTCCTCGTTCCCTCTCTGCAACTTGAGGTAACTCTTCACAATGTCTATGAAAGCTTCGATTCTTGTTTCTATGCCCGCGTCCGCCGTGTGACTGTCAAGCTCCAGCACAAGCGACGGTTTCTTTGCCATTATGTCTCTGAAGTAAGAGATGATGAAGGAATCAGGACCACAACTGAAGTTGGTGATGTAAACTCCAAAGAGTTTTGGGTGCTTTTCGACGAATCGTGACGCTTTTAGAATCATCTCTCCCCATGACCAGTACATGTTTCTGTAGCCCTTTTCATCCTCGAAGGGTATGGAATCGAAGTTGATGATGGGAATTCCGCGAGTGGCAAATTTTTCGGGGACTCCCATGTTCGCATCAGAAGAAAAGGCGTTGTAAGATCTTCCGAAGAGAACAACTCCGAATTCCGATTCGTCAAGAACTTTCAAGAATTCATTCCATTGTTTCTTTATGAGATTGAACCTTTCGTTGAAAATCTTCCAGGCCTTTTCAAAGGCCCTTTCTCCTTCTTCGCGTGACCTTCCAAGCCTTTCGGCCACTCTGAGAAATTCTTCCTTCTCATCACCGCGCGAGAAATCGAAATAGCCCGTCACGAGCTTTTCTTCCAGTTCGGGAAACGCGGATGTGAGCCAATCAGCCTCGCTCTGAACAAAGGGACAGAAGACATTGTAGTTCTCCGAATTTTCCACTCTGATACCTCTCAGTCTTGGAACGAATATCAAATCGGGATTCTTCGAGATCAGATCGTACATGTAGCCATGGGAGAGTTCCACCGGGAAGCAGAATTCGGAGTTCATCATCTCCCAGCCGCGTCTGTCGGACTTTTCGGGAACCACAACGTCGAAACCGAGTTCTGTAAGGAAGGTGTAGAAAAGCGGGAAAAGGTTGTTCATCGCCAAAGATCTGCTCAAACCGATGGTCTTTGTCCCCTTCACTTCACTCTCGAAGTGTAATATGTATTTCTCCCTGTTTTTGACGAAATTGTACTTCGTGCTGTCTACGCTGGTATGTCTCAGCACGTTCTCGTACTTGTTGCAGGCACCACCGAACGGGAACCGTTTTCCATCGATCTCTATGATCCTGATCTCACACTTTCTATCACATTTTTCTTTTCCACCAGGGCAGATGAACGTTCCTCTGTATCTGACTTCTCTGGAGATCAATTCCTTCAGTTTGAACTCTTTCTTTTCCAGAAAACCGAGTTCAAGATTCTCTTTGGTGAGCAGAGCCACTCCATACGCACCCATCAAACCCGGGTGCGGGGGAACGACTATGTTTTTCCCAACGAGGGCAGCCATGGCAACAGGCACCGCTTTGTTGTAGCAAACTCCACCCTGCATGAAGATCTTCTTTCCTACGGGCCGGCTTCCTTTCACCCTGTTCAAATAGTTCATACACACGGAGTACACAAGTCCGGCACATATGTCTTCTTTAGAGATCCCTTCGTTCACCGCCGTTTTGACGTCACTACCAATGAAGGCTGCGCACTGATCGCTGAAGTTCGGTGGATTTTCACCTCTCAGAGCGAGATCACCGATCTCGGTGTAGTGGACTCCAAGTGACTCTCCCGCTGCCTCTTCGAGGAAGGATCCCGTCCCGGCCGAACAGGCTTCGTTCATCGCGTAATCCGCCGGAACACCGTTCACCAGATAGGTGTACTTGGCATCTTGGCCACCTATCTCGAAGATCGTGTCCACCTCTGGATCGAAACGAGCAGCCGCCTTCGCGTGTGCCATTATCTCGTTGTACACAGCGTCGGTCTGAGAATACAGCCCAACGATCTTCCTCCCTGATCCTGTCACACCGAGTCCGATTATCTTCACTTTCGTCCCGTTGAGCTGTTCCAAAATAGAGGAGTAGCATTGCCGCGCCGCTCTTATGGGATCTCCCAGAGTTCGAAGGTACACTCCCGCCAGGATGGCTTCATCATCGTATCTCATCAGCACTGCTTTCGTTGTGGTGGATCCAACGTCTATCCCCAGCACGCACACATCTCCATCCCTTACCTCTTGAAACGGCATCTCCTTGAACTCGACCATGTGGAGGTACTTTTTGAGAGGTTCATGAGTGGGAAAACTGGTCATCTTCTCTTTTTTGATTACGAAGGTCTTTTTCGATACCACTCTGTTCAGTTTTCCCCACAGGTAAGCCCCATAAGCCTCGAAGAACAGCGCTTCTTCCGGAACGATCACTTCCAGAACCTTTTTCAGGTGCTTCAGCATGAGCTTGTTTCTCGTCGTTCCACCGACAAGGAGGATCTTCTTCACTCCTGCCTTGTGGGCCAGTTCCACTATCTTGTCGGCCATCACCTTTCCAAGTCCGTTCAGAACGAGTTCCTTTGGAACTCCTTTGTTCAGTGCGTGGGTACAATCGCTCTTGCAGAAAACGGTACACCTCGAGGAGAGTTCGTAGTAGTCTTCCACTTCGACACCGTTTGCTTCCTCAAGAGATATTCCCATCCTCTGAAGCTGCTGAAGGAAGAACTCACCCGTTCCCGAGGCACACTTGCTACCCGTGTATATACCGGTTATGATTCCTTTATCGTTCACCCTGTAGAGAATGGTGTTCTCCCCACCGGCGCTGACAACGGCTTCGACCTTTCCGTATTTTTTCATGAGATGCCTGTAGGCGATTTCCGTTGCCTCCGCTTCGGATATCTGAGGCAGATCTATTATTTCCCTTGTCTTTCGACCTGTGATGACCACGGGTCCTTCATCGAGAAAGGCGGGGACCATCATGGAAAGCAGAGCGAGGGGATCTCCGTTGTGAGGGAGATTTCCTTTCTCCCTTTCACCGCAGAATGAAACACTCGAGGAACCGATGCACACACCAGTCATTCTACATCACCTCGTTGAATATTTTAACACCTAACGTTCATGTTCACAACTCACCTCTTGAAATCCTCTCCGGTCTGTGATATCATTTGTACCGGCGACCCGGTAGCTCAGCAGGCAGAGCACCTGACTTTTAATCAGGGGGTCGTGGGTTCGAGTCCCACCCGGGTCACCAGCGGTGCGAGAGTGGCGGAACTGGCAGACGCGCTGGACTTAGAATCCAGTGGGCTGAAGCCCGTGTGGGTTCAAGTCCCACCTCTCGCACCAGGATAGAGCAGGCGGGTGTAGCTCAGTGGTAGAGCACCAGCTTGCCAAGCTGGGGGTCGCGGGTTCGAATCCCGTCGCCCGCTCCAGACAAAAAAGAAGGGGGAATTTCCCCTTCTTCTTTTTCTTTATGTCGTGGAGGTAGAAGAGCATTGAACACTCTATCGGTGTTGTTATCACTCTTCACAGTCGTTGTTGTGCAGAGAGTTTTCAAAAAACTTTCCATTTCTCTGCTCTCTGGTGTCATCGTGATGGTTCTCTCTCTCAAGGTGAGAAACATTCCGGAAATTCTTTCCTGGACGATCTCTTCAGATTCCTTCTGGTCACTCATTGCGACGGTTTTTCTGATATACCTTCTTTCAGGAATGATGGAGAACTCAGGTGATTACAACCGCTTTTCCGAGGAAATGCGAACTATCTTTTCAAATAACGTGGATTCGTTCGTTCCCGCTCTCATTGGTCTCATGCCGATGCCCGGTGGGGCTCTCTTCACAGCTCCCATAGTGAAGAATTCACTTCCCAAAGAGAATTCGTTGAAACTCGCCATCAAGAACTACTGGTTCAGACACACGATAGAATTCTTCTGGCCCATATATCCGGCTGTAGTGCTCGTTTCTGAACTCTCCAGGATTCATCCGGGAAGGGTATCTCTGACCCTCTTTCCCGTGTTCGTTGCAGCCTTCCTTCTGGGATGGCTTTTTTTCAACGGGAGGCAACTTCCCCGTCTATCTAAACCCAGATCGTTCTTCAACCTCCTACCACTGATACCCGTTCTGGGAACGGGTGTTCTCATACTCCTTTTCAAAGTTCCGGGCTGGTTCGCACTTCTTTTGAGCACTTCGGGCTACGCTGTGTTCAGAAGAAGATACCTTCTGAAGACTCTGAAGCAGGTTTTCAATAAGTGGGATGTTTTCCTTGTCCTCTTTCTTGTTTACATCTACAAGGTCATAGTTGAACACTCCGGCGTGGGTGAGGGTATCGCGGCGGAATTCGTCAGATGGAACTTGTCTCCCTGGATCCTTCTCATCTTTTTGCCTCTCGTGTCGGGAATCTCCACAGGTATCACGCAGGCAGCCGTTGGTATTTCTCTTCCTGTCTTGATGGAGGTGTTCAGTAGCACGTACGCCGTGTACACCTACATGTTCGCCGTGGGTGGTGTCATACTGTCTCCGGTTCATCTGTGTGTCGTGTTGTCTGCGAAATTCTTCGAGGTAGAGGTGTTCGACATTCTAAAGAAGGTGTTCCTCCCCCTGGTGTTGACTCTGAGTCTCGGCGTCCTCGTTTTGGGGGTGATTCTGTGAACGAAATCGTAGTGAAGGGAGCAAGGGTTCACAATCTGAAGAACATAACCGTGAAGATCCCAAAGAATAAACTCGTTGTCATAACAGGAGTTTCAGGATCGGGGAAATCTTCGCTCGCCATGGACACGATATACGCCGAAGGGCAGAGAAGATATCTGGAGTCACTTTCCACGTATGCGAGGCAATTCCTCGGTAACCTGAAAAAACCCGATGTTGACGAGATAGAGGGACTTTCCCCCGCCATCGCCATAGATCAGAAGACCGTCTCTCACAATCCCAGATCGACCGTTGGAACAGTGACGGAAATTTACGATTACCTGAGGGTGCTCTACGCGAGGATAGGAAAAGCCCACTGCCCTGAGTGTGGAAGACCTCTCGAAAAAAAGAGCATCGATGAGATCCTCCAGGATCTGTTCCATTCTTTCAAAGAGGGAAGTCGAATCTATATACTCGCACCGGTTGCAACGGAGAAGAAAGGAACGTTCAAAAAAGAGATCGAAGAGTTCATCTCCAAAGGATTCGCGAGAATAGAAATAGACGGCGAGATTTACAGGCTCGAGGAAGTGCCGGAACTCGACAAGAACAAACGGCACACCGTGAAACTGGTAGTCGATAGATTGATCCTTGAAACCAGAAACGAACACAGAATACTGGACAGTCTCGAAGTAGCGATGAGAGAGGGGAAAGGATTCGTTGAGATCAGAAACGTCGACACTGGAGAGAGCAAGATCTTCAGCGAAAACCTCATGTGCCCGGTGTGTGGTATCGGATTTCCAGAGATCACACCAAAGCTGTTTTCTTTCAACAGCCCGTACGGTGCGTGTCCGAACTGTCACGGCCTCGGCTTCACATTCGAAGTGGATCCATCCCTCGTGATAGACGAGGAAAAAAGTGTTCCCGAGGGTGCGATCATTCCGTACAGATGGGACAGAAGGCTCTCAAGATGGGTCGCAAGGGAGATAGAAAGGCAAGGTGTTTCCCCTCATCTTCCATTCAAGGATCTTCCTGAAGATGTGAAAGAGTTCGTCTTGTACGGAGATGACCGTTTCGAAGGAGTGGTTCCAAAAGTTCAAAGGTGGCACAGAGAAACGGAATCTCCTGAGATGAAAGAGTGGTTGGAAAAGAACTTCATCGTACAGAGAACCTGTTCCGTCTGCGGTGGGAAAAGGTTGAACAGGGAAGCCCTCTCTGTGAAGATAAACGGTCTGAACATACACGAGTTCACCGAGCTTTCTATCTCAGAAGAACTCGAATTTTTGAAGAATCTGAATCTCACCGAAAGAGAACGAGAAATCGTGGGGGAACTCTTGAAGGAAATAGAAAAAAGGCTCGAATTCCTTGTGGACGTGGGTCTTGAGTATCTGTCCCTTTCCAGATCCGCCACCACGCTCTCCGGAGGAGAATCTCAGAGAATAAGGCTCGCGACACAGATAGGTTCGGGTCTCACAGGAGTCATCTACGTCCTGGACGAACCGACTGTTGGACTCCACCCGAGGGACACAGAACGCCTGATAAAGACCCTCAAAAAGCTCAGGGATCTTGGAAACACTGTGATAGTGGTGGAACACGACGAGGAAGTGATCAGAAGTGCTGACTACATCATAGACATCGGACCGGGTGGGGGAACGAACGGCGGTCGGGTCGTCTTCCAGGGTACCGTGGATGAACTCCTGAAGAATCCAGACAGCTCTCTGACGGGTGAATACCTCTCGGGCAAAAGAAAGATCTCTGTAAACAAAGCGAGGCGGCTGCCTTACGCATCTTTGAAGATCAAAGGTGTTCGTCACAACAACTTGAAGAACATAGACGTTGAGATTCCCCTCGGAGTTTTCGTCTGTGTCACGGGAGTGTCGGGATCCGGAAAATCTTCTCTCGTCATGGAAACGCTCTATCCGGCGCTGATGAATCTTCTTCACAGAACCAAACTTCCGGCCGGCGAATTCGATTCGATCGAAGGTCACGAGAACATCGATAAGGTGATCGCGATAGATCAATCTCCCATTGGAAGAACACCAAGGAGCAACCCGGCCACCTACACCAAGGTGTTCGACGAAATAAGAAGCCTCTTTGCCATGACCCCAGCTGCTAAGGCACGTGGTTACAACAAGAGCAGGTTCAGTTTCAATCTGAAAGGAGGAAGGTGCGAAGCCTGTCAGGGTCAGGGTTACGTGAAGATAGAGATGCTCTTCCTTCCCGATGTGTACGTGGAGTGCGATGTTTGCAAGGGAAAGAGATACAACAGAGAAACACTCGAGATAACCTACAAAGGAAAGAACATTTCTGATATACTCGATATGACGGTGGATGAAGCACTGGAGTTTTTCAAGAACATTCCCTCTATAAAGAGAACGCTTCAGGTCTTGCACGATGTGGGTCTGGGATACGTGAAACTCGGGCAACCAGCCACCACCCTCTCCGGTGGTGAGGCGCAGAGGATAAAGCTCGCGTCCGAGCTGAGAAAAAGGGACACGGGGAGAACCCTCTACATACTCGACGAGCCAACTGTGGGCCTTCACTTTGAAGACGTGAGGAAACTTGTGGAGGTGCTCCACAGACTGGTAGACAGAGGCAACACCGTAATCGTGATAGAACACAATCTCGACGTCATAAAGAACGCTGATTACATCATAGATCTCGGCCCTGAAGGTGGAAAAGAAGGCGGCTATATAGTCGCAGCGGGGACACCCGAGGAAATAGCGAAGAATCCTCACTCTTACACCGGAAGATTCTTGAAGAACGTGTTATAATGCCCAGGGAGGTGTAGTGATGAAGACATTTTTTCTCATCGTTCACACCATCATAAGCGTGGCTCTCATCTACATGGTCCAGGTACAGATGTCGAAATTCTCGGAGCTCGGTGGTGCCTTCGGAAGTGGAGGACTTCACACCGTTTTTGGCAGAAGGAAGGGCCTCGACACCGGTGGAAAGATCACTCTTGTCCTGTCTGTACTCTTTTTCGTTTCCTGCGTGGTAACAGCCTTCGTTCTAACGAGGTGATGGGATGACACCGGAGGAACAGGTAAAAATTCTCAAAAGAAACGTTGTTGACTTCGTAAGCGAAGAAGAACTCCTCGACAGAATAAAGAGAAAAGGGAAACTCCGCGTGAAACTCGGCGTGGATCCCTCAAGGCCCGATTTGCATCTGGGCCACGCGGTCGTTCTGAGGAAGTTGAGAGAGTTTCAAGATCTCGGTCACACAGTAGTTCTGATCATAGGAGACTTCACTGCCCGCATTGGTGATCCCTCCGGAAGAAACGAAACACGTCCCATGCTGACCAGAGAAGAGGTTCTGGAGAACGCAAAGACCTATCAGGAACAGGCCTTCAAGATACTGGATCCCGAAAGGACGGAACTTCGTTTCAACGGTGAGTGGCTCGACAGAATGACCTTCGCGGACGTGATCGTTCTGGCTTCAAAGTACACGGTTGCAAGGATGCTCGAAAGAGACGATTTCGCGAAAAGATTCAAAGAAGGCATCCCCATAACCATATCGGAGTTCCTGTATCCTCTCGCACAGGCCTACGATTCCGTTGCCATTCAGGCAGATGTGGAACTCGGCGGAACGGATCAGCTTTTCAACCTCCTTGTGGGAAGGAAGATACAGGAAGAATACGGTCAGGAGCCCCAGATCGTCATGACGATGCCGATCATCGAAGGAACGGATGGAAAATTGAAAATGAGCAAAAGCTACGGAAACTACATCGCTTTCAACGATCCACCCGAGGAGATGTACGGGAAACTCATGTCCATACCGGATGAACTCATTATAAAGTACATGCGTCTTCTCACGGACGTTCCAGAAGAACGGATCGAAGAGTACGAAAGAAAGATGAAAGAAAAAACGATCAATCCACGAGACGTGAAGATGGTTCTCGCGTACGAAATAACACGCTTCTTCCACGGTGAAGAAAACGCAAAAAAGGCCCAGGAACAATTCGTGAAGGTCTTTCAAAAGAAAGAAATTCCTGACGAGATGCCGATCGTTGAGATTTCTCAGGAGAAGAACATCGTGGATCTCCTCGTGGAGATAGGAGCTGTATCCAGCAAAAGTGAGGCTAAAAGACTCGTTGCTCAGGGTGGAGTGTACATCGACGGGGAGAGAATAGAAGACATAAAATTCACCGTGAAACCCGTTGGAGAGCAAGTTTTGAAAGTTGGAAAGAGGAAGTTCTACAGGATATCGGGTGGAGAGACAAAAAAACTTTAGAAAACTCTTGAATTTCCTTTGGACGAGATGGTATAATCACCACAGGATTTAACTGTGATCAATGAGAAGGGAGGTTTGTCCCATGAAGAGAGTTCTTCTTACCGTTGCAATGTTGTCCGTTTTCTTCTCAGCGATGTTCGCGTTCTTCCCAGATGTCCCAAAAGATCACTGGGCTTACGAGTACGTCTGGAAGCTGTGGCAGAGGGGTGTCTTCATAGGTTATCCGGATGGCGAGTTCAAAGGGGACAGGTACATCACCAGATACGAAGCGGCAACGGCTGTGAGCAGGCTCCTCGATTTCATCGAACAGAAGATGCTTGCGGGTGCTTCCGGTAACCTGACACAGGTCGTTGGAAACCTCTCTGACAAGTACATGGCCCTCGAGGAGAAGGTTAACAGTCTTACCGGGATACTGGATACTCTGGCATCCCAGATAGGCACCACTCAGGCCAATCTCACAGAAACCGAAAGAGAACTGCTTGAAAAGATCGCAGCTGTGAAAGAGGAGATCGAGATGGAGTTCGACAAAGAGATTTCGCTCAACAGAGAAGTTGTGAACAATATCGGCCTTAAACTTGGAAATCTCTCAAGAGACTACGAAAGATACAAGGAGAATGTGGACGCAAAGATCTCTGAAGTGAACGAAAAACTCGCAGCCCTTGAAAAGGATCTCGGAAATAGGATCGCCGATCTCGAGGGAATAGTCAATCTCCACGAGAAAGACATCATAAACATCTACAACAAGATCGGTTCCGTTAACGAGGAACTCAACAACAAGATCGCCGCGACAGAAGAGAAACTCTCCAGAAGAGACGAAGAAATCTCCGCAATGGTCGAACTCCACGAAAAGGACATCATAAACCTCTACAACAAGGTCGCTGCACTCAACGAAGATCTCAGCAAAAAAATACTTGACACGAAGGCCGAACTTTCTGCTAAAATAGAGTCACAGGAGAAAACGTTGAACATGGTCTACACAAAACTCCTCGACACAGAAAGCAAATTGAACGATGAAATTTCCGCTCTCAAGGAAAAGGACGCGGAGATACAGAAGACGGTTGATCTTCATGAACAGGATATCGTCAACCTCTACGGAAAAACGTCGTCTCTCGAAGAAGACCTCAACATGAAGTACAACGAGACTAACGAAAAGATCGATCAGGTGAAGGCGGAACTCGAGGACAAAATCGAAAGCGTGAAGGCTTACAACAGGAATCTCAGCATCCTCACAGGTGCGTTCTTTGGAATTCTCGGTCTCATTCTGATCGCAATCAGTGGTAAATAAAACCAAAATTTATTCTGAGGGGAGGTAAGATGTTATGAAGAAGTTGCTCGCTCTTTTCCTGGTACTGGGTCTTTTAGTCACAGCAGCGTTTGCCTACGAAGACGTCGTTAAAGTCAATGTCTCTGGAACTGGCTACTTCAACGCGTACCTCGACGAAGAAGGCATCGACCTCGAAGGTGATATTAGTGATTTGTCTGTGTCCATTTCTCCAAGCTCTGGCAGTGTAACAGCACCGGCTACCATTACAGCAGAGTTTTCCATTGACGTCCTTGGAAAAACAGCTTCTCTCAGCAAGATAGCTATCACAACAGATCTGTTCGATCTCACTTACTACAACGATGATATCTATGGGGATGGCTATGTGTTCTACTACGTAGGAGACAGAACACTTGAATTCACACCAAAACTCGGTTTTGAAGGAATCTCTCTGACCGTATACTTTGCAGACATCGTTTCTGAAACGGACCTTACCGACGCTACAAACAATACCAACAACTACTTCGACGATGCCGTTGCTCTGAAACTCGGCGTGACAAACCTTGATCTCCTTGATGCGACACTCTTCGGTGCGTTCTATGATACTGATACGAACAATGCCACAAGCGCCTATGGCTATGCTGCCCACTTGAATCTCACTGGAAAAGACATCCTTGAAAATCTCGTGGTCGATCTTGCCTACGCCTACGAAGCAACCAGCATGTACCTGGTAGAAGCACAGTACAGCAAATCCTTTGAAATGGAACCTGTTACTCTGACGGTGTCTCCATACTTTGTCTATTCTGAAGGAGCCCCCACATACTACGACGATGATTCTGTTGATGGCGATGGCTGGACAGCACCCTGGGGATCCAAACTCGTGAAAGTTGGTCTCAAAGCGGAAGCTGGTGTCACCGATGAAGTGACCTTCAGTGCAGAACTGACACCGACTTACGATCTTGATGCCAATTCTTTCAGCCTGCCTGTGACGCTTGCTCTTGCTTACGACTCCGATATGGCAGAGGCAAATGTGAGCGCTTCCTGGGATGATGCTGTCGCTTCTGCTACTAATGTCACCATCGATGCCAACCTGACAGTCACAGCCGTTGAAAATCTTACAGTCAAAGCAGCTGCACAATACAAAGTTGCCACCAACGAACTGGGTTACAACGTCGACGCCAGCTACGTCTACGGTCCTCTCACAACAGGATTCTTCTTCGGAACTCTGTTTGATTCCAATAGTGATGGTACTGCTGATATCAACGATTACTTCACCTGGTACCTCTACTTGAAAGCTTCCGTTGCATTCTAATCCACACCACCGCAAATCAACCCCCGGCACTTGCCGGGGGTTTTGTTTTGTTGTATAATTTAAAACTGGAGGCGTGTCCGAACTGGCTAAGGAGCCGGTCTTGAAAACCGGTGGGCCGGAAGGCCCGTGTGGGTTCGAGTCCCACCGCCTCCGCCAGCCCCGCACGGGGCTTTTCTTTTTAGGGGGTGAAAACGTGAGAGCCCTTCTTGTGATAGACCTTCAGAGAGATTTCGTGGACAGAGGAGGTGCTCTTTACTTCGAAGGAGCAGAGAAGGTGATCGATCCCATTTTGAAGTGGGTTGAAGAGTTCAAAAAGGAGAACCTCCCCATCATCACCACCCAAGACTGGCATGATCCTGAAGACAGAGAATTCAGCCTCTGGCCGAAACACTGTGTTGCGAACACCGATGGTGCAAGACTCACCGAAAAGCTCGAGAAAGCCCTGGAAGACTATCCCAATCACTTCTCTGTGAAGAAAAACCGATACAGTGCCTTCTACAACACGAATCTTGAAAAGATAATCAGAGACAACGAGATAGACGAAGTTTACGTTTGTGGAGTTGTAACACACATCTGTGTGCTCTTCACCGTCGAAGAGTTGAGAAACAGGGATATCCCTGTTAAAATAATCACTGAAGGCGTTGCTTCTTACGATGAAGAGCTTCACCGCTTTGCACTGAGGGAAATGAAAGAAATTTTAGGAGCAGAATTCATTTGAGGTGATCAATGTGAAAAGACTCAGTCCCGAGGTCTTCAAGGTTCCCATCGACCGCATCAGGAACGGTTACTACTCGGACATATACTTCATAAACTATGTGAAGGTCTTGAAAAGGGACAACCGCCATCCACGGGTGTACTATCAGTTCTTTCCGAGGAAAGACGCCGTAATCTGCGGAATTGACGAGGCCCTCGCCATTCTGAAGTTCTGCACGGGATACTACAAAGACGAGGAAAAAGCGAGGGAACTCTTCGAAGAGATCTTGAAATTAGACAAAGAAATGCAGGCTGCTTCAGTTGAAATGGACGTTCAGAAGATTCTGGAGCTCACTCAGAAAAAGTGGGACCTCAGATTGAAACTGAACGATCTTTGGGTAGACAAATGGGATGAGATAGAAGTACACGCCCTCTACGACGGCGAGGAAGCGAAAGAAGGAGAGCCGATAATGACAATAGAGGGAGATCCCACCTATTTCGGGTATCTCGAAACGGTGCTTCTCGGTGTGATCGCAAGAGCCACCAGCACGGCAACGGCCGTCAAGAAAGTGGTGAAGGCAGCGAGAGGAAAACCCGTGCTCTTTTTCAGTGCCCGTTTTGATCACTACTGGGTCCAGGCAACGGACGGCTACGCAGCTCTCAAAGCGGGGGCCTTTGGAGTTTCTACAGACGCGAACGCGGACTACTGGGGTGTCAAATCCATGGGAACGATGCCTCACGCCCTGATAGCCTGCTACGATGGGAAGACCGAGGACGCTGCCATCGCGTTCGATATGCACATGGAGGAAGACGTGAACAGGATCATTCTTGTGGACTGGGACAACGATGTGATAGGAACAACCTTCAAGGTCATCGAAAAGTTCTACGAGTACGTGATGAAAAAGCCGTTCAAACTCGGAGTGACAGATCCTTCACCGATCATAGGTCCTGGAAAGAACAAGATATGGGGTGTGAGGTTCGACACCTCCGGGAATCTAAGAGATAAATCCGTGGTACCAAAGGACGAGTCTTCCTTTGGGGTGTGTCCGGAACTCGTCTGGAGAGCCCGTCAGGAGTTCGACAAAGTGGGGCTCAAGGATCTGAAGATAGTCGTCTCCGGAGGATTCGACGAGAAGAAGATAGATCTCTTCGAAAGACTCGGAGTTCCTGCAGATGCTTATGGTGTTGGATCTCGCCTGCTGAGGGAGAAGGTGGATATCACGGCAGACATCGTTGAAGTCAATGGAAGACACTGCGCAAAGGTGGGAAGGTACAAGATAGAAAACCCCAGACTGAAAAAAGTGGAGAAGCGCTACTGGGAAGAAGAGTGAGGAGGTGAATGGAATGGAAATCAAAAAGGGTACCTGGATCATAAAGAAGGGTTTTGCGGAGATGTTCAAAGGCGGTGTCATCATGGACGTCACCTCTGCTGAACAGGCCAAGATCGCAGAAGAAGCGGGAGCCGTTGCGGTAATGGCCCTCGAAAGAGTTCCGGCCGATATCAGAAAAGAGGGCGGAGTCGCCAGAATGGCAAGCATCGCAAAGATCAGGGAAATCATGGAAGCAGTGTCCATCCCTGTGATGGCGAAGGTGAGAATCGGACACATAGCCGAGGCAAAGATACTGGAAGAACTCGGAGTCGATTTCATCGATGAGTCTGAGGTACTCACACCAGCTGACGACAGGTTCCACATCAACAAACACGAATTCAAAGTACCTTTTGTCTGCGGTGCAAGAGATCTTGGAGAGGCTCTCAGAAGAATAGCGGAAGGCGCCGCTATGATCAGAACGAAGGGAGAGGCTGGAACGGGAAACGTCGTGGAAGCGGTGAAGCACATGCGAAGGATGATGGAACAGATAAAACAGGTGACCAAGATGGAAGACGAAGAACTCGTCGCTTACGGAAAAGAAATAGGAGCTCCCGTGGAGCTTCTCAGGGAGGTCAAAAGACTTGGAAGACTTCCCGTCGTGAACTTCGCAGCGGGTGGTGTGGCAACTCCTGCGGATGCGGCTCTCATGATGATGCTCGGAGCAGATGGAGTGTTTGTAGGATCCGGTATCTTCAAATCCAAGGATCCAAGAAAGATGGCGAAAGCCATGGTGCTGGCCGTTACCTACTGGGACAATCCAAGGATACTCCTCAAGATCTCCGAAGACATAGGAGAGCCGATGAGAGGGCTCGATGTCGAAGAACTCGAAGTGAGAATGCAGGAGAGAGGGTGGTAAAGAATGAAGATAGGTGTTCTGGGTGTTCAGGGAGATGTCAGAGAACACGTGGAAGCTCTCCACAAGCTCGGAGTTGAGACTCTGATAGTGAAACTTCCAGAGCAGCTGGACATGGTGGATGGTCTCATCCTGCCTGGTGGAGAATCGACCACCATGATAAGAATTCTCAAAGAGATGGATATGGATGAAAAGTTGGTGGAAAGAATAAACGAAGGATTACCAGTCTTTGCAACGTGTGCCGGTGTGATCCTTCTCGCAAAGCGCATCGAAAACTACTCCCAGGAAAAACTTGGAGTTTTGGACATAACCGTTGAAAGAAACGCCTACGGAAGACAGGTCGAAAGCTTTGAGACGTTTGTAGAGATACCCGCTGTAGGAAAAGATCCATTCAGAGCCATTTTCATAAGGGCTCCAAAAATTGTTGAAACAGGAAAGAATGTGGAAATTCTGGCAACCTACGACTACGATCCTGTTCTGGTGAAAGAAGGAAATATACTCGCGTGCACGTTTCACCCAGAACTCACCGACGATTTGAGACTGCACAGATACTTCCTGGAGATGGTGAAATGAAAGTGAAAATCGATCTGGAAGATGAAAAACTTCGTGAACGGATAGTCAAAATCGTTCAAGAGGTGGGATTTCTCATAAATGAATCATCGGATGTAATCATCACCGACAATTTGAAGGAACAGGATCGGTGGATGATTTTGGTTTCAGAGAACGTACCTGAAAATATTCCGGAAGGTGTGCTGGACGTGATCGATCCACGCCTTCCGGACTTTCTGCTAAGAAAAAAATTTGAAATGGTGAAGGTGTACCTGAAATTCCCCTCTGGTATCCTCAGTTATCTCGAAGACGAGTTCGAAAAATCGAAGCGATATGGATTCCCACTTTCTGTTATCTATCTCTTTTTCGAAGATGACGGCACAGCAAGACGCGTCTATGAAATCCTCCGAGAACTTTTGAGGTCTTCTGATAGATTCGATTTCCTGAAGAGAAACGAAATAATGATCGTTCTTCCCGGAACATCGAAAGAAGGCGCGGAAAGACTCCTCAAAAGGTTGAAGAGAAAGTTCCTGAGATTGGATTGGACGAAACAGCCGATGCTTGAGTACGGAGTCGCCCAGGTCGAAGACTGGATGGAAACCGTTGAAGATCTGCTTGCATCCCTCGAATCTTCTTTGAGGAGGTTGTAAAAATCTGAGTAAAAAAGAGTGGATCAACATAATTCTGGCGCTGGCTTTTGGATTTCTCGCCGTCTTTTTTATTTTCAGGGAAGTAGATCCCGCTGAATTTTCCAGATATTTTCATTTAAAATCTCTCCTTTACATGTTCCTTCTCTGCGGAACATTCGTTTTTTCTATTGTCATAGACTCTCTCAGAATGAAATGGCTTTATTCGTTCGTATGGAAAGAGAAATTTCCGCTGTACGATGCCTTCTTCAACAATTACATGAGTTTTGTTTTCAGCATGCTCACTCCTTTCTATTTCGGAGGACAGTTTTTTCAGACGTACCACCTTTCAAGGATGGGTTTCAGATCTGAACACAATGTGAACGTGATTCTTTCCAGATTCGTAGAATACCTGATCTCTGTTACTGTTCTTTCGATTCTGGGCCTTGTGAGATACAGAAACCTTCTCTTCTCGAACGCACTTTTGACCTCAAAGTTGATACTTCTCGCGTATCTCATTAGTGTATCGTTCATAGCCGTTTTGATGGTTTCACTGATAAATCCTACTCTCATTGCACGTCTTTTTAACGTTTTCAAGAGAATAGGGTGGATAGATCGACTCATCAAAAAGATCACCAAAATAGAAGATTGGGATACCAGATTCCTGGAATGGACAGAAAAATTGAAAGAAAGCGTTCAAGTACTCTGGAAAAGTGGCTTTATGTTTTTCGATTTTCCTCTCACTTTCATTTCCCTGCTTGTTCAATCTTTTGTTCTCTACCTTGCCATCTGGCTCACATCCGGAAAAATAGGTTTTCTCGACGTCACAGGCCTCTTCTATTTCCTGAGTTTGGTCGTGTTTTACATACCCACTCCTGGAGCGAGTGGAGGAGTGGAAGCGGTTTATCAGATCGTTTTTTCCAAGATTTTGAATTCTTCTGAAAAAACACTCGCCTCCATTCTCATCTGGAGGATTTCTACCTATTATCTTCCGATATTCATCGGTATAGCATTCCTCTTGATTTACCGCTATCCGAAGGAAGTGGCAAAATGAAGATCGTTCTCAGATTCAAGAAAAAAGGAATGAGGAGATTTCTCTCAACACTTGAGTCTATAAAACTCGTGGAAAGATCCATAAGGAGAGCAGATTTTCCAATCGTTTTCACGGAAGGTTTCCATCCAAAACCGAAGATGAGTTTCCTCGACGCCATGCCGGTGGGTGTGGTGAACCTCGCTTTCTACGTGGAACTCTTTGTGAAAAACATCTCAGAAAAACACATAGAGACTCTGAAAAACATCCTCCCAAAGGATTTCGCTTTAGAAAGCGCATGGATCTTCGATGGAAACATCAACGAACTGGTCAACTCGTATCGTTTCTTAGTGATCTCAGAAAAACCTGTGGATCTGGAGAAGACTATTTTGAAAAAGAACAAAAAAGTTTCGTTCAAAGAGAGTCTTCTGGATTTTGAAATATCGAGTGGAAAAAAGTATCACATCTTCAGGTATACTCAAAAGAGGGAGAAACTGATAAACCCGTTACTCCTTGCAGAAGAAGGAACTTTTTTCTTACCCATATGTGAAGAAGCCATGACCGGGCACGGTCCTCTCTCTTCTCTCCTCGAAAGGGGTGGTACGCGTGTCTAAAAAGATTCTTCTTGTTGACGATTCAGCGGTTCTGAGAAAAATCGTTTCTTTCAATCTGAAAAAAGAAGGGTACGAAGTGATAGAAGCGGAAAACGGGCAGATAGCCCTAGAAAAGCTCTCGGAGTTCACACCAGACCTGATAGTTCTCGACATAATGATGCCCGTAATGGATGGATTCACCGTTTTGAAAAAACTTCAAGAAAAAGAAAATTGGAAAAGAATCCCGGTGATAGTCCTCACGGCAAAGGGTGGTGAAGAGGACGAATCTCTGGCATTTTCCCTGGGTGCCAGAAAGGTCATGAGAAAGCCGTTCAGCCCCTCCCAATTCATCGAGGAGGTGAAGCATTTACTAAATGAATGAAAGGGAAATTTGCGAAAGAATCGCTGAAATCTTGAATCTTGAACACGACTGTTCGAAAGGAATAGATGATCTTTTGGAGATCCTGGAGTACGAAATAAACGAATATCGAAAAAGCTTAGAAGAACAGGCCATGTTCATGGAAGCTCAAATCGAAGAGCTTTCGCGCTCGTACGAAGAAATATCAACTCTGCTCGAAATCTCGGAGATTTTCGGTACGTTCGAGTTCCCTTTGAACTTGCAGAACAAACTGGAAAAAGTCATTCGACTCCTCAGGAACGTGATAAAATTTGAGGGTTATGTTGTTCATCTGGAAGGTGAGTTGACAGCCGGGGATCTAAACAGAGAAGAAATAGAAGCAGAAATAGGAAATCCAGAGAAGACCGTTCTGATAGAGCCCGGAAAATCTGAGAAGTTTTCAAATCTTCTGTTTGTACCGATAAAAGGAAACAGATACTACGGATACATGTGCTTCACTGGAAAAGAAGACGGAGGAGTTTTCACCGCAGGTGACAGGAAAATAGCTGAGATGACGGCAAGATACATAGCGAGTGCTCTCGACAGACTGGATTTTCTCAAAAAGGAGATAGAGCGAGAAAGACTGGAAGAACAATTGAACATAGCAAGACAGATACAGGCCAATCTTCTTCCCCGGAAAACTCCAGAGATTGGTTTCATAGAAGCGGATGTCTTCTCTCAACCCGCCGTTCAGGTTGGTGGAGACTATTACGATTTCTTTGTGTCACAGGAGAAAAGGTTTCTCACAGTCGTGGGTGATGTGGCAGGAAAGAGTGTACCGGCGGCTCTGCTAATGAGCGCAGTGAGGAGTTATCTGAAAGTGCTGGTCACCACGTGTCCCGATCTGGAAAGACTCGTGAACAGGTTGAACTCCATTCTCTGCGAAGACATGACAAACGACCGCTTTGTAACGATGGCTTTTATAGAGATATCTCCAGATGGAACTTTGAATCTTATAAACGCAGGCCACAATCCAGTTTATTTCCTGCATAAGGGAGAGCTCGTCAAGATTGAAACTTCTGCGATCCCAATCGGTATAACAGAGTGGGAATACAGAAAGCACACCATTCATTTGAAACCAGATACGTTCGTGATATCTTACTCCGACGGATTGACAGAAGCGAGGAACGAAGCCGGTGAAGAATTCGGATACGAAAAGCTGGAAAATATATTGAGGGAATTCAAGGGTGAAACACCCGCTGAATTGCTGGAGACGCTGAGAAAAAACGTTAAGTCGTTTATAGGAGATGCCCAGCAGCACGATGATATGACAATCGTGGTGTTAAAATATAAAGGACAGCAGGAGGTGGAATGATGTCAGGTCACAACAAGTGGGCCAATATTAAACACAGGAAGATGGCCCAGGATGCGAAGAAATCCAAAATTTTCACAAAGCTGATCAGAGAAATCATAGTTGCAGCAAGAGAAGGAGGAGGAAACATAGAAACAAATCCGCGATTGAGAGCGGCAGTTGAAAAAGCACGGGCAGAAAACATGCCCAAAGAAAACATTGAAAGAGCCATAAAGAGAGGAACGGGAGAACTCGAAGGTGTAGATTACCAGGAAGTGATCTACGAAGGATACGCACCCGGAGGAGTCGCCGTGTACATCAGAGCGCTCACAGACAACAAGAACAGAACCGCTCAGGAGCTCAGGCACCTGTTCAACAAATACGGTGGCAGTCTTGCAGAGAGCGGCTCGGTGAGCTGGATATTCGAAAGAAAAGGAGTTATCGAGATCCCAAGAGACAAGGTGAAAGATCTGGAAGAACTCATGATGATCGCTATAGACGCCGGTGCGGAAGACATAAAAGACACAGAAGATCCGATACAGATAATTACAACCCCTGAGAATCTTTCGGAAGTGAAGAGCAAGCTGGAGGAAGCCGGCTATGAGGTGGAAGCAAAGGTAACATTCATTCCAAAGAACACGATGAAAGTCACAGGTAAAGATGCCGAAAAAGTCCTCGAATTTCTCAACGCACTGGAAGATATGGACGACGTGCAGGAAGTGTATTCGAACTTTGAAATGGACGACAAAGAGATGGAGGAGATACTTTCCAGACTGGAAGGATAACTCTGATTTTGTTTGTTCTGGCAACCGTTTCTGCGTACGCTGGTTTCATCGAAGTGGGAGCAGGAGTTTATAATGAAGTTCCCACGGTGGGTTTTGTACTGTCTCCTGAGCTCAAAACAGACTTCATAGAAGGAAAGTTCAGGTTCGATTTTTTTGCAAGTTTTTCGGAAGGGGAGCTCTCTCTCCTTCCTTTCATTTATGACAATCCTGTTTATTTTCGATTCGGAATCGATGATTTTTCGTTCGAATATCACGCACCAGCAGTCTTGAAAGCGACCTTTGTACCGTTCAAAAAGAGCTGGAATGTGAGACTTGGTTTCATGGGTGGAATCTGGAACGGAGAAAATGTTTTCTTCTTCACGGAGAAACCCGTGTTTCTCGTTTTGTCGAACGATGATAACTACCACATTGGGCTGAACTTCAAAGTGTTCGATACAGGTCTTGAACTCTTCGTTGAAAACGAAAAGCCCGGTGTCTGGTTAGAACTTGGAAGTTTAAAAGTTGGTGTTTCGAACTGGGTTGGTTTGATCTTTGAACATAAAAAAACGGTGGTTCGTTTTCTTTACGATGGAGAATTTAAACCCGGTTTGGCGTTGCTCGAGGAAAACGGCTGGATCTTTGTCAACAGTGACTACGTAGAAGGAAGCTGGAAGGTGGGAAGATTCCATGCAGGAGGAAAGATCGGAAAAGAAAATTGGGCCTTTCAAATTTCAATCGAATTTTGAGTGGAAAGAATTTCCTCAGGAGGAATTCGAATGGTTCGTGAAAGAAGCTGAAAAGAGGTTCGGACTGAACCTCTCTTCTTACAAACCGCAGAGGGTGAAGCGCAGAACAGAACTCCTTCTCAGAAAGTACAACGTGGGATATAGAGAGTATTTGAACATGCTCATCAAAGACAAAAAGTACCTCGATGAATTCATGGATAAGATGACGATAAACGTGACGGAGTTCTTCAGAAATCCGGAAAAGTGGTGGGAACTCAGAGACGAAATCATTCCTCTGATTGCAAAAAATTCTCTGAGGATGAAGTTCTGGAGTGCGGGTTGTTCTTCCGGAGAAGAACCGTACTCCCTGGCCATCCTGGTTAACGAACTCAATCTTTCCTATAAAACTCGTATTCTGGCAACAGACATTGACATCGGCGTGCTCGGAAGAGCCCAGGAAGGTGTTTACGAAGAAAGGGCCTTCGTCAGCACTCCAAAGGAATACCTGGAAAAATACTTCGAGAAGTTACCAGATGGAAGGTACAGGATAAAAGATTCTGTGAAGAAAATTGTGGAGTTCAAAAGGCACGATCTTTTGAAGGATCCGTTCGAAAAGAACTTCGATCTGATAGTGTGTCGAAACGTGGTCATTTACTTCGAACCAGAAGCGAAAAATGAGCTCTACAGAAAGTTCGCTGAATCACTGAAACCGGGGGGATTCCTCTTCGTTGGAAACACTGAAAGAATTTTCAATTACAAAGAACTGGGATTTGAGATATACAAACCGTTCATCTACAGAAAGGTGGAGTAAATGGCATTTGTGATGGTTCTCACGATTGTTCTGGATCAGCTTACAAAGCGGATAGCAAGCGAGATACACGGAACCTTCTTCATAGTTCCGGGTTTTTTGAGATTCGTGAAGGCAACCAACCGAGGAATCGCACTCGGGTTGTTTAAAAATCTTTCCGAACAGCTTCTCTGGACCGTGATGTTCGTTGTTGTTTTTCTATCCCTACTTCCTTATATTTTCAAGTTCAGCAGGCTGGAAAGAACAGCCATGGGCTTCATTCTTGGGGGAGCTCTCGGTAACCTTCTCGACAGAATCAGATTCGGATACGTTCTTGATTTCCTGAATCTGACTTTTCTCCCAACGATATTCAATCTTGCAGACGTGTTCATCATAGTCGGAGGAGCACTTATGATACTGGGAGTTTTCAGAGGTGGAGACAATGAAAGTTTGGAGAGTCGAAAAAAGAGAAGAGGGTTGGAGACTGGATCAGTTTTTGAAGGAGAAGACACCGTCATGGATCTCGAGATCACTGATTCAAAAAGCGATAAAAGAGGGCAAAGTGAAGGTCAACGGTCAGATTAAAAAGCCGAGTTACAAGTTGAAAGAGGGTGAGATAGTAGAGGTTGACCTCCCTGAAAAGCCACAGGAAGCGACAGTTCAACCCGAAGAGATAGAATTGAAAGTTCTTTATGAGGATAGAGACATCGTAGTTATCGACAAACCTGGAGACATGATCGTTCATCCTGTTCCCTCCAAACTCAGCGGAACTCTCGTGAACGCCCTCCTCAATCACTGCAAAGATCTTCAGGGAGTGGGAGGAAAGCTCCGGCCGGGAATAGTTCACAGGCTCGACAAAGAAACCTCCGGTGTCATAGTGGTAGCCAAGAACGATTTTGCCCATCAGAGCCTCTCGAAGCAGTTCAAAGATCGAAAGGTGAAGAAAACTTACATACTCTTGGTGAAGGGTAGAGTGAAGAAAGATGAAGGGGTTGTCGATCTTCCTCTCGCAAGGCATCCTGTTCTGAGGATAAAAATGGCCGTCGTTGAAACAGGGAAGGAAGCGATCACGGAGTACCGAGTTCTGAAAAGGTTCGATGACGTTGCGACGCTCGTTCTCGCCTTTCCTAAAACAGGTAGAACACACCAGATCAGGGTGCACATGAAAAGCCTCGGGCATCCGATCATGGGAGACAAAATCTACGGGAAGCCGAAAGAGGATGAGATCTTCGGAATAAAAAGGCAGATGCTTCACGCCCTGAAACTCGGTTTCTTCCACCCTCGAACGGGCAAATGGATGGAGTTCGTCTCACCTCTGCCAGAGGACTTCAAAGAAGCCATCAGAAGGATCCATGAGTACGTGAGGGAAAGATCATGATTCCATGGGTGATATCTCCCTATTCTTTCGATGGCTCAGTCGTTCGATTCGAAAAACTGGCCCTTCTCTTGAAAAGTAAGGGATTGAAATCTGTCATCCTCGCCGACAGAAACTTCCACGCCGCTGTGAAGTTCAACACGATCATGAGAAAACACGGCCTGATACCGGTTCACGGCCTCTGGAAAGGCGGCAGAATCTTCGTCGCGAGAAACAGAGAGGAATTCGACAGACTGGTCAGGTACTACAACGGAGAAATAGATAAACTCGAAAACGTACCCATTTTCCACGAAAGCGAACTAACACCCGTAAGATACCTCGATAACTCTGAAAGGAAGGCAAGCATCTTCATGAGAAAAGTCTTCGGGCTCGACGAAGACGTTCAGGGTTTTCCGGAAAAATGTGAAGATGCAGTCGACACTTTAAACGCAGAAGCCTACGATCTCAGAGTGAATCACAGATTTCCCACTCCTCCAGAGGATTGGGACGAATCACTCATAGAAAAGGCAGAGTCGCTGGGTGAAGAGTACGTTAGCCGCCTGAAAAGAGAACTCGAGGTGATAAAAAGAAAGGGCTTCACCCCGTACATCTACACGGTGGAAAAAGTGGTAGAGATCGCAAGAAAACTGGGTATAAAAGTTGGTCCAGGAAGAGGAAGTGCGGTAGGTTCCCTCGTTGCACACCTGTGTGGAATAACCGAGATAGATCCCATAAAATACGATCTTCTCTTCGAACGCTTCCTAAACGAAGAAAGGCAGGAACCACCCGATATAGATGTGGATGTGGAAGACAGAAGAAGAAAGGACCTGATAAAGGAGCTATCAAAGTCTTTTCAAGTCTATCAGGTTTCAACCTTCGGAAACCTCACAGAGAAATCTCTGAAAAACCTCATAAACTCCGTTCTTCCAGATGCGTCTCTTGAAGAAAAAAACGAAATCTACAAAATCGTTTATGGACTGCCGCACCATCCCAGTGTTCACGCCGCGGGAATCGTGATCTCAGAAAATCCTCTGCCATTACCCACAAGAGAGGAAGAAGATATCCCAATAACGGACTACGACATGTACGATCTTCAAGAAATAGGTGTTGTGAAGATCGATATACTGGGTCTTAAAACACTCTCGTTCATAAAGGATTTCAAAAAAGAGATTTTCGATTACTCTGATGAAAAAACGTATCATCTCATCTCCAAGGGAAAAACTCTCGGTGTGTTTCAGCTCGAAGGTCTCCAGGCAAGAAAACTATGCAGAAGAATCTCTCCCAGAAACATGGACGAACTCTCCATTCTCCTTGCCCTCAACAGACCTGGTCCATTGAGGTCTGGCCTGGATGTTATGTTTTCGAATCCGAAGAACGTTCCCGAGTTTTTCAGGAAGACGTTTCCAGAGACAAGAGGGGTTCTGATCTATCAGGAACAGATCATGCGACTCGCCATGTTCGCGGGTCTCTCAGGCACCGAAGCGGATATTTTGAGAAGGGCCATTGCAAAGAAAGAAAGAGAAAAAATGGAACCTCTCCTTGAAAAGATGAAAAAAGGCCTTCTTGAAAAAGGTATGGAGAACGCAGAACAGATCCTCGAGATCCTCCTGAACTTTTCCTCCTATGCCTTCAACAAGTCTCACAGCGTCGCATACGCCCACATCACATACCAGACGGCATATTTGAAAGTCCATCATCTTGAAGAATTCTTCAAGCTCTACTTCGCGTACAATTCTTCAGACACCGAAAAGATCTTCCTTGCCGTTCAGGAACTGAGAAGCGAAGGATACAGAGTACATCCTCCAGATATCAACACCTCTGGAAAAGAACTGGTCTTTCACGGTAAAGACGTTTACCTTCCCCTGACGGTTGTGAAAGGAGTGGGAGCAACCCTGGTTGAACAAATCGAAAAAATCAGGCCGATCAACAGTGTGAGAGAACTTCAGGAAAGGGTAACCGGAGTTCCGAGAAACGTTGTGGAAAGCCTGATCACAGCAGGCGTCTTCGACAAACTTTATGAAAACAGAAAACTGGCACTGGAAGAACTGAACAAAAAGGTTGAGAAAGATATTCTTGAGATTCGAAGCCTCTTCGGAGAAAAGGTAGAGCAGGAAAGTTCAAACATCAAAATAGGAGACATCACCGAACTCGAAGAGAAGAGCATGGGATTTCCGTTGACACCCGTTCCTGAAGTTCCTACAGGACTCTTTGCCGGTATAGCCGATGTCTTCACGTATGGTAGGACTCTTCCTGTGCTCGTCAAAAGAGTTTCGAGAAACATCGTGACGGATGGCCTTTCTATTTGCCGGGTAAGGGCAGACGTTCCCGATGGTGTTCACCTTGTGCTCCTCTCACCCCTTCAGAAGATCATCAAAATCTGGCCCTTCAATGAAAACACCAGGTTCGTGTACAGAGTGGATTTTACCGCGACACTGGAAAAGGCCGGTCAAAACGAGATAACGGAAGTCCTTAAAAACGGGGCTGTCGTAAGGTATGAAGGATACAGACCTCTAACGGATGAATATCGCTACAGAGTCGTTCCTCGGTGATCTATGCTATAATTCAAATATAGTAAGGAGTCATCACATTTTTGGAAAGGGGGTTTCGTTATGAAGAAACTGTTTGTGCTGTTTCTGGCAATCCTGTCAGTTCTGGTACTGGCCGAAGTGAAAAACCCTGACACCATAATCGATGCCACCATTGGAGAACCCGACACTCTCGACCCACACTACGCCTATGACACGGCGAGTGGCGAAGTTATCTACAACGTGTACGAGAACCTGATCGCTTACAAAGGAGAAAGCCTCACAGAATTCGAACCACGCCTTGCGGAAAGATGGGAAATTCTGGACGACGGGAAAACTTACAAGTTCTACATCAGGAAAGGTGTGAAGTTCCACGAAGGAGGAGATCTCACACCAGAAGACGTGGAATACAGCTTTGAGAGAGGTCTCATCTTCGACCCAACAGCGGGTCCCATGTGGATGCTCTGGGAAGCCCTGTTCGGTGTGGATTCACTGGAAACTTTCGTCGAGGAAAAGATCGGCAAGCCTTACAGCGAACTCTTCGACGAAAACGGTGAGCCGCTTCCAGAGTACAGAGACGCCCTCATAAAGATCTACACGGATTACATCGATCCCGCCATCGAAGTTGAAGGTGACGCCGTTGTGTTCCACCTCGTGAGACCCTTCGCACCGTTCATGTACATACTCGCCCAGAGCGCCAGCTGGAGTGCTGTCCTCGACAAAGAGTGGTGTATAGAGATAGGATGCTGGGACGGAAGAGCCGATACCTGGTGGAAGTACCACGATATCAGAAAAGAAGATTCTCCTCTCTACGCGAGAATGAACGGAACTGGACCCTTCAAATTCGTCGAATGGGACAGAGCTCAGCAGAAAGTCATCCTCGAGCGAAACGACAACTACTGGAGAGAACCCGCGAAGATCAAAAGAGTTATCATCTGGGGAATCGACGAGTGGAGCACAAGAAGGGCGATGTTCCTTCAGGGAGACGCCGATATCTGTGCTGTCCCAACCCAGTACCTCGAGCAGGTGGAAGGAAAACCCGGTGTCACCGTTATAAAGGGACTTCCTGAACTTGCGGTAACATCCCTTCACTTCGCGTGGAACGTTCCCGAAGACAGCAAGTACATAGGCTCTGGAAAACTCGACGGAAACGGAATACCACCAGACTTCTTCACTGATGAAAACGTGAGAAAAGCCTTCATCTACGCGTTCGACTACGACACATTCATAAACGAAGTGCTCAAAGGTCTTGGTAGAAAGATACCAACAGACCTTCCAGAAGGACTCCTCGGATTCAACGAAGAGCTGCTGAACGATCCAGACGCTCCACACTTCGATATTGTGAAAGCAACAGAGTACTTCAAGAAGGCATGGAACGGAGAAGTCTGGGAGAAAGGATTCAAGATCACACTGCTTTACAACACCGGTAACGATGTGAGAAGACAGGCCGCGGAGATGCTGAAGGCATACATCGAGATGATCAATCCGACGAAGTTCAAGGTCGAAGTGAGAGGCGTTCAGTGGCCTACGTATCTCGACGCAACCAAGAGAGGAGAAGTGCCTGTCTTCATCATAGGATGGCTCGCAGATTATCCGGATCCTCACAACTTCATCTTCACATACTACCACAGTGCAGGAGTTTACTCTGGAAGACAGGGTGAGAACTTCAGGAAGTTCATTTCCACACCACATCCCGACCTTGGTGGTAGAAGCCTCGACGAGCTCATAGAAGAAGCGATCGCGAAGACCGATCCCGCAGAAAGACAGGCACTCTACGAAGAGATCCAGAGGTTCGCAATGAAGCACGCCCTTGGTATGCCTCTCTACCAGCCGCTCGGTGTGAGAGTCCAGAGAAGCTGGGTCAAAGGATGGTACTACAATCCAATGAGACCTGGTGACGACTACTACGTGCTCTGGAAAGCAGAAGAGTAAAAAATAAAAGGGGCTCCTTTCGGAGCCCCTTCTTCTTTTCTCTTTGTTTCTCACGCGAGTTCTTCTTCCACCGCGGCCCTTGGGGTTTCTTCCACCTGAATCCCCGCAAAAACGTCGAGCCCCGTTCCTGAGGGTATCAGCTGACCAACGATCACGTTTTCCTTCAATCCAATGAGTGGATCGACCTTCCCTTCGATCGCCGCCGCAGTCAGCACCCATGCGGTTTCTTCGAACGCAGCCGCGCTGAGCCAGCCGGGGTAGTTAAGAGCCGCTTTCTTGAGCGACAGGAGTCTTCTCTTGTACTTGATAGGTTCCTTCGGAAGAATCTGGTACGTCACAACTTTATCTTTTTCGAAGACGTCGATCTCTTTTATTCCCGCTTCTATGATCTTCTTCAAAAGTTCCTCGGTCACTTCATCGCCTTTTTGCGCGAGTTCCACGAGTTCTCCCTCTTCTGTTTCCGCGATGATCCTCTTTGCGAGCGTCTTTCCTATGACCCACTTCCTGTTCTCTTCCACTTTCGCATTTCCTTCGAGGATTTCCCTGTTGAATCTCTTTATATCCACAAGTGGTACAAGCTGGTCCGGTAGATAATCGCTGTCTCCAGGATCGACGATCGTTGCCATGCTTAGCATCTGTTTGAATATGATCTCGAAGTGCTTGTCGTGTATACTCACACCCTGCTGGACGTAGGCGTTCTTTATGATCTTCAAAAGATTCATCGCCGTCATTACACCTTTTTCTGATTCGAGCTCCAGGAGTTTCCACCACACAATGGCGCCGCTGGTGAGGGTTTCTCCTCTCAGGACTTTCTGGCCTTTCTCTACCCTTACTTTCGCTCTCTTCGGTACTTTGTAAGCGTGGATGTTACCGGCGTAATCCTCGACGTAAATCACCGTTCTACCGCTCTCGTCGGTTGCTATGTCTTTCACGAAACCATCGACTTCACACAGAATCGATTCGGATCCATAGTATTTTCTGATTTCTTTCTTTCCACCGCTCTTTTCTTCTCTCAAGAACGCGTACGGTTCGAACGTCTTCTCCACAGTTGTGAGACCGCTGACGATGTCGCTCGCACCCATGACTCCTCCAACGTGGAAAGTCCTCATCGTGAGCTGTGTGCCGGGCTCTCCTATGGACTGAGCGGCCACGATTCCCACCGACTCACCGACGTTCACTATCTTGTGGTTGGAAAGATCCATACCGTAGCAGGCAGCGCAGACGCCGTACTCAGACTCACAGGTGAGAGGTGATCTCACAATGATATCGGGTCTCACGGGAACTTTTTCTATTCCATTTTCTTCGAGCATTTTCGCCACAATCTCGTTTATCACTTCCTGGTACACAAGAAGCTGTCTTTCACCTTTTTTATCGTACAAAGGTTCCTCCTCCGCGTAAACGGTTCCAACGACAGGATAGACCTTCACCTTTATGCGGTATTTCCCTTCGTTCTTAGCGGCTTTTACCACATCCCAGGTGAGTTCCGTTCCTTCTTCGTACTCTCCAACGGGTTCCGCAATTTCAGCGTACATGTTGGGGAGTGAGAGTTCTGTTATGTCTATCTCTTCGTATCTCACAACATCAACCATCTTCTTGTAAGAAGCCAGGAAATTCGCGTCGTCGTCCGTGAGCATGGTGTTTCTCGTGTACTCCTTGCCCGTTTCTGGATTCTTCAAAACTTCTTTTGTTTCTGGATCAAGTACATCCTTTGCGAGCACTCTACCAAAGAGGAATTCGTTCATCTTTTCTACAACTGTTCCTTCTTTTATCAGGTCCATAGCTCTGATTCCCTCGTGGGTTCCACAGTCGGGTTCTGCTACTGTAACACTCTGGGCCACATCCACAAGACGCCTCGTCAGATATCCCGCGAAGGATGTGTTCATTGCCGTGTCAACCTGTCCTTTTCTGGCACCGTAGGTGGATATGAAGAACTGCAGGATGTCAACGCCCTCTCTGAGGTTCTTATCAACCGGGTAATCGAAGGTGAGTGCTTCGTGTATCGCCTGACCCTTGAAGATCTTGGATTTTATTTCCCTGGATCTCGGGTCGTACGCCTTGATCATCAAACCTCTGATACCAGCGAGTTGTTTCACCTGATCTATGTTACCTCTGGCACCAGAGTTCACCATCATGTATATGGGGTTGAACGGATCCTCTGCAAGTGTTCTGGATGTGAGCTTTGTGATCTCCTCTGTCACACTCATCCAGAGTCGTATGATTTCGCTCTTTCTCTGCTCCTCTGTCAAGAAACCCTTTTCGTAATTCTCTTCGATTATTCTGACCTTCTCCCAGGTCTTTCTGAGAATCTCATCTCTCTCTGGTGGTATCTTCAGATCCTTCAGTGAGAGAGTCAGCCCGGAAACGGTTGCGTAGTGGAAGCCGATGTCTTTTATGTCATCCAAAAGATCTGCCGCTCTGTCTATACCGTGTCTCTTGAACGTTTCATAGACGAGGGTGTTTATCTGTTTTTTGTCGAAAATTCTATTGTAATCCCTCAAATCCTCCGGAAGGATGCTGTTGAAGATTACCCTTCCCAGTGTCGTCTTTATTCGTTTTTCCTCACCGTTGATAACGACCTTTATCAGAATCGGAGTGTGAAGTTTTATGAATCCAAGGTGGTAAGCCAGCATTGCCTCTTCGGGTGAAGAGAACTTCCATTTCACATCTTCTTCCTTCAGTGAGTCGAATTCTTTACTGACCGTCGTGAGGTAGTAAGAACCTATGATGATATCCTGCGTCGGCAGCGAAATCGGTTTTCCATGTGCTGGGGAGATGATGTTGTATCTCGAAAGCATGAGAAATCTCGCCTCTGCCTGGGCTGCCGCTGAAAGCGGTACATGAACCGCCATCTGGTCACCGTCGAAGTCCGCGTTGAAAGGCGGACACACAACGGGATGAAGCTGTATGGCGTTTCCTTCGACGAGTTTTGGTTCAAACGCCTGGATCGACATTCTGTGGAGTGTTGGGGCTCTGTTCAAAAGAACAACGCTTCCCTTTATCACTTCTTCGAGCACTTCCCAAGCTTCCGGCATCTCTTTTTCTATGATCGCTTTTTTGACCTTTCTCATGGTTTTGCTGGAAGAACCCTCTCCAAGAAGTTTCGCCAGAACAAACGGTTTGAAGAGCTCCATTGCCATTTTCTTTGGAATACCGCACTGGTGTATTTTCAGATGCGGTCCCACGACAATGACCGCTCTTCCAGAGTAGTCCACACGCTTTCCAAGCAGGTTTCTTCTGAACCTTCCCTTCTTTCCCTTCAGGAGATCGGTGAGCGATTTCAGAGGCCTGCCGTTTCTGTCTTTCAAAACGGCTCTTCTGCTTCTCTTTCCCTCCGAATCAGAGCCGTTGTGAATGAGAGCATCAACCGCTTCCTGAAGCATTCTTTTCTCGTTTCTCAGAATGATCTCAGGTGCCCCGAGTTCCAGGAGTTTTTTGAGTCTGTTGTTTCTGTTTATGAGTCTTCTGTAAAGTTCGTTGAGATCTGTTGTGGCGAACCTTCCTCCCTCAATCTGTATCATCGGCCTGAGATCGGGTGGAATCACGGGAACGACCTCAAGAACCATCCATTCGGGTTTGTTGCCAGATTTCAGGAAATCCTTCACCATCTTCAACCTTCTTCTGAGCTTTATCGCCTTCGAGCTGGAAGAAGGTAACTTTTTGAGTTCCGCTTCGATTTCCGCCTGAAGCGCTTCCAGATCCAGATTCTGAAGCAGTTTCTTTATCGCCTGCGCTCCGGCATCAGCCACTATCTTTTCTGGATATATCTGAAGATACGCTTCGTACTCGTTTTCTGTGACTATATCGCCAACTTTCAAGCCTGTCTCTTTGGAAACCTCGGGATCTATATCCGTTATGACCACGATCGGTCTGTCGTTTTCCGTTCTCTCTTCAACATCGAACATGGTTGGATAGTGAGACTCGAAGATTTTGTACTCGGTGGCAGAGAGATACTCTTCCTCGAAGAGGAATCTGTCAGCTAAGTGATCCCCTTTCTTCACCTGGTCGCCGTTGTTAACGTAGACAAGCGCTCCTTCAAAGACAGGATATTTTCTCTCCTCTATAACCTGTTCTACATAGACTTCACCGGTGGAGAGCACTTCGAAGTTTCCGTCTTCAAGCGCTCTTATGTTGAGGTTGGAACCAAATCTCACTGTACCAGATATGCTCGATTTGACGGATGGGAGGCTGGTAGAAGTCGTGATCTGATCACCTTTTTTCACCTTCTGGCCGTTCGAAACAAGAATCTTTGCTCCGTAAGGAGCCGTGAAAACAACCGGCTGATCCTTACTGGTTGTGAGAGGTTTCAACGTAATAGTATTCGAAAGTTCATCTATTTCCACGTGACCGTCAAACGGAGCGTAAACAGGGTCGATTGTCATTTCTTTCGTCAGATCCTGTCCTTTTTCCACTTCCTGACCATCTTTCACAACGAGAATCATTCCAGGGAGCACCGTGTGTGTGGCTCTGGTGATGTTCTTCACTATGATCCAGGTGATTTCCCTTCCTGTGATGGACTTTTCTGTCTTCAAAGTCACTTCTCCATCAATATCAGAAAGAACAGGAGATTTTGGATTCTTCACCACGAACGCCTGCTCAACTTCGAAATCCCACTTTTTCCTGTATATCCTGTACTCGGTCTCGTAGATCACGTCCCCCTGGGAGAACGGAGTATCTTTGGGATCAGTCACAATGAAAGCCCTTTCTATGACACGGCGGCTGCCGTAGTAGATGATGTTTTCCAGGTCTGAAGTGCTCATGTTCAAGAGTGTTCCAAGGACACTCGGTATGCTCTCGAGGTACCAGATGTGCACAGCGGGTGCTGCCAGTTCTATGTGCCCCATCCTTTTTCTCCTGGCTTCTCTGGATTCGACTCTGACTCCACACCTTTCACAGACGGTACCTTCGTATTTCTTCCCCTTGTACTTACCACAGGCACATTCGTAGTCCTTCACAGGACCAAAAATCCTCTCACAGAAAAGGCCGTCTCTCTCGGGCTTGAATGTCCTGTAGTTGATCGTTTCTGGTTTCTTGACCTCTCCTCCAGACCAGCTTCTTATCACTTCTGGAGAGGCTATCTTTATCTGAATTGCCTTTATCTTCCTCTTGAAAGAGGACATTGGCATTCTACCAACCTCCCAATCAGTACTTGTCGATATCTATTTCGTTACCGTTCTCATCATAGAGTCTCACATCGAGCGCGAGACCTCTGAGTTCTTTGATGAGAACCCTAAAGCTTTCGGGAACACCAGGTTCAGGTATATTCATGTTTTTCAGTATGGCTTTGTAGGCTTCGTTTCTTCCTTTTATGTCGTCGGATTTTATGGTGAGCATCTCCGCGAGAGTATGAGCAGCTCCGTACGCTTCCAGAGCCCAGACCTCCATTTCTCCAAGCCTCTGTCCACCGAAGTGAGACTTTCCTCCGAGAGGCTGCTGGTGAATGAGAGAGTAAGGTCCTGTGGATCTTGCATGAATCTTTTCTTTTGCTATATGAACGAGCTTCAGCATGTACATGTAACCGACCACCACAGGATTGTCGAAGGGTTCTCCCGTTCTTCCGTCTCTGAGAACCACTTTTCCATTCGGGTTGTTTTCGTCGTCTCCAAGGTGAAGACCCCTCTTCTTCCTTTCTTCGTAGAGCGGTCTGAGAATTTCGTCTTCTTTCGCCCCTTCGAAAACAGGTGTTGCAAACCATTTTCCAGTTAGTTTGGCGAGCCATCCAAGGTGCGTTTCCAGAATCTGACCGACGTTCATACGTGAGGGTATTCCCAGCGGGTTCAGTACCATCTGAACCGGTGTTCCATCGGGTAGGAACGGCATGTCTTCTTTTGGAAGTATGTTTGAGACAACACCTTTGTTTCCGTGGCGTCCCGCGAGCTTGTCTCCGATGTCGAGCGTCTTTCTTGAGGCGACGTACACCCTGACGAGTTTCAAAACTCCCGCTCCCAGTTCTGCTATATCGTTTTGATCGTAAACATCGACCCTTATAACTCTTCCCTCAACCCCGTGAGGCAGCCTGAGAGATGTATCCTTCACGTCTCTTCCACGTTCACCAAAAACAGATCTGATGATCTTCTCTTCTGGTGTTGTGTCTCCTTCACCTTTCGGTGTCACCTTTCCAACCAGTATTGCCTGAGAACCCACTCCATAGTCACTCACAACGTACGCTCCAACTCTGATGATTCCGTTCTCGTCGAGATTTTTCAGGAGTTCTTTGCTCACGTTCGGTATATCAGCGGTGATCTCTTCAGGACCGAGCCTCGTTTCTCTTGCTTGAGTTTCATAAACTTCTATGTGGATCGACGTGAAAACGTCTTCTTCAAGAAGCTCCTGACTCACGAGAATAGCGTCCTCGTAGTTGTAACCTTCCCATGGCATGAAGGCGACGAGGATGTTCCTTCCGAGTGCCAGTTCTCCCATGTCGGTTGCCGGACCGTCGGCTATGGGATCACCCTTCTTCACAAAATCGCCTTCGTTGACAATGGGTTTTTGATTTATCATCGTATCCTGGTTGGATCTCACAAATTTTAGAAGTCTGTATTCATCAACCACTGGATTGCCCTTATCATCGTACATGAGATTTCCATTCTCGTCTGTTCTGTGAACAACGATTCTGGCGGCGTCAACCTCTTTCACTATTCCATCGTGTTCTGCGAGAGTGACATAACCAGAATTTTTCGCTGCTTCCCATTCCATTCCAGTTCCAACAAAGGGTGCTTCCGCTTTCAGAAGCGGGACGGCCTGCCTCTGCATGTTCGAACCCATAAGGGCTCGGCTGGCATCGTCGTGTTCGAGGAATGGAATGAGTGAAGCCGAGACACTGAAGGGCTGTTTTGTTGATACATCCATGAAATCTACTTCTTCTCTGGGAACAAGCCTGATATCCTCACCCACTCGAGCCACTACTCTCTCTGGTATTATGTTGCCCTCTTCATCCACGGGTGTGGTGGCAGGTACAATTTTGAAATCTTCTTCTTCGTTGGCCCTCAAGTAGACTACTTCATCCGTCACTTTTCCATTGACTACCTTTCTGTAAGGAGTCATGAGAAATCCGTATTCATCAATTTTGGTGTATATAGCCAGCGATGTTATGAATCCTATGTTCGCACCTTCAGGTGTCTCAATGGGACACAGCCTTCCGTACTGTGAGTAGTGCACGTTTCTTGCTTCGAAGACTTTGGATTCTCTTCTCAACCCACCAGGTCCAACAGCGGAAACCCTTCTTTTGTGAGTGAGTTCCGACAGAGGGTTCACCTGATCCATGAACTGAGAAAGCTGGTTCATCGCGAAAAACTGGTTGACCGTTGATATGATAGATTTTATGTTTATAAGACTCTGAATGGAAACCTTGCTCAGAGAGTTTATGAGTGTGAGTCTTTCCTGAATGGCCTTCTGTGCCCTTGCGAACAACCTCTCGAACTCTCTCTGGACGAGTTCTCCCACCGTTCTAACGCGCTTGTTCCCGAGATGGTCTTTTGTATCGAAAGGTATCGAAGGAAGCTCCTTGTTTATGTTGGAGATGTACCTGATAGCAGCAAGGACACTGAGATCGGATGTTACTCCATAGTTCCTCCGAAACACCGATACAAGCTTTCTGAGGTCGTAAGAAGCTGTTTTTCTCTTTTCCAAATATTCTTCCTTGAAGATTCTGATCAAATTTCTCAACTCGTAGGAATCTATTTCAAAATCGTTGACGTATCTTCTCTCAAAGTAGTCGAAGAGAATTCTGGAAGCGAGGACTATATCGAGTGGTTTCAGAACGAGAGAATTTTCGTTGTAAACCTTCTTCCTCGCTTCTTCGGGATCTTCTCCCTCAACCTCTATGAGGTACCTGATGTAAGCGTTTCTTAGTCTTTCGTTGACTTTGTACCTTCCCACCTCGGAAAGATCGTATCTTTCTGGATTAAAGAAGAGATCGTGAAGATACCTCTTCGCCGCGTTTATTCTTGGAAGTTCCTCGGGTCGCAATCTTCTAAATATCTCCAGATAAGCGTCCACAACGGTAACTTCGTTTAAACCGTAAATCTTTGTCTTTTCCTCTTCTTCCTCTCCCTCTTCGCCCGAGGAAGACACCAATTCCAGCATCTTTTCAAATGTATTTTGAGCTATTGGATGAACTATTTTTATCTGATTTATGTCATCTATCATCAAAATCCTTTCCGCGAGATCTTTGGTCAGGATATCCCATTTTTCGGCGATCTTCCTGTCACCATCGTAGATGTCTTCAAGCAGAATGGAACCCACATGGAGCAGGAGACTGTCTTCATCGTCGGCATCCAGATAGGTGGGATAAAGAGAGAGGATATCCTCATCCTTTTCATAACCGATCGTTTTCAGAAAGAGGAAAAGATTGACCTTCTTTCCGTCAAGACCCGCGTAAAGAACTCCATCGTAGGGATCGAGGATAACTTCAAGCCATGCGCCTCGAGATGGAAGAAAGTATCCGCCGTACTCTTCTCTGTCGATGTACTCAGACGAGAAGTAAAGCCCTGGAGAAACTACTATCTGATTGACCACAACTCTTTCTGCTCCATTTATTATGAACGTTCCACGATCTGTCATGTAGGGAATGTAGCCAAGGAACACTTCTTCTTCCTTCATTTCACCGCTTTTCATGTCGGTAAGGCGAGCCGTTGCGTATATTGGAACACTGTAAGTTAAACCCTTTGCTTTACATTCAAGGGGATCAACAACAGGTTCTCCTATCCTGGTTGAAACAAATTCAAGGGCAAATCCTCTGTCCGATTTTTTCAAATCTGAGCGAGTCGCCTGCGAATAAATGGGGGAAAATTTTTTGAGGACTTCGAGCAAACCTTCTTCGAGGAATCTTCGGTAGGAAATCTTCTGAATCTCCACAAGGTCTGGAATTGGTAGGGGTTCCTGAGTCTTGCCGAAAGAAACCCTTGTCCTCCTACCGCAAGAGATCTCTTTCATTTTCTCACCTCTCAATGTGGAATAAGAAACTCCCAGGATTTCTCTCCCGGGTTTTGCTTAGATTGAACGGAAAGGAAACAATAGGGTGAGGAAGAGCTTTTGTACCACACTCTATTTATTAAAACACAAAAACCCTGTACCGGCAAGAGGCGGTACAGGGTTGAAACATTCTTTTTTCACAAACGAAAATTTACTTCAGTTCTACCTCAGCACCGGCTTCTTCAAGCTTTTTCTTGATATCTTCTGCTTCCTGTTTGGGAACACCGCTCTTAATGATTGCGTCGGGTGAACCGGCTTTTTCAACGAGATCTTTGGCTTCCTTGAGACCGAGTCCGGTGATCTCTCTGACAACCTTGATGACCTGAATCTTGTTCTGACCGAAGCTCTTCAAAACAACGTCAAATTCTGTTTTCTCTTCCTGAGCGGCACCGGCAGCGGCTCCGGCAACTGGAGCGGCAGCAACGGCCACAGGTGCTGCAGCAGTCACTCCAAATTTGTCTTCGAGCTTCTTCACGAGTTCTGCAAGCTCTGAAACCGTGAGTTTCTCAATCGCTTCGATGATTTCATCAATCGTCATCTTCAAACACCTCCATCATTCGGATTTTTTCTCTTTAATGGCATTGAGCACATACACGAGATTCCTCAAAATACCACTCAGAACAAACACAAGACCGGTAATAGGAGCTTTCACACGACCAACGAGCATAGCGTAGAGCTCTTCTTTGGATGGGAGTTTTGCGATGTTTTCCACTTCTTCTGCCGTGAATTTCTTTCCTTCGAGGAAACCACCCTTGAGCCTCGAAAGATCAGCCTTTTTATCTTTGTAAAAGTTGTAAACTATCTTGACAGCCTCCACAGGATCTCCTTCCGTGACGTAGAGTACAGCTGTAGGTCCTTTGAGAAATTCTTCGTAGCCTTCGTATTCAGCGTTCTTGAGCGCAAGATTCAAGAGAGTATTTTTCACAACCCTGAACCTTGCTCCATCTCCGTACTTTTCTCTCAATTTGGAGCGAAGTTCGGTGAGATCAGCCACCGTGAAACCCAGGAAATCGGCAAAGAGTATCAGCGATGTTTTTTTGAATATTTCACTCATTTCTTCAACTATGAGTTCTTTTTGTTGCCTGGTCAGCAAAGGATTCACCTCCCAAAAAAAATTTTGTGGACCCCGGAGGGTCCACAAAAAGGTCATAGAACCTTTCTGGGACGCCTCCGGCAGGATCTTTAACCCCAAGGGCCCTGCCATCTACGGCGTCTTATTGAGTTTTCGATTGCTTTACTCTTTCAACAGGCTCTGAAGATTCAACTTTATACCGGGTCCCATTGTAGAAGACAAAACCGCTTTTTTAATGAACTGTCCTTTCACACCTGCGGGTTTCATCTGCATGATCTGTCTTACAGCTGAAATTATGTTTTCCTTCAATTTTTCGTTGTCAAAACTCCTTTTACCAACGGGTATGTGAATGTTCCCAGTTTTGTCCGTTCTGACCTCTATTCTTCCTTTTTTGAATTCTTTAACCGCTTCCGCTACTTCCTGAGTTACCGTTCCTGATTTGGGCGACGGCATCAAACCTCTTGGTCCCAAGATCTTTCCGAGTCTTCCAATTACTCTCATCATATCGGGCGTGGCTATTGCAACATCGAAATCGAGAAAACCTTCCTTTTCTATTTTTTCTACCAGATCCTCAGCCCCTACGTAATCTGCACCCGCTTCCAATGCCTCTTTCGCCGCTTCTCCTTTGGCAAACACCAGAACCCTGACTTCCTTACCCGTTCCGTGTGGAAGGACAACAGTTCCTCTGATGTGCTGCTCAGGTTTCCTGTAGTCTATTCCAGTTTGAATGTGGAGTTCTATCGTTTCATCGAACTTCGCTGTGGCAGTTTTTTTAACAAGTTCTATGGCCTCATCGAGATCGTAGTATTTCGTTCTGTCTACGAACTTCCTTGCTTCAAGATACCTCTTGGAGTGCTTCGGCATTGCGCCTCCTCCTTTCCGTTACTTCAGTCCACCACTTCTATTCCCATGCTCTTAGCGGTTCCTTCAATGATCTTCATGGCCGCTTCCAAACTGTTTGCGTTCAAGTCCGGCATCTTTGTTCTCGCTATCTCTTCGATCTGTTTTCTGGTAACCTTTCCAACAATCTTTCTCTTTGGTTCGGAAGAACCTTTCTCCAAACCTGCCGCTTTCATGAGAAGGAAGGAAGCCGGAGGTGTTTTGATGATAAAGGTGAACGACTTATCTTCGTACACCGTTATAACAACAGGAAGAATCATGCCTGCTTTATCCGCTGTTTCGGCATTGAACCTTTTACAAAATTCCATGATGTTTACGCCGTGCTGACCCAAAGCAGGTCCAACAGGTGGCGCCGGTGTGGCTTTCCCGGCGGGCAACTGCAATTTAATCTGAGCCGTTACTTTCTTCGCCATGTTCGAACCTCCCTATGCGTGGTGCGGATTCCTCCTCCCACGTTTTCTCACTCGATTTTCTCCACTTCAGAAACGTGAAGCACAACAGGAGTTTCCCGCCCGAATATGGTCACGTTTACCTTCAATTCCTGTCTCTCCGGATCGATTTCTTTTATGACACCCGCAAAGTCCTCGAAAGGACCGCTTATTATCTTCACCATGTCTCCAACCTTGAAACCGATCTCGACTTTCACAGGCTTCTTCTTCTCTTCGTACTCTTCGAGCCCCGCAAGTCTCAAAATAGGTCTCATTTCTCTGTCTTTTACGGGAACGGGTTGTCCTCCCGAACTGACAAACCCCATAACGTATGGCACGGAACGAACGAAGTTGTAGGCTTCATCGTTCATGATCATTTCCACGAATACGTAACCAGGGAAGAGTTTTCTTCTTTTCGTCTTGTAAATTCTGATCTCTTTTCTTGTTAAATAATCCACCACCTCAACTCTTCCTGAAATCCTGGCGAAAAATTTCCTGGCTTCTGCCAACATTTCACCCTGTTTCACTTCTTTTCCTTTTTTTATTCTATCCCTGTCAAAAACATCCAGAGGAATGTAATAAACATCCTGCTCACCATCAGGTGTCTGAACGACCACTTTTTTCATTCGTTCTATTTCAACGATCTTTCCATCCAGCTCACAGATGTACTCTTCATTTTTTGAAAGCGGCAGTCCCTGCTTCACTTTTGCTCCAACCCTCAAACCCGGCTCGATCCCCGCGGATTCAGGAATGTAATACGTCTTCGTATACTTCCTATCGATGGTTTCCACGACGATCTTTCTGACGTTCTTCACGTCAACAACCACACCGCTTCTTCGAGCATAAATAGGGGGCTCTTCAGCTATCAAATCTCCCTTGTTAACATCTTTTCCATTGTTCACGTGTAATTTGGCCTTCGGAGAAAGTATGAGCCTCTCGGAAGGACTGGTGGCGTCCAGAACTACCTCTTCAGGAATAACAATACGGCCCACCAGATTCTTTATCCCGGTGGCTTCGATTTTCTTTTCGATATTTTCTTTAACTCTTTCTTCGTAACCAGACATGGTGAGCACTATGTACCAGTTTTTCTTCATCACCTATCACCTTATCCTATTCCCAGCGCTTTGAAAATCGCACTCACAACTCCTGAAAAGATGAAATCAAGCACAAAAAAATAAACGCTTGTAACAGCGAGTATCACGAGAACAACACCAAAAGAAGTGAGCAACTCCTTTCGGGAGGGCCAGGAAATTTTCTTTGCTTCGGCGATGACTTCCCTGAAGAACTTTCGGAGTTTCTCCATTCTCGATGCCCCCTCAGATCAAAAAATGGCAGGGCCGGCAGGACTCGAACCCGCAACCACCGGTTTTGGAGACCGGCGCTCTACCAGTTGAGCTACGGCCCTGCGATTACGCTTTCGTTTCGGTATGAATCGTGTGGGCGTTGCACTTTGGACAGTACTTTCTCAGTTCGAGCTTTGCTCTTTTGTCCTTGTTCCTTGTGGTGTAGTAGTTCTTGTTACCGCACTGAGAACATTTCAGAGCCACTTTCACTCGCATATCTTCCACCCTTTCTCAAAAAATCTGGTGGTGGGGGGAGGATTTGAACCTCCGAAGGCATTCTGCCAGCGGATTTACAGTCCGCCCCCTTTGGCCACTCGGGCACCCCACCACATACTTTTGGAGCCAGCGGTGGGACTCGAACCCACAACCTACTGATTACAAATCAGTCGCTCTACCGGTTGAGCTACGCTGGCCCTATTTCCTTTCCGATGACCTATGGCGGCGGTGGGACTCGAACCCACGACACGGTGATTATGAATCACCCGCTCTCGCCGCTGAGCTACGCCGCCCAAGACCGTTCATTAATTTTACTATCAGAGCTTTTCTTTGTCAACCTCGAACATCTTTGAACGATGTGTTAAAATAATAAGGAGAGCCGTGCTCTCCTTCAGGAACTGGTGGGCTCGGGAGGATTCGAACCCCCGACCACCCGGTTATGAGCCGGGCGCTCTGCCAACTGAGCTACGAGCCCACACCGCTATCAGATTATATTCTAACACATCCCCGTTGTCAAGGAGTGTGATCAGCATGAAGAGAGATCCTATCAAGGAAATGCTCGTAAAATATCCGAGAATTCTCGTGATAAAAGCCGCTCTGAAGATTTTAAAGGACGGAAATAAGATAGACCGAGAACGGATCGAAAAAACGATCGTCAAGATCATGACCAAAAAGGAGGGCTGAAAACTTCAGCCCTCTAAGCTTATATGTTAGTATTGTTATAAAAGACCGGCACCCTCCAACAACGAGCACTTTCCAGAAGGGAGGATATCGATGAAGATCGATATCTTGGACAAAGGATTCGTTGAACTTGTGGATGTGATGGGAAACGACCTCTCCGCTGTACGGGCTGCCCGCGTTTCTTTCGATATGGGTTTGAAAGACGAAGAAAGGGATAGACATCTCATCGAATACCTCATGAAACATGGTCACGAGACACCTTTCGAACACATTGTCTTCACTTTCCACGTGAAAGCTCCCATATTCGTGGCGAGGCAGTGGTTCAGACACAGGATCGCATCCTACAACGAATTGAGCGGCAGATACTCGAAGCTCTCCTACGAATTTTATATCCCCTCTCCCGAACGCCTGGAAGGGTACAAAACGACCATCCCTCCCGAACAGGTGACGGAGAAGATCTCAGAAATAGTCGATAAAGCGTATCGAACGTATCTGGAGTTGATAGAAAGCGGTGTTCCTCGAGAAGTGGCAAGGATAGTGCTCCCTTTGAATCTGTACACGAGGTTTTTCTGGACTGTGAATGCAAGAAGTCTCATGAACTTTTTGAACCTGAGGGCAGATTCTCACGCTCAGTGGGAAATTCAACAGTACGCTCTGGCAATCGCGAGAATTTTCAAAGAGAAGTGTCCCTGGACTTTTGAGGCATTTCTCAAGTATGCTTATAAAGGAGATATCCTGAAGGAGGTACAGGTATGAAGAAAGAACTGGTTCTTCTGCTGATTCTGCTGACTGTTTCCGCGATGGCAATTTACATCTCGGAAGTCGATTTCAAGGGATTGAACACACTCAATTCCGAATTCATAGTTCAAAAAGTCGGAAAACTCTTCGGAGAGGTATCATCCGATGAAATTCAGGAGTATCTGAAAAAAGTCTTCGACCTTGGATATTTCTCCTCTCTAACACCCTCTCTGGAACCAGCTGATGTGGGTTACAGACTTGTCGTCTCACTGGAGGAAAATCCAGTTGTCAAAGATTGGAAACTGGAAATAGAGGGCCCTGGTCTGGTGGACAAAAAAGAACTCAAAGAGCTCGTTAAAATCGAGAAAGGCATGCCGTTGAACGTGAACCTTTTGAAAGAAACGTTCGAAACTATGAGAAACAAGTATCAGGAAGCAGGATACTTTCTTGTAGAGATAAACGGAAACTTTGAGGACGGTACTTATAAAATCGTTGTGAAAGAATACGCTCTATGGGACATCGTTTTCAACGGAGAAGTGGATGGGCTGGATATCGTTTCCATCCTTTCGAAAGCGAAGATAAAAACCCTGAGAGACTTCTATTCTTCCTCTCCACTGGTGAGGTTTTTCACCATGAGCAAGAAAGATTTCTATCCAAAGTACTCCGATATAAACAACCTCATCTCAGTTATAAACTCCTACCCGTTCTTCTCGAAAGAAACAACGGTTAATTTCAAGAAAACCACAGTGAAGGATATCGAAGAAAAGAATGTCGTGATCATGGTGGTCAATGTAGTACAGAGAAGACTGTTTGAAGGAGAGAAAGCTTTCAAAGAGATCCTATTCCACGGTAACACGATCTTCACGGATCAGGAGCTTTTGAAAGCGTCCGGGTTGTCTCCAGATCAGACCTACACGAATGCTCAGGTGCTTCTCGCGATGAACAGAATAGTTGATTTTTACGAGAAGAACAATTTCCCGTACGCATGGGTGGAAGCAAAGGTAGAAGACGACAGCCTCGTGTTCGATATCTACGAGAAATACGTTCGCTCCGTTAAAATCGAAGGACTCAAGAAAACAAAACCCTACGTGGTGGAGAACCTGGTCACCATAAAAGAAGGAGAACCTCTGAACAAAGAAGAGATCATGCTCACCTACTCTTATCTGCAGAACAGCAGGTACTTCGATTCTGTGAACATATATCCACAGCTTTCTCCAAGCGCAACTCAGGTGGATGTCGTAATAGATCTCAAAGAAGCGGAAAAAACGAGGAATTTCATCGGTGGAATTGGATGGACCATGCCGAAAGAAGGCGATTGGTGGCAGGGCTTCAGCGGAATGGTTCAGCTCTCCGCAGTGAACACTTTCGGATACGGAGAGTCCTTCTCAGTGAATCTCAACCTCGGTTTCACCGAAAGAAGCGTTGAAGGAAGCATGAAACTCCCTGTCAAATTCGAAGTTCCAATGAACCTTGAACTGGGAATTGGATACACAGATTACACCACCTCCAGCGGCACCGATACGATCAGCCTCAAAGGCTTGATCTCTTCTCTTCCGTACAAGGGACATTCCTTCGGTATCGGACCCATCTACGAAAAAACATTGGTCGACGGAAGCAAGGGAACTCTCGCAATCCTCACGAGATACAGATACAACACCAAGAACTCCGCAATCCTTCCAACCGAAGGGTACTACCTCTCGCTCGACCTGACACGCGCGGGTCTTTTCGGGCTGGACGATCAAAAGTACTGGAAGGGCATCCTCTCGGGAGAAGCGTACTACCCGATCTTTGAAAGTCTCTTCTGGAGCTTCAAAGGTACAGGCGGAATGGTCCGCAACGAGATTGGAACGGAACTTTTGGAAGTGTCTGGTCCTTATGCGGTGCGTGGTTACAACTACTTCGAGACTGAAAAGATGTTCAAACTCTCAGCCGATCTGAACTGGATTCTTCAGAAAGAAAACGTACCCGTCGTCACCGGACTGTTTGTTGACTACGGCGGAATAGAAGAGAACGGAAATATGAACACTCTCTCCTCAGCAGGAGTGAAACTCGATCTCGTCGTTCCCCTTCTTGGGAGCGTGGAAGTTGGCGGTGCCTACAGATTCAACGAGAAAGACTGGCAGTTCTACTTCTTCATGGGAAGCTGGTGAGGAGGGAGGAGTTTTGAAAAAGATCGGTATCATCGGCGGTGGCCAGCTTGGCAAGATGATGACCCTCGAAGCGAAGAAGATGGGTTTTTACGTGATAGTGCTCGATCCAACCCCCAGAAGCCCCGCTGGGCAGGTGGCGGACGAACAGATAGTCGCAGGCTTTTTCGACTCAAAAAGAATTGAAGATCTGGTAAAAGGTTCAGATGTTACCACCTACGATCTTGAACACATCAACGTTCAGACGCTGAAGAAACTCTACGACGAGGGCTACAGAATACATCCCTCTCCGTACACCTTGGAAATCATACAGGATAAGTTCATTCAAAAAGAATTTTTGAAGAAAAACGGCATCCCAGTTCCCAGATACAAACCGGTGAAGGATCTGGAAAGCGACGTCAGGGAGTTCGGTTTCCCTGTTGTTCAAAAGGCGAGAAAAGGAGGATACGACGGCAGAGGTGTGTTCATCATAAAAAACGAAAAAGATCTCGAAAACGCTATAAAAGGCGAGACCTACCTTGAGGAGTTCGTTGAGATAGAGAAAGAACTCGCTGTCATGGTGGCGAGAAACGAAAAAGGAGAAACAGCGTGTTATCCCGTGGTGGAGATGTACTTCGACGAAGATGCGAACATCTGCGATACGGTGATAGCACCTGCCAGAATAGAAGAAAAACATTCGAAGATCGCCAGAGAAATCGCAACGAGTGTTGTAGAGGCGTTAGAAGGTGTCGGTATCTTTGGAATAGAGATGTTTCTCACAAAACAGGGTGAGATACTCGTCAACGAGATCGCTCCACGCCCACACAATTCCGGCCATTACACCATTGAAGCGTGTGTGACGAGCCAGTTCGAACAGCACATAAGGGCGATCATGAACCTGCCTCTCGGATCAACGGAGCTTCTCATCCCCGCGGTGATGGTGAATCTCCTCGGTAAGGAAGGATATTATGGGAAACCCGCCCTCATTGGATTGGAAGAAGCTCTGGCCATAGAAGGTCTTTCGCTTCATTTCTATGGAAAAAAAGAAACCAGACCGTACAGAAAAATGGGACATTTCACGGTGGTGGACAGAGACGTTGAAAGAGCGCTCGAAAAAGCGCTCAGAGCGAAGAAAATACTGAAAGTCGTCTCGGAGGAGGGAGCGATGTGCCAAGGGTAGGAATCATCATGGGAAGTGACTCCGATCTTCCTGTAATGAAGCAGGCAGCTGAAATTTTGGAAGAATTCGGAATAGATTACGAGATTACGATCGTTTCTGCCCACAGGACACCGGATCGCATGTTCGAGTACGCAAAGAACGCCGAAGAACGGGGAATAGAAGTGATCATTGCGGGAGCGGGAGGAGCAGCTCACCTCCCGGGAATGGTGGCAAGCATCACCCACCTTCCTGTGATAGGTGTTCCCGTGAAAACATCCACACTGAACGGTCTGGATTCACTTTTCTCCATAGTTCAGATGCCAGGGGGTGTGCCCGTTGCCACCGTTGCCATAAACAACGCGAAGAACGCGGGAATCCTCGCTGCGTCTATTCTGGGAATCAAATATCCGGAGATCGCAAGGAAGGTAAAAGAGTATAAAGAAAGAATGAAACGGGAAGTTCTGGAAAAAGCCCAAAGATTAGAACAAATTGGTTACAAAGAATATCTGAACCAGAAAGAGTAACTTGTGATAAAATTAACATGAAAAAGACCGTTCCACCTGAGGTGGAGGGCACCCGACACCGAGGGGGAACTCACCCCTTCGGTCGTGCGAAGGGGATTTTTCTTTATAGAGGGTGATATCGTGAGATTGCCGGACGCTGGTTTCAGGAGATACATCGTTGTCGCCGGAAGAAGAAACGTCGGGAAATCATCCTTCATGAACGCACTCGTTGGACAAAACGTGTCCATCGTGAGTGAATACGCAGGCACCACGACAGATCCCGTTTACAAATCCATGGAGCTTTACCCCGTAGGCCCTGTAACGCTGGTCGACACTCCTGGGCTCGATGATGTGGGAGAACTTGGAAGACTCAGAGTGGAGAAAGCAAGGAGAGTATTCTATAGAGCGGACTGTGGAATACTCGTAACAGACAGCGAACCGACACCGTACGAAGACGACGTTGTCAATCTTTTCAAAGAGATGGAAATTCCCTTCGTAGTTGTCGTAAACAAAATCGACGTTCTTGGAGAAAAGGCCGAAGAGCTGAAGGGACTCTACGAAAGCCGTTACGAAGCGAAAGTACTCCTTGTCTCGGCTTTGCAGAAAAAGGGATTCGACGATATCGGGAAGACCATCTCCGAAATTCTTCCGGGTGATGAAGAGATTCCTTACCTCGGTGATCTGATAGATGGCGGCGATCTTGTGATCCTCGTGGTCCCTATAGATCTCGGTGCTCCAAAGGGGAGGCTCATCATGCCTCAGGTCCACGCGATCAGGGAAGCCCTCGACAGAGAAGCCATCGCCCTCGTGGTGAAGGAAAGAGAGCTCAGGTACGTGATGGAAAACATAGGGATGAAACCAAAACTCGTCATCACAGACTCTCAGGTGGTAATGAAAGTAGCGTCTGATGTCCCGGAAGACGTGGAACTCACCACCTTTTCCATTGTGGAGTCACGATATCGAGGCGATCTGGCCTACTTTGTGGAAAGCGTGAGAAAGATAGAAGAGCTGGAAGACGGAGACACTGTTGTCATCATGGAAGGCTGCACCCACAGACCTCTCACCGAAGACATCGGAAGGGTGAAGATTCCAAGGTGGCTTGTGAACCACACGGGAGCCCAGTTGAACTTCAAAGTCATAGCGGGAAAGGATTTCCCGGATCTCGAAGAGATCGAAGATGCCAAACTCATCATTCACTGCGGAGGATGTGTTCTGAACAGGGCAGCTATGATGAGAAGGGTGAGAATGGCAAAAAGACTCGGTATTCCCATGACGAACTACGGTGTGACGATCTCTTACCTCCATGGAGTACTCGACCGGGCGATACGTCCCTTCAGAGAGGAAGTGAAGGTGTGAGAAAGGAACACGATTACCTCGGGGAACTGGAGATAGAAGACGAAGCCTACTATGGAATACACACAAAGAGAGCCCTCATGAACTTCCCATCCACAGGTGAAAAGCTTGACGAAACTTTCATCTGGGCCTATTTCATGGTGAAAAAAGCCTGCGCCCTTTTGAACACAGAGCTCGGTTATCTGGACGAACGAACAGGAAACGCCATCGTGAAGGCCTGTGACGAATGGGAAGACCTGAAAAAACACGTGGTTGTGGATCCACTCTCTGGTGGGGCTGGAACTTCCATAAACATGAACGTAAACGAAGTGATCGCAAACAGGGCTACGGAAATACTCGGTGGAAAGAAAGGAGAATACCTGGTCGATCCCATAGACCATGTGAACCTGCACCAGTCCACGAACGATACCTTCCCAACGAGTGCGAAAATCGCCACCATCGTGAAACTCAGAAAACTCATAGATGAAGTGATAAACCTTCAGGAGAAGATTCAGGAGAAAGAGAAGGAGTTCTACTCCATAAGAAAACCAGGAAGAACACAGCTCATGGATGGACCGCCCATCATGTTAGGGCAGGAATTCGGCGCTTTCGCGGATGCCCTCGCAAGAGACAGATGGAGGCTCTACAAAGTCGAAGAAAGAATAAGAAGTGTAAACATCGGGGGAACGGCCATCGGAACGGGAGTTGGGGCGCCGAAAGACTACATCCTCAAGATCGTCGAAAAAGTGAGAGAAGTAACGAAAGTGAAGATTGCTAAAGCAGAAAACCTCATAGACGCCACGCAGAACTGGGACGTTTTTGCTGAGGTTCATGGTCTTTTGAAATCTCTTGCTGTGAACCTCTACAAGATCTCAAATGACATCAGACTGCTGGGAAGCGGACCAAACACCGTGATCGGGGAACTGATTCTTCCAGCTGTGCAGGCGGGAAGCTCCATCATGCCAGGAAAAATAAACCCGGTTGTTCCCGAGTACGTGATGCAAATCTGTCACATGGTTTTCGGTCACGACATGATCCTGAACCATGCCTGCGCACTTGGGAATTTAGAACTCAACCAGTTCGCTCCTCTGATAGTTCACCTAACACTGAAATCTCTCACACTCCTCACAAACGCCTGTAGATCACTCGCCAGCTACATCTCAAAAATAAAAGCGAACAACGAGCGGTGCGAGGAACACCTTCGAAGGTCTGTTTCGAACCTCACACCTTTGATAAAGTTGTTTGGATACGAAGCGGTCTCTGAAGCAATAAAAAAAGCGAATTGGGACATAAAGAAAGCCGTTGAAATTCTATCCCAGGAGAAAAACATTCCTGTCGAAGAGATACTGAAGGTTCTCAACCTCAAAAAGATGACGGGGCTTGGCTACTCCTTGTAATAATAGTCCACGAGTTTTTCGTACAGGAACTTATAATCACTGTACAGTCTCTCGTACACCGCGTTTCTTTCAGAATCAGGGTGAAACACCCGCTCTACCCGAACCTCTTTTTCGATAAAGCCTTCCACATCTTCTCCCAGCGATTTCAAAGCCATTACGTAGGCTCCAAAAGCGGAAGGATTCTCCACGTTTGTGACGATTATATCCTTTCCAAGAACGTCCGATAAGAGCTGGACCCAGTACGGAGAGCTGGTGAAACCTCCCGTCGCAACGATTCGATTGGGATCAACACTTCCCACTCTTTTAACCGCGTTGTGTATGTCCTTTATCCTGAAGCAGATTCCCTCGAGTGCCGCTCTTGCAATGTCACTCCTTCTGTGAGAGGAAGTGAGCCCTACCAGAACGCCCCTGTATCTTTCTCTCCAGTGCGGTGCCCTTTCCCCGTTGAGAAACGGCAGGAATACCAGTCCGTTCGCACCAGCTGGAGACTCCTTTGCTTCTTCTATGATATCGTCGTAACTGTCGAACCTCATGACATCTTTAAGCCACATCAACACGATACCGCCATTGTTTATCGCCCCGCCGAGAACGTAGTTTTCCTCATCGATCAGATAGCACCAGGTGGAAATCCCCTCCCGATCGATCACCGGTCTGTCCATGACAACACGAAACGCGCCGCTCGTTCCGATCGTCACGGTGGCTGAATCAGGATCCATCGCGCTCAATCCCACGTTCGTCATCACTCCGTCTCCACCGCCAAGGATCAGGTAGACTTTCTTGAAGCCAAGCTCTTTTGCTATCTCGTCTTTCACCCTCACCTGTGTGTAAGGTGATTTGATCTCAGGAAGATCTTCTTTCCTCACTCCCGTGATCTCCAGGATTTCCCCGTCCCATTCGAGGGAATGTATGTTCATCATACCGGTTCCAGATGCGAGAGAAAGCTCTTCCACAAATTCTCCAGTCATCTTGTTGACGATGTAGGCTTTTATCGAACAGAACTTTTTCGCATTCGAGTTTTTCTTCATCCACAGGATCTTTGAAGGCCAGTACATCGGATGGAGCGGGCACGCGGTTTTTTCATAAAAGAACCTGACACCGTACTTCTTCTCCAGTTCTTCCTTTTCCCTAAAGGATCTCCTGTCTGCCCAGTTGAGGAGGGGAGTAACCGGATTGAGATTTTCATCAAGACCGATGATGCTGTGGAACACAGAGCTCATACCAACGTAGAGAACCTCGTCCTCGTTGGGTACTTGCTTTAAAAGATCGAAAACAGCGGAAAAGATCTCATTCGGGTCCTGTTCTGCCGCCTCGGGTGATGGAAAGAAGATTCTATATGACTTTTTCAGAACTTTCCACTCACCGTTACTTTTGAACATAAGACGAGCGCTCTCTGTTCCAATGTCTATGGCCGCTATCATCCTCTCCTCCCCTTCAGATCGTAGAGGTACTTTCCACCCGGGACTATCCAGAGACTATCCTCATCCATGAAATCTTCTTTTCTGATCTTCGACGGATCCATGTATCCAAGGTTCACTGCCCTGCATTCGTCTTCAGGAATGGAGGTAGCGAGAATCACATCGAATTCGAACTCCTCTTTACCCGTTTCTGGATCGAACGTTCCAGCTCCTCTTACGTTGATCACATGTGCTGCAACGTTCTTGTTGAAATCGGGATGTTTCTTCAGATACCATTTCACGTAGTCTTTGCAGTGGTATCCTATTTCCCTGATCCACTTGTCCATCTGCGGGTTGGAGTGGAACCTCTTTATGTGCGGTGCGTAGATGATGATCTGACCGCCCTTTGCCATCACACCTGGTTTTTGAAGCTTGTAGGACCCCTTCCCCGCCGTCCAGACCTCGTCGTATTCCTCTCCTATCACCTGGACAGCCCTTCTGAGAGGTCGGTCTATGTATTTCACGTGAAGTTGAGAGCTGAGCTCGCAAGCTTTTTCGTATGCCCTTAAAAAGCCTTTGTATCCTTCATCTATGTAGAGAGCTCTTGGAATCACTTCTTCTTCCTCTTCGTACACCATGTTGAGTGTGAAGGATCTTGCTTTTATCTTCTCAAAAATCATCTCCGATGCCCTGTTTATGATCTTACGCGCGGGATTGTCCACCGTGCCTATGAGTTTTGGAATGCCCATGAGAACTGCTGCCCAGTGGAAAGTATCTACAACTTCCGTGCTGGCGATTCCCGGAATAACGATCTTCAAGCCACCGGAAAAACCTGTCGATTCGTGAGGAACTGTACCGTTTATGAAAAAGATCGCGTCGAAATCTTCAAAGAGGATTCTGTTCACCTTTATCGGTATCTCCTCTTCCAGATCTCCCTCGGTCATCTCTGAAACGAAATCAGCCGGTAGTGTGCCAACAAACGCCAGTGCTTCAGGATTGAAAAACTCATGGTTGTGGAAAAACACTCCTCTTTCGTTTCTTGAGATACCGAGTTTCTTTTCGAACTCTTCAATTTTCATGGCCCTGTGTGTACCGCTCGCGTTGAGCGTATGAAACTCTTTCAGACCTCTTTCAAGGAGAAATCTGTAGAGGTTCTTTGCCACTAAGTGGGTGAAATCCACGCGGGTGTAATCTGTGTGCACCACCAGCACTTTTTTCACTTTTCCAAGATCTTCAACCAATTTTGAAAGACCTTCTTTTATCTTCTCTTCGGTCAAAGGATCTCCTTCCAGATACACCGTCACTGGCCTCACCCCTTCAATTCGCAGTCCAACCACCGTCTACAAATATGATCTGTCCAGTCACGTACTTCGCCTCTTCGGAAGCAAGGAAGACTGCCACACCCTTCAAATCCTCTGGTACACCCGTTCTGCCAAGGGGTATCCTCTTGAGCATGTAGTCCAGTTTTTCTGGATCGCTGAATACAGCCTCTGTCATCTTGGTTCTGTACCAGCCCGGCGCTATCACATTCACCCTTATGCCGTACCTTCCCCACTCCTTCGCCAGAGCTTTTGTGAGAGAAGCTACGCCCCCTTTCGAAGCAGCGTACGCGGATATGTTGGGCATGGTGACTTCTTCAACGGTGAGAGATCCTATGTTTATGATAGAGGGGTTATCGGATTCTCTCAGGAGTGAAAAGGCCTCCCTACACACGTAGTAAGTTCCAAAAAGGTTCACCTCTATCACCTGTCTGAACTCATCGAGAGGAAATTCTTCCGCTGGATGTCTTCTGTTTATCCCCGCAGCGTTGACCACCGTATCGAGCTTTCCAAATTTCTCTTTCACTGCTTCCAAAAGTTTTTTCACTTCCTCATAGTTTGAAACATCGCATCGGAAAGCCATCGTTTCAACGCCGTATTTTTCTGTCAACTTTTGAGCCGCTTCTGATGCTTCCTCCAGATTTCTGCTTGCAACGACCACTGAACATCCAACCTCTGCCAGCCCCTGAGCGATTCCAAAACCCAGCCCACGAGAGCCACCGGTTACGAGGGCAACCCTCCCCCTGAGATCGAACACACAAATCACCCCTTCAACAGGTCTACGTGCCTTTTTATATGTTTTGCCACGGTCTCGTAGAAGAGTTCCTCATTTTGTTCAAGCGTCTTAAACAGCCGTTCTTTCAAAGATGCATCTTTCAGAACAGAGCCATAGGTGACATGGATCAACTGTCTCACGTTGATGTCTTCAAAAAGACCTGGAAGATCTTCATCTTTCACTTTCTCTACTTCCGGAACTTTCGACAGATCCGCAGATATGTGATAGGACTTTCTGTCTTCCTCAAAGTGATCGAGAGCACACCTGTAGATCTCCCGGAAGAGCTCCGGGTTGACCATGGATATGACCTTCACCGCCTCAAGATAACTCGTTCCGGCTGTCTTCACGTGGAAAAGGCCTCCTGTCGCGGAAGCAAAAGCAGGATACACGGAAAATTTGTCGCTTCCAGAGTGGAGTGATATTTTGTATCCTTCGAACATCCTTGCGATTTCTGCGTGCATTTTGATTTCTCTCTCGAACTGTGCAAGATCCCCCTTGTAATCTATTCCCTTTTCCCATTCGCCGATGAATCTCAGGGCAAGATTGGTGAACTCCACACCTCTTCGTCTGAGTTCTTCCACAACGAAAATGTGGAAGAGAGGACTCGTGGGAGTTTCTGTTTCGTCAACTGACACTTCGAAGTCGAAATCCGGGGTTTCGTCTTTCAAAATTTGATACATCATATCCACGTGGGCAATCGCATCGTAATACACGAGCGCCGCATCTCTGAGATTCTTCTCATCGAATTCGATCTTCTCACCGAGAACAGAGTATTTCTTACCGAGATAGATCCTGTCGATCCTTTCCTTTCTCAGAATCTCTTCGAATTTCTCATTTCTTTCCTTTTCTGTAAGTTTTGAAAGATTCCTCACATGATCCGAAGGATCGATTGTGAACATGGTGAAACCTTCCCTTGCAGCCGAAACAAGATCCTCCGGCCGCTTCACGTGATCGGCGTCTGCTCCGAATCCCTCACTGTATCCCTCCTGGAAAACTCCCCATGTGGCATCGTCCAGCACATCTCTCCAGGTCCTTCCCGTTCTCTCGTTCTCCCTCACCGACTGCTGCGCAAAGATGGGAAAAAGCCCTGAATCCTTCAACGCCCTCACGTGAGCCGGTGTGGTGATACCGAGTCTGTCACCTGTTCCAAAAGACGCTCTCAATCCCGCTCGAACTGGTTTGAGATCTGGAAAGTATTTTCTGAGAACTTCCAAGTTCTCATGATTTCTCTCACAGAAAAAGAACGAAACACCCTCCACCCGCTGTTTTTTGAAAAACGACAGACCCTCAGGTGCCTTTTCTCCAGCCACTACCAGAATTTTTCCTTCCTCTCCCTTTGTCAAGAAGAAAGAGAGAGAATCCTTTTCTCTATAAGACTTTTCGTAAACTTCGTATCCCCTTCCAAAGTGATCTTTGAACACTTTCAAGACCATAACTTCTCAACTCCTTTCATATGTGTACAGGTTCTTTATGGTCTCCGCCTCCACATTTTTCAAGTGTTCTTTTAACTTTTCAATAGCGCCTTCTTTATCGCCGCTGATGATTCTCTCTATGAGTTCTTTGTGTTCCCTGTTCGAAACGACGTATCTTTCGTTCAGATGCCTTACGAGGTCTATACGATCCCATATTTTTTCATACAAAGATATGATGAGTTCATTTCCCGAGGCTCTGATGAAGAGTTTGTGTAGCCTTTCATCGGAATCGTCAAAAATCTCTCTCTTGGCGCTTTTCTCCACATCATCGATTTCTCCCTTTATCTCTAAAAGTTCTTCGGAACCAGCAATTTTATCGAAGTAATTTTCAAGACAGAAGACTTCCATCATGATTCTCGTTTCTATGGTTTCTCTTATGAATTTCTCATCGACGTCGGTTACAAAAAAACCAACCCTTGGAACCACCTTCACAAGACCCTCAGTTGCAAGCTGGAGAAGGGCATCCCGCACAGGAGTAAAGCTGATACCAAGTTTTTCGGAGAGTTCTCTCACGTTTAGTTTCTCTCCAAGCTTCAATTCGTGGTTCAGTATCATTTCTTTGAGAAGATTGTAGACCTTCGTTCTCACGAGGTCCACTTCGATTTTTTTCATCCTATCTCTCCTTCCTCCCAGTTGATGTGGAACACACCTTCTCTGTCTACTCTCTCAAAAGTGTGTGCTCCGAAGAAGTCTCTTTGAGCCTGTATGAGATTCGCCGGCAGTCTCTCTTCGGTAAGACTCATGAAGTAGTTGTAAGAGGAATTCAAAACAGGAACGGGGATTTCGTTCTCTATGGACGCCTTCAATATGTTCTTTAGAGAATCGATTTTGCCTTTCAATAGATTCATCACTTCTTCGTTCTCCAGCAAATACGCGTTCTCGTTAGATATGTACCTTCTGAGTGTGTCTATCAACTTCGCCCTTATGATACATCCACCCTTCCATATTCTGAGCACCTCCGAGAGGTTCACCCCATAGCCGAACTCTTTCGATGCTTCTGCGATCAACCACATGCCCTGAGAAAAGGCCATGAACATGGCAAAGAAGAGAGAGTTTCGGAGATCTCTCAAAAATTCCTCGCTACCCTGAGTAGCGCTTCTTCTCTTATTATACAGTTTCGAAAGCCTTGTTCTTATGTCTTTGAAATGGGAAATCACCCTTTCAACCACCGCCAGGTTTATGGAAGGGGTAGGTATTCCGAGGTCAAGGGCTGCTTGGGATGTCCACTTTCCAGTTCCCTTTTGTTCCGCCTTGTCCAGAATCACATCGACCATCGGTTTTCCTGTTTCTTCATCTTTCTTTCTCAAAATCTTGTAGGTGATCTCCACCAGGAACGAGCTGAGTTCTCCTCTGTTCCACTCTTCAAAGATACTGGACATTTCTTCAGATGATAGGCTCAAAACATCTCTCATAATGTGATAAACTTCCGCTATCGCCTGCATGATGGCGTATTCTATGCCGTTGTGAACCATCTTCACAAAGTGGCCCGCTGATCTTTCCCCAACGTATGTACAGCATGGTCCATCCTCTGTTTTCGCTGCTATTTTCAAAAGAATCTCCTCAACCAGGTTGTACGCTTCTCTACTTCCTCCAGGCATGAGAGAAGGCCCGTAAAGAGCCCCGTACTCACCACCAGAAACTCCCATACCGAGGAAAAGTATTCCCTTTTCAGAGAGTTCCTTGAAGCGTCTTTCGGTATCCATGTAATGGGAATTACCACCGTCTATTATCAAATCACCTGGTTCGAGGTGAGGAAGAAGCTGAGAAATCGTATCATCCACGGGTTTACCTGCCTTTACCATTAAGATTATCTTTCTTGGCCTTTCGAGAGACTTCACGAAGCTTTCGATATCGTAATGAGGTTCTATCTCTTCATTCGTTACACGATTTTTCACAAATTCTTCCGTTCTCTGTGCTGTTCTGTTGTAAACCGAAACTTTGTAGCCTTTCCTCGCAATGTTCAGTGCAAGATTCTGACCCATCACCGCAAGACCGATGAGACCGATATGAGATTTCACCGGTGTCACCTCCCTTTTTATTTCAGCAGAGCTTTACCTTCGATGTAAAGCTTTTCGAATCTTGATCCATTCATGATAACATTCTCCATCCCCAACTGACCGAACTCAAGAAGAACAGAGATCTTCGCTCCTTCCATTATAGTATCAGATATCAGGATATCTTTTACATAATCATTCTCCAGACCCTCAATCCGTAGAGCGTATTTTCCACCTGTCGCCTTCAGGTTCTTAACAAAAACGCTTCTGACTACAGGGAGATATTCCCCCTCTTCGTTATCGTATCTGAGATTTATTCTGATCACCTCTTCCGAAACGTTCACAGCCACGTTGTCTATAAAGAAGATGTTCTCCATGTATCCTCCACGCCTGGAATTCGTTTTCAACCTGAGAGCCCTTTCCACATTCATGTAGACGTTGTTCCTTGCAACGACGTTTCTCACACCACCGGACATTTCACTCCCAATCACAAGTCCACCATGACTCGCCTGACTGATCACCAGGTTGTCCCTCACAAGAATGTATTCAGAAGGCACTCCGATTCGCCTTCCGTCCGCGTCTCTCCCCGATTTGATGACCACAGAATCATCACCTGTGTCGAATCTGCATTTCTCAATGAGCATATACTTGCAGGATTCAGGATCGATACCATCATTGTTTGGGCCCGTGCTCGAAATTTCGATGTTTCTTATGATCACATTTTCAGAAAGAACAGGATGTACACACCACATAGGAGAGTTGATGATCTTCACATCTTCTACCAAAACATTCCTGCATCTGTAAAACTGAACAAAACTCGGTCTCAGATAATGTCCCTTTCCGAACACTCTCTCTTCAACTGGTGTTCCTCTCTCTGCCATCTCTTTCAGTTTTTTTACATCCTCCTGCTGGTTGGGAAGTCCTTCCTTCCATCCGAAATCTTTCTTTCCCTTCCAGGACCACCAGTGTTCGTTGTCTGCTGAACCGTCTAAAACCCCACTTCCGGTGATAGCCACGTTTTTACAATCCAAGGCGTAAACCAGGGGAGAATAATTGTACAGTTCGATTCCCTCGAACCTGGTGAGAACGACGGGAAGGTATCTCTCAGGATCAGGAATGAATTTTATGGTTCCCTTCACGTGGAGTTCGATGTTGCTCTTCAAATGAATTGGTCCCGTTAGAAACACACCTTCGGGAACAATCAGTCTTCCTCCGCCCTGTTTTGAAAGTTCTTCTATGGCCCTTTTGAAGCTCTCAGAACAGTCGGTTCTTTCATCCCCTCTCGCTCCAAAATCGAGGAGGTTAACCTCTCGATTGGGTATTTCGGGCTCTCTCACGTGATTCAAAATCTCTTCTTCAATCTTTTTTGCCAGTTCTTCCATGATCATCCCTCCGGATAAAGGATTACCTTCAAAGCCTCTCTCGATTCCATGAGTTCCAGTGCTCTGTTTGCCTCTTTCAAAGGAAGTCTGTGCGTGATGAGTTTGGAAAGAAGTTGATAATTCCTGGACGTGATTGAAACCGTCTTCACAAAGTGTGAAGTATCACTGACCCAAATTCCCTTGAAAGTCGCGCTCTTCAAAACAAGCCATTCGTAAACCTTAAAAGGTACAGGATCCTGTGGCACAGCTACCCCCGCAACAGCGTAAAATCCTCCTCTTCTCAGTAACTCAGCTCCTTCGAGAAGCGCTCTGCTGTCCCCCGTCGCCTCCAGGACAAAATCTGCTCCTCTACCGTGTGTGATGTCCATTATTGCTTTTCTTCTCTCCTCAGCACTCGTTTCTCTTCTGTTAAATGTGAGATCTGCTCCTATTTCTTCGGCGAGTTTCAGCCTGTTCGGAGAACCCGCTATTACAACCACCTTCTCCGCACCAAGACTCCTTGCTATAACAACTCCAAACAATCCCAAAGGTCCCGCTCCCTGTATAACAACGGTCTTCCCAGCAAAGGATTCAGGATACTCATCAAATGCGTGATATGCAGTTGCTCCTGAACACATCGCCATGGCAAGAACATCAAGATCGTCTTTTTCCGATACTTTCAAAACATCTGTTTCTGGGTCCAGCACAATGTGAGAACTGTAGCATCCTCTGAGGTGAGGATACTCAGAACATCCCCTGTTTATTCCATAGACCATTCTGTTCGGACAGAGATAAGGTTCTTTTGACACCTTACACCAATAGCATTCACCACAGGTGATACCTCTGTTCCAGACGATCAAATCACCGGGTTTAAGAAGTTCTCCGTTGAGATCCCTCTTTTCTCCGTTCACTTCGACAACTCTTCCTGCACCCTCGTGTCCCAGGATGATGGGAAGGGGTACTCTGGGATCTTCTCCGCGAAACATGTGAACATCGGAACCACAAACACCTGCAGAGAGAATTTCAACCAGAATAGATCCTCGTGGAATGTCTGAGATCTCGAATTCTTTACATACAAGAGGTTGATTGAACTTTTCCAGCACCATGGCGTGAGCTTTCAACCCCATCACTCCCTTTAAGATGTTTGATGTTTCAGATAGCGCAATCCTGATTGCAATTATATCACAACTGTGAAGAAAGATTTGTTGTTGTACAAAATCAAATTCATATTTGTGTAATTATTGGTTCTTTATTTCGAAACATTAATTGGTGTAAAATTTCAAGAGATGAAATATCAAACATCTTACATTATAAGGAGGGGAAAGTATGAAAAGGAAACTTGTTTGGTTATCGTTTTTATTACTGATATTCACGCTTGCTTTTTCTCAAGTAGCCAATGTGCCAAGGTCGGACTTACTAATTGTTCAACACTCTCACGGTAGAGTCTCTGATCCTGCTAATTGCAATATTTTCACGTCATCCTGGAGATATCCGGCCAGAGGGCTTCATCAGTTGATCGTTAGACCTCTTTGGATGGTTGATCCTGCGAAAATGGAAATTATCAATGTTCTTGCAGAAACTAGCCCTATTTACAACGATGATTTCACGGAAATGACTGTTAAACTTCGCAAAGGGATATATTGGAGTGATGGAGTGGAATTCACTGCCGATGATGTTGTCTTCGGAGTGAAATTAACGATTCAAAATGAAGGTATGTCTAACCACGTTCAACTCAAAGAATGGGTCAAAGATGTCGAGGCAAAAGATAAATACACTGTCGTTTTTAAGCTAAACAAATCCAATCCTAGATTCCATTATTATTTTGTCGACAGATGGGGTTGCTGGAGACCATTCCCCAAACATATATTTGAGAAAGTAGAAGATCCCGTTAAATTCAATTTCTATCCACCTGTTGGAACGGGTCCTTATGTTTTAAAATCCTATGATCCAAATGGATATTGGTTTTTGTATGAGAGAAGAGAAGATTGGGAAAGAACACCAGATGGTATACTTTATGGAATGCCACAACCTCGCTATGTGCTCTTCCAGGCTTATGATTCTCCTAGCCAAATGATTCTTGCCATGAGACAACACCAACTGGACGTCACATATACATTTTCTTTGGAAATGGTTAAATCTTTTTTGAAAATACCTACTGTTAGAGTCTTCAGAAAAGATTTCCCTTGGGGTGAAACACTAGAACCAACAGTTACAGGCATTACTCTGAATACAATGCGCTATCCTTACAACATTCGTGATGTAAGATGGGCATTGGTACTTGCTATAAACATACTGGAAGTTGCAGATCTAGTTGCTGATGGGGCTGTTAGATTTGCCCCATTACATGTGCCACCAGAACCTGTCTGTGAAAAGTATTACTATACAGCCTTGAAAGATTTCTTAGAGAACTTCACATTGCAAATTGACGATCAGACGGTATTCAAACCTTTTGATACCACACTACCCGATAAGCTGGCAGAAATGGCAAGGAAGAAGGGTTATAAAGTCTCCAAAGGTCAACTAGAAGAGTTGTTTGGCATCGGTTGGTGGAGATATGCTCCTGACGTAGCAGAAAAATTACTGAAAAAACATGGTTTCAAGAGAAATGAACAGGGACAGTGGTTGTTACCCAACGGAACCCCATGGAAGATGGAAATAATTGTTAACCCAGACGCAAACAGGCCAGACAATAGGGTACCTGCAGCAATTGCGCAACAGTGGAAAAAATTTGGAATCCAAATTGAAATAAGACCAACTTCTGATTCTACTGTGCACGCTTATGGAGAATTTGATGCGTGCAGTGCCTGGCCAGCAGTAGAAACATGGGGAGGAGTAGCAGATATTTATAGAACATTATCTCCTTTCGCGAGCAGATATCAGCGACCAATAGGCGAATTCAACGCTGGTCATGCTTCCAGATGGTCTGACCCTAGAATGGATGAAATATTAGAAAAAATGAAAAAAACATCTCCATTTGATCCAGAAACAATAGAGTTAGGTAAAGAAGGATTAAAATTGTTAATTGAAGAAATGCCAAGCATTCCCGCTTTCCAACTGACATGGTTTGTGATTTACGATGAATACTACTGGACAAACTGGTCAACCGTGGAGAATATCTACGTACATCCTGTCCATACTTGGCCTAATTTCGGTTTTGAATTGCCGTATCTGAAAAGAACAAAATAAATTCTTCTAAAATCTGAATTTTTCAGGGGGGGCCTCCCCCCCTATTTTGGAGGAGGTCCAGCTATGTGGAAGTACACAATCGCTAGATTCATACAATTTCTCATAGTTGTATTTATAAGCGTAACGGCTATTTTTTTAATAGTAAGATTAACTCCGAGCGGTCCTGTTGAAAACGCAATAGCAAGAATTTCATCAAGTGGAGCCTACCTAGAACCAAGTCTTGTAGAAAAAATGATAGATTCTTTGAAAGAAATGTATGGTTTAAAAGGAAATTTGTTTGAACAATATATCAACACCTGGAAAAGATTGCTCACTTTAGATTTTGGCCCATCCTTGACTTACTTTCCAACCCCTGTGAAATCTATTATCAGAGAATCTGTTTTTTGGACAATAGGATTGTTAGGCACGACAACCGTTTTATCGTGGATAATAGGAAATATACTAGGAGTTTTAGCAGGTTATTATGGTCAGAATTCACGCTTGTTGAATTTGATTGATACACTTTTCATGATTGTTAGACCTATTCCTTACTACATTCTCGCTTTTGTGCTTCTTATAGTATTTGCTTATTATATTCCAATTTTTCCCATAGGAGGGGCTTACACACCAGGTATAATTCCTCAAATGAACTGGGGTTTCTTTCTCGATATATTAAGACATGCATTTCTCCCTGCCTTGAGTTTACTACTCCTTGGAATAGCCGGTTGGTTTCAAAGTATGAAAATTATATCAATTAATATTAAAAGAGAAGATTTTGTCGTTTATGCAAAGTATGGAGGGGTACCGGATAAGAAAATAGTTATGAAATATATATTTAGAAATGCCCTTTTACCTCAAATAACAGGCCTATCCCTTTCGTTGGGTCAAATTTTTGGAGGAGCTTTGATAACAGAAATTGTTTTTTCTTACCCAGGGCTAGGTGGAGTACTCTATTCAGCCATTCTGCAGTCAGATTACAATACAATTTTAGGAATTGTTATGTTTTCAGTTCTGGCCATTTCACTTGGAACATTAATTTTGGACATAACATATCCTCTTTTTGATCCTCGAATTAGATACTCAAATAGGTGAGGTGGATTGAATGAGATATTTGAAGGATTTACTTCTTGATAAAAAATTTCGATTTAGCTTTATAGTAATGCTTTCACTAACATTTCTGGTGATTCTTTCTTTATTTTCTCCATACGAACCGACGCAATGGCAAGTTGTACCTGAAGAACTACCTCCTTCTTTTAAACACCCTTTTGGGACTACTTCGTTAGGTCAGGATCTTTTTTGGACTATTTGTTCAGCTGTAAAGAATAGTCTGGTGTTTGCTATCATAACGGCTGCAATATCAAGAGCTATAGCTGTAACATTAGGTATGTTATCTGGTTTCAAAAAAGGAGCATTCGATAAAGTTCTCATGGCAATATCTGACGCTCTCATTTCACTTCCCAGGATTCCTATCTTAATTCTTATAGGAGCTATTTTCAAGGAATCTCTTCGTCTCTCTACATTAGCTATAATTCTGGCATCAATTGGTTGGGCATGGGATGCGAGGGTGATTAGGTCTCAGGTTTTGAGTCTGAGGGAAAGGGATTTTACTTACACCGCTCTTCTCTCTGGATCAAAGGCTCTTTCAATTGTTTTTAAAGAATTCTTCCCTCATATCACTCCCATAATTTTTGCTTCTATCTTAAACAACATGATGTGGGCAATCGGAATAGAAACCACCCTCTCTGTCCTTGGTTTGACAAATCTCCTCGTACCAACGCTTGGAACCACATTATATTGGGCTATCAGTTATCAAGCTTTGTTTTTAGGTTATTGGTGGTGGATAGTTTTTCCGGTGCTTATCATAGTTTTTCTATTTGTTTCCATCTACCTCCTTTCCATCAGCATCAGTGAGTATCTGGATCCGAGGATGAGGATACAGAGAATAGGACAGGCATGAGGTGATAGCGGTGGAAGTGTTGAGAACAGAAAATCTCAAGTCTTATTACATTCTGGACATATTCGGAAAAAAGAGAGTAGTGAAAGCAGTGGACGAGGTGAACATTTCGATCATGGAGAACGAGATATACGGTATCGCAGGAGAGAGCGGATGTGGAAAGAGCACTCTTTTGAGAGCTCTCTTTGCTGCAATAGAACCACCACAGAGAATAGTGGGAGGAAAGGTCTTGTACAGAGAAAACGGAAAAGAAGTGGATGTTTATTCTCTGAGCGATGAAGAGAGAAGAAAACTCAGATGGAATTTCATTTCCTACGTTCCTCAAGGATCTATGAGTGTTCTCAATCCCGTGGTGAAGATAAAAGAGACCTTCAAGGATTTCATAGAAAGCCACACGACTGGAAAGACGAAAGAAGAAGCGTACGAGATGGCAAAAGAACACATAAGAGAGCTGGGGCTTCCAATAGAAATTCTCAACGCCTATCCACACCAGCTATCTGGTGGAATGAGGCAGAGGGTAACGATCGCCCTTGCAACCGTTCTGTCACCGAAGGTGATCATAGCGGACGAGCCGACGACGGCTCTCGACGTTGTGACTCAGAGAGGTGTGATCCAGCTTCTCAAGGAGATACAATCTTCAAGACAGAACACCATCATCCTTGTCACACACGATATGGGGGTTCATGCGAACGTGACAGACAGGATAGCAATCATGTACGCAGGAAAGATCATAGAAGAAGGGAAAACAGAAGAGATCTTTGAAAACCCCTTGCATCCCTACACGAAGTATCTGATCTACTCGCTTCCAAAGTTTGGAGACAAAGGAAGGAGAGAAAGCGCTCCTGGAAGTCCTCCGTCACTCGCCGATCTTCCACCAGGATGCAGTTTCCATCCAAGATGTCCACATGCGTTCGATAGGTGCAAAAAAGAAGTACCCCCTCTCAAGGAATACCTGCCGGGCCACAGAGTTGCATGCTGGTTAGTAGAGGAGGGAAAGAATGCCGCTTCTTGAGATAAAAAATCTGACGAAGATCTTCACCATAGGGAGCATCTTCTCCAGAACGAGAATAGTGGCTGTGGATAACGTGAACTTCGATATAAAAGAAGCAGAGATCTTCACCCTCGCTGGAGAGAGCGGCTGTGGAAAGACCACGACCGCCAAGATCATCCTCGGCTTTGAAGAACCCACCTCCGGTGAGATCATCTACAAAGGAAGAAAGATTGATCGTGTGCATCAGAACGAAAAAGAAAGAAGAGAGCTTCTAAAAGAAATACAGGCAGTCTTCCAGAATCCGTTCTCCACGTTCAACCCCCTCAGGAAGGTGGACAGGTACTTCTATGAGACACTCTTCAACCTTGGCATAGCGGATACAAAAAAGAAGGCAGAAGAGATCATCAAAGAGAAACTCTCCGCAGTCGGTATCTCCTTTGAAGAATTCTCCGAGAAGTACCCAAGTGAGTTCTCGGGAGGTCAGCTTCAAAGAATTTCCATCGCAAGGGCACTTCTCACGAATCCTTCTCTTCTCGTTGCAGACGAACCTGTCTCGATGGTCGACGCTTCTTTGAGAATGTCGATCGTGAACCTCTTCAAGGATCTCAAAGAACAGTACGGTGTGAGCGTGCTCTACATCACCCACGATCTCACAACGGCTTACTACGTCTCTGACAGAATCGCCGTCATGTTCAGAGGAAACATAGTGGAACTGGGACCCGCAGAGAAAGTTCTCATGGAACCAAAGCATCCATATACCCAGCTTTTGAGGGAATCCGTTCCAGAACCGGATCCGAAGAAAAAGTGGGACATCAGGATAAAACTGTCCGAGACAGAGCAGGCAGAGTATCTGAGACAGGGCTGCAAGTTCGCAGGAAGATGTCCAAAGGCCATGGATATATGCAGAAAGGAGCCTCCTCCATATTTTGAAGTAGATGGTGTGCAGGTGAAGTGCTGGTTGTATAAATAATTAACAAAGTTTGGGAGGGATGTAAATGTTGAGAAGCCAGAGGAATGCAAGAAGACAGATTCAAGTCTTGATTGGTATCTGGTCCCTTGAAGTGAACGGGGAGGAAAGGCCCATCGCCGTTCCTGGAAGCTGGAATGAGCAGTACCAGGATCTGTGCTACGAAAAAGGACCCTTCACCTACAAAACCACCTTCTACGTTCCAGAGGAACTTTCACAAAAACACATCAGACTTTACTTTGCTGCCGTGAACACAGACTGCGATGTCTTCCTAAACGGAGAGAAAGTGGGAGAGAATCACATTGGATACCTTCCCTTCGAAGTAGATGTGACAGGGAAAGTGAAACCTGGAGAGAACGAACTCAGAGTGGTTGTTGAGAACAGGTTAAAGGTGGGAGGATTTCCCTCGAAGGTTCCAGACAGTGGCACGCACACCGTGGGATTCTTTGGAAGCTTTCCACCCGCGAACTTTGACTTCTTCCCTTACGGTGGAATCATAAGGCCTGTTTTGGTAGAGTTCTCAAATCACGCAAGGATACTTGACATCTGGGTGGACACGAGTGAATCTGAACCGGAGAAGAAACTTGGAAAAGTGAAAGTGAAGATAGAAGTCTCAGAAGAAGCGGTGGGACAGGAGATGACGATCAAACTTGGAGAGGCAGAAAAAAAGGTCAGAACATCCGACAGATTCGTCGAGGAGGAGTTCATCCTCGAAAACGCCAGGTTCTGGTACCTCGAAGATCCGTATCTTTATCCTCTCAAGGTGGAACTCGAAAGAGACGAGTACACTCTGGACATCGGAATCAGAACGATCAGCTGGGACGAGAAAAAGCTCTACCTGAACGGGAAACCCGTCTTTCTGAAGGGCTTTGGAAAGCACGAAGAATTTCCCGTTCTGGGGCAGGGTACTTTCTATCCACTGATGATAAAAGACTTCAACCTTCTGAAGTGGATCAACGCGAATTCTTTCAGGACCTCTCACTATCCTTACAGTGAAGAGTGGCTGGATCTTGCCGACAGACTCGGAATCCTTGTGATAGACGAAGCCCCGCACGTTGGTATCACAAGGTATCACTACAACCCAGAGACCCAAAAGATAGCAGAAGACAACATAAGAAGAATGATAGACAGAGACAAGAACCATCCCAGTGTGATCATGTGGAGTGTGGCGAACGAACCAGAGTCCAACCATCCAGACGCGGAGGGTTTCTTCAAAGCCCTTTATGAGACTGCCAAAGAGATGGATCGAACACGTCCCGTGGTCATGGTGAGCATGATGGACGCACCAGACAAGAGAACAAGAGACGTGGCGCTGAAGTACTTCGACATCGTCTGTGTGAACAGATACTACGGCTGGTACATCTATCAGGGAAGGATAGAAGAAGGGCTTCAGGCTCTGGAAAAAGACATAGAAGAGCTCTACGCAAGGCACAGAAAACCTATCTTTGTCACAGAATTCGGTGCGGACGCGATAGCCGGCATCCACTACGATCCACCTCAAATGTTCTCCGAAGAGTACCAAGCAGAGCTCGTTGAAAAGACGATCAGACTTCTTTTGAAGAAAGACTACATCATTGGAACGCACGTGTGGGCCTTTGCAGATTTCAAGACTCCTCAGAATGTGAGAAGACCCATTCTCAACCACAAAGGTGTTTTCACAAGAGACAGACAACCCAAACTCGTTGCTCATGTACTGAGAAGACTGTGGAGTGATGGTGATTAGAAGAAGAAACATACTTGACACCAGTGATCTTCTCCAAAAAATGTCTGAGTTAGGCATAGGTATTAAGAAGGAAGGCAACACAATTTTTTGGTCGGGACCATATGGAGGAAGAATGAACCCCAATAGTACTCTTGCTGGAAAAAGATCAGTATAATAGTGGAAAGTGATTTCAGAGATTGATAGGCATATTATCTAGCAGTTTACATCGGAGAATATGGTGGCATGCTTCAATTCATTCTTGATAATAATCATCTCTGGAAAGTTTCTCGTTTTCTTTTTGGAAGCGAAGCACCAATAGAACCAACTGGACGAACAGGGTTATACATTCAATGTGGGACTTGGTTTTAAAGAGGCAAGAATAATTTCTCCTGTCCTCCTGCAGCCAGGCAAAGGCCATGAGAATTCCCAACGGCAAAGTCCGATGATTATGATGCGCTCATTATTGTAGGCGGTTGGTCTGGAGACGTTTTATATGAAAAAGATAAGGTTGTGGACTTTATAAAAGCTGTAATGAAGTACCTAGAAAAATAATAGCAACTATTTGTCATGGTCTGATTGCTCTGGCGGTAGCTGATATAGTAGCAGGTAAAAAGCTTACTGGGTGGTTTGCCTGTAAGGACCCTATCGAAATTATGGGAGTAGAATTTGTTCCAGAACACGTAGCGGTTATTTGTGGTCGTATAGTCAGCGTCAGAACTCCTCCTGAAATACCAGAATTTGTGGATATTCGCACTGTTACTTTGTTGAATGAGTTTTAAAAGAAAAAAAGATAGTAAACAGTTAAACTAAGCCAGTTATTGTCTTAAAAAGCAAAAGTTCTTTCTCACGAAAATAGCTGTGCGTTTTTTTCTGAAAGTTTTTCGAATTATGATAAGAAACTTAAAATATGAGGTGAATCTGAGTGAAAAAAAGGTTCAAATACAGAACACTCGAAGAGATGCGCTGGGAAGCTATTACGTTGGGAATGGATCTTCCACTGTTGGATGATTTCGATGTTTTCAGAGATCCTGTTGATCTTGGTTTAAAGACAATACCGAACAGGTTCGTTGATCAACCCATGGAAGGAAACGACGCACAGCTCGATGGAACCCCTGGTCCCCTCACACTGAGACGTTACAGAAGACTCGCCGAAGGTGGAGCTGGTGTGATATGGGTGGAAGCCATCGCCATTTCTAGGGAAGCGAGGGGAAACGACAGACAACTAATGTTAACAGAAGAAACTGTGAACTCTTTCAGAAGCTTTGTTGCAGAGATAAAAAGTGCTTCCTTGAAAACAAACAACTTTGAACCGTACGTTGTAGCCCAGCTTACCCATCCTGGAAGATTTGGAAAGAACAGAAAGATTCTCTTCCACGATAAATTCTTGGATGAAAAATACGGTATAACAGAAGATTTCCCCCTCATGTCCGATGAAGAACTGGACAGCTTGAAAGAACAGTACCTGAGAGCTGCAAAATTCGCAAAAATAGCTGGATTCGATGCGGTTGATATCAAAGCGTGTCACAGATACCTTCTTTCCGAACTACTTGCAGCACACACACGCGAGGGAAAATATGGGGGTTCCTACGAAAACAGAACAAAACTTCTGAAAGACATCGTAAGACTCGTTAGAGAGGAAGTCGAAATAGATATTACCGTGCGATTGAACCTTTCTGACTTCATTCCTTACCCATACGGATGGGGATCGACAGAAGAAGGAACACTCGATTTCACAGAACCTGGAAGACTTCTGAAAGAACTGGAAGAACTCGGTGTGAAAATAATCAACGTGACCGCTTCCACACCGTATCTGAAACCTCATATAAACAGACCGTATGATGAAATGGGAAAGTACAATCCCCCTGAGCATCCCATCGTTGGAGCCATGAGACTTCTGAACCTGGCGAAACTGGCCAAAGAAACTCTTTCAAGAACGCTCGTTGTTGCGAGCGGCTTCACCTGGTTCAGACAGTTCGCACCCTACGTTGCAGCCGGTATGCTGAAGAACAGCTGGTGCGACCTTGTGGGTTTTGGAAGAATGACATTCGCTTATCCAGACTATCCAAAAGACATACTGACAAAGGGGGAACTCGATCCGAAGAAGGTCTGTATCACCTGTAACAAATGTGCAGAACTGAAAGCCGCGGGAGAAAGCTGTGGTTGCGTTGTCAGAGACAGTGAAGTGTACCTTCCCATATACAGAAAGATGGAGGAGAACAAGAAATCATGAGAGAGTCGGTTGTTAAGTTAAACGAACACACCCTGAGAATTTTCTCTCTCAATACTATCGTGGTGGGTTCTGGTGCTGCGGGTTTGAATGCGGTAGACAGGGTTTTCTCTTTTGGTCAGAAAGATGTGGCACTTTTAACGGACAACCTGAAATGGGGAACATCCAGAAACACTGGCTCTGACAAGCAAACATACTACAAGCTCACGCTCGCAGGTAATGTACCTGATTCCGTTTATGAACTTGCTGAAACATTGTTCAACGGAGGAAGTATGGACGGTGACATCGCACTCGTTGAAGCTGCCCTTTCGGCCCGGGCGTTTTTCAGGCTCGTGGAACTTGGGGTTCCTTTTCCCCATTCGAGGTACGGTGAGTACGTTGGATACAAGACAGATCATGATCCCAAACAGCGCGCTACCTCTGCAGGTCCTCTGACTTCCTATTACATGTGCGAAAAACTCCTGGAGGAGATCAGAAGAAAGGGTATAAAGATCTTTGAAGGTTACCAGGCGATTGGTATCTTAACAGACAGAAACGAAGAAAAAACAATTGGTCTCATCGCGCTCGATCTGAACAACCTCTATGATCCGGAAAAGAGATACGTTCTCTTCAACGTGAAAAACATAATCTATGCAACCGGTGGACCTGCGGGAATGTTCTATTTCCACTCGGTTTATCCTCCTGTGCATTTTGGAGCCACTGGTATCGCTTTCGAAGCGGGGGTTATGGGGAAGAATCTGACGGAATGGCAGTTTGGAATCGCTTCCAAAAAGTTCAGATGGAACCTGTCTGGTACCTATCAACAGGTCATACCGAGGTACGTTTCTACGGATGAAAATGGAAACGATGAAAGAGAGTTCCTTGAAGAGTACTTCCCGGATCCTTCCACGATGCTGAACGCCATTTTTCTGAAAGGTTACCAGTGGCCGTTCGATGTGAGAAAGATAAAAAACTACGGTTCCTCTCTGATAGATATCCTCGTGTTCTACGAAACAGTAATCAAAGGTAGAAGGGTCTGGTTGGATTTCACAAGAAACCCCAGCTGGGGAAGCAAAAACGGGGAACTGGACTTCTCCCTTCTTGGAAAAGAAGCGTACGAATACCTGAAAAATTCAGGTGCTCTCTTCGGTCGACCCATAGACAGGCTTGAAAAAATGAACGGACCCGCGATAGAAGTCTATTTACAGCACGGAATAGATCTGAGAAAAGAATACTTAGAAATCGGAGTCTGCGCCCAGCATAACAACGGAGGTCTTCATGGAAACATTTGGTGGGAAAGCAATCTGAAACATTTCTTCCCGGTGGGAGAAGTGAACGGATCCCATGGAGTATACAGACCCGGTGGTAGCGCTCTGAACTCTGGACAGGTGGGAGGAGTGAGGGCCGCCCAGTACATAGTAGAGAACTACTCTGGTGATCCTCTGTGCGAAGAGGAAATTCTGGAAGAGGCGAAAGATCAAATCCTCAAAAAAATTGAACTGGGCGAAAGTTTTGTGAAAAGAATCACTGGAAAATCCAATGTGTCATCCATTCTCAAAGAGATAAGCGAGCGTTCCATGAGAAGTATGGGTATAGTGAGATCTCTTGAAGAAGCGAGAAAAGGGAAAAACGAGACCCTCAGAGATTTCAATAATCTGATTGAAAAAGTAGAACTCTCCTCTATAAGACAACTTCCTTTCGCATTCAGACTTTACGACGTTCTTCTCACACAATACGTGTATCTTTCAGCAGTTGAAAATTACATAGAATCGGGTGGAAAGAGTAGAGGTTCTTACATCGTTCACGATCCGACCGGAGAACTTCCCATCCCGAATCTACCAGAGATGTTCAGATACAGCCTGGCTGGCGAATCTTTTAACAAGAAAATTCAGAGAGTTCGTTGCAAAGAAAACAGGTGTGAATTTTTCTGGGATCCTGTGAAGGAAATTCCAAGGGAAGATACCTGGTTCGAAACGGTATGGAATAGCTTCATGAGGAGAGAAGTTCTCAGATGAGAAGGAGGCAACAACTCATGAAAGAAGTCTCTGTGGTTCTCGTAGGCATCGGGGGTTACGGTAACAAATATGTAGAGTACATACTGAGAGAAGGAAGAGAAAAAGGTGTTCGAATATCTGGTGTGGTAGATCCGTATCCACAGAACAGCAGGTTCTATGATGAACTCCGTTCGTTAAACGTTCCTATGTACAACACACTCGAAGAATTTTACTCTCACCATACAGCAGATCTTGCTATCATTTCTTCTCCTATCCATTATCACTGCGAGCAAACCTGTACGGCAGTCAGAAACGGAAGTCACGTGCTCTGTGAAAAACCCGCTGCAGCTACTGTAAAGGAAGTAAAAAAGATGATCGAATGCAGAGAAAAATACGGAAAGATCGTAGCGATAGGTTATCAGTGGTCCTATAATCCTGCGGTTCTCAAGCTCAAGGAGGATATTCTCGCTGGAAAATTTGGAAAGCCGGTTCTTTTTAAAACTCTTGTCCTCTGGCCAAGAGATACGGCTTATTACAGAAGAAACTCCTGGGCAGGAAAATTGAAGGTGAACAATCGATGGGTTTTAGACAGTGTGGCGGGAAACGCTACAGCACACTTTCTCCACAACATGCTTTTCTTGCTGGGTGAAAAAATGGAAGAAAGTGCGTATCCTGAAAGTATAGTTGCGGAGCTCTACAGAGCCAACGACATAGAAAGTTTCGACACCTGTGCTTTGAAAATGACTGTGAGAAAGATACCCGTTCTTTTCTTCGCAACACACGCTGTAAAAGAACGTAAAGGACCTGTTTTTGAATACAGATTTGAAAAGGCCCGGGTCATATGTAATTACCCGGAATATCCTGAAAGTGAAGAGAATCTTCTCGTTGTTTATGAAGATGGCAGAAAAGAGATTTACGGTCCAACAGATCACGGTAGTATGAGAAAACTCTGGGTTGTGGTAGATGCAGTGAGGGGGCAAAAGGAATTCATCTGTACCCTTGAATCGGCCATGGCCCACACAATTGCTATAAATGAAGCACACGTTTCCATGAAAGAAATCCAGGATTTTCCAACAGAACTGAAAAGAGTAGAGGGAGAACCTCCTCTGATTTGGGTAGAAGGATTAAAAGAGGCCATGGAGAGAGCCTACGAGGAGGAAAAAATCTTTTCTGAACTGAATCTACCGTGGGCGAAGCGTGGTGAAGAAGTAAAGCTTGAAAACTTCGAGGGGCTCGAAGGGGAGATAACATGCTGAAGATATGCGTAATTGGCTCCTCTGGTCATTTCAGATATGCTTTAGAAGGACTCGACGAGGAGTGTTCCGTTACCGGAATCGCACCAGGGGTACCAGAAGAAGATTTGTCAAAGCTGGAAAAAGCTATATCTGAAATGAACATAAAACCGAAGAAATACAACAACTGGTGGGAAATGTTAGAAAAAGAAAAACCCGATATTCTGGTTATAAATACCGTTTTTTCTCTGAACGGAAAGATCCTGCTAGAAGCTTTAGAGAGAAAAATCCATGCCTTCGTAGAGAAACCCATAGCTACCACCTTCGAAGATCTGGAAAAGATCAGGTCTGTCTATCAGAAGGTGAGGAACGAGGTTTTCTTCACAGCCATGTTTGGTATCAGATACCGGCCACATTTTCTCACCGCCAAAAAACTTGTCAGTGAAGGTGCTGTGGGTGAAATCAGACTCGTGAACACACAGAAGTCATACAAACTCGGACAAAGACCAGATTTTTACAAAAAGAGGGAAACATACGGAGGGACCATTCCCTGGGTTGGAATACACGCGATTGACTGGATCCACTGGATCACCGAAAAAAAATTTCTCTCCGTTTATGCTACTCACTCACGTCTTCACAATTCAGGCCATGGAGAACTCGAAACGACGGCACTCTGCCACTTCACATTGGAAGACGAAGTTTTCGCATCCCTTTCCATAGATTATCTCAGACCCCATGGTGCCCCTACCCACGACGACGACAGAATGAGAATAGTGGGGACCAAGGGAATCGTCGAGGTCATTAATGAAAGAGTGTTTCTCACTGACGAGAAAGGACACAGAGAAGTACCACTCGTTGAAAAAGGGCAGATTTTCGAAGATTTCTTGAGGGAAATTCGTGGTCAAGGAAAGTGCATGGTAACCCCGGAAGACTCTATTCTCACCACCGAGATCGCATTGAAAGCAAGACTTTCAGCAGATACAGGGCAAATCGTTAGGATTTGAAGGAGGAAAAAAATGCTCTATACGACGTTCTCGGCGATAATTCCTTCTTTTCTCATAATCCTCATCGGCTACACTTTGGGGAAAGTTTTTTCTGAAGAAACAATGGGTCTTGCTTCAAAAGTTGCAATCTGGGTCATGGTTCCAACGGTAACGTTTACCTTTATAAACGAATACACTCCCAGTTTTTCAACTCTTGGAGAATTCGGACTTGGAGTGGCTATTATTTTTGTTATCTTCTATCTTTATTCCAGACTCTTCAAGGAGAAAAAAGAAGTGATTCACGTCACCGCAGTTACCGCAAACGTTGGCTATTTGGGATATCCTATCCTTCTTTCTTTGTGGGGAGAAGAAGCACTTTCTCTCGGAGTGGTTTACGCCACCCTGAACATCATCATGTTCTCCGCAGTTCTTCCCATGTTCCTTGGTGAGAAAGTGAACATTAAAAATCTGTTCAGACTTCCTTACGTGTACGCTCTGATTGCAGGATTTCTAACCGGAAAATTGGGCTGGAGTTTTCGAGAACTTCCCGAATGGCTTGTAAATGCTATTTTGATGTTGAAGCAATCTGCCATACCGTACCTTCTTCTTTACGTGGGATTGTCTGTTTCCAAACTGAAACTGGGAAGACATCTTTCGAAGATTGGCGGGATCATCGTTGTGAATAAGCTCTTCCTTGCCCCCCTCATTGCACTGGTTTTCGCTCTGATTTACGGTCTTGAAGGACTCACAGCCAAGGTTTTCGTGCTGGAAACCGCGATGCCTGCTGCTGTGAACGCAGTGGTTCTCACTTCTGCCCTCGATGGAGACAGTGAAACAGTGGGTTACGGTGTTACTCTCACCACTTTCTTTGCCATCTTCACTCTTCCTGTCTGGGCTGTCATCTTAGAGAGAATATTCAGTTGATATTGTCAGCTACCCTGTTCCATAGGAGGCAAGGCTCTCCGCTTCGACCCGTGATAGATCGTAGCCTCTTTTCGGGTTCTGCCGCCAGAGTACGTTCCACGGGCATGAACTCGGACGGTTCCTGTCCCTATCGTGATGCGTTCCACATGCACTTCACGTCCATTCTCTAACATTCAAGCACCTTGTAGAAGATGGAGTCCTCTTTGCAAGTCTTAATAAAAATTTTTCTATACTTCGTGAAAAATTTAACAATTAAGGTTGATAATAATGGTAGGAGGTGATAATCATGATAACAACCACCATATTTCCAGGTAGATATGTTCAGGGGGCAGGTGCTATCGACATTCTAGAAGAAGAACTTTCTCGTTTTGGAGGAAGGGCATTTGTGGTGATCGATGATTTTGTGGACAAAAACGTGCTAGGAGAAAATTTCTTCAGCTCTTTTATAAACGTCAGGGTAAACAAACAGATCTTTGGTGGAGAGTGTTCAGACGAAGAGATAGAGAGACTTTCAGGTCTTGTTGAAGAAGAAACAGACGTGGTGGTGGGCATAGGTGGCGGAAAAACACTCGATACCGCTAAAGCGGTCGCCTATAAGTTGAAGAAGCCTGTTGTGATTGTTCCAACTATTGCCTCTACAGATGCTCCATGCAGTGCCCTTTCCGTGATTTACACACCAAACGGGGAGTTCAAAAGATACCTGTTTTTGCCAAAGAATCCAGATGTCGTTCTAGTAGACACGGAGATTGTAGCGAAAGCCCCCGCGAGATTTCTCGTTGCCGGAATGGGAGATGCCCTTGCCACGTGGTTTGAGGCAGAATCTTGTAAACAGAAATATGCTCCAAATATGACGGGAAGACTTGGTTCGATGACAGCCTACGCACTCGCAAGACTTTGCTATGAGACACTTTTAGAATACGGTGTACTCGCGAAAAGGTCGGTGGAGGAAAAGTCTGTCACACCTGCCCTTGAAAAAATCGTTGAGGCGAACACCCTTTTAAGTGGTCTGGGATTCGAAAGTGGAGGACTGGCAGCTGCACATGCTATTCACAACGGTCTCACCGTTCTGGAAAATACCCACAAGTATTTACACGGGGAAAAAGTGGCCATAGGAGTTCTCGCATCACTGTTTTTGACTGACAAACCCAGAAAGATGATCGAAGAGGTCTACTCTTTCTGTGAAGAAGTGGGATTACCTACTACTCTGGCAGAGATAGGACTTGATGGTGTTTCGGACGAGGATCTGATGAAAGTGGCTGAGAAAGCCTGTGACAAGAATGAAACAATACACAACGAACCCCAACCTTTGACATCAAAAGATGTGTTTTTCGCCCTAAAAGCAGCAGACAGGTACGGAAGGATGAGAAAAAACCTCACTTGACCTTTCTTCTTTTTTTAGTCTTGTTGTTGTCTGCTGCAAGAATCAGACGCCTTCTCAGAAGGTTGAGGGAGTCCGCATACTCATCAGCGAATCTGTCCATGGAATTTATTTCTAAAATTACGATACCATCGAAACCAGACTCTCTGATTATCCTGAAGACCTTGTTGTACGGAATATCTCCTTCTCCAATGGGAAGGTGAAGATCTCCTATTCCATAGACGAAACGAAAGGCTTCTACATCCGGTATTTTTTGATAAGTCTGCGGAGACTCCCCGAAGTTATCGCTGAGATGCAGTTCAACTGCATATGGAAGGCCCTTCTTCAACTCATCGTAGAAATCTATACCGGTGTAGTTTGAAACTATAAACAAATGACCCACATCTATGACGAGCTTCACGTTTGGATGATTCACCGCTCTTACAAGCTTCAACACCTCAGAAACTGGATGACCAACATTTTCAACGCCTATGACAACACCCTTCTCTTTTGCAAGATCCGCCAATTCACGGAGAGCCACGATTTCAGTCTTTCTTTGAACTCTCTCGGGAACATCTATCGAATGATCCACTTCTCCGTAATGGTAAACCACCACTTCCGCATTTATCTCACCGGCGAATTCTATTGTGGCTTCCATAACCTGGTAGTGCCAGGGATTGGTTTTTATCTTCAGATTTATCACATCGGGAGCATGAACCGTGTATCGGAAATTGTAGTTGGAAAGAAGTTCTTTCACTCGCTCAAGCCTTTTCCTAATGATCCTGCCCCGTGCTATCACATCGAGGCCAGCAGCTGGAATCTCCACATAATCGAATCCTATGCTTTTGAAAAACTCGAGTTCGCTCACCAGTCTTTTTATTGAACCGTTTACCCTCCTTGTATCCACGTTGGTTCCTATTCCCTTTATCATAACTGCACCTTCTTTCTTTTACAGAATCGTTTCCTCCGTTTCTGGATTAAACAGATGAATCCTCCCGAGATCAGGAACCAGAAATACATTCTCACCCGGTTGTGGAGCTTTTCCAGTGTCGCCGAAGACCTTTATTATCTCTCCTTTCTCCGTTTTCACGTTCACTATTATATCCCTTCCCAATGGTTCTACAACATAGACAACACCGGGAATTGAGTTTTCCACACGCTCGCAGGAAATCCTGCAGTGCTCAGGTCTAATGCCGACAACGACTTCCTTCAATTTTACATCAACTGGCTCTGGCAGTTTAATGATGACATCGTCTCTTTTCAAAATTGTTTGTTTGTTTTCCACGGAGACAGAGAAATCCCTCAGGAAGTTCGTTGGAGGATTCCCTATGAACGAAGCGACAAACATGTTCTTTGGAGAGTCATAAACCTCATCGGGTGTTCCATACTGAACGAGTTTCCCCTGATTGAAAACAGCGATTCTTGAAGCCATCGTCATCGCCTCAGCTTGATCGTGTGTGACGTAAACAGAGGTGATTCCAAGTTCCTGCTGAAGGTGTTTTATTTCCGCCCGCATGATCATCCTGAGGTTTGCATCCAGGTTTGACAGCGGTTCATCAAAAAGGAGCACCTTTGGTTGTTTCACCAGAGCCCTTGCGAGCGCCACTCTTTGCTGTTGTCCTCCGGAAAGCTGTGACGGCTTTCGATCGAGAAGGTTGTCGATGAGGAGTTTCCTGGCGATCTCCAAGACCCTCTTTTCTATTTCATCCTTCGGGAGTTTTCTCGCTTTCAGGGGGAAGGCGATGTTTTCGAAGACGGTCATGTGTGGATAGAGCGCGTAGTTCTGAAAGACCATCCCCACCTCTCTGTACTTCGGAGGGATATCGTTGACCAGCACGTCATCGAAGTAGATCTCTCCCGCGGTGGGTCTGTAAATACCCGCGAGCGTCAAGAGAGTGGTGGTTTTGCCGCAACCGGATGGACCAAGCAGCGCCACGAACTCTCCATCCTTCACCTCGAAGCTCACGCCATCTACTGCTTTCACTTTTCCGAAGTACTTTTTCAGATTCACAACCCTGATACTGGGCATTATCCTTTCACTCCCCCAATGGTCAGTTTTATCATGTGCTTGCTGACGAAGAAGAAAAAGATGATCGTTGGTATCATGTAGAACAATCCCACGGCAGTCACAAGCCCGTAGTCTGCGAATCTGTAGTCTCCGATGAACCCTTTTACGTACTTTGAGAGTGTCCACAGGTTCTGCGAGAAGATGAACGTGTTCACGAAAACGAATTCAGACCATCCGGAAAGGAAAGCAAAGATGGCCGTAACGGCGATCCCTGGTTTTACAAGTGGAAGAAGAATCTTTCTCCACACCTCGAATCTGCTGTAGCCATCAACAAGGCCTGCCCACTCGAGTTCCCAGGGAATACCATCGTAAAACCCCTTCATAATCCAGGTGCCCCACGGCACTTCCAGAGAGGCTTTGAGGAGTATCACTCCCCAGAGGGTATCCAGCAGTCTAAGCGTCCAGAGGAGGTAAAACACAGCTGTCATGAGAGATATTGCCGGAAAAGCATGAAGTGCAAGAATGAACTTCATCATAGAGGACCTTCCAGGAAAATCGTACCTTGAGAGTGCATACCCACCAAGGCTTGTGATCAACACCTCAATTCCCATCACACCGAGTGCTAGCAGAGCGGTGTTCAGCGTGGTTTGCCAGATGTTCGGATATCCCTTGATCTCCTGCCAGAGGAATCTCCAGTTTTTCAGGGTGAGCTTCGTGGGGACAAAGCCGTTCACCAGATCCTCGCTGAAAGATCTCAGAATGAGCCAGACGTACCCCACCAGAATCGGTGAGGTTATGAGAAAAAGCACGAGGATTATCACAAAATTTCTGATTTTTTCCGAATTTTTTTGCCAGAACGAGAGTTTCATCATTCCACCTCGACCTTCGGTTTTTCCATGAGAGATTCAAAACCGAAGAACTTCATGTAGACAAGAGCAGAAACCACACCTATGATAACGAGGATGATCGAAAGGGCTGCACCGTAGCCGAATCTGAAGTGTGAAAAGGCGTTGTGGTACGTGTAGAGTGCCCACACCTCTGTTCTGTAAACGGGTCCACCGTCCGTGATGATGAGTATGTATTCAAAAGAGGCAAGAAGGGAAAGTGTCTGGTATGCAGTCACGAAGAGAAGATGCCACTTTATCAGAGGAAGGGTGATTCTCCTCACCACCATAAACCAACTCGCTCCATCGATACGGGCTGCCCTGTAGTAATCTTCTGGTATGGATTTTATCGCCGCTGTGAAGACAAGCATTCCCATCGAAGCACCTATGAAACCGTTTGCGAAGATCACCATCCACATAGGAGCACTGTGAAGCCAGTCCTGTGGAGGAAGGCCGAAGAGTCCCCGTATGAAGTTCACAAGTCCGTACTCTGTGGGATCGAACATCCAGAGCCAGAGGAGTCCATAAACAACAGACGGCGTGAGTCTTGGAAGCATCCAGAGAGTCCTGAAGAAGTTACCCCATCTATCGCTGATCGACGTTGTGAGAAGTGAAATAAGAAGGGCCGTTCCAAGGTTGAAAAGTCCCAACGTACCGAAAGTGTATATGAAGGTGTTCGCTATCACACGTGGAATAATGAAATCCGTGGAAATATCCCTGAAATTCTGAAACCCCACGAAATTCCATACGAACGAATAGTCCATGTCTGTGAACGCGATCACTACGGTGAGAACAACAGGGATCACAAAGAAAATGATCACGAAGGCAAGAAGAGGAAAAAGCAAAAGTAACGGCTTCAGTCTTTTCACCCTGTTCACCCCACAAAAGGAGTGAGGGAAACCCCCTCACTCCACGATCACAACCCTATCTTTCAGCTGGGACTTCAGCCTTTTTGCAACGTCTTCTGCCACCTTCTCTGGATCCATACCGCTTTCGGCCATCTGCATTCCTTCGAAGATGATCTGGGTGTAGAGGTTGAACATGTCATCGTTTGGAATGAAACCGGAGTACGGCAAAAGCTTCGTTCCTTCCACCATGATAAATTCCTTGGTGTACTCAGGAAGCACCGTTTGCTGCCATCTGATCGGCAGGTGCCCGCTCTCAACAGCGTGTCTCATGTTGAGTTCCGGTGCAGAAGCCAAGGTTATGAGCAAGAATGCAATGTCTGGGTATTTACTCGTGCTCGGGATCATGTAAACGATTGGATGGGACAGGGTGTTCGGCCTTCCTCTGCCTTTGAACTTCGGAACAGGAGCGAGGATGAACATGTCCTGCAGTTCTTCCTCTGTCTTTCCGTAATCTTTCTTCCATTCAGCCCAGTTCCATGTACCACCCATCCATGCCAGGACCTTTCCGCTCGTGACATCCTTGTGAACAGAGGTCCACGGTGTTCCTATCATGTTCTTTGGAAGAATCTTGTAGGTGTTCGCAAGGTCGTAGAGGAGCTTGAAGTAGTCTTTCATCTCTTTTACGTTGTAAACGAACACAGCCTTTTCCTCATCGTAGAAGTCGATACCCATGCTGATCATGAGCTGGTAGTAGTCGATACCTGCTTTCGGTCTGTGGTAGAGTCCCCACTCCACAAGACCCTTTTCAACGGCTTCTTTTGCCACTTCAATGAAGTCTTCAAAGGTGAACTCTCCCCTGGCGATCCTGTCTGGCAGAGAGTTGATTTCTTCATCCGACCAGCCGAGTTTTTTCAAGACCTGCTTGTTGATGTAGAAAGGTCTTGCTTCTGTGTCCTGTGGGATTCCGTAGATCTTTCCTTTGTACTTGGTAGCCTCCCAGAGCGATGGAATGAAGTCATAGTACTCCTCGTCCCAGTACTTCTTCACATAGTCGTCTAGAGGAATGATGTAACCCGCTTTCGCCCAGGCTCCTATGTCGTCGTGTCCCGAACAGATGATATCCACTACCTGACCAGACTTGATTCCAAAGACAACCTTCTGCTTGAAAGAACTCCAATCCGTCGTATCAAAGTAGCCATCGACTTTGACGGTGAGATCGACTCCAAGGTCCTTCAGAATCTTGTTCAGCCTCTCTGCAGCTGTTTTCAGATTGTCAAACCTGTAGTAAGATGGATTATCGGGTCCCACGGTCCACGCGGTGATGGTGATCTCTTCTGCGAACATCAAAAGACCTATGGTCAAGATGATCACAAGTAGAAGCTTTCTCATACTTTCACCCCCCGTTTTATTAATTTTATCACTATTTTTTCAATTTCCGTTAAAAAACATCAAATTTCTTTCCTGTAGGCTCGGAAGGTCAGGTGCAGTGCTACCCATTGTAATAGAAAAGCCATCTCAGGTTGATTTTTACTCCCACAACTAAAGAGTATGAGCAATCGTCCTGTTTATCATTAATCAAGACTGCCCTCATTGTGTTACTACAAGTTAACAATTAGTTCTTTTAGAGTCCTGAAGGCAACCTCCGCAGCCTTTTCCATCCCTCCCGGAAGAGGAAGACACTCAACGGAGATGTATCCATCGTAGCCAATCTCTTTCAGGGTTTTGAAAGTGCTTTCAAAATCAAAGTGTCCGCATCCCGGTGCCCATCGGTTGCTGTCTGCCACATGGAAGTGGTACAGTTTCTTTCCCGCTACTTTCAGACTCTCTGAAATGTTTACCTCCTCTATGTTCATGTGGAAGGTGTCTGCGAGAATTCCCACCCTGTCAGAGTTGATTTTTTCAATCACCCTCAGTGCCTCTTCAACGGTGTTTATGAAATCTGACTCGTACCTGTTGAGAGGCTCTATGACGAATCTCACTTCTTTTGTATCGCTCAGTAAAGAGTTCATACTTTCAAGGAAGAGTTTTTCTACCTCTCGATATGGCCTTCCTTCCCTTTTTCCACGAACAAGGCCGATAATAACAAATGCTCCGAATGACTCTGCAACTTCCGCATGTTTCTTGACCCTCTCGATCGACTTTTTTCTGATCTTCTCATCCGGATGTGTTAGAGAAAGCCCATCAGCGAGGAACGCCTGACCAGTTCCTATGGCACAGATAGGAAGACTCAGCTCCTTTGAGAGCCTGGCTACCTCGTTCCAATCCACAACAGAAGGGTCTCTGACAGCGATCTCCACCGCCTGATAGCCGATTCTTTTTGCAAGTTCCATTCCTTTTTTCAGGTCTCCTTTGAAAGCCAGTGCGTCAAAGGCAGCATCAGAGGTGCTGATTACCAGAGAGAGTTTCAACATCATCCCTCCTCAAAGGTCCTGGATGTCTCATCTTAACAGAAGTAACCCTTGCTGCAAACCGTGTGGCCTCATCCACACTCATTCCTTTGAAGAGAAAAGCAACGAGAAACGCGGCTGTACACGTGTCGCCTCTTCCTGTTCGCCCCTCCAGAGTCCATCCTTCAAAGGGTGCTTCATGAAACTCTCCATCGAACACAAGAACACCGGCGGAGTGAGTTGCAAGTACAATCCTGGTCCCGAAGGAGCCGATGATTCTACACGCATCTTTTAGATCCTTTGTTCCTGTCAGAACCGCTGCTTCTTTGATATCGACCTTGAAGAGATCAAAAAATCTCAGGTGTTCTTTTTTTCTCCAGTCTCTGTAGACGAGTTTTCCGTTTTCTGGGGCTCTGACAAAACCCTGTGCGTCTCCAGATAGAAAATCCACCTTTTCGCGCAATTTTGTTATGAGCTCTTCTGGAAACTCACCGTACCACAGGGGATTCACGTGGCAAACCTTTCCTTCAACGTGCAGAAGATCCTCCTCTGTGAACGGATCAGCTGCCGAAATCAGAAAACTTTCCCTTTCGTCTGGACTGGTTCCATACCTGTTCTCTATGCTGGTTGTCCTGGTACTTTCCAGAAAGACCACTTCAACTCCGTTTTCACGTAAAAACTCAAAGTGTACGATATCTTCCCTTGCACACTTTGTAACCACCTTCGCTTTCACCCCAAGAAGAGCTGCGGTGATAGAACCAGCCACCACTCCTCCACCGTACGCTGTTTCCTCTTTTCCATGTATCACGTTGATGTCCTTCGACACGTGTCCAATGAAGGTGATCATGGAATCACCTCTTCCAATCTCACGGCCCTTTTTTCTTCCAGAGATTTCTTTGCAGCGTATCCCAGCAGAAGAGCCATTCTCCCGTCCTCTCCACTCACGGCCGGTGGTTCGTTCTCTGCTACGTTTTTAACGAACGTTTTCAACTCTTCCAGATACGACTCTCTGTACCTTTCCAGGAAGAAGTAGAGATACTTCGAACCGTGGTCACCCTGTTCATCTGTGAGCATGGTGGTGTCTTCTCTGATGTTGTCGACGGTGATTTTCCCTTTTGTTCCAAAGACCTCCAGTCTCTGATCGTAACCATAAACAGCCTTTCTGGAGTTGTCTATCACCCCGAGAGCCCCGCTTCTGAAACGCAGAACGACCACGGCTGTGTCCACGTCCCCTGCTTTTCCTATCTCCTCGTCCACAAGCACAGATCCACTGGCGTAGACCTCTTCCACTTCCTCACCCATTATGTAGCGCGCCATATCGAAGTCGTGTATGGTCATGTCGAGGAATATTCCTCCTGAGACCTTCACGTACTCTATCGGGGGTGGCTCAGGATCCCGGCTCGTTATCTTCAAAACATGGGGTGTCCCTATCTTTCCTTCCTCTACTGCTTCTTTTACCTTTTTGAAATTCCTGTCGAATCTTCTGTTGAATCCAACAAAGAGGATCCTTCCAGCCTCTTTCATTGCCTCTATCATCCTGTCCACTTCCACCAGATCCAGGGAGAGGGGTTTCTCGCAGAACACGTGTTTTCTTGCTCTGGCACATTCAAGGACAAGTGGTGCGTGCGTGTTGGTACTGGAACAGATCATCACCGCTTCCACTTCTGGATCACGTATGAGGTCCTCCGGGCTGGCAAAGACCTTTTTCACCTTCAACTTCTCGGCCACTTCCTTTGCTCTTTCAATCCTTATATCGGACACCGCCACCAGTTCCACGTCTTCCAGGAGTTTTGCGTTTTCGGCATGTATCGTTCCTATGCGCCCCAGACCGATTATTCCAAGTTTCACGGTCTCATCCCCACAGGTTCCCAGCCGTGTACAGGTTCCTCCAGCCTTCCGTAAGTGGCTCTTTTGTGAGTGCATCGAGTTCTTCCTTTGGCCTCTGAGACAGCATCTCCGCAGGTGGCAGTTTCCCCGGCGGGAACCTTTCCATGATGTCCCTCACGAGTTTTTCCAGGTAATCCAGAAGGGCTTCAACTCCTTCCTTGGCCTTGTCCGCAGACGCAAGGGTTGCCTTTCCTACAACCCCCTCAGGATACGCCACAACCTCTATGGGACCTCCCCCTACGTGTCCGTACCATGCAATGGGTCTGTGAAGGAGATTTCCCGCCTTGTCTATGTGTCCTTCCGGTAGGAACCCTTTCGGCTCTGTGTCGACAGCCCATTCCTGGTGCATGAGTTCCGGAAAGAGCGCAAGGCTCCATGACGTCTCCACTTCGTCTGCGTGAATGAACGGTGTTTCGTAGGGGCCGCCTTCTTCCTTCGTCTTGAACTTGTCCTGTATGGCGTGATACCAGTTCAGATTGATGATGATGGCAGGAACCTGGAAAATCTTTGCGAACTTGTGAATGGCTACAGGAATCACGAACTCCTGGCCATGGCCGTTCAGAAGGATCTGCTTTCTGAAACCAGTGTTCCAGAATCCTGCTATGACGCTCACAAGATAGTCTATGAACGCCTCATCTTTTACTGGAACCGTTCCTGGCATTCCTATGTGGTGGTACGGATGGTATCCATACCAGATGGGCTCTGCAACTGTACAACCTGTTTTCAATGCGACCTGCTCGGCCATCCTCGTGACGAGGAAGGTATCTTCTCCTGTTGGTGCATTTGGACCGTGGTTTTCCGTGCTTCCCACAGGGATTATTATGAGGTCACATTCCTTTAGTCTTTCCTTTATCTGTTTCATCGTCATCGTCTGATAATAGACACCCGTTGGTCTTTCCATGTGACCTCCCTCAGGTGGTATCTGCCACTTACCCATAACTCTCACCTCACTCGTTCACCATGGTAACCTTCACCAGGGACTTGTCGGTTTGAAGCCTCTTTATGTACTCAGGTATTTCCTCCATGGTAACGGTCTTGGAGATGATTTTGGTCATGTCCATCCCGGAGGCCATGAGACTGATCACCCTCGGGAAGGTACCATGACCAGAGTGTCCCTGAGATCCCACGATCTGTGCCCTTCTGACCTGAAACACTTCCCCAGTGAGAGGTATCTTCGCGTCGGCTCTTGCCACGATCACCACGGTGGCGTTTATACCGCGGGCTCTCCAGATTACCTCTTCTATCTGTGGCCAGACGATCTGAGGAACACCTGTCGCTTCGAGGAAAAGCTTTGCTCCAAGACCGTTCGTGTAATCAAGCACCGCTTCCACGAAGTTCTCCTTTGTGGGATCTATCACGTGATCTGCTCCCAGCTCTATGGCAAGGTTTCTTCTAGTTTCGGAAGGCTCTGACAGGATCACTTTCGCTGCTCCTGCGTGTTTCAAAATCGCAACGGCTGCAAGTCCTATAGGACCTCCTCCGAGTATCACCACGTTGTCTCCAGGCCTGATTCCACCTCCTCTCACAATTACAGCGTTGTAAGCAACGGAGGTGGGTTCCACGAGACTTCCTGCAAGAAAGAGTCTGTCACCGTACCTGTCCTCCAGTTCTCTGAGGCTCCAGGCGTATTTGGCATCGACCTTCACGTACTCTGCGAAAGCTCCATCGACGTTGAATCCCAGTTCGTTCAGGTTTTCGCAGTGGTTTGGGAAGCCTTCAGCACAGGGCCTGCAGTGACCACACCAGAGCATTTCCTCTACACAGACGGGCTCTCCGATCTCGAATCTTCTGTTTGTTCTTCTGTTGATGGCCTCCGGTCCTGCCTCCACCACAACTCCGGAAAACTCGTGGCCCAAAGTGACGGGAAAACCAGTAAGACCAGGGTAAAGAATGTAGCCTTCATCATCGGTCTGGGCCATATGAACGTCACTGCCACAGATCCCGCAGGCCTTCACTTTGATGATGATCTCTGTGGGCTTTTCGATCTTTGGCTCCGGGACTTCTTCAACTCGCACCTCCGGATATCTCCACACCTTGCTTCCAAGCCAGGTAAGTTTTCCTTCAACATCCTTGGGCCCCAGTTTGAAATCAGGCCTTGGATCCCACTTTGCATGAAGCCTCACCGCCTTCATAGAATCACCCCCTTCATTTCAATCCCAGAACATTTTCGATCACATACAGGGCTCCACCGATTGCAACTCCATACTCTTCTATTTCTCCTCTTTTAATGACGATATCTTCCAGGATATCTTTTGGAACTGTTCGCTCTACGATTGATTTCACAATGGGTGCTATCCTGTCGAACTGGTGAAACCCTATTCCTCCCTTTATGATCACCACGTCCGGATCGAGTATCACAGTGGTATTTGCTATCGCAACTCCAAGGTGTTCCAGACTTTCTCTCAATTCCTCTGGATTCTGCTCAAACACCGTCTCAATGGGTTTTCTAAATTTCTTCTTCAGAGAGTAACCGGAGAACCACTCTTCGAGATGACCAAAACCTTTCTCTGGCACTACGGTTTTGTCCACCGTCCAGTCTGTTATCATGTGGCCGAACTCACCTGCTTTTCCCCGCGCTCCCCTGAAGATCCTTCCCTCGTAAACGATCCCAGAGCCGATACCCCAGCCTATGGATATGAGAAACACACATCTGTAACCCTTCCCTGCACCCACTCTGGTCTCTGCGAAGGCATCGAGATTTGCGTTGTTTTCGATGAAGACAGGATATCCAGCAAAACTTTCCAGTTCCTTTTTCAGATTCCAGTTTGTGATGTTGAATGCTGGTATGCGCTTTATCAGTTGATTCTCATCAACCGTTCCCGGGATTCCTATTCCGATTCCCAAAATTTTGTCGTATTTGAGAAGTGGTTTCATAACCCTTTTTATCTCCTCAAAAAGCTTTTCCTTGTCTAGGTCAGAAGGAAGAACGACGTGTTCTTTCTTCAGGATGCTACCATTCAGATCGGTGAGAACGGCATCGATCTTCGTGCCTCCAACGTCCACTCCTACAACGTATCTGCTTTCAGGAACAAAAGAAAGCAAAACTGGTCTTCTACCACCTCTTGAAGAGCTTTCCTTTTTACCCGTTTCTTTCACAAATCCCAGTTCGATCAACCTGCTCACAGCTTGAGATACCACGGGTTTGCTGATGTTCAGAATCTTGCTTATCTCCACCCTCGATATTTGTCCTTTGTCTTTGATCGTCTGAAGAATCCTTCTTTCGACCTCGCCCAGCATTGGAATCCCCCAGTAGGTTTGTTTTCATTTACTAACCAACCATATTATAATCAATTTGTCAATACAAAGAAAAATAAGAAAAGAGTAAGAAACAAACGTTTCCTTTCATCAAAAGAAAACAATCGCCTGAAAGGGACTATTTTCAAAGAAGATCATTGTTATTCACGAATACTTCGTTTTCCTCGAAGACTTTCAACCCGTTTTTTTCCAGCAGAAAGGCTGTGACACCTTTTCCTGGAACAAGCCTTCCAGAAAAAGATCCATCGTAGACAAAGTTTTTCCCGCAGGAGGGACTTTTAGATTTCAGAATGGCGAGGTCTACTTTCAGAAGGCGAGCAACCTTGAGGGTGGTTTCCGCGCCTTTCAAAAAATTCTCAGTTCTGTCGCTTCCAAACTCATCGAGAACTCTTTCCTTCCCGGTCCATCCGCAGCCTCCATAAATCTCACACCGGGGCCTTGGAGTTGGAAGACCACCAAGTTGCTCGGGACAGACAGGTATCAGATCGTGCCTTTCCAGCAGCGAAAGAACTCTTTCATCTGCTGCTGAACGTCCGTCGTATCTTGTGGGAAGTCCCAGAAGGCACGCGCTTACCAGGATCTTCATTCTCCACCGGTTCCTATGAGTTCTTTTTTCAACACCCAGATCTGGTTTGGCAGGTAATTGATCGGATTCACGGCTTTCTCATTCACTCTAACCTCGAAATGAAGGTGAGGCCCTGTACTCAAACCGGTGTTTCCAACCCTTCCTATTATCTGACCTTTCTTTACGTACTGACCCTCGTATACATCTATTTGGGAAAGATGCCCGTATATGTGTTCGTAAGAAGCAGATTTTATTTTTATCATGAGACCGTACCCGCCGTTTTCCCCGGCGAACTCCACCACTCCGCTTTCAGCAGCGAATATGGGTGTACCCTCAGGTGCCGATATATCAATTCCTGAGTGAAAGGAATATTTCCCGGTTATGGGGTGAATCCTCCAGCCAAAACCGGAGGAAATGACACCATAAACAGGCCAGATGAAGAATTTCTCATCGTTGAACGCCTTTCCAATGATACTTTCAGGTATGAACAGCTTCTGTCCCGCATATATGGTGTAAGACTTGAGCTGATTCGCTTCCTTTATGAAAGTAGCGGTTGTGAAGAACCTTTTTGCAATAGTATCGAGGGTGTCTCCTTTTTTTACTGTGTAGAGGTAGCCAGGCGGCTGAGGAATCACGATCTCCTGCCCCACTCTGAGATTGTGAGGGTCGAGTCCGGGATTCCAGTCAAGAAGAAGAGAGGGGGAAATCCCAAAGTTGAGGGATATACTGTAAAGGGTGTCGTTCTTCTGGACCTTGTAATGAATCAGGAAGTAGGATGAGAATCCGTGTACGAAAAAGACAACAAGAAAAAGCAAAAAGAAGCCTCTCTTCATCCTCCCCATCCTTTCATACGAGTTCTATCAGCTTCTCAGGTATTTTATAGGCCGGAAGAACGTAATCAGAGTAACCTTCTTCGATCACCGACTTGGGCATTCCAAAGACGACACATGTTTCTTTATCTTCGGCTATTACCGTTCCACCGTAAAACTTGACCTTGAATGCTCCCTTGGTGCCATCTTTGCCCATACCCGTGAGAATCACAGCTATCGTTTTGGATTTGTATATCTCCGCTGCTTTGTCCAGGGTGAAATCCACCGATGGCCTCACGTTGTTTATTTTATCAGACTTGTCCAGGAAGAAAAAAACCTTGCCGTTCTGGGCTTTCAAACCAAGATGGAAGTCCCCGGGAGCGATATAAACAAAACCGGGCTTGACCTCTTCTCCGTCTTCGGCCTCCTTCACTGTGAGTTCAGAGGTGCTGTCTAGCCTCATTGCGAGCGATTTTGTGAAACCAGGAGGCATGTGCTGGACCACCACTATTGGAGCTGGGAAGTTTTTCGGAAGGTTTGGGATGATCATGTCGAGCGATCTGGGCCCTCCGGTTGAGGAACCTATAACCACGATTTTCCCACTTACAGCTGGTTTGGTTATGGTGAGCCGTGAAACCTTCGGCTTAAAGAGGAGAGTGCGTGGATCCACGTTCATCGCCTGTCTGATCTTTTCCAGAAGTTCCGGGGCAACTTGTCTGAAAGTGAGAGAAACCGAACCGTGCGGCTTGGTGATGAAATCCACCGCACCGTTTCTGAGAGCTTCTATTGTGATCGCCGCGCCTTCTTCCGTCAAACTGCTCACCATGATGACTCGTGTGGGGACTTTTTTCATGATGAGTTTCAGCGCTTCAATTCCGTTCAGATTCGGCATTTCGATGTCCATGGTTATGACGTCTGGTTTGAGTTCTACAGCCTTTTCAACGGCTTCCAAACCGTCTTTAGCGAATCCCACTACCTTCATGTCTGGCTGAGAATCTATGATATCTTTGAGTACCATCCTCATGAACGCCGAGTCATCTACCACCAGTACTCTTATCACCCTGTCTGTCATTTCTGTACCTCCTCATGGAAAAAGAGATTACAGGAAAGAATATCAAAACACCAGAAACGAAGAACTTGGCAAACGAAGGTTCCCAGGAGAAAAGAGCTTTTCCCAGTATCAAAATACCCACAACCACTGAAAAAAGTGAATACCAGAGAACCACACCGGCCGCTATATCTTTCACGAGCTTTACCGATTCACTGTACTCCTTGAAGAAAAGATCGAGAAATTTTTCCACCACCGTGTTGAGAAGCTCCGCTCCAATGACAGAGAATATGGCAAAGTATATCCACAAAAGATCATTCGCACTCAACGGCAAAAAGAGAGAAAAAATAGCCACAACGATCCCTATGAAGAAATGTATTTTGAGATTTCTTTCCAGTTTTAAGGCATTTTCTATTCCTTCAAAGGCGTTTTTGAAGGATTTCAAAATATTATTCGAATCCCGCTGCAAGCCTCTTCCACACCCTCTCTGTTTTTATCTTGAACTGTTTTTCGAACATGTTGTAGCCGAACTCCAAAGCCTTCAGGTTTATGTCCCACAGAGGCCTCCTCACGTGATCTTTCAGTGCTCTTTTCAAAGAATCGAGCTTCACTATGTTACAAACTTTGGCAAGTACCCCCACCATTATGACGTTAGAAACCATAGCCGTCTTGAATTCTGAAATGGCCCTTTCTGTAGCGGGTACAAACAGAATCTTTCGGGTTATTCTCTTTACGAAGTCAGGAACGTTCTTCACAAAAGTTTGATCGAGAATGACCACACCGTTTACTTTCACCGACTTGTAAAGCTCGTCCATCGCTTTCTGATGAAGAATACACACAATGTCGAAATATTCACTCTCTGGATAGTCTATCGGTGAGTCGTCGTAAAGCACGTCGCAGTAACTGACATCTCCTCTCACCTGAGCGCTGTAAGACTGCGTTTGGACAACCCATTTACCTTCATAAACGAGAGCCTTCGCGAGTATCAAACCCGCCAGTATGTTTCCCTGTCCGCTGATACCCGCTATTCGTATGGAAACAGGCTCTGTCATTCCATCGCACCTTCTTTTCTGGTCAAACGCCTGTAAACAGTCAGAAAGTCTTCTTTTTCTTCCTCACGGAAGATTCCTATCTTTATTTTACCTTCTTCGGGTCGTTCCAGAAAACACGTGTTGTTCTTGAAGTATTCCATCATCTGATGAGGTTCGGGCATGCCGTTGTACCGTCCAAAGTAGGTGTGACAGTTCGTTAGAACGTCAACAACAGAAATTCCCCGGTGCTGAAGGGCCTTTTTTAGGACTCTCACCAGGTGATCGTAGTGATAAACGGTACTTCTCGCAACGAAAGTGGCTCCAGCGGAGAGAGCTATCTCCACCGCGTCGAACGGTTTTTCAAAGGCCCCAAGAGGAGTTGTCGAAGTCTGATAATACTGAGGAGTCGTTGAAGAAACCTGGCCACCTGTCATGCCGTATATCATGTTGTTGAAAATGACAACGGTTATATCTATGTTCCTCCTACACGCGTGTATGAAATGGTTCCCACCTATCGAGAGAATGTCTCCGTCTCCTCCCATCACAACCACTTCGAAATCCGGCTTTGCCAGCTTCACTCCCGTTGCGAAGGCGATTGCCCTTCCATGAAGGGTGTGCAACGTGTTGAAATCGAGGTACCCTGTAGCCCTCGAGGAACAACCGATTCCAGACACCACAGCCACTTTTTCTTTTGGAAGTGCGAGGTCATCCACGGCTTCCAGGAACGCTTTCAGGACTATTCCGTTCCCACAACCCGGGCACCAGACGCTCGGCCACCTGCCCGGCCTGAGGTAAGAAATGAGTCTTTCCGTCTTCACATCTCATCACCTACAAAGCGAACACTTTCCACTCCCGTGAACTTGAAGAAGAAATCTGTCAGAGGATCAGGATAATCCTTCTCGTAAACGACTCTCTTTATTCCAGCGTTAACTATGAGTCTTGCACAGATTGAACACGGTTTGTGCGTGACATATATGGTAGCACCGTTGACCGCTATACCGAACTTTGCCGCTTGCATCAATGCGTTCTGCTCCGCGTGTAGCGCGTAGCATATCTCCTGGTGTTCTCCAGAATTTATTTCAAGGTCATCGCGGATACATCCGATTTCGTTGCAGTGGGGAAATTTCGAGGGAGGCTGGTTGTATCCGGTGGCGAGGATTCTGTGATCTTTCACAATCACAGCTCCCACTTTTCTGTGAACACAGGTCGATCGCTCACTAACCATCCTGGCAATCCTCATGAAGTAGGAGTCCCAGGATTCTCTACTATCCGGTTTCTTCTCTATTTTCAGATTGTTCAGGTATTCCTCCAGCCTGTCTTTCACAAACTCACCCTTATGAGATTGTATCACAAACAAAAGCGAGGGCTTTACGTGCCCTCGCCTTCTGTAGTATAATTTCAATCCCAGACGTCGTTTCAAGGGAGGCCGAAAAAAGGGGAGGAGGTTTCTCCTCCCGAAAGGAAACCTTATCCTATGGCCTCCCGTCCTCTTTCTCCCGTTCTGATCCTAATGCAATCCAGCAGATCCAGCACAAAAATTTTCCCATCTCCTATGTTTCCTGTCCTTGCTCCTTTTTGAATCGCCTCGATAGTTGGTTCAACGAATTCTTCATTGACCGCTATGAGAAGCATCACCTTTTTGAGAAGATTCACCTCTTCTACTTCACCTCGATACGTTTCTGTGTATCCCTTCTGTTGACCACATCCAAGAACGTTCATGACAGTCATCTTGTAAATCTGAGCATCGAAAAGTGCCTTTTTCACATCCGGTAACTTGTGGGGTTGTATAACAGCTATGATCAGTTTCATACTGTCACCTCCTTCATCTTGTGGTGAAGATTTCAAAATCAGCGTATCCTTCCATGCCGTGCTCCTCTATATCCAGCCCCTTCAACTCTATGTCTCTGTCCACCCTCAAACCAATTGTCTTTTTGATGAACCAGAAAACAAGGAAACTGGTCACTACTGTCCAGGCAAACACACTGACCACCCCCAGAAACTGAACTCCAAGTTGATGCACTCCTCCTCCGAAGAAGAGTCCGTTCACATCCCCCATCCCGCTTGCAAGAGCGTACTTGCTCTCCGCAAAGAGCCCCACGGCGAGAGTCCCCCAAGCACCGTTGACACCGTGAACGGATATGGCCCCAACGGGATCGTCGATTTTCAAAACTTTGTCGAAGAACTCAACCGCAAACACTACGAGCACCCCTCCGATCGCTCCTATGATCAAAGAACTCACAGGAGACACCACAGCACACGGTGCGGTGATGGCAACAAGGCCAGCAAGAGCACCGTTCATCGTCATACTCGCATCCGGCTTTCCATATTTTGCCCATACGGTGAACATCGCGGCAAGTGCTCCAGTGGCGGCAGCGAGGTTGGTGTTCAATATGATCATCCCTATCGCACCGTTCGTTCCGGCAAGGGTACTCCCTCCATTGAACCCGAACCATCCAAACCAGAGGATGAAGGTTCCAAGAGCAGCAAGAGGAATGTTATGCCCTGGAATAGGCCTGGGATTTCCCTGACTGTCGTACTTTCCAAACCTGGGCCCAAGAAGAGCCGCACCTATCATGGCAGCCCATCCACCAACAGAATGAACAACTGTGGAACCTGCAAAATCGATAAAACCTTTCTGTGCAAGCCATCCTCCTCCCCAGATCCACCTTCCAACAACCGAATAGATGATTCCTGTTATGAAACCTGTGTAAGCGAGGTACGCGGAAAACTTAGTGCGCTCTGCCATCGCTCCGGACACAATCGTCGCGGCCGTACCTGCGAAAGCCATCTGAAACATCCACATGGCAAAATCCCAGAGACCTTCTTTTGTGGAGGGATCAAAGGTGAGAGGATGTTTCCCGAACATAATCCAGTAACCGAAGATGAAGAAGACCACAGATCCGATCGCAAAATCCATGAGGTTTTTCATGAGCACATTCACCGTGTTCTTTGCGCGGGTGAAACCAGACTCTACCATGGCAAAACCCGCCTGCATGAAGAAGACCAGCGCTGCGGAAATGAGGATCCAGACCATGTCGAGTGACCAGCCGACATCTGTGACACCGTTCTGGGCGAAACCCACAGAAAGAAAAGCAAGAACTAGCAACAAGGAAAAAACTCTCTTTCGCATAAAAACACCTCCTTTTGGTAAATATGTTTGTTGACTCTTTTAAGATTAATTCTCTATCAATATGATACAAATAAACAATATTCTTGAAAAACAAAAAACAAACACCATGGGGTTCGTTTTCTTGAGGGTACAAACCCCATGTTGGATTGGATATTTATTACTAATTTCCGGGAATAAATTTCTGGAGGATTTTATATGTCTCAATACTATCAATTCAAAAAACCGCTGTCAATTATGAGAATGTTTCAGTTTGACTGGGAAGATTGTTAACACTCCGGGTTGTATAATCGTCGGGGAGGGATCGACATGTCAGGAAAATTAACCATAATCACGGGTCCTATGTACTCTGGAAAAACGACAGAACTTCTCTCCTTTGTGGAGATATACAAACTGGGAAAGAAAAAAGTTGCTGTCTTTAAACCAAAAATCGACAGCAGATATCACTCCACCATGATCGTCTCTCATTCTGGAAACGGTGTTGAAGCACACGTGATAGAACGTCCTGAGGAAATTCGAAAGTACATCGAAGAAGACACCCGGGGAGTTTTCATAGATGAGGTGCAGTTCTTCAGCCCCGGTTTGTTTGAAGTGGTGAAAGATCTTCTCGACAGAGGAATAGATGTTTTCTGTGCGGGACTCGATCTCACACACAAGCAAAATCCCTTTGAAACAACCGCTCTGCTTCTCAGCCTCGCCGACACCGTGATCAAAAAGAAGGCAGTCTGTCACCGATGTGGTGAGTACAACGCTACTCTCACATTAAAAGTAGCAGGAGGCGAAGAAGAAATAGACGTTGGGGGACAGGAGAAATACATTGCGGTCTGCAGGGATTGTTACAACACCCTCAAAAAACGAGTTTGAAGGTGCTACCTTTTCCTTCTTCGCTTTCAAGAATCACTTTCGCTTTCAATCTGGAGGCGAGTTCCTTGACTATGGAAAGACCCAGTCCAGAACCCTCTGTGTTTCTGGATATTCTGTAGAATCTCTCAAAGATTCTCTTCTGTTCTTTTTTCGGAATTCCAGGTCCTGTGTCCTGAACGTAGATGGTTAATCTACCTTCCTTTCTTGCACCGACGATCACTTTCCCTTTCTCTGTGAACTTCACAGCGTTATCGATCAGATTCTCCAGTATCACCCTCAAGGTATCTTTCTCGGTTTCTAAAAATAGATCTTCTGGGCAATCTATTTCCAGCACCAAACCCTTTGATTCTGCTTTCGGTTTGAATTCATTCACGATCTGCTGGAGAAACTCCTTGAGGTTTATTCTCTCTTTCACAACACCGTTGAAAGAACTTTCGCTTTTCACGAGAAGAAGGAGCTGGTTAATTTGCTTGCTCATTTTATCCACGTTTTTTTCCATAACATTCAATTTGCTTTTCACGTCATCCGGTAAATCTTCCCGATACTTCAGAACATCGAGACTTGTTTTCAGAACAGAGAGAGGTGTTTTCAGTTCATGGGAGGCGTCCATCGAGAATCTTTTCAGGCTGTTGTAGGCATTCCTCACGGGAAGCAGAGCCAGGCTGGACACGAAATATCCGAATACAGCGGCTCCCCCCGCAGAAAACAGAATCACGAGCAAATACATGGAAAGAAGTCTTCTGCTTCGCTCTATGAGATCGGAGATGTCCTTTCCCACCCTCAGGAATATTGTGGTGTCTCCCAGATCTATCTTTTTGGTGAAAATCCTGTAGTTCCCTTCCGTGGAAAACCCCTCTTCCACGGGAGTTTCGGGAGTTCCTATCTGTTCTCCCACTTCCAGAAAGACCTCACCAGACGGAAACAAAAACTGGAACGCCTCACCACGTGGCACAAAAAGAGGATCCAATCCTCTGAACGTGCGGAGCATTCCCATCATCCCGGGAGCTTTCAACCTTCTTTCGATGAGATCAGCCGTTCTTCTCAGTTCTCCATCGAACTGACTGGTTATTCTTCTCTTTTCCACAATGAAAACAGCACCCACCGTGATGGCAACTATGAGGAGTATAGAAAGTGTAAACACAGCTGTCCAGATGAGCTGTGTTTTTCTGAAAGCCTTCCTCTCATTCGTCACGGGCAACATAACCGATACCTCTCACCGTGTGAATTATTTTCCTTTTAAACCCTTTGTCCACTTTCTTCCTCAAATTCTTTATATGACTTCTCAAAACATCGGAGAAAACTTCATCATCGAAGCTCCACAGGTGTTCCTGGAGCTCCTCCTTTGTGACAACTCTGTTTTTGTTCATCACAAGGTATTCCAAAATTTGGTACTCCTTCTTTGTCAAATCTATTTCTTTACCGCCCCTGTATGCCTTTTTAGTGGCTGTATCCAAAATCAAGTCACCGCACACGAGTTTTGTGCTTTTGCTTTCGCTTTTTCTTCTGATGAGAGCTCTCACCCTGGCTATGAGCTCTCTGAGATCGAAAGGTTTGGGAAGGTAATCGTCCGCCCCCATGTTGAGACCCTTCACACGGTACTCTACATCTGAAAGAGCTGTGAGCATCAAAACGGGGGTGTTCACTCCGTTTTCCCTCATAGACTTCAGGATCTCCCACCCATCGTGGACGGGAAGCATTATATCAAGAATCACAACATCGAAAGGTTCGTTCAGAGCCATGTACATACCCTCTTCTCCATCGTAACAAACATCGACGGTGAACATTTCTTTCTTTAAAGCCTCGGCTATCAGATCGGCGAGATCTCTTTCGTCTTCTACCACAAGAACTCTCACGTTCATCACCCCGATTTTTGACCTTGATCAAATTCTATCAGTTTGAACGTGAAAAAAACGTGAAACACCACCCCTTGAACTATCCCTGTTCTTGATGTATAATTTGAAAGGCCGTTGGGAGGTCGTCTAACGGTAGGACGGCGGACTCTGGATCCGCTGGTGGAGGTTCGAGTCCTCCCCTCCCAGCCAGAAAGGGGATGCAATGCATCCCCTTTTTCTTTATCCACAGACTAAATTAATTTTTATGCCATAACTGGAATAATTACACGGATGTTTCATAACAGACTTTTACTTTTCTCAAACGAAACAATACTGATACAGTCCTTTGATTGAGAGAACACATATGGTATAAATGTTATACACAAGATTTTATATTCATGCTCTTCTCCTTCAGGAGGTGAATGCCTTGTCCTATGACCTTCCCCGTCTGATACCAGATAAAGATTTCAAAGTCCCATCCGCCTGTGGAGTCTCCGGGATAATGAACACCTCTGGAAAGAGATTCAGTGGAAACATGATCGTGGAAAGCATGGCGCTCATGAGAGAAAGAGGAAACGGGCTTGGGGCTGGATACGCTGCGTATGGAATATATCCGGAGTTGAAAGATCTTTACTGTTTCCACATGCTCTACGACAGCGATCTCGATAAGAAAAATGCCGAAGAATACATAAAAGATCACTACGAAATCATCGAAAGTGAACCCATCCCCACCAGGAAAAATCCCCACATCAAGGAAGTCCACATCCTCTGGCGATACTTTTTGAAGCCAAAATTCATTCCTGAAGACATGAGCGAAGAGGACTTTGTCGTCAGCACTGTCATGTTCATAAACGAAAAAATTAACGGAGCCTTCGTCATGTCCAGTGGAAAGAACATGGGTGTTTTCAAAGGAGTGGGATTCCCGGAAGACATCGCTGATTTCTACAGAATAGACGAGTACAAGGGTTACATCTGGACCGCGCACAACAGGTTCCCCACGAACACCGTCGGATGGTGGGGAGGAGCACATCCGTTCGGTATTCTCGACTGGACGGTCGTTCACAACGGAGAAATATCTTCCTACGGTATAAACAGAAGGTTTTTGGAAGCGTACGGCTACAAATGTACACTCATGACGGACACTGAAGTGGTGGCGTACCTGGTGGATCTCTTCATGAGACGGTTCGGCTACAGTCCTCAGCTCACGGCAAAGATCCTCGCAGCGCCTCTCTGGAAAGATATAGACCTCATGCCAGAAGAGGAAAGAAAACTCTACACCGCTTTGAGAATGAACTACGGAGGAGCACTTTTGAACGGACCGTTTGCCATTATCGTTGCGAACAACAACATGATGATGGGGCTGAACGACAGAATAAAGCTCAGACCACTCGTCGCCGCTACAAAAGACGACTTTCTATACATCGCTTCCGAGGAGTCCGCTATAAGAGTTGTTTGTCCGGAACCTGATGAGGTCTGGGCTCCAAAAGCCGGTGATCCCGTCGTTGGAGTGCTGAAATCCGCCAGGAAAACTCAGGTGGTACTGGAGGGAGAAAATGGCTAAGAGAAAAGTACCCCCCGAATTTGTTGTGGAACGCGATGATTATAAATGTATAAGGTGTCTCGCCTGTGTGAGGGTTTGTTCCTACGGTGCGAATTTCTACGATGAAAACGCCAACAGAGTGTACACAGAAAACACCAAGTGTGTTGGATGTCACTTCTGTGAGGCTATCTGTCCAACAGAGGCCATCACGGTTCGAAAGAACGATTTCGACATCAGACCTCTTGCCCACTGGACTCCAGAGCATCTCATAGGCATCATGAAGCAGGCAGAAACCGGAGGAGTTCTTCTCACCAGCATGGGCAACGACCGACCTTATTTCAGCTATTTCGACCGCATAGTGCTCAACGCGAGTCAGGTGACGAATCCTTCGATAGACCCCCTCAGAGAACCCATGGAAATCAGAACGTACATCGGAAGAAAAGAAGAAAAACTGGAAATTGAAGAAGACGAGGATGGAACAGTGAAACTCAAAACAGAGATCGCTCCTCAGCTCAAACTGGAAGTTCCAGTCATGTTCACCGCCATGTCCTACGGTTCGATCAGTTTGAACGCAATCCTTTCACTCGCAAGAGCTGCAAGGACCGTGGGAACCTTCTTCAACACAGGTGAAGGAGGACTCCCGAAAGAACTGAGAGAGTTCAAGGACAACATGATCGTTCAGGTTGCATCCGGACGCTTCGGTGTGAGTGCAGATTATCTGAACGCTGGATCTGCGGTTGAGATAAAGATAGGGCAGGGTGCAAAGCCGGGTATCGGTGGACACCTTCCGGGAGAAAAGGTCACCGAGCCCATATCGGAAACCAGAATGATTCCCGTTGGAACCGATGCTCTCTCTCCCGCACCGCACCACGACATCTACTCCATAGAAGACCTGAGACAGCTCATCTACGCCATAAAGGAAGCCACAAGATACGAAAAACCAGTTGGTGTCAAGATCGCTGCAGTCCACAACGTGGCTCCAATCGCTGCCGGTGCAGTCAGAGCCGGTGCGGACTACATAGTGATAGACGGTATAAGGGGTGGTACAGGAGCCGCTCCCAAGATAACAAGAGATCACGTCGGAATTCCCATAGAATTCGCTGTAGCCGTTGTTGATCAGAGGCTCAGAGAGGAAGGCATAAGGCACATGGCCTCTATCGTGGTTGCGGGTGGAATCAGAAACAGTGCCGATGTGATCAAAGCGATCGCACTCGGAGCGGACGCGGTTTACATAGGAACGGCCGCTCTCATTTCACTCGGCTGTCATCTCTGTCAGACGTGTTACCTTGGAAAGTGCAACTGGGGAATCGCCACCCAGGATCCAAAACTCACAAAGAGACTGAATCCAGAGATAGGCGCAAGAAGAGCCGCGAACCTTCTGAGAGCCTGGGCTCATGAGATAAAAGAAATCCTCGGTGGAATGGGTATCAACGCCATAGAGTCACTGAGAGGCAACAGGGAAGTCCTCAGGGGTGTGGGACTCCACGAATACGAGTTGAAACTCCTTGGTATTAAACCCGCAGGAGAGGCGTGGTGATAGCGGTGAGAAGAATACTTATCAGGGAAGAGTACTGCATGGGATGTAAGCTGTGTGAGATAAACTGCGTCGCTGCACAGGTGGGAACGGGAAACCTCATAAAGGTGTACAGATACGTCCCGGAACTTCCCGAACCAAACGTGATAGTGGAAGAGCACGATTACGTCACTTTCGCACTTCAGTGCAGAAACTGTGATGATCCATCCTGTCTGAAGGCCTGTATGACGGGCGCGATGCACAGAGATCCAAAAACAGGAGCCATCAGAGTGAATCAAGAAAAGTGTGTAGGATGCTGGATGTGTGTGATGGCCTGTCCCTTCGGTGTGATAAGAAGGAACACGAAAGAAAAGAAAGTTGCCTCAAAGTGTGATCTCTGTGCCGATAGAGGAACTCCTGGCTGTGTCGAAGGCTGTCCAAACGAAGCGCTCGTTCTGGTTGAGGTGAGAGAATGAGGTACGTGATAGTTGGATCCGGACCAGCCGGTTTGAACGCGATAGAAGCGATCAGAGAAGTTGACAAAGAAGGAGAAATCCTTCTGATCACGGCAGAGAAATACGTGGGATACTCAAGACCTTTGATCACCTACTTGCTTGGAAGAAAGGTCACAGAGGAGAAGATGTATTACAGAACGGAAGACTATCTGAGAGAAATGAGGGTCGATATAAAACCCGCTACAAGAGTCGAAAAGGTGATACCAGAGGAGAAAACAGTAGTAACAGACAGCGGAGAAGAAATTCGCTACGACAAACTCCTGATTGCCACCGGTGGAAAGCCGTTTGTTCCAAACATAGAAGGACTCACTGGAAAGAAAGGTGTGTTCACATTCACCACGTGGGAAGACGAAGAGAAGGTAGAAAAGTACATAGAAGAAAACGATGTGAAAGAAGCCGTGGTGCTCGGTGGAGGTCTGATCGGTCTTAAAACAACGGAAGCGCTGATGGAACTTGGAGTAAAGGTCACCATTGTTGAACTGGCAGATAGGATACTCTCCGTTACCTTCGACAGAAAGGCATCTGAGATCATCACCGAAGCTTTGAAAAAAGAAGGATGCAGTGTTATAACGAACGACACAGTGGTGAAAGTGAACGGTGATGACACGGTTTCCTCCGTTGTTCTAAAAAGCGGAAAGGAGATCCCAACAAAGCTTCTCGTCATCGCTATTGGAGTAAAGCCGAATGTGGAATTTCTCAAAGACTCCGGGATAGAGATAAACCGTGGTATTGTGGTGAACGAAAAGATGGAAACAAACGTGGAAGGTGTTTACGCTGCGGGAGACTGCACTGAATTCTACGATCTGATAGATGGTCAGAGAAAAACGATCGCCATCTGGCCTGTGGCTGTTGCGCAGGGAAGAGTGGCTGGCTACAACATGGCTGGGAGAAACGTGAGGTATCCCGGCGGTATCCCGATGAACTCCGTTGAACTCGCCGGTATTCCAACCATATCGGTCGGGCACTCGAACGTGGAAGACGATGGGTATGAAATCCTCACCTTCGAAGAAGGAAACACCTACAAAAAAATGGTGTTGAAGGACAACAGACTCATAGGTGCCATCCTTGTGAACGACATAGACAGGGCCGGAATCTACACAGGCCTCATCCTTCAAAAACTCGACGTGTCTTCTTTCAAAGACAGACTACTCGACGAGAACTTCGGCCTCGTTTACCTTCCAAAAGAGTTCAGAAAGAAGATGCTGGAGGGGGAAATCAAGATATGGTTAGAATAGACGCGAAAGGCCTCCACTACAAAAAACTGAACGACTTGATCTGGGAAGCGATAGAAAACGGAGAAGAAGAAATAGTTCTGGACAACGTTTGCGGTCAGAGATACATCGGAGCCGGAATCAGAAAGAAAGTAAAAATAGAAATAAACGGCGTTCCGGGGAACGATCTTGGTGTTTTCATGGACGGTCCTGAAATCATCGTGAACGGAAACGCACAAGACGGTGTAGGAAACACCATGAACGCAGGAAAAATCGTGGTTCACGGGCACGCGGGCGACATCATAGGATACGCCATGAGGGGTGGACACATCTACATAAAAAGAAATGCTGGATATCGAGTGGGAATACACATGAAGGCCTACAAAGAAAATTACCCCGTTGTCGTCATAGGAGGCTTTGCGAGAGACTTCCTCGGAGAATACATGGCAGGAGGACTTCTCATAGTGCTGGGACTGGAAAAAGATGAAGATGGAAACATCGCAGGAAACTACGTTGGAACAGGAATGCACGGTGGGGAGATCTTTCTCAGAGGAACCGTAGAAGAGCACAAACTCGGAAAAGAAGTGAAAATCTTCCAGCCCACCGAAGAGGATATCAACAGGATCAAGCCTTATGTTGAAGAGTTCTGCAGACTCTTTGACTACGACTCAGAGGAGATTCTGAACGGAGAATTCATCATCCTCAAACCCTACACACACAGACCGTACGGAAGATTGTATGCGTATTAAAAAAGAGCTCCCGGGATTCCGGGAGCTTATTTCACAATATAAGGAAGGTATTTGTCAACAACCGCCCGAGCCGCGCCGAGCATCCAGTTCGCATTGGCCACCTGAAATTGCACTTCTCCCACAAAATCGCGATTGAATCGAGCTCTAACCATCTCTTCCAAGATCTTGATCATTTCTTCGTTGACCACACCCTCTCCCGCGAAGAACACCCGAGAAACACCCGAACCCATGATAACGTTCCCCAAGACCACAGAAAAGGTTTTGAATGCCTTTTCGTAGTGCACTTTCACAGAATCAAAATCCTTTCTGGCTTTTTCTCTCAATTCTTCGATTGTCTGCCTGTACTTTTCTTCTTCGCTTGTGATGAAATCTTCGAAATCAATCTCTTTTCCAAGGCAAGACTTCAAAACAGCGTACTCTGAAGAATGATACTCCAGACAACCTGTCTGTCCACAGTAGCACTTTCCTTCTGAAGAAGCCAGCATGTGTCCCATTTCTAAGTGATGAATCCTCTTATCTTTCCAGAGACTCGCACCTATGCCGATGCCGTAGCTCACCAGAAGAAAGTCTGCGTTCACTCTCTGGGAAATTTCCCGGCAGAGAGCATCCGAATCGTTCATGACGAGGATCCTTTCAAGATCTTTCAGGACTTTCCTTGGATCCCAGTCTTTCACGTTCATCACATGGGAAACGATCACTTTTCCTTCTTTCACGATTCCAGAAGAGCAAATACCCACTCCGAGAAGATTTTCACTGTGAAGTTGTTCGATGGTTTCTCTGAGAGCACGAGTATAACCGTCGTTGTTTCTCATACCGGACAGAATCTGCACTCTGTGTTCTTTCAAAGGATTCATGCTTGCGTCAAAGAGTACACCCCGTACCTCTTCGCGACCCACCTTCACCCCGATCGCGGTGAATTTCTCTGGATTGACACTCAAAATCTGATATGGTCTTCCCCTCTCCTTTTTGATCTCCTCAAAGACGAGGAAACCTTCATCGAGCAACTCGTCGATTATGTAGCTCAGAGTGCTGTGTGCGAGGTTCAAATTGCTGGCAAGCTGGTTTCTGGTAGTTTTTCCATTTCTCAGTATGTACCTCAAGATCTTTATCTTGTTCTCTTTTCGAAGAAGCGGAGAAGGCACCCTCTCACCTCAACAGATCTGAGAAGAGTTTCAGATAGTTCTTCAGATGCACCGTGATAATGAAATTCTCCACCACAGTTTGCCTTCCTTTTTCTCCCATTTTTCTTCTGAGTTCTTCATCTCTTATGAGTTTTACCACGTATCCTGCAAGGTCCTCTCTTTCCCATGCCAAATAACCATTTTCTCCATGTTTCACCTGTATCTTAACACCACCAACTGGCCTTGCTACGACCGGAACTCTCTTGTAAAGTGCTTCACTTATGACGAGACCGAAGCCTTCTCTTGTTGCCGTGTGCAGAGCGACAGTCGTGGCCCTCTGAATAGCGTTCACTTCCTTGTTTCCAACACCTTTCAGGTTCGTGCAGAATTTTATATCTTCGTCCGTTCCGGCGTATCTGAGGACCTTTTCAAAGAAGAACCATCCCTCCGGATCGTCCGTTGCCATGGCGGAAACTACGGCAAGCTGAACCTCCGGGATCTCTTTCTTCACCAGTCTATAGACGTCGATGGCACTGAAAAGATCTTTCCATGGATCAAATCGAGACACAACAGTTATCAGAGGCCTTTCCGGGTCTATTTCGAGTCTTTCGAGAGTTTTTCTTATTGTGTCTTCATCAAGATCTCGATTCTTTTCACTCAGGGGATCTATACTCGGTGGGAAAGCTATGCTCCTTTCTTTCCATCCCTGCGGGAAATACTCCTCGAGATGGAAAACAAGTCTGTCGTATCCCTCCAAATACTGGGAAAATCTCTGCCAGACCTTCATGTTTGGAGTGGATAGATCTATATGACATCTCCAGATCCACTTTCTGTCGTTCAAATCCACGAATTTTCTCAGAGCTGCTGGTTGGGGATCGTGGATCACGAATAACTCTTCGTCCTGGATCAGTTCTGCGTTTTTTCTGCAGACCTCTTCGTAAAGGTTCCACTCTTCCTCTGAAATCTCTATATCAGCACCTTGAAGCGTGTTGTGAAACTTTTTTGTGACGTTGAAAAACTCATCGGGTGCCTCTATGACCCTCCACCTGGCGTCCAGACCAACCGATCTCATAAGCGGAACGAGATTGTGGAGGATTTCGGCAACTCCTCCACCGTAGGCAGTCGCATTGACGTGAAGAACCTTTTTTCCTTTAAGAGGTTCTGCAAGTTTTTTTATCTCGTCCACCTCGTTTCCGATTATGGTGCGGTACTCCTCTATGTTTCGCTCTCTCAACACAACATCCACGGTGATCCCTCCCGAATTTATTCGTAACTTGAATTAATACACAATTAATCATACCACAGGATGGAAATGTTTCAAGAGGTTTTTTCGAGTTAGCGAAAATAAAGGTAGTTTTGAACAATATTGTTTTATGCATACAAACCAGGTTAGTTCCAATCATTCACAAAGTAGGTGATGTGTGTACTTGGCATTGGAAGAACGATACAGAGTATGCAATTACCGGTAACGAAAAATTTCATGCGGGTTTGTGGTACCGGAAGCTATGCGTTAAAAAGGGAATAATGGATGATATGAAGAGACAATATGAAGAGAATTTGTGGTAATCGATGACGTGTAAGTGCTTTGAATTCGAGAAGTTAACAGTTAACTTCTAACACATTGAGGAATACCTTCTTTCATCTATTTGTGAAACATGGAACTAATCGATTTTTACCAGAAACACCCCAAAATGCCCTGACCTAGGTTGATATAATTTATCTTCTGTTTTTTGCTTGTGTTCTTTCATTGTTTGACTATGCAATTATTCCATTTTTCCAAACAGTACTTGAAGGTGCTCTCTTGTGTGTTAGAATGGTTTATGGAAAGGGAGGATATGGAAGGTCAAAAAACATCTTGCTTTCAGATTGTGTTTGTGGTATAATTTCTCTTGAACTCAACGGGTTTCAATAGTTCCTTAGAGGTATGGAAACGCTTCAGCAGATTAAACAATACGTGAATCCAAGTCTGTTTCAATAGTTCCTTAGAGGTATGGAAACCGGTTGCCTCTGCAATCATTTTTACACGGCCATTAATGTTTCAATAGTTCCTTAGAGGTATGGAAACCCGTAGTCAAAATCGTAGAAACAGACAAGGTACCAACCGGTTTCAATAGTTCCTTAGAGGTATGGAAACGGAGTACCTTCCGCTTCTTCCAAGCAACGTGGTAGAGGTTTCAATACTTCCTTAGAGGTATGGAACCACCCGATTCCGTGAGATATGAGAGCACTATTTCACGAAGCAGGGGAAAACCCTGCTTTTTGTTTTTTGTTAAAATTCTTGGGGAATTCTATCTTCGAGGAGGAATGGAGATGAGATTTTTTGTTCTCGGTGCAGGGAGCTGGGGGACAGTTTTTGCACAGATGCTGCATGAAAACGGAGAAGAAGTAGTTCTCTGGGCAAGAAGGAAAGAGATCGTCGATCTCATAAATGTTTCACACACGAGCCCTTATGTGGAGGAATCGAAGATCACCGTAAGAGCCACAAACGATCTTGATGAGCTCAAAAAAGAAGACATTCTCGTTATAGCGATTCCCGTTCAGTACATAAGAGAGTATCTTCTGAGACTACCTGTGAAACCTTTCATGGTGTTGAATCTTTCAAAGGGAATAGAGATCAAAACAGGTAAAAGAGTATCTGAGATCGTTGAAGAGATACTGGGTTGTCCTTACGCTGTCCTCTCCGGCCCTTCACATGCCGAAGAGGTCGCAAAAAAACTTCCAACTGCCGTCACACTCGCTGGAGAAAATTCAAAAGAACTTCAAAGGAGAATCTCCTCTGAGTACTTCAGGGTGTACACCTGCGAAGATGTGGTGGGAGTAGAGATTGCCGGGGCACTAAAGAACGTCATCGCTATCGCTGCGGGAATCCTCGACGGACTCGGTGGATGGGACAACGCGAAGGCAGCACTCGAAACTCGTGGTATCTACGAAGTAGCAAGATTTGGAATGTTCTTTGGAGCGGATCAGAAAACCTTCATGGGGCTTGCTGGAATAGGAGATCTCATGGTCACTTGCAACAGCCGTTACAGCAGGAATAGACGTTTCGGGGAATTGATAGCGCGAGGATTCGATCCGCTGAAACTCCTTGAAAGCTCACAACAGGTTGTAGAAGGTGCCTTTACCGTGAAAGCCGTGATGAAAATATCAGAAGAAAAGAAAATAGATATGCCCATCTCCGAAGAAGTTTACCGGGTTATTTACGAAAGAAAATCACCCCTCCAATCAATGAGAGATCTCATGAGAAGAAGCCTGAAAGCCGAATTCTGGGCGAGTTGATTTGGCACCTCGAGATTTTTCTACCTTTATAGTTGAAATTTAATGTGAAAAGTAGTAAAATTGTGAATGGAAGATCGTGAAAAAATTCTCTTTTGGAGGGAAAAACATGAAATACGATGTTGTTGTTGTCGGAGGCGGGCCAGCCGGTCTTGTGGCGGCGTTCACCACAAAGAGATTCTTTGGAGACAAAAAAATTCTCGTTATCAAGAAGACCGAGAAAGAAATGGTACCCTGTGGAATACCGTACATCTTTCATACTCTCGGCAGCGTGGAAAACGACTACATGGGAATTGAAGATCGCTTCAAAAGTGCGGGCATAGATCTTCTGATAGATGAAGTTGTCGATGGAAACCCCGATGAAAAAAAGCTTCTCGCTAAGAGTGGAAAAGAGATTTCTTACGACAAACTCATCATCGCAACCGGCTCTTCACCGAACACACCGAAGATACCAGGTGTGGATCTAAAAGATGTCTTCACCGTTCCAAAAGAAGCCGATTATCTTAAACTGTTGCACGAGAAGGTAAAGGGTGCTAAAGATGTGGTCATCATCGGAGGTGGTTTCATAGGAGTTGAGGTGGCCGATGAGATCAAAAAATCTGGGAAAAACGTCACCCTTGTGGAGATAATGGACAGTCTTCTTCCTGTGTCGTTCGATCCGGATTTTGGAGAACTCGCGAGAAAGGAACTCGAATCGGACAACGTCAAAGTCCTTACAGGAAGAAAAGTAACAGAGATCCTCGGAACGGAAAAAGTGGAGGGAGTAAAGCTGGACAGCGGAGAAACGATCCCGGCCGATGTGGTCGTGCTCGCAACGGGTTACAGACCAAATTCCGAACTCGCAAAGAAACTCGGACTCAAAGTGACAGAACTTGGTTTCATAGAAACAGATGAGTACATGAGAACTTCAAAACCAGACATCTTCGCTGCGGGTGACTGTGTGCAACACAAAGACTTCCTCACTGGAAAGCCTTCCAGACTTATGCTTGCCTCCGCTGCTGTTTTTGATGCCAGAATTGCAGCGTCCAATCTGTACGGTTTGAAGGTGATCAGGACAAACAAAGGTTCTCTGAACGCGTACTCAACCGTCATAGGAAGCAAAGCGTTCGGCTCTGTGGGAATAACGGAGAGAATAGCGAAGGAAGAAGGATTCGAAGTTGTCGTTGGAAAGGCGGAAGCACCGGACAGACACCCAGGAAAGTTCGAAGACACCTCAAAACTCCTGGTGAAACTTATCTTCTCAGAAGACAGCAAGATCCTGCTCGGTGCACAGGTGTGCGGTGGAAAGAGCGTCGGTGAGATAGTGAACCTAATAAGCCTCGGCATACAGAAAGGCATCACAGCGAACGATCTCTTCACCATGCAGATCGGAACACATCCACTTCTCACATCTGCTCCAACGGTGTATCCATTGGCGAAAGCGGCTGAAATGGTATTATAAATTTCTCATATGGAGGTGTTGCTCATGGCAGCGAAAGAAAAGCTGGAACAGATTCAGAAGCAGCTTCAGGAGATCATCGGAAAGGCACCTGAGATCGGAAAGTTCGCAGAATACGTTCACGCAGCTGAAAGCACAAAAGCACTCGACACAAAAACGAAGGAACTCATATCTCTTGGAATAGCTGTGGCAGTGAGATGTGAACCGTGTATCGTCTGGCATACGGGAGCCGCAGTGAAAGCGGGAGCGACAGAAGAAGAGATCCTCGACACAATCAAAGTGGCAGTCTGTATGGGCGGTGGTCCTGCACTCATGTATGGTTTGAAGGCATACGAAATCGCCCTCGAATTCCTCGGAAAATGAAATAACCCCTCCCTTTGGGAGGGGGTTTCTCAGGAGGGAAAGAGGATGTACGATGCGGTAATCATAGGAGGAGGACCCGGAGGTTACGTCTGCGCCATAAAACTTGTACAGCTTGGAAAGAAGGTCGCACTTGTCGAAAAAGATGCCCTCGGGGGAACCTGTACCAACAGGGGATGCATTCCAACGAAGGCGATGCTCACAGTCTCTCATCTCATGGATGAAATGAAAGAGAAAGCTTCAAAGTACGGCTTGAAAGTCTCAGGAGTCGAATACGACGTTGATACCATAATGAAACACGTTCAAAAGAGTGTGATGATGTCAAGAAAGGGAATAGAGTATCTGTTGAACAAGAACGGAGTTGAAGTCTTCAAAGGAACGGCCGTCGTGGAAAACAAGAACACGGTTGTCGTCCAAGAAACGGGAGAGAAACTGGAAGCAAAGAATCTTGTCCTCGCACACGGATCCGTTCCCTCCGTTTTTTCTCCCTTCGATATCGACGGAGTCTGGACGAGTGATGACGTGTTCAATTTGAAAGAATTTCCAAAGTCGCTTGTGATAATAGGCGGTGGTGTCATAGGTGTTGAATTCGCAACGTTCTTCGGTTCTTTCGGTGTGGATGTGACGATCGTGGAGATCGCAGAACACATCCTCCCTTACGAAGATTCGGATGTGGCAGAAGAAGTGAAAAAGGCCCTCAAAAGGAAAGGTGTTAAGATCCTGGAAAAAACAAAAGTTTCCTCCCTGAGCAAAGTCGATGACGGCTTTGAAGTCGCACTCGAAAATGGAGAAACCCTGAAGGCAGAAAAGGTCCTGCTCGCCGCAGGAAGAAAGCCCAACATACCGGAGGACGTGAAGGCTCTCGGAGTGAAGATAGAAAAAGGAGTCGTCACTGATAGCAGGATGAGAACGAACGTGGAAAACGTTTACGCGATAGGAGATATCAGAAGTGGAATCATGCTCGCTCATGTGGCCATGTACGAGGGAATAGTCGCTGCAAAGAACATCGCGGGAGAAGAGGAAGAAATGGATTACTCGGCCGTTCCGAGTATCATCTTCTCCTCTCCGGAAGTGGCATCTGTCGGTGTGAGAGAAAAAGACGTGAACCCCGAAGAAGTTGTGATCTCCAAGTTCCCGGTTTCTGCAAACGGAAGGGCAAGAACGATGCTTGAAAACATAGGGTTTGCCAAGGTCATAGCGGACAAGAAGGATAGAACAGTTCTCGGCATGAGCATCGTTTCACCATCGGCTACCGATATGATCATGGAAGGTGTCATAGCCGTGAAGTTCAGAATGAAAGCGGAAGATCTGGAGAAAGCCATTCACCCGCATCCAACGCTGACAGAAACCATCCTCGGGGCTCTTGAAGGGGTCTCAGGAAAACCCATTCATCTGTGATACATGGCAGCACTCTTTCTTTAAAGGGCAGACACCGCACTTCGGAGTTTTGCTGCAAAATTTTTTCGCGTGTTCCACGATAAGCCCGTGAAACTCCTGGTAAAGACGAACATCCTCTGGATAGTGAGTCATGAAAAGCCTTTGCACTTCGTCGTAGTCGTTCAGTTCGATGTTGAAGATTCTCTTCAAAAGTCTTCTTGTGTAGCTGTCAACGACGAAAATCGGTTTTTCCAAGGCGTAGAGCAGAATGGCATCGGCGGTTTCTTTGCCGATGCCTTTTATTTTGAGGAGTCTTTCTCGTAAAATATGTGTTGGAAGATCTCTCAGACGAGATAGATTGTAGTTGTATTCTTTGAGAAATTTCAACAGTGCCTTGAGGCGCTTTGTTTTGATGTTGAAGAACCCCGCTGGTCTTATGAGCTCTGCTACTTTCTCCTCGGGAAGAGAATCCAGTTCTTTCAGCAGGTTGTTTCCTTTGACTGCGTTTTTGATGTTTTCCATGACACGTTCAACGTTCTTCCAGTTCGTGTTCTGGGTGAGGATGGCAGTTATTGCGATTTCCTCAGGTGTTCCGGGCCACCATTTCCCAACCGATCCGTGTATTTCCAGTAACTTTCTGTAGAGTTCTGTCAGTCTCATACTTAAAATTATACGGGGGGTGAACCAGATGAGCATCATCTACAGGAGAAGGAGTATCAGAAAGTATCAGAAAAAGGATGTTCCGGACGAGCTGGTGAAAGAGATCATCCGTGCCGCCATGCACGCTCCTTCTGCGTGCAATCAACAACCGTGGCATTTCGTTGTTATCAGAAACGAAGAAACAAAAAAGAAAATCGCGGAGATCCACCCTCATGCACAAATGTCTGCAGAGGCGCCCGTTGTAATCCTTGTCTGTGGAGATCCCACACTTGAAAAATGCAAAGGCTACTGGGTCCAAGACTGCTCTGCCGCCGTGGAGAACCTTCTTCTGAGAGCGACAGAACTCGGTCTTGGAGCCGTGTGGTGTGGAGTTCATCCAAGAGAGGAAAGAGTGAAAGCCTTCAGAGAGCTTCTTGGAATACCCGAACATGTCGTTCCTTTCGCCATTGTTCCTGTGGGATACCCCGCAGAGCAACCTGCCCAGGTGGACAGGTTCAAGCCCGAAAGGATCCATTACGAAAAATGGTGAAAAACATTAACAAACAGATCCATCTTTTTAGAATCTCCACCAACAATTTTTTGAGATGTAACTAAACAAACCACAATATATTGTGGTAAAATCTTAGCAGATCTCACCGGAAGGGGGTCCTTCCCTTGTATGTGAACCGAATAGGAACTTTCCGGGATCATCCAGATCTCTATGGGGTGTCGGTTTACTTCCAGGGGTGCGATGCGAAACCAAAATGCTACATGTGCCACAATCCAGAAACATGGCATCTTTCAGAAGAATACAAAAGACCCGCAGAGGTTGTGACAAAGATCATCGATGAAAAACTCTCGAGTCTTTTGAGGTACTTCCCAAAAGCCGCCCTCGTCTTTCTCGGGGGAGAACCCCTCGCACCGTACAACAGAGAAGAGACGCTTTCTCTTTCGAAGATGTTCAAGGAAAAGTACGGAGAACGCTTGACGGTAGTGCTGTTCACCTGGAGGCTTCCGAAGGACATCGTAAAAGAGAACCTTCTCAAGTACGTTCAATACGTGGATGAGTTTGTCATGGGAAGGTACCTCCACGCTTATCGTCAAGATGGATTTCCAGCTTCTAAAAACCAGATTCATATTGACAGGAGAACTTTTGAGAGAATGATCGAAGCGGTGTTGAGGAGGGAACACCATGAAGGTTCAGTATTCGTTCGAAAGAGAATTTGAAGAACTGATGAGTGATCTTCTTTCCAAGTACGGTTATGAGATGTTCCAGATGGACGGCCTCGGCGACCAGCTCGATGTGGTAAAGTTCACAGAAGACTTCGTGAGACGGGGAATCATCGAGTCCACGATCGACGCAAACGCGAACGTCAGGGTCACAAACATCAGTACTTACTTCATCGAGATATCTAAGCCGCACACGTACCTCTACTCGCTGTACAGGATCTGGCAAAAGATGAAGGAGATGTTCGGAAAAGAGGTCGCAGACGAGTTTGTTGAAGCGCAGATAAACGGTGCCGTCTATCTTCACGACAGACACCACGCAGCTCTCATGCCTTACTGTTTCGCCTACACCCTGCAGCCCATAGTGGAGAAGGGGCTTCCGTTCATAAAAACCATAAAATCCGAGCCCGCAAAGCACCTGTCCACATTCATTCAGCATGTCATTCAGTTCGTGATGTTCGCGTCCAACCAAAGCTCTGGTGCGGTTGGACTTCCTGACTTTTTCGTCTGGATGTGGTACTTCGTCAAGAAAGACCTCGAGGAAGGAATTATTCCTCGCGACAAACTCGACTGGTACATAGAACAGCATTTCCAGATACTCACCTACTCGCTGAACCAGCCCATCAGAACAACGCAGTCTCCGTACACGAACTTCACGTACCTCGACAGAAACTACATAAAAGCGATTTTCGAAGGGGAAAGATACCCAGATGGTTCTTTGATCACAGACCACGTGGAAGACATCATCGCTCTGCAGAAACACTACTGGGAGTGGGTGTCAAAGGAAAGAGAGCGCCAGATGTTCACTTTCCCTGTACTCACAGCAAGCCTTCTCTATAGAGACGGCAAGTTCCTCGACGAGGACAGCGCTCGCTTCATAAACAAAATCAACATGAAGTGGCAGGACACGAACTGGTACATCTCCGACTCAATAGACGCTGTGGCGTCCTGCTGCAGGCTCACATCGTCTACTCAAACTCTGAAGAAGTTCTCACTCTCGAGCGAAGAAGAAGAAAAACTGAAAGGAAGGATGAACTCTATCGGTGGATCGGACCTGAACATCGGATCCTTCAAAGTGATCACGATGAACCTTCCAAGAATCGCTCTTGAAAGCGGCGGAGACAGAGAAAAGTATCTTCAGATTCTCAGGCACCGCGTTCAGCTCATCAAAAAAGCCCTCGCCGCAGTCAGGGAGATCATAAAAGAGAGAATATCCGAAGGACTTCTTCCTCTCTACGAAAACGGTCTAATGCTTTTGAACAGACAGTACGGAACCATCGGTGTCACTGGTGTCTGGGAGAGCGCCTCGATCATGGGATTGACCACGGAAGACATCGACGGTCTGAAGTACACAGAAGAAGGAGAAGTGTTCGTAGACAACGTTTTGGACACCATCCGAGAAGAAGCGGAAAAGGGATACCATGAGTACGGCTTCACCTTCAACATAGAACAGGTACCCGCAGAGAAAGCGGCTGTGACTCTTGCTCAGAAAGACAGATTTCTCTTCGGTGAGAAACAGCCGTTCGAGATCTACTCCAACCAGTGGGTGCCTCTCATGGCGAACACGGATGTTCTCAACAGAATCCGCTACTCCGGAAAATGGGACAAAAAGGTGAGTGGAGGAGCGATTCTGCATATCAACCTCGGAGAATCTTTCAAGACGGAGGAAGAATCCTTCAACATGGTGAAAATGATCGCGGACATGGGTGTAATGTACTTTGCGTTCAACACGAAGATCAGCGTGTGTGAGGATGGACACGCGTTCTACGGGGAGAGATGCCCGGCCTGCGGAAAAGCCAAAGTAGATGAATACATGAGAATCGTAGGGTATCTCGTTCCGGTTTCCGCTTTCAACAAAGAAAGAAGAGAAATAGAGTATCCCAGAAGACAGTTCTACGATTCGCTGACAATCAGAAGGTGATCAAGCCCCCGCACAACGCGGGGGTTTTTTGTGGTACAATTATTATTGAGAATTAGTTTCAACTTGTTGGAGGTGAGTTTCATGAGGGTGAGGCACTTTGAACTCCTCACAGACGAAGGGAAAACTTTTACTCACGTTGATCTTTACGGAAAGTACACCATCCTCTTCTTTTTCCCTAAGGCAGGAACGAGCGGCTGCACGAGAGAAGCCGTCGAATTCTCCAAGGAAAACTTCGAGAAGGCCCAGGTAGTGGGGATCTCCAGAGACAGTGTTGAAGCATTGAAGAGATTCAAAGAAAAGAACGATCTCAAAGTGACTCTCCTTTCAGATCCAGAAGGAATTCTCCATGAGTTTTTCAACGTTTTGGAAAACGGAAAAACAGTTCGATCCACCTTCTTGATAGACAGATGGGGCTTTGTGAGGAAAGAATGGAGAAGAGTGAAGGTCGAAGGACATGTTCAGGAAGTGAAAGAAGCTTTAGATCGACTGATAGAAGAAGACCTTTCACTGAACAAACACATAGAGTGGAGAAGGGCAAGGAGAGCGTTGAAAAAAGACAGAGTACCGAGAGAGGAGTTAGAACTTCTCATAAAAGCAGCTCATCTTGCTCCTTCGTGCATGAACAACCAGCCGTGGAGGTTCGTGGTAGTGGATGAAGAGGAACTCCTCAAAAAGATACACGAAGCACTTCCCGGTGGAAACTACTGGATGAAGAACGCACCCGCTTTGATAGCGGTTCATTCGAAAAAAGACTTCGATTGTGCACTTCCAGATAACAGAGATTACTTCCTGTTCGACACTGGGCTTGCCGTGGGAAACATTCTTGTTCAAGCAACACAAATGGGCCTTGTGGCTCATCCCGTTGCAGGCTACGATCCTGTGAAGGTCAAAGAGATCCTGAAAATCCCTGAAGATCACGTGCTGATAACCTTGATCGCTGTAGGATACCTGGGAGACGAAAGTGAGCTTTCCGAGAAACACAGGGAGCTGGAACGCTCAGAAAGGGTGAGAAAAGAGCTCTCCGAGATCGTCAGGTGGAACCTTTAGTCCTCTTTTCTCAGAACGAGTGATGCGGTGTAAAAGACAAACATAAGACCAGCTAAGAACATGATCACTGCGGTGATAATGTACCTGCTGAACGGAAATATCTCAAAGCCCAATGAGTACCTGATGAGTTCCACACCATATTTCACAGGTAGGAAATAAGAGACAACTCTCAGATAATCAGGGAGGAACGAGACCGGAAAATAAACACCTGTTAGAAACATCATAATGGTGAAGAGAATCACAGCAACATTCGTTGCCACATCGGATTTCTTGAACAGAATTGATATCAAAGCTCCAAGTACGATGAAGGATAGAACAGAACTGACGACGGATATCACACGTTCAGTTCGTAGCTTGCTTTAAAGATCAAAGTTCCCAGCAGCATTATGAGAGCGGTGCTCAAAATTCCGTAGAACATCCTCGCTGAGATGAGACCAAAGACAAAGGAAAAGTTTCCAACGGGAGTTGCTTTGAGCCTCTTCAAAAAGCCTCTTTCACGATAGCGGGAGAACACGTCCACGGTTCCAAAGAGCCCGATCGAGAGTAGAGATACGGCGATCACACCCGTGAGGGTGTAATCGAAAGGTGTGAGCTCTCTTGCGGCTTTCAGAACTTCTTTTTTCACCATGATGACGGGATTCAGACCGTTGAGGAGCCTTGTGACCTTGTTTTTGAGGGAGATCTCCCAGGAGTCGAGAAGCGATTGATAGTATTCGTCCGTTGTGTTTCTTATAAAGATGATTCTTTCTTTCTCCACCACCGCCACTTCGTGGTAGTAGCCCTTCAACTCCTCGAGCGAGGTGTAAACATCTCCAAAATCCGAAAGATCGTAATCGACGGTCACAACTGCTGTTTTCACAGAATTGCCGGAACCGCCAAAAAGAAAACCAAAAATCAGAAGAAACATGACGGGAAAAGCAATGCTGAAAAAAGTGGAAATTTTATCCCTCCACGATTCTTTCCACATAGCAGAGAACAGAGCCAAAAACTCACTCAACCATCATCACCCTCCTCCAGTTCAAAAAAAAGAGAACTAAAGAGAGTACTATCCACACGATCGGCACTAAAAAGTGATTCGAGTAAATCGTTCTGTATCCGAAAGATCCCCTCAGATAATCCACCAAGTAGGTTGCAGGATTTCCAAGAACAACCGCTTTGATCGGCCAAGGAATTCCGGAGACATCGAAGTAAAAACCTCCGAGGAACATGAACACCTGGTTGAACACCTGCGAAGCTGCTCTCAAAGCGGAGAAGGTTTTGAACAGAGACACCATGAGCAGAGACACACTCAGAAACGTAAGAAAGGAAAGAAGCACACCGCCTAAGAAGGATACATTGATGGGGAACTCTACTCCGTACACAAAACGTGCAAAGAGCGTCACAGAAGCGGAAGTGATGGACATGGCAAAAAGTCCGCAGACGACTATGGAGAAAAAGTAGTGATGACCTCTCAGTGGAGAAGCGAGGATTCTTTTCAAAATTCCCTGCTCTCTGTAGAGAGCGAGCTGATACGGAACAGTGAAGAGGCCGACGGACATCACACCCACAAGAAGAACGGCAGGAAGAATGTAGTGAGAGTAATTGATAGCCTGCCTTTCTTTTTTTCTGTACTCCACTTCTACCTCCTTTACCTTTCTTAGTTGAAGGTCGAGCGACTCGAGTATGTTAGAAACAACGTTCGCAAGGACAATGGATTCCTGCCTCTCCGGAGCGTAGAGAATGGTGATCTCTACAGGAACAGAGATCTTCGTTTTGGAAAAGATGATAGCTTTTGTGAAGAGATTGTCGAAGTTCTCCGGTAGAATCACACAAACATCGATCTTTCCGTATTTGAGGTCTCTTTCAGGGTTCTGTGTTCTGATGATCTCGATACCGGATGGGAGATGGCTGAACACACTCTCTACCAAACTACTCTCTCCCACAAGTCCTATCCTCAGGTTCATGTTAGAAGACATATCTCCGAAGATGGATACGAGAATGAGATAGAGGAGTATTGGAAAAAGGAAATTCCAAAAAAGAACGCTCTTAGTTCTGAAGTAATCGTTTTTCAGAATGGAAACAACAAGATGCCTCATTCTCTGAGATCCCTGCCTGTGAGCTTCAGGAAAACATCTTCAAGATTCGGTTTTCTTATCACGATGTTTGAAACGTTCCAATTTTTCAGGAGATCTTTTATGAGTTCTTCTGGGGCATCAGTTTCCACAACGTAGTGGTTCTCTTTTTTCTCCAAGTATCTCACGTTCACGTCCTGATCACAGTCAAACTCGACGACGGTTTTCAGCCCGGAAGAGCTTATGAGAGAGGAAGGAGTTCCTTCTGCTATGATCTTCCCGTGGTCTATGATGCAGACGTGGTCAGATAGTCTCTCTGCCTCTTCCATGTAATGGGTGGTGAGAAAGATGGTCTTTCCAAGATTTTTGAAGTGTTCTATGGTGTCCCATATCTGCCTTCTCGCCTGTGGGTCAAGACCTGTCGTTGGTTCGTCGAGGAAAACAATCTCCGGATCGTTGATGAACGCCACAGCCACTGCGAGTCTCTGAAGCTGGCCCCCAGAGAGTGTTTTCACCATTTTTTTCTCTATGTTTTCAAGAGAAAACAATCCCATCACTTCTTTGAGATCCAATCCCGTTCCGTACAGCCCGCGGAACAATTTGAGGGTTTCCCAAACGGTGAGGTTTTCAAAAAAGGCACTTTTCTGGAGACACACACCAATTTTTCTCTTCGTTTCTCTATCTAAGACATCCTTTCTCTCACCGAAATAGTAGATCTCCCCGGAGTCTTTCTTTCTGAGACTTTCGAGTATCTCAACGGTCGTGGTTTTTCCCGCACCGTTGGGTCCAAGGAAGGAGAAAACAGTTCCACGCTCCACGGTGAAACTTATCCCGTCCACGGCCTTCACGTCACCGTAGTGTTTCTTCAGATCAACGACTTTCAAAATCTCCAGAAAAAATCCCCCCTTTGAATGTAATACTACCATACATTGAAACAAAAAAGCGCCCCTCACGGGCACTTTTGTTTAAAGGATGCATTGAAATTTGTTGAGCTTAGCGGAGATCATCGATACAAGACAAGTTTCCGTACCTCTAAGGAAGTATTGAAACTACTCAGGGATCCAGCAAAATACCTTCCGTTAGCCGTTTCCATACCTCTAAGGAACTATTGAAACCTGGTGAGGTTGATGGGGCTTTTGACTTCTTCGGTGTGTTTCCATACCTCTAAGGAACTATTGAAACGCGGGATTATCCGGCGGGCTTTTGGTGTGCTTTAAAAATGTTTCCATACCTCTAAGGAACTATTGAAACAACTTCATACTCACCGACTACTGCATCAAAAGAAGTGTTTCCATACCTCTAAGGAACTATTGAAACCGCTCGGCGGCGTAGGCTGGGCTGTGGCAGTATTCTGTTTCCATACCTCTAAGGAACTATTGAAACTCGGTTTGTGCACTATCACTTCTCCGCTTGAGAGCGGTTTCCATACCTCTAAGGAACTATTGAAACGCTCCTCGAAAAGTATCCTGTCCACGTGGAGATTTAGTTTCCATACCTCTAAGGAACTATTGAAACCCGTCTGCTTCAACAGCGATTATTGCGAACGTATCTTTGTTTCCATACCTCTAAGGAACTATTGAAACCTTTTATCATACCTCATTTTTCCGGATTGTCAATGTTTCCATACCTCTAAGGAACTATTGAAACTGAACGCTGAGAACGATGTTGCAACGAGGTTCAACCTGTTTCCATACCTCTAAGGAACTATTGAAACATTAATGGCCGTGTAAAAATGATTGCAGAGGCAACCGGTTTCCATACCTCTAAGGAACTATTGAAACAATAGAGAAATCATATCGTATGCTCCCGCATTGTGCCCGTTTCCATACCTCTAAGGAACTATTGAAACCCGTTGAGTTCAAGAGAAATTATACCACAAACACAATCTGAAAGCAAGATGTTTTTTGACCTTCCATATCCTCCCTTTCCATAAACCATTCTAACACACAAGAGAGCACCTTCAAGTACTGTTTGGAAAAATGGAATAATTGCATAGTCCAACAACGAAAGAACACAAGCAAAAAACAGAAGATAAATTATATCAACCTACGTCAGGGCATTTTGAGGTGTTTCTGGTAAAAATCGATTAGTTCCATGTTTCACAAATAGATGAAAGAAGGTATTCCTCAGTGTGTTAGAAGTTAACTACTAATTTCTCGAATTCAAAGCACTTACACGTCATCGATTACCACAAATTCTCTTCGTATTGTCTCTTCATATCATCCATTATTCCTTTTTTAACGCATAGCTTCCGGTACCACAAACCTGCATGAAATTTTTCGTTACCGGTAATTGCATACTCTGTATCGACCTTCCAATGCCAGGTACACGCATCACCTACTTTGTGAATGATTGGAACTAACCTGGTTTGTATGCATAAAACATAATATGTTAAAACAAATATATTTCACACTAACACAAAAGCAAAGAACAGAGTGGTAAAATTTTTCAAAACTTTTTTGGAGGTGTTCTGAGGTGATCGTTCTTGTGTTCCTTGGGGGTATCCTCGCGGGCTTTTTAAATGTTCTTGCAGGTGGTGGCTCAATGATCACACTTCCCATTCTAACAGCGCTGGGACTCGGAATAGATGTTGCAAACGGAACAAACAGGATCGCCATAATACTTCAAAATCTTGTGGCAATTGAAAGGTTCAAAGCCAAGAAAGTTCTAAAAATAAAAGAAGCGATTCTTGTTGCTTTGCCGGCCATAGTGGGAGCGATCTTAGGGAGTTCCATAGCGGTTCAGATAGAAAAAGAATTGCTTCAGAAAATCGTTGGTGTTATCTTCCTCGTCATGGCCGTTTCTCTTGTCTGGAAACCAAGAATTTGGCTTGAGGATAGATCCGTCAAGAGAAACTGGGTTCTCATATACATCGCCTTCTTTCTGATCGGTATTTACGGTGGGTTCATTCAAGCGGGAGTGGGCTTTCTTCTCATGCCGGCAATCACTCTTCTTCTTGGATACGAACTGGTCAAAACAAACGCGATAAAAGTTTTTATCGTAGCCTCGTACAACATAATCTCGCTGATAATTTTCATTCTGAACGGAAAGGTTAATTTCCTCTACGGCTTGATTCTCGCGCTTGGAAATATGACAGGAGCGTGGCTTGCAGCTACTTTCTCCGTTAAGAAGGGGGCAAATTGGGTGAGATGGATCGTCTTTGCGGCAATAATCGTGGTTGGAATAAGATACGTTTTTTAATTAACTTTCAATCAAAAAGAAATAGAAGTGTGCCATGATAGAAGATGGAATAATGCATAAAGTGAGGGAGGTGTACCAGTGACAAAGAAAGAACCTGGAATAATCGTTGGTGTAAGCAACAGGCATGTCCATCTCTCAAAAGAGGACCTGGAGATTCTCTTCGGCAAAGGCTACGAACTCACCCCCATAAAAGATCTCAGACAGCCCGGTCAGTACGCAGCGAAAGAGACAGTGACCATAGTAGGACCGAAAGGCGCGATAGAGAACGTTCGCGTACTGGGACCTGTCAGAAGAGAAACACAGGTCGAGATCTCCAGAACGGATGCCTTCAAACTCGGACTCAGACCCCCTGTTAGAGACTCGGGAGATCTCGAGGGAACACCGGGAATAGTCATCATAGGTCCAAACGGCATTCTGGTTAAAGAGAAGGGAGTCATCATAGCAAAAAGACACATACACATGCACCCAAAGGATGCCGAACACTATGGAGTTAAAGACAAAGATCTTGTGAAGGTGATCGTTGAAAGCGGAGACAGAAAACTGATCTTCGATGATGTTCTCATAAGAGTGAGGGAAGACTTCGCACTGGAATTCCACGTGGACACAGATGAAGCGAACGCAGCGATGCTCAACACTGGGGACTTCGTTTATATCGTGGAGTTCTAAAAAAATAAAAAGGGGAGCGTTCGCTCCCCTTACTCCTGAACTTCCACCTCGATTACTTTCCTCTTCCTCTCCTCTTTCTTTGGCACCCTTATCGTGAGAACTCCGTTCTTGTACTCTGCTTTGATCTTTTCTGCGTCGACGTAGTCTGGGAGTCTGATTGCCCTTTCGAATTTTCCAGCGCTTCTTTCAACGTAGTAATAGTTTTTACCTTTCTGTTCTCTTTCGACCTTCTTCTCACCGGAGATCTTCAGGATATTCTCTTCAACCGTTATTTTGACGTCTTTTCTGTCTATGCCTGGGATTTCTACTTCTATCACTACTTCATCGTCTGTTTCGTACACATCCATGTCTGGTGCAAAGAACTCCTTAGCGGGTCTGACCTCCGTCCTGAAGAAGTCATCGAAGAGCCTGTCGATCTCCCTCTGGAGTTCCCTGAACGGCCTGAAGATGTCTTCTCTTCTTCCAAGGAGCATCGTGTCACCCCCTTTTCACTGGTTCGATGTTTCTCCACCAGTTGCAGATTTGTAGAGGTATTCTCCTATCTTCATACTTTCCTTCTGGAGATCATCGAAGAGCATCTTCACTTTTGGTATGTCGTTTCTGTTTATCGCGTCTCTGAGTTCTCTGATCATGTCTTCGAGTCTGGACTTGAGATCCGCTGGTATCTTATCTCCGTGTTCTTTCAGAGTCTTTTCTACGCTGTATGCGAGATCGTCTGCTCTGTTCTTGAGTTCGATTTCTTCTTTGAGACGTTTGTCCTGTTCTTCGTATCTTTTCGCATCTTCTATCATTCTCTTTATTTCGTCTTCGGAGAGCTTGTGTCTTCCTGTGACTACCATGGACTGTTCTTTTCCAGAACCGAGATCTTTTGCGGAAACGTGGACTATTCCGTCGCTGTCTATGTCGAACGTGACCTCTATCTGAGGAACACCCCTCGGTGCCGGTGGAATTCCAACGAGTTTGAAGCTTCCAAGGAAGATGTTTTCCCTCGCAATCGGCCTTTCACCCTGATAGACTCTGATTTCTACTTCGGTCTGACCGTCTTCAACCGTTGTGAAGATCTTGCTCTTCCTCACGGGTATCTTGGTGTTCCTCGGGATTATCGGTTCGAAGAGTCCGCCTTTGACTTCTATTCCGAGTGTTAGTGGTGTTACATCGACGAGAACGATATCTCTTCCCTTTGCTCCTTCGGTGCCTGCGAGTATCGCCGCCTGAATCGCTGCTCCGATAGCAACTGCTTCGTCCGGGTTGACGCTCTTGTTGGGTTCTTTTCCGAAGAACTCCTTTATGAACCTCTGCACCATTGGAACTCTGGTCATACCGCCGACGAGTATGATTTCGTCGATATCCTGTGGTGAGAGCTTTGCATCGTTCAGTGCCTGTTCGATTGGGCCTCTTGTCATTTCGACGAGATCTCTTGTGAGCGATTCGAAGAGACTTCTGGTGATTCTCATTTCAAGGTGCAGAGGCTGTCCGCTCGGAGAGACAGCGATGAACGGCAAACTCACATCGGTTTCCATCTTCGTTGAAAGCTCTATCTTGGCTTTTTCGGCAGCGTCTCTCAATCTCTGAAGCGCCTGTCTGTCTTCTCTGAGATCTATTCCGTGCTGTTTTTTGAATTCCTCTGCCATCCAGTCGATGAGTCTCTGATCGAAGTCGTCTCCACCGAGGTGGTTGTTACCAGCTGTAGCGATGACTTCGATCACACCTTCTCCTATCTCGAGTATGGAGACATCGAACGTTCCACCACCGAGGTCGTAAACCAGCACTTTCTCTTCTTTTCCAGCTTTATCGAGTCCGTAAGCGAGGGCCGCTGCGGTTGGTTCGTTGATGATCCTCAAGACCTCAAGACCTGCTATGATTCCAGCCTCTTTCGTTGCCTGTCTTTGGGCATCGTTGAAGTAAGCGGGACAGGTGATGACGGCTTTCTTTATTTCACCACCGAGGTACGCTTCCGCGTCGTTCTTCAGCTTCTTGAGGATGAACGCGCTGATCTCCTGAGGAGTGTATTCTTTATCGTCTATTCTCACTTTGTAATCAGTTCCCATTTTTCTCTTTATGGATTTTATCGTTCGTTCAGGATTGAGTATCATCTGTCTCTTGGCGGGTTCTCCTACGAGTATCTCTCCACTCTTTGTGAACGCAACCACGGATGGTGTGACCCTGCTTCCTTCAGCGTTCGGTATCACTTCAACTGTACCGTCCGGTTTCATCCAAGCTATAACAGAATTTGTCGTTCCAAGGTCTATTCCCACAACGAATTCTTTCTTTTCTGCCATTGTGCCACCTCCTCAGAACCTTTTCTCATCCATGAGAAATTATAGTGAGGCACAGAATGGGATGTCAAGGGGTCGTATGAGAATTTGTACAAACATATATTCGTCTCATAATGATGGAAATCGAATATATAATTTTTTAGAAACAATATCGTATAGCAAATGAAACTTTTGAATGATAATAACAATTCAGATCGAAAGTGAGCTATAATTTGTTCTGTCGGGGAGGGATCGAAGTGAAGATCGCGGAAATCTCTTCGAGAAGACCCATAGCCATCTTTATGCTGTTGACAGCTGTTGTCTTCCTTGGTTTCATTTCGTTTCAGCATCTCAAGCTGGATTTTCTTCCTCAGATAGAGTACCCTTACGCTGTTGTTATAACCACGTACATGGGAGCGGGCACGGAAGAAGTCGAAGAACTCGTAACCAAACCTCTTGAAGGGTACATTTCCTCAACTCCGGGTGTTAGAAGGTTCACCTCCATGTCGATGGATTCCGTTTCTTTCATCCTCGTCGAGTTCGACTGGAATGTGAAAACCTCCGAAGCCGTTGGAAGACTCTCAAGGTACGTAGATCTTGCCACTCGCGACCTGCCAGAGGGTGCGAATCCTGTGGTCGTAGAGTTCGATCCTTCCTTACTTCCCGTGTATGCTTTCTCAACGGAAGATGACTACGAAGATGTCGTGTCGAAAATCAAAAGACTGCCGGAAGTCGCCAGTGTAGAAGTGATGGGAAAACCAGAAAAAATCGTCGAGGTTATACTTGATCAGGAGAAAATAAAACGGTTCGATGTTGATCCTTCGTTGATAGAGACCATCCTTTCAGGGAATCTCGTTTACCCGTTCGGCTATGTGAGCGATTCTGAAGGAAACATTTACCCCGTTTCCGTCGATGGCCGGTTTGAGAACATAGAAGATCTCAAAAACACAATAGTTGGTTTCAGGGGAGTGAAATACCAGTCCCTTCTGCAGGGTAAGGTACCGAACATACTCGTTCCCGTGAGATTGAGAAACATAGCCGAGGTTAATATAACGAACGAAAGCGTTCAGGGAGAAGTCAGGGTCAACGGAAAGAAGGCTTCTCTCATCGCTATCTACAAAAGAAGCGGTGCGAACACCGTCAAAACTGTCCGTGAAATAAAGAGGATACTGAGAGATTCCAAAATAAATTACATAGAGGCCATGAACCAGGCTTATTACACTGAAAGAGCGATCGACAATCTTCTCAAGAATCTTCTCTACGGCTTCATCGCGGCTTTCGTGGTGGTTTTGATCTTTTTGAAGGATTTCACGTCAACCATCGTCACTTCGTTTTCCATTCCGCTGTCCCTCACGATCACCTTTGTTCTTCTTTACGCCTTCGGCTTGAACCTCGACACGCTCACGCTGGGCGGTCTCATCATGGCACTGGGAATGCTGGTGGACAATTCCATAGTCGTGTTTGAGAACATATACCGCCATCGCTCCCTCGGTGATCCAATACCGGACGCTGCGAGAAAAGGTGCGGGAGAGGTGTGGCTGGCGATTCTTGCTTCCACACTCACAACCGTTTCTGTTTTTCTTCCCATAGTGTTCTTCACAGGTTTTGTAGTGAGACTGTTCAAGTATTTCGCCATTGCGTTCGTCTTCGCACTTTCTTCTTCGCTGTTCGTATCTACAGTCGTCGTTCCAGCGGGTACAAGGTGGATAAAGCCAAGAAGAGGAAAACTCACCGAAGCACTGCAAAAGCATTATCGGAAGGCATTGGAATGGTGTTTGAAGAGAAAGAAACTGGTCCTGGTGATTTCTTTTGCTCTGGTTGCAATCTCCGTGATTTACCTTCTTTCGAAACCTCTGGGTTTTCTCCCGTCTTTCCAGACGAATCTCATGGTGATAGATGTGAAACTTCCCTCTCAGTCGTCTTATGAAAAAACCACCGAAGCTGTAGAGCAAATAGAAGATTACCTGAACAAACACAGAAACGAGTACAAAATCTCTTCTTTCTACTCGGAAGTTGGAATAACGAATATCTACTCTCAAATAATGGGAAGGGGACAGAACGAAGCAAGAATAATGGTGAACCTCGGAGGAAGCAGGAGGGAATTCGCGAAAAACAGAGAGAAACTGAAGAATGCCATCTCCCAGCTGAACATTCCAGAAGCGAAAATAGAAGTTCTTGAGCAATCACAGCAGATATACGAAATTCTGGGCTATCCTGTGACGATCGAAGTGAGAGGAGATGATCTTTCTCTGATACAGGAAAAAGCAAAAGAAATCTTCGAGCGTTTAAGGGAACTGCAGGAAGTCAAAAAGATTCAGATAAGAAATTCCTTTGAAAAGGAAGTCCTTCATGTGAAAATAGACCGGAACAAAGCCCTCATGAACGGTGTGGTGACAGGCCAGGTCTTTTTGGATCTCCAGACCTACCTTCTCGGGAAGAAAATCGGAACACTGAGAACGGAAGAAGGAACACTTCCCATCGTTTTGAAAAAGGCAAAATCTCTATCTCCCGAAGACTTATCGAAGATTTCGCTTACTGGTCTCAAAGGGGATGTCTCTCTTGGTGCAGTTTCAAACATATCGAGGGAAACACTTCCTTCTATAGTGGAACACTCCGATGGAGAACGTGTTGTTTACGTAGATCTGGTGAGTATAGAAGGTTCGATCGGCGAAGTTGCAAAGAAAGTAGAAAATCTTCTAAATGAAATTGATCTTTCTGGTGTAAAAGTGGAAATCACCGGACAGAAAAGTTTCATGGACGAAGCGTTTTCGGAGCTTCAGTATGTTGTTTACATAGCGATCGCACTCGTATACATGATTCTCGCTGCGCAGTTCGAGTCTTTCACACTGCCTTTCATTATATTCTTCACCATACCCTTCGCTGTCGTTGGGGTTGCCTTCGCGGTTTTCGTGAACGGATACTCACTGAATGTACCCGTTCTTGTTGGTCTTCTCACCCTTTCGGGAACGGTTGTGAACAACGCCATCGTGATGCTGACAAGAATAGAACAGATAAGACAGGAAAAAGGTCTCTTAGAGGCCACACTTGAAGGTGCTCAGAGCAGGTTGAGACCCATCCTGATGACCACCTTCACCACGATCGTTGCGCTTCTACCAACTGCACTTAGCCACGCAGAAGGATCGGAAATAGAGTCTCCAATATCGTGGGTGGTGATCTTTGGAATGCTTATATCCATGCTGTTCACTTTGTTTGTGATCCCTGTGATCTACACTGCGATCAGAAGAAAAGTCAGAGTATAGATGAGAGCTTCTCAACTATCTTCTCACAGCTTTCTGGATCGCGCACAGCAACGAATATGGTATCGTCTCCTGCGAGAGTGCCCACTATCTCGTCTATGTCGAGTCTGTCTATAACCCGAGCGATACCGCTTGCGGTACCTGGTATCGTCTTTATGACGATGAGATTCCCTGCCCTGTCTATACTCTCAACGAAGGATTTGAAGTTTCTTTTCAGCTCTTTCCATGGATCGATCACAGGGGTTTCATCGAGAAGTTTGTACACGTAGTTTCCGCTCTCGTCCATGATCTTCACGGCACCTATCTCTTTCAGATCTCGAGCGACGGTCGGTTGAACAGCTTTTATTCCATATTTTTTCAGTTCTTCTACGATCTGGAATTGATTACTTATTTTTTTCTCATGTATAATCTTCCTTATCAGTTCCTGTCTTCTCTTCTTTGAAATTTTCAATTGAAAACACCTCCGAAGAACATTTTTGAAAGCATACAACTATATATATAGCATAAATATGAAAAATATGAACAGAAAATTCAATTTTTATGATGTTGTTATCAAAAAAGTAACGTATTGGTTTATCAAACGAAAAAAATGATTGCTAAGATAATTGTGGGGGGTGGGAATATGATCAAGAAGGTCAAGACGGGAATTCCGGGGATGGACGAAATCCTTCACGGCGGAATTCCTGAGAGAAACATCGTGCTCATCTCTGGAGGACCCGGTACCGGAAAGACGATCTTCTCTCAGCAGTTCATATGGAACGGACTTCAGATGGGGGAACCCGGCATCTATGTTGCACTCGAGGAACACCCCGTTCAGGTGAAGAAAAACATGGAAGTTTTCGGCTGGAACGTTGATCCTTTTGAGAAGGAAGGAAAGTTCGCCATAGTGGACGCGTTCACTGGTGGAATCGGTGAATATGCCGAGAAAGAAAAATACGTCGTAAAAGACATAGACGATGTCAGAGAGCTCGCCGAAGTGCTGAAGAGAGCGGTGAAGGAAACACAGGCAAAAAGAGTTGTGATCGATTCTGTAACCACTCTCTATATCACGAAACCCGCAATGGCAAGAAGTATTATCTTCCAGCTCAAGAGAATACTCTCCGGTCTTGGATGTACATCGCTCTTTGTGAGTCAGGTGTCAGTCACTGAGAAGGGATTCGGAGGTCCTGGTGTTGAACACGGAGTGGACGGTATCATCAGACTGGATCTTGATGAAATCGATGGAGAGCTCAAAAGAAGTTTGATCGTCTGGAAGATGAGAGGAACGTCCCACTCAATGCGGAGGCATCCGTTCGAAATAACCGATAAAGGAATCGTCATACATCCTTCGGAGGGGGGTGAAGAAAAATGAAACTCAACTTCAATCCCGTGACCAAAGAGGAGATTCACCAGCTCGAGATCGCTTTGCTCGTTGGTACACTTTTCAGAAAGGAAGTGCTCGAGGAGATCAGAAATTCTGCTGAGAGGCTCACCTGGGTTGACAGCCTGGCGGTGGCCGCCGGTGCCCTCGCAAGGGCAAAGGCAGGAATGACAGCTTCCGAAATAGCAGAGGAACTCGGAAGGACAGAAGCAACAATCAGAGAACACGTCAAGGGAGAAACCAAAGCCGGAAAGCTGGTGAACGAAACTTATGAACTTCTGAAGGAAGGAAAGTTGAGTGTGGAAGGATTGATAGGTGAGGGTATCAAGGTAGTCACTACTACTACTACTGGTAGTGACGAAAAGCTCCAGGAAGTCAAGAAAGAGCTCGAAGAAATCAAACAGAAACTTGAAAGTGTGATTCAGAAACTGTGAGGCGGGGAATCAATCCCCGTCTTTTGTGAACAGAAGAACCACTATTCCTCCTGAAAGCACAGCAAGACCCAGTGTCGAAAACATAAGAGAGTAAGACTTTTCTGCGAGCAATCCCGCCAGGAAAGGTCCGATGGTTGCTCCAAGAAATCTGGCAGAGCTCAAAAGACCAAGTGCTCTTCCCCTCTGAAGGTAGTGGAATCTTCTTCCAAGAAAATTGTTCGATCCGTTGATGAAAGCTCCAAAACTCGCTCCCAAAAAGGCATAAGCCAGCACTGGTGCCCAGTTCTCAGGTATCATCATGAGAAAGGGAACCAGTGAAGACATGAAAATGCCTAGAACACTTATGAACTTCGGATCTGTCTTCTCAACGAGTTTTCCAAAGAAAAAATGTGATGGTATCTGGATGAGTGGATTCACAGCCGTGACGAAACCTATCGTTGAAGCACTATAATGAAATCTTTCGTTTAGATAGACAGCTATCAATGACATGGAGCCGGAAGTTCCCATCTGCCTCAAGAGACTCCCCAGGTACAGTGCCCAGATTCCATGCTCCATTACCTTTCTTCCAAAATGAAAGTCTTCCTCTTTCTTCTTTTGGATCTTCTCTTCTTTCAACCCGAGAGCAGGAATCACGGATACTGCCACGACTATCGAAAAGAAAACAAAAGCGAGTTTCAGATCCATGAACATCAGCAGAAAACCTATGGAAATCCTGCTCAGAAGCATCCCAAGTGAATTTGAAGAGTTGTAAAGTGAAAATCCAAGTGACATTCTCTTTGCAGTGCTGCTGAGCGCCATGGCAGCGGGAGGATACATTCCGTTGAAGAACGCTATGATCATAGAGACGAACAGAAAAGCAGAGGGAACGTTTATGACCGCGTACAGAGGATAAAAAGCAGATGCTAGAACGAGGCTCAATATGATGAATACCTTTCTTTTCCCAATTTTGTCCGAAATTCTTCCCCAGAAAACGTTAGAAAAGGTGTTCATTGCCCCTTGCAAACTGGAAAGGAGCCCTATCATAAAGAGAGTTGCTCCTATTTCTTTCATGCGAAGCTGTATCAGAAGATTGAAACTCATGGTGCCCATAGAACGAAAAACATTGGTGAGAAAGAACATCCTTCAACCCTCCAGCAATTAGTTCGGCATGTGAATTATTTTATCACAACAATGAGAAACATCAAACATCAGAAAAATGAAGTGTAGAAGAAACCCGCCTGAAGCGGGTTTCTAATGAATTTGAAGATCATTTTAAAGATTACAATTTAAATACTTCCATCCCTTTTTCTAATTTTTCTGCAATCTGATCCAGTTTATTCATGGCTTCGGACAGTGTATTGACAGCCTTGGCCTGTTGTTTCATCGCTTCTGCGATTTCGTTCATTTGCTCCGCTACTTCTACCATTGATCTGCTTGCGTTGTCCATGGCGCTGCTCATTTCTTCAGCCGCCGCGCTCTGCTCTTCAGCTATTGCTGCGAGATTCTGGATTTGCGACACTATGCTGGATATTCCCTGAGCTATCCTGTCAAACTGGCTCGCTACAACTTCTGCTCTACTGCTTATGTTCTCCACTGCCTGCACCGTTCCTCTCGTCTCTTCGTTCGCTTTCACCACTTCCTGGCTGATCTGATTCAATATCTGTCCTATTTTTTCCGTCGCACTCTTGCTCTCTTCTGCAAGTTTTCTTATTTCATCCGCCACAACTGCGAATCCTCTTCCCGCTTCTCCCGCTCTCGCCGCCTCTATTGCCGCGTTCAAGGCAAGAAGGTTCGTCTGCTCTGCTATCGAGTTGATCGTATCGAGTATCTGTCCTATGTTCCTTGCGTGTTCGTTCAACTCCTCTACAACACTTGCTGTTTGTTCTGCCCTGCTTCTTGCCTGTTTTATCATCTCGACTATTTCTTTGATGGCCTTCTCACCTTCTTTTGCTGATTCGCTGACCTGTGTAGATTTTTCTGAGAGATCCTGAGCTGCTCTGGAAACGTTTTGAGCGCTCGCTGCTACTTCCTCAACCCCACTCGTCAATTCCTGAATCGATGCCGATGTGTTACTCACGTTCGATTCTACATTTTCCACCTGCGATGTTACTTCCTCGATAGTTGAACTGACTTCCTGAGCTACGGAAGCCACACTTTCTGCGTTTCGTTTTATTTCAGATGAATTGTTCTTTATGTTTAAAGCTATTTCTCTGAGGGATTTAACCATATGTGTTAGAGCATTTCCAAGTTTTCCGATTTCATCCTTTGAATTGAGCTGGATTTCGACAGTCAAATCACCTCCAGCAATCTTATCTGAGATAGATGCAAGGTGTTTGAGCGGTTCCGAAATATATCTTCTCGACATGAAGAGCGCAAAGACTATTGCAGCAACCAAAGAAACAAGAGTGATGGTTATAAGAACCACCGTGGATTCTTTCACTTCGCTGTAAACGATTTCTTCTGGTACCACGATAGCGTATATCCAGCCGTTCGGTAGTTTTTTGTACCCAGTTCTTCTTGGAATACCATCGAACACGTATCCAAACACGCCGCTTTCCGATCCTGCATGCCACTTTTTAAAGAAATCCGTGTCTTTTATGTTTTCGCCTATGTAATCCTTTTTGCTGTGAAGAGTGATAGTACCATTTTCATCGACAAGAGCGCTCATATATCCCTTTTCTACACCTTTTTTGAAGAGCTCATCAACCAGTTTTGAACAGTCAAAATCAAGGCCAAGAACACCTACGATTTCCTGACCGATCTGGACCGCTTTTGCGATTGTTATGATGGTTTTTCCAGTTGAAGCATCCGCGTAAGGATCGGTGATGACGATTTTACCTAACTTAGCAACTGCGTCTTTGTACCATGGTCTCACCCTTGGATCGTATCCTTCTGGAAGTTCTTGCTCTGGAACCAAATACATCCTTCCATCTTTCAAACCTACATAGACATTCATAACGTTTGGGTAGCTCTTCAGAACTTTCTCGAACAAGCTTTTCACATCTTCTTCGTTGGTTTCATCCCTGTACAGATTGATCACACCCTCATCGCGGGAAAGCAAATCCACAAGTTGTGTGTGTGCCTGTAAGAAGTTCCACAGTGCATCGGCACTCCCTTCTGACTGTGTCAGGAGGTTTATATCAGTTTGTTCCAATAGCTTGCTTCTAATCGTTATCGTACTTAAAGTGCCAACAAACGTTATACCTGCGCCAAGTATCAGTACTATGATCATGATTTTCCAGAAAACAGGTAATTTTTTCATGGTAATACCTCCTTTGTGCAAAATTACAACTGTGATTTATCGTATCTTCACCTACTACCCGTCTGCCTAGGAACAAGAGACTTTATCCACTCGACAAAAGCGGGATAATTCCTCGTCTGGACATAAATTCTTCCTGGGCCTGTGAAGGTACACACCAGACCTTCTCCACCGAAGAGTGTGGATTTCAGGCCACCAAATGTTCTGACGTTCCACTTCACCGTTCCATCGAACGCCACGACATGTCCTGTGTCAACGGTGAACTCTTCTCCCGGCTTGAGCTCTATCGATTTTATTCCTCCAAAAGAGGAAACGGCCACATCACCGTAACCAAAGAATTTCAAGAGAAATATTCCTTCACCGGAGAAGAAGGATTTCAAACCACCAAAGGAAACATCCATTTCCACAGAAGGATCACACGCCAGAAAGGAGGTCGATTGAACGTAAAGAACATCTTTCAAAGGTATCACGTCTATATCTCCCGGAAGCTGAGGAGCCAGACCGACTTCACTTTCTCCGCGGGAGATGTACGTGTTCATGAAAAAGTTCTCCCCGCCCAAAATGGCTCTTTTGAGGGCTTTCCAGACACCTCCCGTTGCTGAAGTGTTAACTTCGATGGGTCCTTTCATGTAAACCATCGCACCCGGTTCTACCACAACACTCTCCCCAATCGAAAGAAACACCTTCAAAAGAGCGTAGCTACCTTTCAGTACGATTTCGTACTTCACCCTTTCCCCTCCTTCTGTAAAACTCACAGTGATTCTTCAGAAAGCACTCTTCACACAGAGGATTCTGCGGTTTGCAGATTCTTCTTCCGAATTCGACCATAGAACCGTTGATCGGCCCCCAGAGATCTTCCGGGAGCAATTTCTTGAGGGCTTCTTCTGTTTCTTCCGGTGTTCTTGTCTTCACCCAACCCAGTCTGTTGCTGATTCTGTGAACATGCGTATCAACCGCGAGGGCAGGTTTTCTGAAACCCACCCACAGCACTATGTTCGCTGTTTTTCTTCCCACACCGGGAAGTTTGAGCAGTTCTTCCAGCGAATCGGGAACTCTTCCGCCGTACCTTTCCACGAGGATCCTGGATATCTCCACGATTCTCGCGGCTTTTTGCCTGTACATCCCGGACTCCTTTATCAAATTGTAGAGATCCTCTGGTTTTGCCTTTGCGAGTTCCTGCGGTGTTCTGTAAACTTCGAAGAGCTTCTTCGACGCTTTCTCTGTGTTCTCGTCGCGCGTTCTCTGGCTCAGGACAGTGGAGATGAGAACTCTGAATGGATCCGTTTCTTTGTGGTTCCTTGGAAATCGCTTCACGATTTCTCTTGCCAGCTCTTCTATCAAAGTACCACCTCACAGTTTTTCCATGAGACTCCTGTAAGCAACGTAGGTTTCGAAGAGGTCCGCCTTCGAGGAGATTTCAAAAGGAGAGTGCATTCCGAGAAGGGCAGGTCCCATATCGATCACATCGGATCCTCTCTCAGCAAAGAACTTGGCAATTGTTCCTCCTCCGCCCTGGTCCACCTTCCCGAGGGTGGCCACCTGCCAGATGACTCCCTGTTCGTTCAGCACTTTTCTCACACGAGCTACAAATTCAGCGTGCGCGTCGTTCGTGGAGTATTTTCCCCTTGCACCCGTGTACTTCACAAGAGCAACTCCGTATCCCAGTTTCGGAGCGTTGTGAAGATCGTGGACATCTTTGTAAGGAGGATTCACGGCAGCGCACACATCTCCGGAGATGACAGAGGTATTCTCAAGAACTTCATCGAGCACGAACTCCGAATCTTTCGCACCCTGCATTTTCAGAATTTGTCTGAGGGCTTTCAAGTAGAATCTGGCTTTTGCTCCCGTGTTTCCGTCGCTTCCTATTTCTTCCTTGTCGAAGAAGATCACACCTATCGATTTTTCGGAATTTGCAGACAGAAGCGCTCGAAGAGCTGTGTAGGCACATATCCTGTCGTCCTGTCCATACGCTCCTATGAGACTTCTGTCTATTCCTACCTCTCTCGGTGAGAAAACAGGAACCACTTCTATCTCACCGCTCACGAAGTCCTCTTCGGTGATACCGTACATCTCGTTCAAAATCTTGAGAACGTTCGTCTTCACCGCTTCTTTTTCTTCTCCACTGAGGGGGATCGTTCCGGCTATGAGCATGAGGTTTTCTCCTTTGAACTTCTCAGAGATCTTCGCGTCTTCCTTGTCGAGATGCGGAAGAAGATCTGGAATCGTGAAGACGGGATCCTCCGGTTTATCCCCTATGTGAATCTCTATCTCCGTTCCATCGTTTTTGAAGAGAACACCGTGTATTTCAAGAGGAATGCTCAGCCAGTGATACTTCTTTATTCCTCCGTAGTAGTGTGTTTTGAACAGGGCTATTTGTTCGTCTTCTATCAACGGATTGGGTTTGAAATCCAGCCTCGGAGAATCTATGTGCGCAACCACAAGGTTCAGACCTCTTTTCAGGTCATCCACCACACGAAAGGCGGCGATGGCTTTTCCCCGGTTCACAGCGTAAACTGTCATGTTCATGGGATCCCCCGCGAAGTCTTCAAGAGGAACGAATCCCGATTCGTCGAGGATTCTCTTGATTTCTTTCACCGTCATCCTTTCGGTTTTTGCTTTGCTCATGAATTCTATGTACTCTTTCGAAAAAGCTTCTATTTCCTCCTTCTTCCTGTGGTGCCAGACATTCTTCCTTTCCATCTTCATCAAACCACCTCCGTTTTGTAAGGCCTTATCCGGACTCCCTCAAAGACAACCTCTTCACCTGAAAGGTTGTGAAACACCTTCAGAGAATACTGATCACCGTAGAGTCTGTACACAAGGAACTTGTCCTCTTTGCACAAAAATTCGAGCTTTGCCCGATCGATCCACTGGTTTTCTTTTCTGAATCTCATCCATCTCATTGTTTGTGAAAGAATCGAATCGGGATTTCTCTTCTGGTATTCCACAGAGATGCCGGAGAAAGGCCCGTTGTACGCGGGCCACTTCCAGAAGGTCTGTCCCTCAACACACATATTCTCGTTCCACGGGAAAGGATCCAGAACGACTTCCGTGTTTGGTTTCTGGTAAACTCCTTTCATTCCAAGCTCGTCTCCGTAGAACACGAGAGGAACTCCCGGGAGAGTGAAAAGAATGGAAATCGAAAGTTTGATCTTTTCTTCGCTGAAGCCTCCTTCAAAGCTTGCGAGTCTTGACATGTCGTGATTCGAAGTGAAATTCACCGGGAGGTAGTCTTTACCGACAAGGGCCCTCTCGATTGATTCTATCAAAACTCTTGTGTTTTCTTTCCATACAGCTTCCTTTATACAGTGAGATGTGTCAAAGTTGAGCATGTAGCCGAATATTCTGCCGTGTTCATCTACCATTCTGGCCTCTGCCCATATCTCCGCGAGGAAGATGCCTTTCAAATCGGAAAGAAAGTACTTCCAGAAACGAACGTTCTGCTCGACCGTATCCTTCATGTGCTTTGCCGCGTCGAATCTGAAACCATCCACTCCCATATTGAGAAGGTGGTGGACCAGTCTTTTCATTTCGTCGAATACCTGCGGATTGTCATAGTTCAGATCGGGTGAGAAAGGTCCAAAAAGCCCTCTGTAGAACCTACCATCTTCCAGCGGATGCCAGATCCTTTCTCCATCCCACTCTCTTCTTTCATCCAGATCCGTCTCTTTGTTTGCCCACACGTAGTAATCTCTGTAGTGTGGATCTCCCTCCAGCGCCCTTTGGAACCACGTGTGGAGAAAACTTGTGTGGTGGATGGGGAGGTCAAGAACTACTTTTATTCCGCTGTCGTGGAATGCTACGAGCATCTCTTTGAACTCTCTCTCGCTACCGTACTCAGCTTTGAAAGAATAAAAATCCACCACGTCGTACCCGTGAAAAGATATAGAGGAAAAAACGGGCATGAGCCAAACAAAGTCAATCCCCAGTTCTTTCAAATAGGGAACAGCGTTTCTCAATCCCCTGAAATCTCCCACACCGTCGAGGTTCCCATCCCTGAAAGATCTCACGTAAATCTGGTAGCCTATCATCCCTCTATCCTCCTTGGCTCAACAAGAATGGTTTTGTAGTTCGTGTATATCACCATACCGGGTTTGAAGCCCTTTGGTTTTCTTACATACTTTATGAAAGTGTAATCGACTGGCACTTTCCCGGAATTTTTTCCCTTTGAGTAACCGGCCGCGAGACTCGCCGCGTACTCCACAACCTCTTGAGGCACCTCCCTTCCTTCCGTTTTCACCACAACGTGAGCTCCCGGCATCTCGTGAGCGTGAAACCACAGGTCTTCCTTCGAAGAAGTTTTCACGAGCTCATCGTTTTGTTTGTTGTTCCTTCCCACGAGAATTTTGAATCCATCGTAATAAACCTCTCTGAAACGGGTTTTCTTTGATTTTTGTTTTTCCATTTTCTTCTCTTTCAGAAGTCCAAATTCTCTCATTTCTTCTTCTATCTCTTCGAGTGTTTCCAAATCTTCCGCGTCTTCGATCGTCTGCCACAGCTGATAGAGATACTCCTTTTCCCTCTGTATTTCTTCGAGCCGTTTTTCTACCTGTTCTTTCTTTCTCTGCAGTTTTTTGTAGGTATTGTAGAACTTCTGAGCCGTCTGGGCAGGATCTTTTCCCACATCCACAACGATCTTTTCGTTTGTCTCCCAGTCCGTGAGTTCGACCTCTCCGGATTTTCCCTTTATACTCCAGAGGTTCTGAACGATGAGATCGCCGAGTTTTTTGTATCTTTCGGCTTTCTCCGCTTCAGAAAGTTCCCTCGAAAGTTTTTCTTCAAGATCATCCAGATCTTCGATTCTGCTCACAACCACTTTGATAAGGCGTTGTTTGATGTTTTCAAAAGTGGATTTTTCTTCTTTCCATTTCACAAATTCGTTGATACCCTCGGAGGGTTTTTCAAAGTATCTTTCTTTGAGATCCAGCATGGTGAATCTGAAAGCGGAAACTTCCAAAGGATGTGAAGCTTCGTAATAAACAAACACTCCTGGAAGTTCCAGTTCCTTTTTTATTCCTTCGAGAACTTCGAGTATCTTTTTTTGATCTACAGCTTTCCACGGAGTATCCAGCTCGTAACCGGCTCTGTGGATCAACTCCTCCACAGAAGCGGGTGAAAAACCCTCGAGAAGTGAAAGGAGAACGTTTCGGATCGTTTTTTCACTCTCCGGAGGAAATTCTTTCAATTCGAAAATGGAAACTTTTTCAGAGGGGAAAATCACGAACTCCCTGCCGGGAAGGATTTCTCTCTTTTTCGTTACGATGCGTCTGTGTGTGTCAACGATTCTTCCGTCTCTGATCAATATCATGTTCGAGTGAATTCCCATTATTTCGATGTAGAGCTCTTTTTGAACGATTCCTTCTATCTCATCGAATTTTTCAAAGGAAAATCGCAGTGTTCTATCCATTCCAATTTGCTCTATCTTTAGAAGTTTCGCACCTTTCAGCTCTTTTCTCAGAAGCATTGTGAACGAAGAAGGCATCTTCTCCGATGCCTCTTCTTTTTCGGCGATCGCTACATGGGAAACGTCGGGTCTCAAACACACGCGAACGGTCGCACTTTTGAAAAGAAAATAATAATCAACCGTCGTTGGTTGATAGATCTGTCTCAAGTGTTCCCCTTCGAGTTCCTTCAACTCTCTGACTACTTTGTGCAGAAGCAACCCATCGAAGGGCATATCAATCGACCTCTATATCGAACTTTTCTATGATCTCAAACACCTTTTTTATATCCTCCGCGTGCTCTTCGTTTCCACCAGGGGTTTCAAGGATCCATGGAACTTTCTGGATCTCTTTGAAGGAGAAAAACACTGCAAAGCCTTCTTCACCTATGAATCCGCTTCCTATTCTTTCGTGTCTGTCTTTTGCCGCTCCAAGCGGGTATTTGGAATCGTTCAAGTGAATCATCTTGAGTCTTTCTAAGCCAAACAGGGTCTCTATTTCGTTCAGTAGGGCCTCGACCCCTTCCTTTTTTGTGATGTCGTAACCAGAGTCGAATCCATGACACGTATCGTAAGTGATGGCCACACGGTCTTTTTGATCGACGAGATCTCTGATCTTTTTCAGCTGATCCAATTTGTAACCGATGTTTCCTCCTTTTTGTGAGACGTTCTCAAGGAGAATCACCACATCTTCGGTGCTATTCAGCACCTCGTTCAATCCTCTTACTATTCTTTCTGTTCCTTCTTTCTCTCCAGCTCCGAGGTGACTGCCGGGGTGAATATTCAGATACCTTATACCCAGCTTTCTGCAAATTTCCACTTCTTTTTTCAAAAGTTCAACGGACTTCTGCCAGATGTCCTCTTTTGGACTGGCGAGGTTTATGAGGTATCCACTGTGACAGAACGCATTTTCCCAGTCGATTCCGTATTTTTTCATCTCCCGTTTGAATTTCGTGGTGATATCGTCAGAAGGAAGTTTTGCACTCCAGGAGCGAGCGTTGTGAGGAAAGATCTGATAGGCATTCCCCCCTATGTTCACTGTGTCTTGTGGTACCCTGTCAAATCCTTTCGAGATGGGCATGTGAGCTCCTATTTTTATCATGCTTCTTACCCCTTTCCCGCGGTGATATAATGAAACGGTGTATGGGGGTGGCATCGTGTGGATCATCGCGCTCGTCGTCGTAGGATTCACTCTATATTCATTTTACACCTGGGCGTTTCTTGTTCGTCACAGAAAGATCATCTCGTACATAGAAAGAGAGATTTTAGAATTAGAAGAAAGAGAGAAGCTCTTCAGAAGAGAAGTTGTCTCAGGAAATGACTTTGTCAAAGAAAAGTACGAGAAGATTCTGAAGCTCCTCGAAAAGGCCAAGGAAGACTACAACTTTGAGGTGGAAAAATTCAACAGAAAGCTCAAATCACCTCTTTATTTCATACCCGCGCGGCTTTTTGGGGAGGTTCCTTTGGAGAAGAAAGATTAAACTTTCTTTTTGCGCTCTTTCCATATTTTCTCCGCTTCTTCTAAGGAGATCTTTTCTTCCCAGAACAGCCAGGGTTTCCTGTGTGAGATCTTTTCTACCACCTTCTGAATGGCTCTTTCAAGATCTATTCCATAATCTCTCTGTGCCACTGCTGCCACGAGAAGCGCGTCGTAGATGAGATCCCCTACCTCTTCCTCGAGATTTGCCAGATCGTTTTTCTTCACAGCTTCAGTGACCTCTTCTATCTCAGAAGCGAGGGCTTCAAGCAAAGTTTCAATGCTCTGTTTCTCTAACCAGGGACACTTTTCTAAACTCCTTTCGATGATTTCAAGAAGTCTTTCTACCATCTCATCAGCTCCCTCAATCCTTCAATGAGTTTTATATCATCGTCGTAACTTCTTCCCTTCAATGTCAGGTATCCACCCACTATCATTCCGTTCGCACCAGCGAAGAAAGCAAGAGCTTGAAAATCTCCAAAATCTTCTCTTCCCGCTGCTATCTTTATCGTCACGTTTTCACCAAGAACAACTCTGAACATTGCTATTGTTCTTATTCTCTCCACAACATCAAGCTTCTGAAAGTTTTCAAAAGGAGTTCCCCGTATCGGTATGAGGAAATTGATGGGGACGGAGTCAACTTCCAGATCCTTTAAAATCTTTGCCAGTTCCAATCGATCATCGAAGTTTTCTCCTACTCCGAATATCCCACCGCTACAAACTTCCAGTTCGACATTTTTTGCGTTCTCCACGGTTTTCACTCTGTCATAGAAAGTGTGGGTGGTGCATATATTTCGGAAAAAGCCCGGTGAAGTTTCCAGATTGTGATGGTATCTGTCAAGGCCGTTCTCCTTCAAATACCTGAGTTCGTCTTTCTCCAGTACACCAAGAGAGGCACAAATCTTTAAATTGGTGTTTGCTTTCAGAAACTCAATGATCTTCGCTACTTTCAAAATTTCTTTTCTGGTAAGTCTTTTCCCGGAAGTGACAATGCCGAACCTAATAGCTCCCATTTTTTCTGCTTCTTTTGCTTTCTCAAGGATACTCTCTTTATCTAAAAGAGGATATTTCTTCACTCCAGTATTGTAAAGGGAACTCTGAGCGCAAAATTTACAATCTTGATCACAGATTCCAGATTTTGCATTCACGATACTGCAGAGATCCAACTTGAGGTTGCTGGTCATTCTATTTGCTTTTAGAATCAGCTCTTTTGTTTCCATGCTCAAAATTTCTTTCAATTTCATCACGCTCCTAAATTCGATGAATTCTATAATATATTATAGGAAGTTCTTAAAATTTGCATCACAAAAAGGAGGTGAGAGTATGAAAATCGGATTCCTCAGCAGATGGGGTGCCACGTGCGGTGTGGGGATGCACGCAGAGATACTTGCAAGAGAGTTCATCAGAATGGGACACGAAGTTGTGGTCTTTGCACCAACAGAAGAGAGTGCCAGCAAGGAAGTTAAATACTACAAAAGAACGGAAGCCCAGGATCCGGAGTTCGTGAAGAGAGAGATCTACACGGAAGTGGACAACGTAACAGAGGAGGGCTGGGTGAAAGAAGAAGAGATTTTAAAGGAAAACCTGGACCTGCTCATAATAGAAACCTTCTGGAGAGTTCCGGTAAAACCACTCACCAGGCTCATAGAAAAGCTGAAGATTCCGGTTATTTCCGTTTTCCATGAAGCAAACATCTTCAAAGCAAGAGAAGTGGTGAAACTGCCCTGCGATAAAATCGTGGTTTTCGATAGAAGGTTTTACGATGAGATTCTGGAGTTTTACGAGATCCCCCGGGAAAAGGTCGAAGTGATCAGCTACCCGGTTATGAAACCCTACGATGTGGAACCAGAAAGACCCGTCAGTGAAGACAAGTTCCTGTTCTTTTCGTTTGGAAGACAACCCGTCGAAGAATACTGTGACTTCCTCAACGCCCTGAAAAAACTCAGAAAGAGATTCGACAACGTTCACTACTGGATCATCAGGTCAGATGGAAGGGTGGATTACGAGGCTGAGTGGATCACTCAGTGGCAGAAAAGACCAACCGTCGAAAAACTCTACAGTTATCTGAAGGGATCGAACGTACACCTTCTACCAAAAGGAAACACTCCGAACGTTGTTGTGTCTTCTACCCTGTATCAGATCATAGCGAGTGAAACCCCCATCGTCATAAGAGACAGTAGATTCGTTGAAACCATAGAGACCGACGCGTACGGATTCGGCCCCATCGTGAAGTACAGAAATATTCACGATCTGGTTCACAAGCTCGAGCTTTTGATGCTGGACAGAGAGCAGGTCGAGGATATCAAGAAAGAAGTGAGGGTTTTTGTGGAAAAGTACGGCGGTGACAAGATCGCTCAGGAATTCCTGGATCTTGCAAAGACCATCACCAAATGAGGGGGTAGCCTCCTCATTTTTTCACCAGCACCCTTATAACCCCGGGGATTATTGAAAAGAAAATCTTCTTGGCCCAGAAAGATTCACCATCGAATTCCACCGGTTCATCTCTTTGAAACTCCACCACCACCTTTTTCGCCTGATAACCCTCCACCCCGGGATGTTCCAACAGCTTTCCGTTGAACACCCTGTGCAGGTTAGCCAGGATTCTCAACTTTCCTATGTCGTTTATCACTGTCACAGCAAGAAGGCCGTCGTCTGGCACAGCGTGGGGAAGTTGGTTCATGCCTCCTCCATTGTATTTACAGGTCCCAACGTTCATGGAAAAAACCCTCTTCTCCCACACCTTTTCATCGATCTGGATCCTGGCAGTAGGGGGATCGTATTCGATGATAGAAGAGAAGATCCTCGAGAAGTAAGAAACGCGGTTCTTCCTCTTGAGAAGGTTGGTCCTGTAGGTCACAAATCCGTCGAAGAAAAGGCCTGCAACATTCACGAACGCGCGCTTTTCTATCTCTCCGCTCGCTTTTTCGTATTCACCTACTCCCAGATCCTGAACGAATTCTTTTCCATCTTTCAATGTTTTGATCGCTTCTTCGATCTCAAGAGGAACGCCGATCGTTCTCGCCCAGTCTTTGCCGCTTCCGAACGGTATCCACCCGAAGACAACTTCTCTTAAATCGTATCCGTTCAAGAAGATCCCGTTTACCACCTCGTTTACCGTTCCATCTCCACCGAACGCTGCTATTCTTCTGTATCCCTCTTTGAAAGCCTTCTTTGAAATTTCCATCGCGTGACCTGGCCTTTTTGTGAAGGCAACCTTGTGATCTATCCCGTGTTTCTTCAGAAGATCTTCGACCCTGTCCCAGATTTTTCCAGCTCTTCCTCCACCCGCAGCGGGATTGTAGATCAGGAATACCATGTTCATCCCCTTCCGATCAGAGCAAGCAGAATAGATACAGCAAAGGCTCCAAGACTCACAGAGAGAAACTGCCATCCTTTTTTATCGTAGAACTTTTTCTTTTGATTCTGCTTCTTCTTTATAGCACGTGTTCCAAGATCGAAAAACACTATCGCGATGAACAAAAGTCCAAAACCGGCAAAGAACAGAAAATCCGATACAAATCTCAAAGTCTCACCTCCGCAGGGGATATTCTACCAAAAAAAGGGCAGGAAATCCCTGCCCTTCTTTAGTGTTTCTGATTCCTTTACTCAATAAGGCTTCAAGGATTCTTTATAGATTGCTTCCACCAGATTCTCATCTACTTTCATTGGTGCCAAATTCAGCAGAAGATCTAATGCAGGAGTTTCAAAAGCAAGTTTTACAAGTTTGGGGATGTCTTTTTCAGAAAATCCAACATCCGCCAGTTTCTCTTTGACACCCAAGTTAAAAATCCACTGTTCAAGTTTTGAAACAGCTTCTTCCGCTTCATTCGGTCTTCCTTTTAAATCAGGAATTATAGGCTGATATACGTAAGCAAGTATTTGTGGTTTCGCTTTATATGTGTATTTAAAAACAGCTGGAAGCAGCATAGCAAGTCCCAAACCATGAGGAAGATCGGGTTTGATAGCACTCAGCGGATGTTCAAGAGCATGCGTGAGATGTAGCATACCATTATCGAAAGAGATACCTGCTATTGCAGAAGCATACATCAGGAAGTAACGCGCTTCTAAGTTATCAGGTTTTTTGAGAACCTCGGGTAAGTATTCAGATATCAATTCCACAGTATTTCTTGCAAGATTTATTGAAAATGGATTTCCTAAAGAAGTTGTAGCTGCTTCTGTGATATGATTCAGTGCATCAAGAGAGGTATAAATACTTTGTTTTTCTGGAAGACTTTTAGTTAGCTCTGGATCATCGATAGAGAAGGTTGGATAAATGCAATCATAGGCTATTGGTGGTTTGTATTCTTTTTCCAGAATAGATGCCACTGCAAATCTATCGACTTCTGTTCCTGTACCATGTGTTGTGTTTATGGCAATTATGGGTTTTGCTTTTTCGGGTATGAACTTTTGTTCATACAATTCTTCAGCTGTTTTTTCAGGATACTCAAGTAATATTGCGACACTTTTTGCAGTGTCGATGGGGCTTCCTCCGCCTATTCCTATCACGGCTTGAGCGTTTATTTCAAGCGCTTTTTTTGTAGCCTCGTTTATCTGTTCGGTTGTGGGATTTGGTGTCACATCATCATAAACTACGTATTCTATACCTCTCTTTTCCAAAGCAGGCTTCACTTTATCCCATGCACCTGTAACTTTGTACGCAACTTTGTCACTAACAACTACCACAGACTTTATACCTCTTTCCTTCAGAAAATCCAGTATATCCTCGATTTTAGCTAATGCACCCGCCCCAAAGTAACAAGTCGTTTTTGTTCTTATTTCAATTACATTTTTGATGTTAATCTCTTTGGATCACATAATCTATCACCTCCTGATTTTCATTGTACCCGGACTTTCTTCATTGTGAATTTCATAACAATTACATTTGTGAAAATTTTCTCACACGACTATTCTCACCTCGTATCCCTTTGCGATCAACACCCTCTCTATCTCTTCAACGTGTTTTTCATCGACCGTCTCAAGCTCGAGCTCTATTTTGGCAAAACCAATGGGAACTTCCTTTGCGGAGCGATTGTGAAAAACGGAAAGGACGTTTGCGCCGAGTTCCGCCACTATCCCGAGAAGCTCTTTCAGGGCACCAGGTCTGTCCATCACGAACGTTTCTATGAACACTTTCCTTCCGCTCTTCACGAGTCCTTTGTTTATGATTCTGTCTATCATGTTCACATCTATGTTGCCACCGCTTATCACGATCGCTACCTTCTTTCCCTTCACATCCAGTTTGTTCAAAACAGCGGCCACCCCCACTGCTCCTGCACCTTCAGCAACCACCTTTGCTTGCTCAAGAAGGAAAAGGATGGCATCCGCTATTTCTTCTTCGTTCACCACGACCATCTCATCGACGTACTTCTTCACCAGCTCGAAGGTCAGGTCACCGGGCTTTTTCACGGCTATTCCATCGGCAAGCGTGGGTTTACCCTCGACCCGCTCTGCCCTGCCCCTTCTCAGTGAAGCGATCATGGAAGGCATGTTCTCCGTTTGAACGCCTATTACTTTAACCTCAGGATTCATCGATTTGATCGCAACGGATACTCCCGAAATCAAACCACCTCCACCAACGGGCACTACCACCACTTCCACATCCGGAAGATCTTCCATTATTTCCAACCCTATGGTTCCCTGCCCAGCGATGACATGAGGATCGTTGAAGGGATGCACAAAAACCGCACCTGTTTTCTCCTGTATTCTGAGAGCTGCTTCGTAGGCCTCATCAAAGATGTTCCCCTCAAGAATCACTTGAGCTCCAAGATTCCTCGTTTTGGTGATTTTAGAAAGAGGAGCGTACTTCGGCATCACGATGGTAGCGGGAATACCGAAGATTTGAGCAGCAAGTGCCACTCCCTGCGCGTGGTTTCCAGCGGACGCGGCAACGACTCCTCTCTTTCTTTCCTCTTCGCTCAGGTGGGCTATTTTATTGTACGCTCCCCTTATTTTGAACGAACCGGTCTTCTGGAGATTTTCCATCTTCAGGTAGATCTCTCCACCTGTCACTTCGCTCAGAACAGAGCTGTAAGCAAGAGCGGTCCTGTGCACCACATTCTTCAGCGTTCTTTGGGCTTCTTTTATATCCTCGAGTGTGATCACGAGAAACACCTCCCGGTTTTCTGAGCAACCACAGTTTTAATCTTACTCCAGGCCCGAACTCGTTTGAAAGAAGGAGTTTCTCATTTTGCTTGTGAGAAATTCACACTTTTTTCACAAAGAAGAGTATAGAATTTTACCGTCAAACAATCGAAAAAGGAGGTATTCGTATGAAAAATCTCTTCGTGGTGCTGTTGTCTCTCGTTTCTGTGCTGAGCTTTTCTGTTTCTCTGAATGATGTTCTTCAAACCGCTCTTGCAAGCAGTACAGATTATCAAATCGCGCAGATCAACTTAGAATCCGCGACGATGGACTACGAAAAAGCAAAACTCGAAGCAACGAACAAGAGATCAGAACTCTCCGCAGAACTCAGCTACTACAACAACCTTCAAAGCTACAGAAACTCGCTGAAATCCGCTTATCAAGATGTTCTGGGAAGGATTTTCAATCTCCTGACCGCTGACCTTTCCTACGAAATCGCACAGCTGAACTTCGAAAACGCCCAGGAAGACTACAAAACCAGTCAGGAGCTTTTCAAGAAGAATCTCATTTCCGAGAACGACCTGAAAGATTCAGAGCTCACCCTCGAAGAAGCCAGCAACAACCTCCTTTCCGCCCAAAAAGACCTTGAAGAAGCCCAAAAAGATTATGAGGAGATCTTCAGCGTGGAAGTGAGTGAAATAGAGCTTCCTCTCATCGATTATCAGAACCTTGTGAGTGAAGACGAATACCTCGACAATCTTTCTTCCGTCAAGATCGCGGAGCTGAACATGAAGATCGCTGAATACGATCTCAACAACCTCTCCGCTTCCGCTTCGAAGTACGAACAGAAAAAGGCAGAGCTGAATTACAAGAAATCAAAGATGAACTACGACGAAGCTTTGAAAGAAGCAAAAGACAGCTATAAGAGCACCCTCGATTCTCTGGAAATCGCCTTCTTGAATTTGAAAGTACTGAAAGAAAAGGTTGACCTCAACGAGAACATCCTCAAAGATTACCAGGAAAGATACGAAAAGGGACTGATCTCAAAGAAAGAACTGAACACCCAGAAGATCAATCTTCTCAACACCAAAAAGAACTACTTCAATTCGCTACGCAGCTACTACACTTCGATCGTGAACTTCCTGATAGACGCTGGAAAAGAAGTCTCCTTTTGAAGAAGGTGGTAAGAAATGAAACGATTTTTTCTGGTTTTTCTCCTTGTTCCGGTTTTCCTCGTGGGGAACGTCTTCGATCTGTTCGAGGAGAACCTGAAAAATTCGTCCGGTTACTGGTCGAGTGTGGAAAAGTTCAAAGAAGCACAGCTCAACTACAAACGTTACACAAACTTCTGGAATCCTGAGATATCCGTTTCATTGGGAAAGACAGGTATCACCATAACAGAGGTTTCATTGGGAAAGACAGGTATCACCATAACAGAGGATGGTATCTCTGATTTCTCAATATCTCCAATTGTCAACTTTGTAAACATCTACGGATTCGAGCTCGGACTTTCCTTTCCGATCTCCGTGAACACTGACGACTGGTCTTTTAACTTCGAAGGAACACAGCTCAGTGTGTCCAGAAATCTCAAAACGGAATACACAGTGGACAAGTTGAAGACAGAGGCAAACTACCTTTCCAGCAAGTATTCTTTGAAATCCACAAAGAACAGCATTTTCATCCAGACCGTCCAGGACATATTCGACTGGTACTACTACACAAAGAAGATCGAAATACTCTCGCAGAGACTTCAGGTGTTGAACGAAAAACTCAGCAAGGCAAAAGATGACGACGAAAAGAAAGCTCTGGAAAAGCAGATACTCTCCACTGAACAAACCCTGAGAAGTGCAGAATACAGTCTTCAGACGATTCAAACAAAGAACATCGACGAAGAAGTGTATCAGAAAACAAGAAAGTTTCTCGAGGGGGTCACTCTGCCGGCCACCACTCTGGAGTACAGAGAAGACCTGAAAGCTCTGGAGCTTCAAAAGAAAGCCGAAGAGATAGAAAAGAAAACATGGTTTCTTCCGTATCTTCCGGAACTGACGTTCTCGTTCAACTACGACTTCGAAGATAGCGAGTGGTTGATCGGAATAGGATTTCAGATGACGCTCTGGGACTTTGGAGAAAGAAAACTGGAAGCAGAGAAAAGAAAATCCCAGCTGGTTTCTCTGGAATATCAGGAAAAGGTGCGAAACATAGAAAACTCGTTGAGCCAAGAGCTTGTCAACATTGCCAATCTCGAGTCTCAGCTGAGACAAAAAGAAATCGAACTGGAAGATCTGGAGGAAAGCTCCAAAACAAACGATCAGCTTTTCAGGAAAGGCTTCCTGAGTGAAGAAGACTACACTCTCTCGAAACTCGACTACGTGGAAGGAACTCTCGAGAAAGAAAATCTGGAAAATTCATTGATTCTGGAAAAACTGAAATACATAAGCATCTTAGGATACGATCTTGAGAAATTCCTCAAGGAAGGTGATCAGAATTGAAAAAGTGGATAACCCTGCTGATCATAGCAGTACTGGTGGTCCTGGTGATCGTTGTGATCTTTTTGAACAGAGCCAGTGCCCAGACCGTTTCTGAAAAAGACGCCACTTCAACACAGGCTCCTGTCTATCTCACCTACACTGTGACGAAAGAGAATGAAACTGTAGAAATAGTGGGTCAGGTCACCGCCGATACGAAGAAAGTCACTTCCAAAGTATCTGGAGACGTTCTGGAAATTTACGTGGAAGAGGGAGATGTGGTTCAGGTAGGTCAGAAAATAGCAAAGATAGACGACACAGATTATCAAATCAGTTATCTTTCCGCTCTCAACAGCTACAAAACTTCTCCCACCGAGATCAACCGTTTGAATCTGGAGAAAGCAAAAGAGAACCTGGAGAACACAACGGTGGTTTCGCCTGTGAATGGAGTAGTTCAATCGGTCAATGTGGATGTGGGAGACAGAGTATCAGTTGGTACCAGCATAGTCACGATAGTGGAAACAGATACCCTCAGGGTGGAAGGTTCCATCAGTGAATACGACCTCAAGAACGTTAAAGAAGGAATGAAGGCTGTCTTCACCTTCGAACAGCTTGGCCTCACCCTGACCGGAAAGGTGAAAAGAATCAGTCCTGTTGCGGAAACGTCCGGTGGAGTTACCGTGATACCGGTGGAGTTTTCTTTCGATCAGATACCTCCCAGCTTAGTGATACCTGGTCTCACGTGCGACGTGGAAATAATCATCAAAGAAGCTACAAGTTCTTTCTTTGTACCAAAAGAAGCGGTCAGTCAGGATCAAAACGGTTACTACGTGATGAAACAAACACCCCAAGGACCTCAAAAGGTGTATGTTGAGGTGGGTGAAGAGCTGAACGATAAGATAGAAATCAAAAAGGGTGTTTCCGAAGGAGACGTTTTGCTTCTCATCCCGTCACAGCAGGAAATCCAGAGACTTCGAACAAGACAAGGTCTTCCAATGTTCGGCCCCGGAGGGGGACGAGCAAGATGAAAAAGGTGATGGAGCTTGTCGATGTGTGGAAAATATATGACCTGGGTGAGGTGAAGGTCGAGGCTCTTCGTGGTGTTTCTTTCGAGGTGTTCGAAGGAGAATACGTGATCATAATAGGACCATCTGGAAGCGGAAAGTCTACACTCCTTCACATTCTTGGATGTCTCGATCGTCCTACAAAGGGAAAGGTACTCATAGAAGGAGAAGAGGTTTCGAGGATGGGTGATCGAAGGCTCGCGCAGGTTAGAAACAGGAAAATAGGCTTTGTCTTTCAGAGTTACAACCTTCTTCCCCGTCTCACCGCTTTGGAAAATGTGGAGCTTCCAATGATCTACGCGGGTGTACCGGCGAAGGAGAGAAAAAGGAGGGCAAAAGAGCTTCTGGAATTGGTCGGTCTGGGAGACAGACTCCATCACCGGCCGAATCAGCTTTCAGGAGGTCAGCAACAAAGAGTTGCGATAGCGAGGGCTCTGGCAAACGATCCTGTCTTCATCCTCGCAGACGAACCAACGGGAAATCTGGACACAAAAACTGGCGAAGAGATACTGGAGCTGTTCAGAAAACTCCACGAGATGGGAAAAACGCTGGTTGTTGTGACTCACAACCTCGAGATGGTGGACGAAGGAACGTGCATCGTGAGAATCAGAGATGGAAAAATCGAAGGTGTAGAACGTCGAGGTGTTGTGTATGGAGATACTTAAAGAGGTTCTGAGATCACTTCTTGCCAACAAGATGAGAACGTTTCTATCGATGCTCGGTATTGTGATCGGAGTGACCGCCGTTATCATGGTGATGTCTCTTGGGGCAGGTATGAAAGAAAGCGTGACAGAGAGGCTCACTTCGCTTGGATCGAACATCATCATGATCACACCTGGATTCACTGGAGGAAGAGGAGGTACGATCGCTCAATCGGTGGAATCGCTCGAGGAAGACGATGTAGAAGATATCCTGAAGATGTGCCCGAGTGTTGACAAAGCGATCGGTCTTGTGAATGGAAGTTTCCTTGTTCAGTACAGAGAGACAAACACCAGATCGAACGTGTACTCTGCACCAGCTGATATTTTCCACATTTTGAATCTGAAAGTCTCTTCTGGAAGGACCTTCTCCCAGGAGGACAACACTGCCAACGTCGCGATCATCGGACAAGAAGTGGCGTACAACCTGTTCGGAAACGAAAATCCTCTGGGCAAAAAGATTTACCTCGTTCAGGGAAATAGAAAACTCGTCTTTGAAATCATTGGAATCTTCGAAAGAACCGGTAGCATTCTCATGTTCAACCCAGACAACATGATTCTGATCCCCTATGAAACGGGAAAATTCAGGGTCTTCCAGACACACGGAAAGGTTTCCATGATACTCGCAACAAGTAAATCTGCAGACGTTGCTCAAAGGGCAGTCATGGAGATAGATCACCTGCTCTACACAAAGTTTCACGAGGAAGAAAGTTACTACAACATCATCAGTCAGCAAGCCATCTTGAACGTGGTCTCTGAGAGTGTGTCTATCATCAACCTTGTTCTCGTTGCAATCACCGCTGTGTCGCTGATCGTTGGTGGTATCGGTATCATGAACATCATGCTCGTCTCTGTTGTTGAAAGAACCAGGGAAATAGGTATAAAGATGGCTATAGGAGCATCAAGACTCAGAATTCTTTTGGAGTTTCTTGTGGAAAGCGTTGTGATCACATTCGTTGCTGGTGCCATAGGTGTTGCTCTGGGTATCTTAGGTTCGAACACGATAGTTAACACCTTTGGCAGTCAGTACGGATTGAAAGCCGTGATAGATCCGCTCTCTGTGATTGTTGCATTTGGAGTTTCGGCAAGCGTTGGATTGTTCTTTGGGTTCTATCCCGCATACAGGGCCTCCAGACTGAGTCCAATAGAAGCCCTGAGGTACGAGTAATTTAACCGGATAGCGGAAACACAAAAACAAACATTTGCCCCGAAAGGGGCATTTTTTGTTTTGTATCAGATTTCCATGCCTCTAAGGAAGTATTGAAACTTAAGATGTCTATACCGGGCATTCTACAAAACAGCGTTTCCATACCTCTAAGGAATTATTGAAACGTTGAGACCATTCGTCAGGATTTTCGGGTGAATAGTGTTTCCATACCTCTAAGGAACTATTGAAACGATGATGATGTAATTGTTCTTTCAGGTAGTAGATACGAGTTTCCATACCTCTAAGGAACTATTGAAACTATGTGTTTATCTCCTCATCTTGCATGTCTCTGTCAGTTTCCATACCTCTAAGGAACTATTGAAACATATCACACATTTCACTGTGTGTCAATAACGAAAAAGGTTTCCATACCTCTAAGGAACTATTGAAACATTGCGAGAGATCAGAAATATTCTCCGCTTTGTAAAGTTTCCATACCTCTAAGGAACTATTGAAACTAAAGGATATGAGATACTCACTACTGAGAAATCATTGTTTCCATACCTCTAAGGAACTATTGAAACCCGTTGAGTTCAAGAGAAATTATACCACAAACACACTCTGAAAGCAAGATGTTTTTTGACCTTCCATATCCTCCCTTTCCATAAACCATTCTAACACACAAAAGAGCACCTTCAAGTACTGTTTGGAAAAATGGAATAATTGCATAGTCAAACAAGAAAAGAACACAAGCAAAAAACAGAAGATAAATTATATCAACCTACGTCAGGGCATTTTTAGGTGTTTCTGGTAAAAATCGATTAGTTCCATGTTTCACAAATAGATGAAAGAAGGTATTCCTCAGTGTGTTAGAAGTTAACTACTAATTTCTCGAATTCAAAGCACTTACACGTCATCGATTACCACAAATTCTCTTCATATTGTCTCTTAATATCATCCATTATTCCTTTTTTAACGCATAGCTTCCGGTACCACAAACCTGCATGAAATTTTTCGTTACCGGTAATTGCATACTCTGTATCGTTCTTCCAGTGCCAGATACACGCATCACCTACTTTGTGAATGATTGGAACTAACCTGGTTTGTATGCATAAAACATAATATGTTAAAACAAATATATTTCACACTAACACAAAAGCAAAGAACAGAGTGGTAAAATTTTTCAAAATTCTTGGGGAGGAAGATGATGATTTCCATATTCTTCGGGAGTTTCCTTGTGGGGCTTTCCGGTGCGGTCGCACCGGGCCCTCTAATGATGATAGCCATATCCCAGAGTGCAAAAGGTTGGAAAAACTCTATAAAACTGATATCCGGCCACGTTGTTCTGGAAGCTTTTCTTGTTCTCCTGCTGGTTCTTGGCTTTCAATGGGTCCTGAAATCTCCGCTTGTGACAAAAGTGATAGGTCTTCTTGGAGGATCTTTCCTTGCTTTCATGGGGATTTCTCAGCTAACAGCCATCAAAGGTGAGATCTCACAGGTAGAAAAAAACGATCTGAAAATCCCCCTTCCCATCACAGGAGCTCTCGTTTCACTGTCCAACCCGTACTTTCTTCTTTGGTGGATGTCCGTCGGCAGCGCTTTCCTTGTCAAAGCGCAGACATCGTTTCTGGCTGGGGTTACTGCCTTCTACTTCGGCCACATTCTCTCAGACATTCTCTGGTACTCTCTGATAGGTGTCTTTGGAAACACCATATTGAAATCCTCACGGATCTATAAAATAGTGATGGCCGTGACCGGTCTGTTCCTCATCGGTTTTGGTCTTTTCTTCGTGCTTGATTCTTTCAGGTGAGTTCTTCCAGTTTCTTTTTTATGTACTCCAGAGCCAGAAGGTAACCGTACACACCAAGTCCGCTTATCTGACCGTCGCACACCTCAGCCGTAACGCTCCTTCTTCTGAACTCTTCCCTCCTGTGTATGTTCGATATGTGAACCTCCACCTTCGGCACCTTCACGATCTCCAGGGCATCCCTTATGGCGTAGCTGTAGTGGGTGAAAGCCCCCGGGTTTATCACAAGACCATCGAAATCGAGCCTGTGCAGTCTATCCAAAATTTCTCCCTCGTGGTTCGACTGAAAGACCTCCACTTCCACATCGTTTTTCCTTCCCCAATCTTCTATCATCTTCACAAGATCCTCATGAGAAAAGTTTCCATAGATGTTTTTGTCTCTTTTTCCGAGCATGTTCAAGTTGGGTCCGTTCACCACGAGTACTTTCAATCTACCACCTCCAAAAGTTCGAGCGGATCGACCTCTAAGAATTCGATCTTTCCGATTTCTTTCACGTAAGGAAGCCTAACTCTGGAACCTTTCAGGATCTTCTTGTCGTTCAGAATGAGATTTCTGGCTTTCTCAACATCGACGGATGGAACAGGAATTGGTACGATCTGTTTGACCTTTTCTACGATCCATCTCATGGTTTCCTTAGGCACTATTCCCTTTCTGTACAGGTACATCGTCTCTTTTTCGATGCCCCACGCTACCGCTATACCGTGAGGTACCCCTTCCAGCATCTCGTACACATGACCGAGCGTGTGTCCCAGATTCAGGGCGTGTCTCAAACCCATGTCGTAGGGATCTTCCATTACTATCCTCGCTTTATCTTCGACGGAGATTTTTACCATCTCGCTGAGAACTCTGAGATTTCTCTTCTCAATCTTCTCCGGCTCATCGAAGAGTTCTACCCCGCGACCCGATAGAATCGTCATCTTGAAGGCTTCCACGACTCCCTCTTCGAACCTGCCCTCATCCATCGAAAGCGTGACGGTGGGATCTATGATGACGTAGTCTGGCATTCTGAAAGTCCCAACGACGTTTTTCACTCCAGCGAAATCGATGGCATTCTTTCCACCAACGGAAGCGTCCACCTGAGCCAGAAGTGTTGTCGGATAGAAAGAAAGTCCCACTCCCCTTTTGAACGTGCTCGCCACAAAGCCAGTGAAGTCGGTGAGAGCACCTCCTCCGACACCCGCTATGGTCTTTCCCCTGGGAAAGTCCATCCTCACAAGTTCGTAGTACGCTCTGGAGACATGCTCCAGCGTCTTCACTTCCTCTCCATCCGGAAAAAGAAGCCGATTCTCTGGAAGGTACCTTCCGTATATCTTCTCCACCCTCTCCGTGGTGAAAACCAGCTCTTCGTTCCTCACCCTCTTGAAACCACCGAGGATGATCTTCACCAGGTGTGGTTTTTCTATCGTTGAGATTTCTTTCTCGTCCAGAGCCTCCAGCACAACGAGTGCGGTTGTTTCCCACTCGTTCAACTTGGAGGTGTCGATCCCTCTAAACTCCGTGTAGAACTGTTTTCTCCTTTCCCAGATCTCTCGTATTCTCTCTTTTCCTTCTCTCAGAAGAGGCCTGTTCTCTGTTGTTACTCTTTCCATCAACACTTCAGGGGGAGCGTAGAGAAAGAGAGTCTTCTCTTTCTTCAAAAGCTCCCTGTTCTCTGGATCGATCACAACACCTCCACCCGTTGCCACGACCACGTTGTCTCTTTCCACAAGTTCCCTAAGAAGTTCTTTCTCTTTCAATCGGAAGTACTCTTCACCGTCTTCTTCGAAAATCCTTCGAACTCTTCTTCCCTCTCTTCTTTCTATCTCTTCGTCCATATCTATGAACTGAAGGTCGAGCACCTCGGAAACCCTTTTACCGATCGTACTCTTTCCAGAACCCATCATCCCAACGAGGAAGATTCTCATTCCCGAACCTCCTTTTCAGGTCGTCGATGTTTCCATCGCCCAGGTGTTCGAGCAAGGCGTCCGAAATCACCACAGCGAGCGCGGCTTCACACACGACGGAAGCGGGAGGAACGGCCGTCACGTCAGATCTCACGTACGGTGTTTTCGCCGGTTCCATTGTTCTCAAATCAACGGAGTTCAACGGCTTTCCTGTGGTAGGAATGGGTTTCACGAAGACGTTCACCCACACGTCTTCTCCGTTGGTGATGCCCCCTTCTATTCCTCCCAGATTGTTTGTTCTTCTCTTTATCCTGCCGTCTTCCAGTTCGAACTCATCCAGATAGTCAAAGCCGTACCACATCTCTTCACTTCCAATCACCACTCCCTTCACAGCGGGAATGGCAAAAAAGAGGGAACCTATCTTCGAGTCGAGCTTTTTGAAAAGATCGGAGTAGCTCCCGATGCCTGCCGGGACACCTCTTGCAATGACCTTCACCTTGCCGCCGAGGGTGTTTCCCTCTTCTTTCGCCCTGTCGATCTCGGAGATCATTCCTTCCGTTGCCTCTGGATCTGGACAGAAAACGGCCGATTCGTCCCTCTTTCTTCTCAACTCCTCAAAATTGTCTGGGATATTCTTCGCTTCCACGTTTCCAAGTCTTGTGACAAACCCGAGAACATCTATGTTGAACTCTCTGAGGAGACTCTTCAGAAGAGCACCCGCCGCCGTGAGAGCCACCGTCCATCTGGCACTGGATCGTTCCACGTAGACGTTCAGATCCGGCAGTTTGTACTTCACAAAGGCAGCGTAATCTATGTGACCCGGTCTCGGCACGCTTCGAACGTCTTTCACCGGGTTGCCCGCTTTGTTTGGAACGAGAATCGTCACCGGTGCTCCCGTTGTGATACCTCCCCACACTCCGGAGACGATCTCGAAGGCATCTTCTTCCATGCTCATCCTCTTTCCTCTACCGTAGCAATTTCTTCTCCTGAAAAGCTCTCTTCTTATGATTTCTTCGTCGATCTTCAAACCCGCAGGAATCCCTTCCAAAACCGCTATCATGTACTTTCCGTGGGAATCTCCCGCTATTGTGAGCCTCATCTCAGTACCTCCTCGAACACTTCTTTGAACGATCTTTCATCGTAGATTCCCCATATTTTGAGATTCTCCATCGCCTGATAGTAAAACATGAGGTTTCCCTTTACAACGTGTTCCACTCCCAATCTCTTCGCATCAGAAACGAGAGGAGTCTCAAAGTACACCACGTCGTAAACAAGATACAGACCTTTCAAAGAAGCTTCGGAAACGGTCAGTTTCTCTCCCTTCATTCCAACGGAAGTGGTGTTGAAGAGACTCTTCGCCTTTTTCACAACCTCGTCGAGCTGATCGAGAGAGAAAATTTTCACAGGAAAATCGAGAGCCTTCGCCCTTTCGATCGTTCTGTTCACCACCCAGATGTCTTTCACGCCCATCTGGAGGAGAGCGTAGATCACAGCACGTGCGGCTCCGCCCGCTCCCACAACGACAACGGGTTCTTTCACCTCTACACCCTCGAGCGATTTCACAACGCCAACCCAGTCGGTGTTGTATCCCTTTCCCCGAAAGACGCAGTTCACGGCTTTTATTCTCTGCGCATCTTCAGATGGTTCGACGTACCGCATCACTCTTTCTTTGTGAGGAATTGTCGCGTTGAAACCATCGTATTCTTCGAGAATCCTTCTTATCTCCGTGTCGAAAGATTCAGGTGGTATCTCTTCCATACCGTACGAGTGGTTCATTCCCGCCCTTTTGAAATACTCGTTGTAAAGCCTTGGTGATATGCTGTGACTCACCGGATACCCTATGATGCAGAATTTCATGATATCACCACTCTCTCCAGCAGTTCGTAAAAGTTCGGGAAAGACACCGCCACGCATTCGTGATCTTTCACATCAACCCCCTCTTCACTCACGAGCCCTGCTATGGAAAAGAGCATAGCCATTCTGTGGTCGCCTTCTGGATCCACCGATCCACCTTTTATGCTCTGCTTTCCAACGATCTTGAAACCATCTTTGAACTCTTCTATTTCGACACCGAGCCGTTTGAAGTTTTCCACCAGAACCCTTATCCTGTCGGATTCCTTCTTTCTCAACTCCTCCGCGTTTCTCACAACCGTTTCTCCTTCCGCAAAAACACCGAGAAGTGCCACAAGAGGCAGTTCATCTATCATGAGAGGTACGAGGTGTTCGGGAACAACCACACCTTTCAGGTTTGGAGATGTCTCAACCCTCACAGTTCCTATCGGTTCAAGATTTTCTTCCGTGATCTCCCACTCCAGGTTGGCTCCCATGAGTTTCATAACTTCGAGGAGTCCCGTTCGGGTGGGATTCAGGCCAACGTCCGTTACTGTGATTCGAGCGTTGGGATGAATGGCGCCGAGAACCACGAAGAAAGCAGCCGACGAGATATCACCAGGGACTTTCATCGTGAAACCCCTGAAGGTAGCAGGCTCCAGAACCACACGTGTTCCCTCCACCTCGACGGGAACACCGAGGTTTTTGAGCATCCTTTCCGTGTGATCTCTGCTTTTTGCTGGTTCGATAACGATTGTTCGTCCGCTGGCTCTGAGCCCCGCCAGAAGAACCGCGCTCTTCACTTGAGCGCTCGCCACCGGTGTTTTATAGCTGATACCGGAAAGGTGATTTCCCTTGATAGCCATGGGAAGGTAGTTGTTCTGCCTCGCCATGAAACGCGCTCCCATCATCTCCAGAGGTTCGATCACTCTTCTCATCGGCCTTCTGGAAAGAGAAGAATCCCCGTAAAGCACTGTGAACATCTCGTATGAAGCAAGAACTCCACTCATCAACCTCGTGGTTGTTCCGGAGTTTCCACAGAAGAGAGGTTCTATTGGCTCAGCGAAGGGCTTCGGAAAGACCTTCATCTTTTCCCAATCGCCTTCAAAACGTGTACCGAGTTTTTCGAGAATATCGTGGGTTCTCTCTGTGTCGAGACACCTCAAGAGGTTGTACAGGGTGCTTTCCGTTTCCGCCAAAGCGGACAGAATGAGAGCCCTGTGAGTTATGGATTTGTCCGGAGGAACGCTCAGCACTCCTTCAACCTTCTTCGCCGGAAGTACCTTCAAGATATCACTTCCCTTATCACTTTTTTCAGGTTTTCGAAATCCTCTTTCTCTGTGAGATGATATAAAACATTCAGAAAGTTTCTTGCGTTCTCCAGGTATTTGAGGATGTTTTCTTTATTATATCTGATCATATCCAGCGCCATCTCCATGTTCTGTTTCGAAAGTCTCGTGTTGGAAAGATAACCAGGTCCCGCGTATTCTTCAAAGGGTTTCCCTACGTACCGTGCGCTCAGTGAGATCAAGTACTGAACGTGGCTCACCGCAGCGACGATCTCGTCGTGGATCCTGTAGTCTATCCACAAAGGTCTGGCACCAAGATCTTTCACGATGTTTTCAATCATCCCATCCTCTTTTCCGTCGAGAGAGCAGAGAAAGAAGATCTTTCCGTCGAACATTTCTCGATCCCAACCTGATTTTCCCTTTCGTTCGTTTCCGGCCATGGGATGTCCTCCTGTGAAGTTCAATCCCCTCTCTCTGGCTATTTCCATGAAAGGTGTCTTCACGCTCGCCACATCGAGAATCTTCCCTGAAAAGTCCGTTTCTTTCAGGAATCTCTCCTCGACGCTCATGGGAAGCGCAAGAACGAGAAGGTCTGTATCGTAGAGATCGCTTTCCTTTGAAACAGTTTCTATTCCGTTTTCTTCCAATGCTTTCATCGTTTCTTCATCTCTGTCGAAGGCTGTGACATGATGCTTTTCTTTCAATTTAAGTGCGATCGATCCACCGATGCATCCCGCTCCGAGCACAGAAATTTTCAATTCACCTTCACCCCCAGGGCATCAGCGAGTTTCTTCATTTCCTGAACCAGTTCCTTGAAGAGCTCGAAGTCAAGACTCTGTTTTCCATCCGAAAGTGCCTTCTCCGGCTCCGGATGAACCTCCACAATGATTCCATGAGCTCCAACCGCTATAGCGGCCCGGGAGAGTGGAATAACGAGGTCTCTTCTTCCCCCAGAGTGGCTCGGATCCACCAGAATGGGAAGATGGGATTCCTTTCTGATTATAGGAACAGCGGATATATCGAGTGTGTTCCTCGTGGCCTTTTCGAACGTTCTGATTCCCCTTTCACACAGTATGATCTTCGTGTTTCCAGAGTTTGCGATGTATTCAGCGGAGAGAAGGAACTCTTCGATGGTGTTCATGAAACCCCTTTTCAGAAGAACGGGTTTGTTGTAGCTTCCCGCTTTAGAGAGCAATCTGAAGTTCTGAGCGTTTCTCGCTCCTATCTGAATGATATCAGCGTACTCGGCCACTTTTGGAAGATCGTCTTCTCCGAGAGCCTCCGTCACCACGTACATACCGTACTTGTCGGCAGCTTCTCTCAGGTACTCCAACCCTTTCTCTCCGAGTCCTTGGAAAGAGTAAGGAGATGTTCGAGGCTTGTAAGCCCCTCCCCTCAAAACCTTGACACCGAGTTCGCTCAAAAAGTGCGCGGTTTCCATGAGCATTTCCCTGCCCTCAACTGAGCACGGTCCCGCTATGATGGTGAAGTAGCCGTTTCCTATCTTCACATCTCCGAGGTCGATCACCGTGTCCTCCGGATGGAACTCACGAGAGACGAGTTTGTAAGGCTTGAGCACCCTCACAACGCTTTCCACACAGTCCAAAGATTCGAACTTGTCCGCCACCACGTACCTATCGTCCCCGATGATCCCAATAACCGTTCTTTCCTGACCTTTGGAAATGTGACACTTCAAGTTGTAACTCTCAGCCAACTTCACCACCTTCCTTATATCTTCTTCTGTGGAACCGGGTTTCAAAACGACTATCATAGATCTACCACCTCCTACGGGATTTTGGTAATAAAAAAAGGGCTCCGCTGCCCGGAGCCCTTCAGTGTTTTCTATCGCTCCGGGCAGATACCGAAAGAGGCACCTGCCCGGAGCGGTCGCACTCACGGACAGGTGCCCCTGTTAAACCAAAAGTAATAATAATTGTGTTCAATCGATTTGAGACATATTATTCTTCCACATCGCATAACCTTTCACCCCTGTTTGGTTACTATTCTAACAAACAACGCTGGAAAAATCAAGTGGGAAGCTCTTTTCCCCTCAAAGCTACCAGAAGCAGCACAGCGACCAGAAAAGAAAGCGCTCCGACAATATAGTAAAGAAAATGGACCGGCACTCTATCAACGAGGTATCCGTAGAGAACCGATCCGAGCGGAGTGACTCCGTTTGCTACGAGAATGAGGAAAGAAAAGGCCCTCGCTCTGATGTGAGAAGGTGTCATCTTTTGAAACGCCGTGTCCAGAGGAACGTTGATGATGGGATTCAAAAAACCCATTATCAGGAACGTGATGAAAAACAGCGAGAAAAGAACCAGTCTGTTCAAGGAAAAATCAGGCATGACGAGAAAGCCAAGGAAGACGATGGGAAGTTCAAAAAGAAAGATAGAAATCTTCATGGCCTTCCACATGTTCTTCTTTGACAGGTACGATGCGATCAGAAAGTTCCCAAGAAGCGCCCCTAAGGTGAAGGAAGTCTCCAGGAAACCAAATTCCTGAGCCGAAAATTTCATCACTTCCCTGATCGTGTAAGGATACACCACCATGAACAGCGGAGAGATGAGCAGATTCAGAAAAAGTGCGAAGATCAGAATGGTTCGTATGAGCTCGTGGTTCCAGATGAAGAGAAATCCTTCTTTGAGATCTTCAAGGATCTGAGAGAATTTTGCTGGCTTTTTCTCCACCTTTCGGCTGTAAACGATGAAGATCTCACTGATAGCAGAGAGGACAAAAGACACCCCATTCACAAGAAAAACGATCGCTATACCGTAGAATCCGTAGATCACTCCTCCCAGTGCGGGGCCCAGGATCTGTGGAAAGATCCTCACCATACCCATGATGGAGTTGGCTCTCATGAGAAAATCCTGAGGAACGATATCGGGAAACATCGCACCTGTCGGTATGTCGAAGAGATTGTCCATGACAGCCATCGCTATCTGAGAAACGTAGAGAACGGGAAGGGTGACGGAGTTTCTGAACGCAAGAAGGGCCAGAAAACAGATGAGAAATCCCCTCAGAAAATCCATCGAGACCATGAGAAACTTTCTATCTCCCCTGTCTCCCACGATCCCGGCTATGGGTGTGAAAAGGATCCTCGGAACCATGTAGGCTACGGTCATCAGGGCAACAGCAGATCCAGAGTGTGTCAGATCCAGTACAAAAAGAGGAATCGCAACCGCCTGAATGGAACTTCCAAGAATCGATACGAACCTTCCGAGGGCAAGAAGGAAGAAGTTCCTCTTCCAGTGTAAGAGCTCATTCACAGTACTCCCTCCTCATCGATCCTGAAGACTTCCAGGTACCATTGCACTGGATGTTTCTGTGACACCCAGTTCCCAAACCGCCGGTGAAGATGGAGCTGTCTCTACAGTAGAAAAAAACAGCACATACAGCCATATCAAAGAAAACAACATCACCACAAGAATCGTCGAAACCATCAGATACACCTTCATGGAAGATCATTCTTTTCCTTCGACCTTCTTCTTGGAAGAAACAGAGATGTTACTGATGAAAGGAGAGACCATTTTCAAAATACCGCTGACGAAGAAGTTCGATATCCTCGCGATATCACCTTCCACCACCGGTGTTTTCCCTGATTCTTTGACGCCGATGAGAGCGAGATCTCCCTTCACCGTTCCTCCATCGAATTCGATCTTTCCGCCGATGACGGCAAGATCACCTTCCACCTCTCCGGAAAAGAACGTTTCACAGTTGATGAGCGCAAGATCTCCTTTGATTTTTCCCCTTATGATCGCTTTCTTTTTAGAAAGGACGAGATCTTCTTCCACTATCTCGTTTTCGCCGAGGATGTAGTCGCCCTCCCGTTCAGAAAAATCACCTTTTGGCCCGATTTCTTCTCTTTCCTTTTCCTGTACCGCCTTTATCAGCATCTCCCCTTCTTCTGGACTGATTTCTCCCCTTGCCACAGCTTCCAGGATCTTTCTGATCTCCTCAGACATCGCTCTCTCCTCCTTTTTTCCTCTTCTTCAGAATTTCCAAAGCTTCCTCAACGCTGATCTTCCCTTCTTTCACCTGCTTGAAGAGATCCTCTTCTGCAGCTTCTTCCTCCACTTCTCCAAGGGGTTGGAGATTCATCTTCTCCAGGATTCTCTCCAGCTTCCCCCTCAAGGCGAAATAGCCCTGTCCTGTGTAACGCTCTATCTCCTTCAAATTCCCACGCGCCTTGAAGAATAGAATCACGAACTCGAGTTCATCTTTGTCGAGAAAATCGAACGGGCTCGCTTTGAAATGTCCCCGCACAGTGACATCGTCTCTTTTGCAGTGAAGCTCTGTAACTATCATTTCTTTTCCGCAGACCGGACACTTGGGCAACATATTTTGTCACCTCCTGCAAAATATTTTAGACTATCACCAAATATTTTGTCAAGTCCCCAAAAATTTTTCTGTGAGGATTCTTATTGCTCCCTTCTTCACCGTGAAATGAGTCTTTCTTTACATATAATTAGCGTTACCTTATTTGACTCTTAATCTCCCGATGATACACTTACACATGAAAAATGAGAGTAATTCTCAAAAAGGAGGTGAGGAAAATGTTAGTGTTGATACCGGTAGATGTGTTGATTTCGATCCACAATGAAAAGATAAAGCAACCTCAAAAGAAATAAGTGTCGTGCCCCTGCGTCCCTGTTTTTTAACCAGGCCTCGAAACGAGGCTTTTTTTGTTTTAAAATACATAGGGTGATACTGTGTTTCTTCCCACAACACGTGAGGAAATGAAAAAATTAGGCTGGAGAGAGCTCGATGTCATTCTTGTCACAGGTGACGCTTATGTGGATCATCCCTCCTTCGGTGTTGCCCTCATCGGTCATTATCTCGTCTCTCACGGCTTCAAAGTGGGAATCATAGCTCAGCCGGACTGGAGAACAGAAAAAGACATCACACGTCTTGGAAGGCCTCGTCTTTTCTTCGGTGTCACCGCTGGAAACGTTGACTCGATGGTGGCGAATTACACGGCCTCAAAGAAAAAGAGAAAAACGGACGACTACACACCGGGTGGATCTGGTGGAAAAAGACCTGACAGAGCAACCATCGTCTATACGAATCTCATCAAGAGATTCTTCCCGGAAGTTCCCGTTGTCCTTGGTGGATTGGAAGCGAGCCTCAGAAGGTTCGCACATTACGACTGGTGGAGCGAAAAGGTGAGAAAATCCATCCTCATCGATTCAAAGGTGGATCTCCTCGTCTATGGAATGGGTGAGAAGGCAGTTCTTGAGATTGCACAGATTCTTTCCAGAACAGGTGATATAGAAAAGTGCAAAAGTGTTCGTGGAGTTGTCTGGTGGTCCTCTCAAAAACCTGAAGGAGGCATCGAACTACCCTCCTACGATGAAATCTCAGAGAATCCCGAAAAATACGCCGAAGCGTTGAAACTTCAGACCTGGTATACTGATCCATACAAGAACATTCTGATCTACCAGAAACAGGACACAAGATATGTTGTTCAGAATCCCCCGCAACTTCCACTTTCCCAGGAGGAACTCGACCGGCTCTACCTTCTTCCTTTCGAAAGAGAAGTTCATCCCTTCTACGCAAAGATGGGAAGAGTGAAGGCGATAGAAACGGTGAAGTTCTCGATAACGGCCGTGAGAGGTTGTTTCGGAAGCTGTTCTTTCTGCGCCCTCACACAGCACCAGACGACCCACGTTTCCTACCGCAGCAAAGATTCCATTCTCGAAGAAGTGAGGATCCTCACAAAGAAAAAGGATTTCAAAGGTACCATCACGGATGTTGGAGGGCCGACTGCGAACCTCTACGGTTCGAGCTGTTCCATCAGAGAAACGAAAGGACAGTGCCAGAAGTTCTGTTTGTATCCCAGCGTGTGCAAGATTGTCCGACCGAACCATGACGAATTCATCTCTCTTCTCGAGTCGATCAGGAAAATACCAGGTGTCAGAAACGTCTTTGTCTCTTCCGGGATCAGGCACGACTTCGTCCTTGCCGAAAAAGATCCAGACGTCTTCATAAGGGAACTCGTGAAGTACACCCCGGGACAGCTGAAACTCGCCCCCGAACACGCTCATCCAAAGGTGCTATCTCTGATGAGAAAACCGCCTGTAGAACTGTTCCTCGAGTTCAAAAGGCGCTTTGAAACACTCGCAAAGAAGATAGGAAAGAGAAAGTACGTGATCGGCTACTTCATAGTGGGACATCCGGGAGAAGGCTGGAGGGAGAACAATTACTTGAGAGACTTCATACTCAAACACCTCGGGTACTTTCCTCAGCAGATCCAGATATTCACACCTACTCCCGGAACGGTGAGCACCGCGATGTACTACTCTGGTTTGGATCCCTTCACAGGTGAAAAGGTTCACGTCGAAAGATCGCTGAAGGTAAGAAACAAGATGAAGGAGAACGTGCTGTTCAAAAAGAAGGGGAGGGAAAAGAGATGAGACTCACTGTCTTCCTTTCGCTCTTTCTCGGTGTGATGGTGTTTGGTGCCTTCGATCAGGAAGCGTTTCTCTTCGTTCAACATCTCACCTCTGAAAACTTCGAATCGGCTTTGAATATGTGTTCCAATCAGGTAAAAGCACAGCTCAGTGTCCAGAGTCTTTCAAACATCTGGAACTCTCTGAAAGCACAGCTCAGTGACTTCAGAGAAATCGCTGGATACGAGAAAATCATCCAGGCTGAATACGAGATCTACAACTTCACTCTGAAGTTCGACAGAGGAGAAATCTCAGCACTTGTCACCATGGACAGAGAAGGAAAAGTCGCCGGACTCTTCTTCAAACAGGCTACAAAGACAGAGTACGAACTTCCAGACTACGTGGACCCGGAGAGCTTTGAGGAGAAGGATATCACCGTGAACGGCCTTCCCGGGAAGATCACGATCCCAAAAGGAAGCGGACCGTTCCCGGCTGTTGTCCTCGTGCACGGCTCTGGACCGAACGACATGGACGAAACCATCGGTCCAAACAAGATATTCAAGGACATCGCGTACGGTCTGTCTTCGAAGGGTATCATCGTTCTCAGATACCACAAAAGAACGTTCGTCGAGAAAGTAGACCCTACCACCCTGACCGTCGAAAAAGAAGTCATAGAAGACGCACTGGAAGCGGTGAAGATACTCAAAGAGAGAAAAGACGTCTCCCGAGTTTATGTGCTGGGACACAGCCTCGGTGCGATGCTCACACCGGAGATAGCGGAAAGATCGAAGGCAGACGGTGTTGTCATGATAGCACCGCCCGCAAGACCGCTCGAAGAAGTCATGGAAGATCAGTTGAAATATCTTCAGTCTCTGGGTCTTGCAAGCAACGTAGAAGAAACTCTGAACATTCTGGAAAAACTCAAAAGAAAAGAGATTCCTCCAGATGAATTCGTCCTTGGAGCTCCCGCGAAGTACTTTTACGATCTGAGAGAAAGAGATCCTGCTTCAATTGCGAAGAGACTAACCATCCCCATGCTTTTGATCTTCGGCGGCAGAGACTACCAGGTGACTGAAAAGGACCAGGAGATCTGGTTGAAGGAACTTTCAGGCAGGGAAAATGTGAAAATACTCGTCTTCGACGATCTCAATCACTTGATGATTTCAGGAGAAGGAAAATCAACGCCGGTTGAATACATGAAGAAAGGTCACGTTGACAAAAGAGTAATAGATGAGATCGCCAGGTGGATGGTAAAATAACAGGAAAGGAATTCGGAGGGAAAAGTGTGAGGATCTACGATCCGTTTAGAAAGAAATGGATAGAAGAAGAAATAGAAACACCCTTTCCCTCGAAAGGATTGGTTGCCACGTTTCCCTTTGTCGATCTTCACGTTCATGTTCGCCTCAATGGTGGAGAAGATTACAGCTCCTTAGAAGAAGCCTCCCTTGTGGGAGGCTTTTTTAAAGTGGTGGTACAGCCCAATACAAAGCCACTCATAGACAGCAAAGAAGTTCTGGAAAGACACCTGGATCTCCCCAAAAACAGAGCGGTCGAGTTTCTCTTTGCCGTTTCTCCCTTCGGATCGATCGAAGCTGAAGGAGAAAGAGTGGTGGGCTTTTCAACGGACGGCATAGAGTACGACTACCCTACACTCGTTGAAACGATGAAAAAGAAAAAGAAAGCCCTCTGGTTCGACCACAGCCAGATGTACGAGGTGGATGGAATCTTCTACGAGGGAGCTCCTCTACCGTTTCAGAAAAGACCGAGATCGAACGAAGCGATAGCCATAGCACGAACCGTTCTGACGGGCCTTGAGTACGGATTCGAAAGATTCCACATCCAGCATGTAACAACGAAGTACTCCGTAGAAGTGATATCGTTTTTGAAGAACCTGGCAAAGGTCAGCTGTGAAGTAACACCGCACCACCTGTTTTTCTGCTACGAAGACATCAAAAACACGAACTTCAAGATCAACCCTCCTCTCGGATCTCCGGAGGATAGAAGAGCTCTCATTGAGGCCGTGAAAAAAGATGTGATCGATGTTCTAGCGACGGATCACGCGCCACACCACGAAAAACCGGACGATTTTCTCACCGCTCCCTACGGCTCAACATCCATAGAAATCGCCTTTCCTGCCTATTACACAGCCCTGGGTGATCTCGAACTCGTCGTAAAAAAACTCACGAAAAAGCCCCTCGAAGTACTCGGTGTTGAAGCTCGTCTCACAGAAGATACTCTTGTGTTCATCGATCCGGAGGCAGAGTTCATCGTGGACGCAAAAAAATTCAAAAGCAAAGGGAAGAATTCCATGTTCGACGGTGTCAGACTGAAGGGAAAAGTGGTCGCTCTTAAACTCAAAGGAAGATGGGTGATGATAGATGGAGAGGTTATTGCTGACCAAAAAGAAAACGATTAGAGTGAACGAGGATACCTGGATCGTTCTCTTCGAGGAGCGGATCGATTTCTCTCCAGGACAGTTCGTCATGTTGGAGACACCGAAACTCGTCAGAAAGCCTTTCGTTCTCGGATACTGGGAAGATCACACAGCGATCTCCGTTCAGGTGAAGGGAAAGGGAACGAAGTGGATCGTCGAAGAAGCAGAGAAGATAAAAGGTCACGGTCCTCTTGGAAACGGCTTCGAAAAGCCTGGAAAAGGCCTTCTCATCATCTCTCCCACATGCCTCACGATGGCCGAAGCGTTCCGAAAGAAGATGAACGTGGATGTACTCGTGGGAAGCAGAACTCCCTTCCAGATACCACTTGATCACGAAACGGCCGTTGGTGATGAGGAGTTTTTGAGTAAACTCTCCTCCACGGGAGAGTACGACTGGTACCTCGTCTCCGGTTCTCGGGGAATGGAAAAAGTCTGCTGGGAACACCTGAAAGGAAAAGAAGTTTACTTCTCGCTCGAAGAATACATGGGATGCGGAATAGGAGCGTGTAAGTCCTGTGCCGTCTTCACAAAAGAGGGTGTGAAACACGTCTGCACCGATGGTCCTATATTCAGAGGTGATGAACTGTGCTGGAGCTGAAACCTCCCCTTGTTCTTCTCTCCGGTCCTGCCGGCTTTGGAGAGTATCTGAAGCTCATGGATCACAGATACGTGGGCGGTGTTTTGCTGAAAACCGTCACGCTCCATCCGAAAGAAGGAAACCCCACTCCCAGAATGGCAGACAGCGATTTCTACGTGATAAACAGGATCGGACTGGAAAACCCCGGAATACACGCGTTCGTTGAAAACATTCCGGAACTTCCCGTTCCCATGATCGCAAGTCTCGGCGGTGATTCTTTCGAGGAGTATCTGGAAGTGGCCCGTGTGTTCAAAAAGGTAGCGGACAGATTCTATGCGGTGGAGTTCAATTTCTCCTGTCCGAACGTGAAAGAAGGAGGACTCTCCATAGTCAAAAACGCGGAAGAGTGGAAGAAACTCCTGAACACACTTAGAAAAGAACTTCCCGACTCCTTCTTGATAGCGAAAGTGGGAGTAGAGGGTATCTTTGTGGAAGATGCCGCGGAATTTGTGATGAAAACAGGGTGGGACGGAATCACGCTCGTGAACACGGTGAGGGGACTGCATTTTGAAAAAGACACGATGATCTTAGGAGGACTTTCTGGTCCCGTGCTGAAACCGATCGCCCTCAGGGCAGTGTACGAAGTGAAGAAAAGATTCCCAGAACTCTTTGTGATAGCAAGCGGTGGTGTGTACTCCGTGAAAGACGCAGAAGAATTCCTGAAAGTGGGAGCGGACGTGATAGGAGTCGGAAGCGCTCTCTTCAAAGATCCCGGTGTTGTGGAAGAAATTGGAAAATATCTGCTGGAGGTGAAAAGATGACACCTGTTCTCAGTCTGGACATGGAAGATCCTATCAGATTCATCGACGAAAACGGCAGTTTCGAAGTGGTGAAGGTGGGGCACAACCTCGCCGTACACGGAAAAAAGATCTTCGACGAACTCGCAAAGAGGAATTTGAAGATAATCCTTGACCTGAAGTTCTGTGATATCCCTTCAACGGTGGAACGTTCCATAAAGAGCTGGGATCATCCGGCGATCATAGGTTTCACAGTTCACTCCTGCGCTGGATACGAAAGCGTGGAGAGAGCCCTCAGGACAACAGACAAACATGTGTTCGTTGTGGTGAAACTCACTTCCATGGAAGGATCTCTCGAGGATTACATGGACAGGATAGAAAAACTGAACAAGCTTGGGTGTGATTTCGTGCTTCCTGGTCCATGGGCAAAGGCTCTGAGAGAGAAGATAAAAGGCAAAATTCTCGTTCCCGGCATCAGAATGGAAGTGAAAGCAGACGATCAAAAGGACGTCGTAACGCTCGAAGAAATGAAGGGAATAGCGGATTTTGCTGTGCTCGGAAGAGAGATCTACCTGAGCGAAAATCCCGGAGAAAAGATCAAAAGAATAAAGGAGATGAGACTGTGATAAAGGAAATCCTCGAGAAAACCGGTGCTTTGATGGAGGGGCACTTCATTCTCTCTTCCGGGAAACACTCCTCAAGATACGTGCAGTGCGCACGTCTTTTCGAGTTCCCAGAGTACGGCGACATCGTGGGAGAAGAATTAGCAAAGCTTCTGAGGAAGTACGATGTGGAAACAGTAGTGGGTCCTGCGATGGGAGGAGTGATACTCTCGTACGTCGTCGCAAGGTACCTGAAAGCGAGGTCGTTGTTCGCGGAAAGAGAAAACGGAGTGATGAAACTCAGAAGGGGCTTTTTCGTAAGACCTGGTGAGAAAGCAGCGGTAGTTGAAGACGTGGTGACCACGGGTGGTTCTGTGAAGGAAGTGATAGAGCTCTTGAAAGAGTATGGAGCAAACGTGGTGTGTGTGGGTTCCATCATCGATCGCTCCGGCGGAAAAGTGGACTTTGGAGTTCCGTTCGAAAGTCTTCTGAAGCTCGACCTTCCGGTCTACGATCCTGAAGACTGTCCACTCTGCAAACAGGGAATCCCGGCAGAAAAACCGGGAAGCAGGGGGTTGAAATGATAATAAAAGGTGCCCTGGTGTGGAATGGAAGGGAGTTTGTTCAAAAAGATCTGTTCGTGGAAAACGGAGAATTCGTCGAAAAAGCAAATGAACCTGTCATTGATGCGAAAGGATACTTCCTCGTTCCGGGCTTTGTCGATTCACACGCACACGTTGTGGGAACGGGCTTTTCGAAACTCAGTGTCCAGTTCAACGATTGGGACGAGCTTTTCGAAAGAGATCTCACCAGTGAAGTTGTGGTGGGAAGGGGTTGGTTCGAAGAACCAGATGGATCGGTTGTTGAGAGGTTGGACAGAATCGAAGCGCCTGTCTTTCTCATAAGAAGGTGCGGTCACAAAGCGTTTCTCAACAAAAAAGCGATGGAGGTTCTGGGAGTCGAAGAAAGGTATCTCGTAGAGAACTTGGAAAAGATCTACGAATACGTCTTCAAAGAGAAAATAGCAGAATTCTACAGAGTAGGAGAAGAGGAATTTCTCAAACACGGTGTAACATTCGTTCAGAGCGATGACCTTTACGGTGTGAGCGTGGAAAGGCTTCTTTCCATTATAAAACACTCCAGAATCAGACTCTTCGAGAAGCTGAAACCAAAGGATCTAAAACCCGAACACTTCGGAGATCTCAACAAGAGAGTGCACGTTAAAGGAGTCAAAGTCTTCATGGACGGTTCCCTTGGAGCAAAAACGGCTCTCATCTCCGGTGAATACGACGACGGAACGCAGGGTGTGCAACTTCTCACAGAAGAAAAACTCGAAGAACTGGCTCGCTTCTGCGACGAACACGATCTCATTTTGAACGTTCATGCCATAGGAGACAGTGCGGTGAGCCTTGTTCTCGATGTTCTCGAAAGACACCGCGGTCACAGAATCATCCACGCTCAGTTCGTCCAGGAAAAGGATCTACAACGGGTGAAAAACACCACTTTTTCCGTTCAGCCACATTTCTTCTTCGAAGATCAGCCCCTTTTGAAGAAAGTCAAGGTGAACGCTCTTCACTATCCGTTCTACAGAATGTTCAAAGCGGGTGTTTCTATCTCTTTCTCTTCGGATTCTCCCGTTTCACCGTGTGACCCAAAATATATCGCAGAACACGCACTCAAAATGGGTTTCTCCAGAGAAGAAACGTTCTACCTGATGACGGAAGCGGGGGCAAGTCAGGTGGGAATAAAAACAGGAAAGATAGAAGCAGGGTACAGAGCAGACTTTTGTCTCTACGAGAGAAATCCACTTCTTTTCGAGGATGATCCCATTGCGGTGTTTGTGGAGGGGGAGAAGATTTATGAGAAAAACGGATCCTCTCATTGATATTTTCAAAAAGAACAAAGAGAGAATCGATATCCTTGGAAAAGCATGGGATATCTTTTATTTTGAAGGAAGAGCTCCCGATGTAGGTAAAAGGCGTGAGAATTTCATAGTTGAGATGATAAGAAAAGAACTTTCACACTTCATAAAATCCGTTAATCAAGCCCCAGACACAGAAAGAAACTGGGATATTGAAATAACTTTTCAAGACGACTCAACAAAGAGGTACAGTATAAAAACAACTGAAGGATTTTCCGACGTTAAAATAGCATGGGATGGATTCCCAACCAAAGATAGAATTTTAACTTTCAACTTCCAGGCAGATATATTCTACATTGCAAGAAACAAAGACAAAATAATACTATGCGTTATTGATTTAGAAAAATTGAGAGACCTACAGAGAGAAGTAGAAAAAAATGAATCAAAGTTGGAGGAGTACTACTCACTCCCGAGCAGCAACACAAACCCGCGTGGTTTTGGATTGAAGAGTTCTACTGTAAAAAGATTGATCGAGCTTTCAAAAAAAGAGGAAAACTATTTAGAGATCGATTACAAACCTTTTCCCGTTGAATTGATACTCAAAGCAAAAGAAGAATATTTCAAAGGATGGTACGATCTCATAAAAGAGTTGATAGAAAAATATCAACAGTGATCTTCAAAAAGAGTAGGTTTGCTGAGAATATCCTTTACCCTTTCTTCGGCCTTTTTTACGTATTCGGGATTTATCTCTATTCCAACAAAATGCCGTCCTGTTTTAACGGCAGCCACACAAGTTGTTCCTACACCAGCAAAAGGATCGAGAACGACATCTCCTTTAAAGGTGTAGAGCTGTATACAACGGTAAGGAAGTTCCTCAGGAAAGGGGGCAGGATGTCCTACTCTCTTAGCTGACTCTGGTGGAAATTTCCACACACTCCTTGTGAATTCTAAAAATTCTTCCCTTGTTATTGTTGATTTTGCTTCTCTATCACTGGGTTTTCTTCGCTTTAGATCTCCTTTACTCATTACAATTATATATTCGTGTTGATCTCTTAGCACGGGATTTACAGGAGACATCCACGAACCCCACGCAGTCGAAGAACCACTCACCGCTTCCCCTTTGTCCCAAATGATCTCTCCACGTATCAAAAAGCCTATCTTTTCAAACAAATGGATGAGATACGCATGAAGAGGAATGTACGGTTTTCTTCCAAGATTTGCTACATTAAAACAGGCTCTTCCACCCCAGACGAGAACCCTGTACACTTCTTTCATGATTTCTTCTATGAATTCAAGGTATTCATCAAGAGTCATATCTTCATCGTATTCTTTCCCTACATTGTACGGAGGTGAAGTCACCATGAGATGTATCGAACAGTCAGGTATTTTTTTCAGAACTTCTCTGGCATCCCCCTCAATGACCTTGTCTAAGAGATTTTCAGGAAGTGGGTTCTCGATGAGATCTTCCTCTGAAGGTTTTGGAAGGGAAAAGTTGGAATAGATCGCTCTACTATAAAATGGAGATGAATCATGGCTTTCCCGGCCTTTTACTCCAAAAGAACTGGTTCTTGTTGATTTTCTTCTCTTCACAATGTCATCCCCTGGGGATAGGAAAATAGAAAATGGAGCAGGCGGTGGGACTCGAACCCACACCCTCCGCCTTACCAAGGCGGCGCTCCACCGCTTGAAGCTACGCCTGCTCGCTTCTGTGGTTATTTTAACACACGAACCTTTTCCGTTCAAGATACTTCTTGATAACCCTTCTCTTTCAAAATCTGGGCTACTTCTTTATTCACCACGTATTTCGGAATATTACCCTTGAAAAAGTCCACCACAGATTGAGCAGCCATCATATTCATTCTGAGGATGGATTCCTTTGTATGCGCACCTATATGGGCTGTGGTGATGAGATTGGGACATTTGAAAAGAGGTGAATTGGGATTCGGAGGTTCCTCAGAGAAGACATCCAAGGCAGCACCTGCTATTCTTCCCTCTTTCAAAGCTTTCACGAGTGCTTCTTCATCTACCAGTCCTCCGCGGGAGGTGTTGATCAAAAAAGCAGATTTCTTCATGAGTGAGAGTTCTCTTTCTCCTATCATGTTCTTTGTACTTTCGTTCAGCGGAACATGGAGTGAGACGAAATCACTCTCTTTTAGAAGTTGATCCAGATCATCAACAGGGGTAGCCTCCAGTAATCTAACATTATCTTTACTCACATAAGGATCGTAGACCAGCACGTTCATTCCAAGGCAGACAGCCTTTTTAACCACTTCTCTTCCTATCGAGCCAAACCCCACCACACCCAGTGTTTTTCCAGAAACTTCCTGTCCCACCGTTCCTTCCCATTTTCTTTCGAGAAACAGTTTGTTGTGAGCCCATACAAGACCTCTAATCAGTGCGAAGATGAAAGCGATTGTGAGCTCTGCGACGGAAAGGGAATTTGCACCGGCTGTGATGGTAACGGGAATACCTTTTTTCGTGGCAGCTTCCAAATCTATGTTGTCCACCCCCACACCGTGCTTTGCTATGACTTTAAGACTGGAATTTTCTATCATTTCTGCTGTTACTGGGTGTGTTCCCACAATCAAAGCATCTACTTCCTTCAGGATGTCAGGATCTATAGTGTCGGATCTTATTATTTCGAAGCCTTCTTTTTTGAGGAATTCAACAGGTTCCTGGGAGTACTTTCCGAAGGTTCGTGTCACGATCAATACTTTTTTCATATCTTCCCCCTCCAGATTCAGTACTTCAATTCTGAAACCGCGAGTCTACTCCTGTTGAGAATTTCTATTGCCCTTGGATCTCTTGCTGCTAAAAGCGTGTATATCGTATCGAGAATCACAAGCTGGACTATTCTCGAAGTCATCGCATCGGTTCTTATTTTCGTCTCTTTTGTGTTGGTGGCAAGGACAACATTCGAGTACTTCGCAAGCGTGGATTTTCTATTCCCTGTGATAGCAACAACCGGCATTTTCATCTCTTTCGCTTTTTTAGCGAAGTTCACCACAGAGATCGTTTCTCCGGTGTGCGAAATGGCAACCAGCAGATCGTTTGGTGAAGCTGTAGCAAGAATGGTTGCTATGATGTGCTCATCGTTAGAAAACAGACAGTTCTTTCCTATTCTTGTGAATTTGTGAAACGCATCAAACGCAACAGCTGCCGAGGCCGCGAAACCGATGAATATGATCCTCTGAGCGTTTTTAAACAGATCGACGGCCTTTTCGATGGAATCGACATCCATCCAATTCAGTGTATCCAGGATGGCCCTCACTGTTGCTTTGAATATCTTCTCCGTGATGGTTTTCGTATCGTCCTCACTCGAGACATCTTCGTAGACGATCTCGAGCGGTGCCCTGGAGATGCTCTGAGCCAAAAGCACCTTGAACTGTTGAAAGCTGTTCAATCCCAGTTTTTTGTAAAACTTCACGACGGAAGCTTCACTCTTCACACCTGCTTTTTCGCTGAGATCGCTGATGGAACTCTCTATAATTCCCTTCGGATCAGAAAGGATGGTATCAGCTATTTTTTTCTCTGCATTCGTGAACTCATCGTATTTTTCCTTGATCCTCTGAATAACATCCACACTAAGACCTCCTTACACAGCGGTAGAACCTCCATCTATGTTTATGATACTGCCCGTCATAAATCCGGCTTCGTCACACGCCGCAAAGAGGATTGCGAAGGCAATTTCCTCTTCTTTCCCCAGTCTCTTCATGGGGATCCTGGAGGTCATCTTTTTCAGGAGTTCTTCTGGATTCGGAGAAGCCTTCACCCTCGCCATGAGCCCCTCAGACTGAGTGGTGCCTGGACACACCGCGTTGACCCTGATTCCGTAATCGACGTAGTCAACGGCAAGAGATCGTGTGAGTCCCAGGAGTGCTGCTTTTGAAACACTGTAGACACACCTTCTTGGAATCCCTATGAGTCCTGCTTCGGAGGAAACGTTCACAATGACTCCTCCGCCCTGTTTTTTCATCTGCTCGACAGCATATTTTGAAAGAAGGAAAGGCCCTTTGACGTTCACGGCTATCGTTTTGTCAAAGTCTTCCTCCGAAGTCTCTTCTATGTTCCCATAAGGCACAATACCAGCGTTGTTCACCAGGATGTCAAGCCTTCCGAACGTTTCCACTGTTTTCTTCACTATCTGTTCTGCATCTTTCGCCACATCTCCGAAGATAAACGCAGCTTCTCCTCCCCGACCCTTTATCAGCTCCACTGTTTCTTTTCCTTTTTCCTCAGAGATATCGTTAATTGCTACCTTCGCTCCTCTTTCTGCGAACATAATGGCTGCCTTCTTTCCGATGCCGGAACCTGCTCCTGTTATCAAAACCACTTTTCCTTGGAAATTCATAGCTTTGCTCCCTCCTTATCCAAAGATGAGATTCGGAATGAACAGTACGATCTGCGGAAAGAAAATAACCAGAAATATTGCCAGTATCGCCACAAACAGAAAAGGCCAGGATGCCTGTATGTATTCTTCTATGGTTGCACCGAGCACAGAGCAACCGGCATACATGGAAGCACCTACAGGCGGTGTCTGATTACCCATAGCAGCAGATAGAATGAACACCAAACCGAAGTGAACGGGATCTATTCCCACCTGTCTTGCCACAGGAAGCAGGATTGCTGTAAGCATGAGAATCAAAGCCGTTGCGTCCACAAACAAACCAGCGAAGACCAGGAACAAGGAGATCATTATCATCAGAACGTTTGGATTGGAAGATATTCCAAGGAGAAATTCCGCGAGCTTTTCCGGTATCCTTTCCCATATCATACCGTAACCAAAGATTGTAGACATTGAAAGTATGAACATCACACTACCGATATCACCAAGAGAATTCTCCAGGGTTTCCCAATAAAAGGTTTTGAAAGACATCTCCCTGTGTATTATGAATCCCACCAGCATTCCGTACAAAACTGCGAAAGAACCAACCTCCGAAGGGGTGAAGATACCGCCTCTCAAACCCACAATCAGCAAAACCGGAAACATAAGAGCCCAGATACTCTTTCCAAGAGATCTGAAAACTTCGTTTATCGGTGCTCGTTTCTCTCGTTCAGGTGCAAGGTTCAATCTTTTAGCAACAAACCATATGGTGATCATGTAAACCACCATCAAAAGAAGACCAGGTCCTATTCCCGCCGCAAAGAGCCTTCCTATGGAGACCTGACCGATTGTACCGTAAATGATGAAAGCGATACCGGGAGGGATAATAGGAGTGATCAGGGACGTCCAGACGTTCACGGCAACAGCGAATCCTCTTGGATAGCCTCGTCTGAGCATCTCTGGACCGAGCATCCTTGTTTCCATCGCCGCGTCCGCAATACTGGATCCGGAAACTCCTCCCATCAACGTGGAAAGAACAGCTGAAACCTGACCGAGTCCTCCTCTCATGTGACCAACGAGGGTAGAGGCAAAATCAAGGAGTCTTCTCGTCACACCGGCAGAATTCATCACATTACCAGCCACAATGAACATGGGAATAGCAAGCAGCGTGAAATTCACTGTTTGAGAAAGCAGTCTCTGTATCGGAATAGTGATGGGAAGTTCTGGATGCTGAAGAAACCAGAGGAATCCGGATATTCCTATAGCGAAGGCAACAGGCATGCCAAGCATCAGAAAAACAGCGAAGGCAATGAGCACTATGATCATGTCATCTTTCCTCCTTCTTGTTGCCTCTGAACTCTTCTATCAGCTTCAGTACAGTTGTTCTGAATAGCAAAATTGCACCAACAGGAACACTCAGTGTGACCCACGTGTAGCTGAAGTTTGGTATCCCCACGAAGGTTCTGTATCTTGTTTTATAGGAAAGATAAAAGCCCCACACGATAAGATAAACAATGAAAGCAAGGATAATGATGTAATTCACTACCCTGATGATCTTTTGAGTCCTTTCGGAAAATTTCTTCACAAGGATGTCCACAGACATCATCTTGTTTTCACGCCAGGCCACATCCACCGCAAAGAAACAGGCCCAGGCAAAGAAAAAGCTACTCATATCAACAGCCCAGTTTATTGGATGCTTTAGAAATCTGGCAACTCCTGAAGCAAAAACGAGAACAATCATAACCATAAGGAGAATCTTGGCGGCGTGTTTTTCAAACTTCAAAAGAATCTGGTCCACTTTTTTCACGTCTCTCACCTCTGTCTGAACAGAGTGAAAGCCCGACCCAGAAAGGGCCGGGCAATTGATGATTACTCTCCCTTCACTTCCTTGATCAACTGGTTGAGAGCATCCTCAAGACCGAGATTCTTGTAAGCCTGTTTTGCCCTTTCCATAAAGGCTTCCTTGTCGATTTCAGAAGCTGGTATCACTGTCATACCCTTTTCAATACACTTCTGTTTGTATTCTTCTTCGAGTTCTTTCATGATTTTGAGAGAAACTTCGATTCCCGCTTTGTCAATCTCTTCCTCAATAATCTTCTGATATTCCTTGGGCAGGCTGTTGAACCAGTCTGCGCTGACGATTTCGAAGTTGATGAGAAGGAAGTGTCCCGTTTCAGACATGTACTTCAAAACTTCGTATAGACCACCGTTGTAAACATTCGCGTAAGTGAGTTCTGCTCCATCGACCGCTTTCGTCTGGACCGCTGTGTAGATCTCTCCGAAGTTGACGGCAACAGGGATGGCACCAAGAGCTCTTATGGATTCCTGCCATGCAGGCGCACCGGGAGTTCTGATTCTCAAACCATTCAGGTCTTCCGGTTCCCTGATGGGTTTGTTTGTCACAAAGTGTCTGTAACCCTGCACCCAGTAGAAGGAGAGAACCTTTATACCGAATTTCTGTTCCAACTCTTTCAACCACTTCTGCATTGTTGGAGATTGCTTGATCTTCTTCAGAACCTCCATCGCCTCTTCAGGAGTTTTTGCGCCCATGAAATCGATGAAGTATGCAAGGTTCATGACGCCGATGTCTTTAACGTACATTCCAAGCCTTGCAGAGTCCGTGTTCCATCCCACAGGCGCTCCCATTCTGATCTGCTCGATGATGTCCTCTTCCACACCAAGCTGTGAACTCGGGAAGACTTCAATTCTAACATCGCCGTTCGTTCTCTCCTCAACTGCCTTGGCCCATTTCAGAAACGCCTGATGGTACGGTTCACCTGGAGCAAGAACGTGTCCAAATCTCAGTGTGTACTTTGCACCGAACACAGCCGACACTAAAAACACGCCTAAAATCAGCATCAAAAGAAGCTTTTTACCCATTAACCCACACCTCCTCGGTAAAAATATTTTTTTCTTATGGTACTATAACCATATCTTTGCAAAAAAATTTTATGTCTCAATCGGATAGAAAGTCAATGGTTAACATTTCTGTTACATAATGTGGTGATAGTATACTGATTAGGAGGGATGAGATGGGAGTTTTTTCTTTTCTTGGCGACAAATACCACGATCACGATCTCTTTCTGGAAACCTTGAAATATGCCTTAAACTGTGAGATCAATGATCTTCGTCCTGAGGATTTCCCAGAGATCAGAAAATTCCCAGATCTTGTTGTCATAGGACGCTGGAACCTCCTCGACGATGAAACACCGTGGTTCAAAGAGGAAGAAACAAAGATTCTGGAAGACTACGTGAGATCCGGAGGAATGCTCTTTGTCTGGCACTCCGGCCTTGCACGTTTTCCAGAGAGCTACAACAGGCTTGTTGGAGGAAGGTTCATCCACCATCCACCTCAGAAGAAAGTGAGATACTACGGCAAGGACGTTGAATTTGAACTCGTAGATGAACACTATTTCGTGGATCTGTATTCCGATGTGGAGATATTCCTCTGGAGTGAATCAGAAGACGGTACCTCCATCGCGGGCTGGATGAAAAGATATTACAACGGAAAAATACTGGCCCTCACACCCGCTCACAGTGAGGGCCTGAAGGATCAGGTCTTTAGAGATTTTTTGAAGAAAGTTCTCAACACCTTTGTTAATCAGGCTTCATGGTAACTCTCCACCGGATAGTCGATCTCCTCGAGTTTCTTCAAAACACTGTCCAGATCTTCCGTTTCAACAACCACTTTCTTCTCTTCCACGCTCACTTCGTAGTTTTTAACGCCCAGTTCTTCCAGCGCCTTCGAAATTCTCATTTTGCAGTGATTGCAGGAAATATCCGGAACGTTGAGTACGTACCTCATGGCAGCACCTCCTCAGATTTTGATCGTTCACTCTCTCACCCTCATAGAGTTGAGAGTCACAGTGATGGAACTGAAAGCCATGGCGAGTTCTGCGATCACCGGATGAAGCAGTCCCATCATCGCCATGGGAATGGCCACCACGTTGTAGAAGAAGGCCCAGAACAGGTTCTGTTTTATGATTTTGAAAGTCTTTCTTGATATTTCTATCGCATCGACGACTTTCGATATACCGCCCTTTGTTATGATGATGTCTGCGCTGTCGATGGCAAGGTCTGTTCCCGAACCTATCGCTATTCCAACATCTGCCCCTTTCAAAGCGGCGGCGTCGTTCATACCGTCTCCCACCATCGCAACTTTCTTTCCCTGAGCCTGGTAAGACCTCACAAGGTCCAGTTTTTCAGAAGGCTTCACACCAGCGTGGAACCTTTCTATTCCAAGGCGTCTTGCAACCGCTTTTGCAGTCTTTTCATTGTCTCCCGTTATCATGACAGGTTCTATTCCCATCTCTTTGAGTTTTCTCACAGCCTCGGAACTGTCTTCTCTGATTGGATCTTCTATTGCGAGAAATCCTACAACTTCACCGTTTCTTCTCACCTCAACTACGGTCTTTCCTTCCTCCAGGAGAGACTCGTACTTTGAATAATCCAGAGGCTTCCCGACAAAATACTCTTCTCCCTTGTAACGTGCCCTCACTCCTTCTCCTGGGACTTCCTCCACGCTTTCTACCTCAACTACATTCTGAGAAAGTTCAGAAATTGCCTTTGCAAGAGGATGGTTCGAGTTTCTCTCTATACTCGTAACAATTTTGATCAGTTCAGCGGAGAGATTGTGATCCACCACCTTTGGACTACCCTCGGTGAGCGTTCCTGTCTTGTCTGTGAGCACCACTCCTACATCCTTCGATGTCTGAATCGCCTCGGCGTTTCTTATGAGAAGGCCCTTCTTTGCAGCAAGCCCCGTTCCCGTGACGAGCGCCATGGGAGTTGCAAGACCAAGAGCGCACGGACACGCTATGACGATCGTTGCAACGAAGACGAAGACAGAGAAGGTCAGCGGGTCACTGGTTTGTATGATCCAGGGAAAGATTTCTCTTGCCTTTTCTACAAAAGGAAGGAACCGTTCGTAATTGAAGTACCACACCAGAGCGCTGGTTATAGCGAGGACGATGATCGTGGGAACAAACCACATGGTGATCCTGTCGGCCAGAGCCTGAATCGGTACCTTCGAACCTTGCGCTTCCTGAATCAATTTGACCATTTGAGACAAAAAGGTGTCTTCTCCTACCTTTGTGACTTTTATTTTGATAGGACTCGATACATTCAAAGAACCACCGATCACTTCATCGTTTTCTCTCTTCAAAACCGGTATGGATTCACCCGTGACCACAGATTCGTCGATCGAAGACTGCCCTTCCACGATCACCCCATCCACGGGGATTCTTTCACCGGGTTTTACCAGCACGATGAAACCCTCTTTCACTGCCTCTATCGGCATCATCACTTCTCCTTCGTCGGTGATGACGCGGGCTTCTTTTGCTTGAAGTTTCAGAAGGGCTTTGATTTCTTTGCTGGCCCTGTCGCGCAGGTAAGATTCTATGAAACGTCCCGTGATGTGGAACGCAACGATCATCGCACCGATGGCACCAAAGGACATTACAGGAAGTCCCACACTGTCAAGAAGAGCGGTCACCCAAGAAGTCACCGCACCGAAGAAGATGAGCGTGTCCATGTTTGTGTGTTTGTGTGTGAGGGCTATCCATGCTCCTCTGATCGTTCCTCTGCCCACGTAGAACGTAACGAACGCACCCGCGAAAACCTCTATCCAGGTGAAATAAGGTACCTCAGAAACAAACATGTGATAGATCATGAGGAGGGCAAGAGGGGCCGTGACAAGCCAGGCAAGAATCAGATTTCTCTTCGACTCTTCGTATCGCTTTCTTTCCACATCTTCCGGAGATTCTGTTGTTACTCCGTATCCTACTTCCTCCACAGCTTTTTTGATTTCCTCGAAGGATATCTCTTTCTCTGCCACTATGAACCCCGTTGAAGTGGCAAGATTCACAGCCGCGAACTTCACCCCGTCGAGTTTTTTCAGGGTCTTTTCAACGGTTTTCGCACAGGTGGCGCACGTCATTCCTGTCACAGTGAAGGTCTTCTTTATCTCCTCATTCTTCGCAGCACGATCCTCCATCGTTTTCTGATCGCTCATACTGCCACACCTCCCTCGCCCAGGTTTCTGCGATGCAGGCTCCCATGGTGACAGCAACTTCGAGGATCTCTTTTATTTCATCCTTTGTGGCACCCATTTCAATTGCTTTTTGATAGTACCCCTGAGCACAGGGCTTGCACTTTTCCACAACCGCTATGGCTAAGGCTGCCAGCACCTTGTACTTTGCAGGTATCGATCCATCAGAAAAGGCCTTATTTCTCATCCTCACAACCGCACCGCTCACCTCAGGGAATTCTCTTCTCCACCTTTCGAATTCATTCATTTTGGATCTTCCTCTTCATTCTCTCATACTCTTCTTCCGTGATTTCGCCACGGGCAAACCTTTCCTTCAGTATCTCAAGAGCTCTATCAGTTCTTTCCACTCTTTCATGTCTTTCTCCTCCAAGCCACCTGAAGAGAAAGACAAAAAGAAACACCAGAATAACTGCCCAGAAAATCATCATGATAACTCCTCCCCAGTTCCAGGGCCAGAAGCCCCAGCTCCAAAAACAGAATGGACACATCGTTGATTCCTCCTTTCAAATTATGCTATACTAATTGTAGCATATTATGAAAGCCTAATTCAAGTCGAAATTTTCTAGCAAGGAGGTGGATTTTATGAAAGTGAAGGATCCCGTCTGCGGAATGAAGATCGAAAAAGAAGAAGCGGCAGAAAAGATAGAGTACATGGGGAAAGAGTACTACTTCTGTTCTCAAGAGTGTGCTGAAAAGTTCAAAGATAACCCGGAGCAGTATGCACACCAGAAAAACTCACACGGCCATGGATGCTGTCATTGATCAAAAAGGCGCCGTCCGGCGCCTTTTATTCATTCAGGATCTTTTCTATCTCTTCCATTACTTCATCTGTGAGTTTTTCTTTGATCTCGACTGCTTTCAGGTTCTCTTCGAGCTGTTCTGGTCTGCTCACTCCGAGAATGACACTGCTGACGTTTTTGTTTTTCAAGATCCACGCGATGGCAAGCTGTGGAAGGCTCGCTCCGAGCTGGTCCGCTATATTCTGGAGTTTTCTGAGCTTTTCGAAGGTTTTTTCGTTGAGAAGACCTCCCTCTTCAAGCCACTTCCTCACCTGCGGGAACGTGGCAAGTCTTGAATTCTCTGGAATTCCGTTGTTGTATTTTCCAGAAAGAAGGCCAGACGCGAGAGGTGAATAAGTAGTCAGCCCCATGCCGTACTTTTCGTAGAGAGGTGCGTACTCCTTTTCCACCCTTTCTCTCACGAACATGTTGTACTGCGGTTGCTCCACGATGGGAGGCATGACGCCTAGTTCCTTACAAACCCTGTGCGCTTCCTCTATCTCCTTTGCACTCCACTCAGAGGTTCCCCAGTAGAGTGCAAGCCCTTCTCTCAAAATGTAGTCCATCGCGAAGACAACTTCTTCCATGGGAACGTTCGGATCGGGTCTGTGACAGTAGAGGATATCCACATAGTCCATCTGAAGCCTCTTCAAAGAGTTCCAGGTCCCCTCGAGAAGATGCTTCTTCGAAAGCCCCAGATCGTTCGGGCCACTTCCACCCCAGAAGATCTTCGTGGAAACGACGAGGTCTTCTCTTCTGAAGTTCTTGAGTATTTTCCCAAGCATCGCCTCCGCTATTCCACCCGCATACGCCTCTGCCGTGTCGAAGAAGTTTATCCCACTGTTGAACGCTTTTTTCACAACCTCGGTGGCCATGTCCAGATCGAGTTGTTTTCCAAAAGTGAGCCACGATCCGAGTGAAAGTTCGCTGATCTTGATACCCCATTTTCCAACCTTCCTGTACTCCATAAACAGCACCTCCTCACAGCAGACTGGAAACAGACACCCTGTTTCCCTGAGATCTCACACATGCTTCTATGAAGGCAAGATCCTTCAGCGCCTCGAGAGGATCTCCCAGATCGTTTCTCTTTTCTCCCATGATCACACGGTAGAAATCCTCGAATTCTCTCTGATAACTATCCTGATGGGGAACTTCTATCTCTTCTCCGTTCAGGACTATTCTGTCCCAGAATATTTCCATTCTTCCTTTCGTTCCAACGATCTCGAACCTGTCGTCTCCTCTCAGAGAATAGGAAACCGTGTAATTTCCAACAACACCGCTTTCAAACTCAAAAATCGAAGAAAGAAAATCCATTCCGCCAAGGAGTGGGGAGATATCCTTTGCGATGGCAGAAACCCACGCTATCTCACCAAAGATCAGTCTCATCGCCGCCACATGATGTACGCCTCCGTCCGAGAGAAAACCCCCGATGTGTTTTGGGTTCTTTCTCCAGTCGGTGTGAACGTATTTGTTGTTTTCGTCCATTCCCACCCAGATCTGCCAGCTCATGAAAACAGGATCACCTATCGACCCGCTCTCAACCAGTTCTTTTGCCTTCCAGAACGCTGGAACGTGTCTGAAATTTTCCGCGATGTAGACTGTTTTTTCAGACTTTTTTGACAACTCGACAACTTTCTTTCCCGTTTCTACGTCCGTTGAAATGGGTTTTTCACAGATCACATGGACTCCTTTTTGAAGGGCCTTTTCAATGAACGAGAGGTTCAATTCAACGGGAAGTGTGAGGTCGACCGCGTCAACAAGACCAGAATCCAAAAGTTCCTCGTATCTATCGAAAACAACAGGATTTCCGACCATTTTCGCGAACTCTTCAGCGTGAGACTTCGTTCTACTCGTGACAGCCGTGATCTCAAAGAGATGGGAAAGGTTCTTCAGAGCAGGAAGGTGCAGCTCTCGAGCGGCGATTCCACACCCCACAACACCCAATCTGATCTTTCTCAAAGGCTTCACCTTCTTTCATGTGGTTTCCGAATACATTATAGTTTGAAAATGTTTTCATTTCAATGTTCAGTGAAGACGTCGATCCAGGGTTTTTCAAATGAAAAAGCGGTGTAGAAGATTATGGAGATGATGAAAAGTACAACTATCACTGTTTTGAAATCTGTTCCGAGAGAATTTCTTTCCAGATTTCTCTCGAAAATTTCCGACAGGATCGCAGCAAGGAAGGTTACCACAAAAGCCCAGGAAAGATCCACAGCAAGCGATTCGATGTGTCCAAAGAACACAGGAAGCATGTACCAGATGAGCACTATGAACCAGGGAAGAAGAACTGTTGATAGGATACGAGGATACCAGAACCCGTGTTTTTTCTTTGCGAAGAAATACTCGATGATATTCGTGAAAAAGTACGCCCAGAAGCCGATCTTGAGATGTTCAAAGACAGACTCGTCAACTCCACAGATGGGCTTTAAGAATTCCCAGCCGGAGAGTTCGTAGCCAAAGTGAAGAACAGCGTAGATACCCAGAAAGATCAAAGCCTTCCAGAGCATCATCACACCCCCTATACGAAGCTTGTACAAATTCTAACACCAGAACAAAAAAGGGCGGAAATCCGCCCTTGAACACACTACTGTTGGTAAAACTCTCACTCTTTCAGAAGGATCAAGACATCGAGCGGTTGCAGTCTTGCCTTTTTTTCATACAAATTTCCTTTGATCAGATCCCTGAACGTTCCTTCCGGCAAGTCAACGATCTGCGGTTCATGAGAGTGATTGAAGAGAAAGTAGAAGGTCTTCTCTCCTTTGACTTTCTTTATCACCTCTACACCATCTGGCGGTGTGATCTCTGCTCTGAGATTGTGTTCTCTCTCTATGAACTTCACAAGATCCCATACAAGATCGAAAGACGCGGAAGAACCTACGTAGTAAACCCATCCACCACCGTATCTGTTTCTCAACACGGCAGGTTCGTTCATGTAATAGTCCCTTCCAAATCTTCCGAGCACTTCCGCTGTGGTGGTTTTTATGTAGTCAAACACCAAACTACACTCGTACCTTTTGCCAAACATCAAGATTTCGTTTTTCTCCTCAGGTGGCAAAGCATCTATTTCTTCCACATAGCCCCCCATAAGATCGCGAAGATAACCTGGATAACCTCCCAGAACAACCTGATCGTCTTCATCGACAATACCGCTCATTGTTGTGAGGATCAAGATTCCTCCGTTCGAGACGTAATCTTTCAGCTTCCGTGCAAGTTCTTCGTCCACCATGTAAAGCGCCGGAGCAACGATGATCCTGTATCCCTCAAAATTCTGATCTTTACCAACAACATCGACTCCAAGGCCGGTTTTCACAAGTGCCTTGAAATACTTTTCTGCTTCGTTCAGGTACTTGAAGTCTATGTTCGGTGTCAGAGTGTCTTCCATCGCCCACCAGCTTTCCCAGTCGAAAAGAAGAGCAGTCTGTGAGACAACCCTTGTGTCGAGAATATCCGATAAGGACTTTATCTCTTCTCCCACTCTTTTCACTTCTTGAAAGACCCTTGTGTTCGGACTGTCGACATGCGTGATAACAGCCCCGTGGAATTTTTCTACTCCTCCCTTTGATTGTCTCAGCTGAAAGAACATGAGAGTCTCTGCACCGTGAGCGAGAGCGTGATAACTCCAGAGCCTCATCTCTCCTGGTCTTTTCTGGGGATTGTACCATCTCCAGCACGCCTGCGAAGGAGACTGTTCCATTAGGACGAAGGGTTTTCCTTCTTTCAAACCGCGTATCAGAGAGTGTCTCAAAGAAATCACGGAGAAATCTTCTTTGTAACCGGGATAGTTGTCCCATGCTGCAACGTCCATATGATTCGCCCATTCGAAATAGTTCCACTCCTTGAAAGTTGCCGCAATCAGATTCGTGGTGACGGGTATGTCTGGAGTGTGTTTCTTTATTGCCCTGTATTCCTCCAGGAAACACTCGAGCATACTCTGTGTCATGAAGCGTCTGTAATCCAGATAAAGTTCCGGAAGAACAGATTGATACCTGTCCTTTCTCCAGAAGAGAACACTTCTCGTTGTTGGAACAGGAATCTCTTCCCAGGCGGTGAAGGTCTGGGACCAGAAACGCGTGTTCCATCTTCTGTTCAATTCATCGAGTGTGCCGTACTTTTCCTTCAACCAATTCTGAAACTTCCCCCTGCAGATATCACAGTAGCAGTAGTTCAAATATTCGTTGTTCACGTGCCAAAGAACGAGAGCAGGGTGATCCTTGAAATGTTCTGCGAGTTTCTCTGCGATGTTTCTTGCAAAATATCTGTACTTCTCACTGTTGGGACAAAAGTTCTGTCTGCCTCCCTTCTCTCGCTTTACACCGTTCACGTCTGTGAGAAGGATTTCAGGGTATTTCTGCGTCATCCAGTGAGGGGGAGCGGATGTGGGAGTTGCAAGACAGACATAGATACCTTCTTTGTACAGACGATCCATCACTTTTTCGAAGAACGAAAAATCGTAAGTGTTCTCGTCTGGTTGGATAAGACTCCATGAGAAAACCCCGAGGGTGACCACGTTGATACCTGCTTCTTTGAACATCCTGATATCTCTTTCGAACGTTTCCTCGTCCCACTGTTCCGGGTAGTAGTCTCCTCCGTACCAGATCACAGGAAGTTTCGGATTTACCACCCACGTTCACCTCCAAAAAACCCCGGCGATCGCCGGGGCTTTCTCATTTCTGTTCTATGTAGAATTGTATCGGCATGGCGTTCCATGGACTGAAGAACGGCGTTGCCGTCACCAGTTCCTCCGGTACGTTCTTGAAGTTGTTCTTAACGATGGCAGGAGATATATCTTCGCCCACTGTTCCTATCATCCAGAGATTTTCCCTGTGGATCTTCGTTACTTCTTTCATGAGTTCCTTGATCTTTTCAGGATCGGAAGTGTTTTGAATCTCCTTCCATACGTCGAGTAGCTTTTCGAGAGTCTCCTTTATACCCTCGGGTGGAACGATCGCATCTTCCTGCTGTAGATATTCCTTCAGAGATTCTTCTCCTTCAAGGTAAGAACCAGCCCAATCAGCCCAGCCAATGTACCACGCGGAAGCGTACTCCGTGCTTCCAGGAATGATCCACAGGGGATCCACAAGGGGCTGACTTGCCCTGTCCATCACCCAAGCCTGTGCATCGAAATCGTGTGCACTGAGCCTCGAATCATAGAGTGACCTTTCGAGGTTTTCGATTTCGACCCACACACCTATCTGTTTCCAGTATTCTTTCACCATCGTCCAGACATCAACGTGGGTCTGACCAGTGACCTGTACGGTGAATCTCAGAGGTTTTCCATTGGGAAGAAGTCTGTACTCGTGCTTGCTGTTCCACTTCAGTCCCATTTCGTCGAGGAGTTTGTTTGCTCTGTCTGGATCATACTCCACATACGCCTTCTCCCATTCGGGATCGTAGTACGGAGATCCACTCACGAACGAGGCTTGCCTTGGTTCTGCGAGTCCGTTGAAGAGAATCTCGTTGATCTCCTCTCTGTTGATAGCAAGTGAAAGCGCCTGTCTGAATCTCACATCCCTGAAAACTTCTCCGAGTACAGGATCTGGTGGATCGGAGATGTTCAGCATCACCATGCTCACGGATCCATTGTCGGTTTTCCATCTCAAAACCTTGTAACCACCGCTCTTGGCGTTTTCGAGAAGAAGCGGCAAAACACCCGGGCCGGGTCCCAGAAGACCAATGTGCCTCCACTGCATATCGATTTCTCCGGAGATTGCTTTCAACATGATAACCTCACTACTTTGAACGTATTCGTGTCTGATCCTATCGATGTAAGGCAGTTGATTCCCTTCGATGTCAACCGCCCAGAAGTATGGATTTCTCTCGAGTATGTAGAACTGTTCTGTTGGATCTGTGATGGGTTTCCAGGGTGTCAAAACGGGCAGATCAAGACTTTCGAGAAAATCACTTTTGTCATTGAAAAGATCTACCCATGTGTTGTGAACACCCTCAACCATTTTCTTTTCGATCTCTTCCATAGGGGTGTAATTTGGGTGGAATTGCTTCAAGAAATGTTTGGGAGAGCCTGTGAATCCTCTGTTCGCCACCTGAAGCAGAAACAGAGCGTACGGTTGTTTGAACACGAATTTCACCGTGTAGGGATCAGGAGCTTCCACCCTGTCGAGAAGTCTGTACCAGGCGGGTTTCGCAGGGGTGAGTTCATCGTTCCCCAGTATATCGTCGACCCAGAAAAGGATATCTTCGGAAGTGTAGGGATGACCATCGGACCACTTCATGCCTTCTCTGAGATGAAAGACATATACTTTTCCATTTTCAAGTATGTCCCAGCTTTTCGCTACTCCCGGTACAAACTTCTCTCCGTTCTTGTCCCAGAACACAAGACTCGCTTGGTTGATCCTGGGAATACCCCACCTGTCAGAAGGCCCTTTCCAGACTCTCCTCCAGGTGCCACCGTACTGTCCTACACTTTCCTCAGGAACTACAACAAGAGGTTCCTTTGGAAGCCTCTGCTCGACCGGTGGGAGCTTTCCTTGTTTCACAAGTTCGGCAAGCATGGGTGCCTCGTTGAACTTTTCAATCTTTTTACCCGTGGCTTTGTAGTAGTCTTCAGGTGTTGCGTAGACACTCCAGGAAAGACCAATCACAATGAACAATGAGACCAGCAGAAAAACAAAGACTTTCCTCATGAACACACCCCCTTTGATGAATGTTTTTATTTTTTCCTCTAAAGAACTTTCTTCGTTATTATACTACCACCACTGTACAAAGAGAACCAAACACGAAAAAATCCGATTTTCTGGAATTATTCACAACTATCGATAAATATCGATTTTTAGCGTCAATTTTCTCACCTGAAACTGTATTTCCTAATTTGAAAAAGCATTCAGGAAAGACTCTCGACGTTAATCTTCTATAATTCGCTGGTATCTGGTTTCAGAGGAATTATTCAAACTCTGCGTGAAAACAGTTTCATGATAATCTTAGTTCAAAAGGAGGTGGGCCAAGATGCGTTTCACAGAAGGGCTGTGGAGATTGAGAGAAGGGGTACAGCTGTTCAAACCAGAACAGGTGTACGAATACTCCTGCGATGGAAAAAGATTGATCCTTCGATCGCCGTTTCAGAGGGTGGAGCACCGGGGACAGACGCTTCAGGGTCCGGTCTTCGAGATCGAGATCTCCTCTCCGTTTGAAAACGTAATAAGAATTCGGTTCAGACATTTCAAGGGAGTACTCGAAAAGTCACCGTACTACGAAATCCACCAGGATGAAAGCTTCACACCGGATATCAAAGAAACAGAAGGAAGTTTTATCTTCACCTCAGGAAAGGTAAAAGCGATCATAAGGAAGAATCCTCTCAAGATGGAATTCTTCTACGAAGATCGTTTCCTCACGAAATCGGATCTGGGATACGCCGTGGCACCAGAAGGGAGGTTCTGTCTTGAAAGACTTCATCTGAGTGTGGGAGAGATGATCTACGGTCTCGGAGAAAGATTCTCACCTTTCGTCAAAAACGGTCAGAGAGTTGTCATGTGGAACGAGGACGCCGGAACGATCTCCGATATGACCTACAAGAACATCCCGTTCTATGTGAGCAGCAGAAAGTACGGTGTCTTCGTGAACGATCCTGGAAAGGTGGACTTCGAAATTGCAACAGAACATGTGGAAAAGGTGCAGTTCAGTGTGAAAGGAGAGACTCTGGACTATTTCATCATCGCTGGAAAAGATCTGAAAGAAGTTCTGGAACGCTACACACTTCTCACAGGACGGCCAGAACTTCCTCCTGGCTGGAGCTTTGGACTCTGGCTCACCACATCCTTCACCACACAGTACGATGAGAGAACTGTGATGGAGTTCGTGGATGGCATGAGAGAACGTGACATACCCCTTCATGTCTTTCACTTCGACTGCTTCTGGATGAAGGAGTTTCACTGGGTGGATCTTGAGTGGAACAGGGAGAACTTCCCCGACCCTGAAGGGTTGTTGAAACGCCTCAAAGAGAAGGGACTGAAGGTGTGCGTCTGGATAAACCCCTATGTCTCTCAGTTTTCGAGTCTCTTTGACGAGGGAAAAGAAAAGGGCTATTTCCTGAAAAAACCAGACGGAGATGTCTGGCAGACGGACGACTGGCAACCAGGAATGGCGATCATCGATTTCACGAATCCAGAAGCCAGAAAGTGGTTCGCTTCAAAACTGGAAAGATTGATAGATATGGGGGTTGACTGTTTCAAGACGGACTTTGGAGAGAGAATCCCCACAGATGTGGTCTATTACGACGGATCCGATCCTGAGAAAATGCACAACTACTACACCTATCTGTACAACAAAACCGTCTTTGAAACTCTGGAGAGAAAACTCGGAAAGAGAAACGCTGTCGTCTTCGCGCGGTCTGCAACGGCAGGGAGTCAGAAATTCCCGGTCCACTGGGGAGGAGATTGTCTGGCTTCCTATGAGTCCATGGCGGAAACCCTGAGAGGGGGTCTTTCTCTCGCACTGTGCGGTTTCGGTTTCTGGAGTCACGACATCGGAGGATTCGAGGACATCACAACACCGGATCTGTACAAGAGATGGGTGGCATTCGGTCTTCTGTCATCTCACAGCAGGCTCCACGGAAATTCGATGTACAAGGTTCCCTGGAACTTCGATGAAGAAGCGGTGGAGGTGCTCAGATTTTTCACGAAACTGAAGTGCAAGCTCATGCCCTATATATTCGCCAGCGCAGTCGAAGTACATGAGAGGGGAATCCCTGTCACGAGACCCATGATTTTTGAGTTTCCAGACGATCCCACCTGTCTCTATCTGGACAGACAGTACATGCTGGGAGAATCACTCCTTGTCGCTCCGATCTTCAGCGAGACGGGAGAGGTAACCTACTACCTTCCAGAGGGAGTCTGGACTCACTTTCTCACCGGTGAGAGGATAGAAGGAGGAAGATGGAGAACAGAAAAATACGACTACTTCGGGCTTCCACTCTTTGTGAGACCAAACTCCGTAATTCCAGCAGGGTCCGTCGATGACAGGCCGGATTACGATTACGCAGACGGTGTCACATTGAACGTTTTTGAAATTTCAAACAAAACAGCGCATGTTTACAACACACGGGACGAGGTG